>JANRMO010000001.1:0-40091 GCA_040981105.1 Nitrospiraceae bacterium
TGGATGCGCTCAGCTCAGGGCAGCCTGGTCGCCCCGCTGCGGAAAACGATCGAGCGAGCTTGGATGGAGCAACGATGCGCCTCACTCGACGGCCTCAGCGCGATTAATATTCGGTATCTGCAGAGGCGACCGCTGGAGATAATCGTCAGGTGTCGATCTCATCATCAATGAGCGCATCGCTGACAAGATCTTCGATCACCGAGTGCATCTCGACGCTGAACCATTCCAGAAAAGTCTGGAAATCACGTGGTACCGGCCAGGCTGATTCATCGGTATGCCACCCATACAACTCCCGTTCGAAGATCTCGCTGTAGACCTGCTTCAGAATCTGCTGTCCTTCCTCATCGCTCTCGAACTCCGGAATCAGATAGACAGTTTTCTCGCCGGCGACATCCGGCACAAGACCGGAGTCATCAAGACGCGCAGCCCAGTCAAGGTAGGGCTGTTTCGGCCGGAGGATCAATGCGGCACGGTTCAGCATGAGGCGGAGCCTTCACATCGCAATCAACGAGTTAGAATTGAGTGATGCTGTGCGCATCTTGACGAACGCACTTTATGCGACGAACTCCACACGAACCTTGCGCCGAAGTCTGGCTTCAAGCGCGATGAACATTTCAAGGCTGACCTTATCCCATCTGCCGCGCACGAGATCGGACACGCGGGCTTGTACGATGCCCAGGCGCTCGACCGCCTCAAATTGGGTGACCTCGTAAGTCAATACTCATGCCAGACCCCATTTCTCCAGACCCTAGACCCCATTTCTCCAGACCCCATTTCTCCGTCTCTTTGTAGTGTCGTCCCGTCGGACAAGAACGGTCAGTCTTTTTGATCAACTCAAATAGTTCATTTGAAACCCCTCGCGGTTAATGCCATCGCACCTTCCGCGATCCTCCCTGGGCGCAAGTAGAACACAATGGATATGCTGCGTCCAATTGTCAGGTTGTCGACCAATCATGTCCATGATACGCGAAGCGAGCCGGCTATACTGCTTATCCTGCCTGATCTCATCCTCGACCAGCCATTCCCCAAGCTCAAAACCGATCTTGCTACCGTCCTTCAACGTTGCAAGTACATCAGGAAATGCCCCTGCTTCGTCCTGGACATTCCAGTGACCTGCTATGTCGCTGGCAAGGGAAGGGTGTGCCCGAAGGAATGCCTCAAACGCCTCACGTTCTTTCTCCTTCTGAAGATCCATATTTCACTTGGCTCCAATCTTTCAAGCTCAAGACATCCTTGATCACTTCATCATCCGGACTGCGAAGTCAATCAACACCCCCTCTCGCAATCCCAGATCGCTCACCAGAACCCTCTGCATCTCCAGCCTTTCCATGACCGTTCGGAGGATGATCGTGCCGGAGACGATGACTTCTTCGCGACCTGGTTCGAGGCCGGGTAAGCCGATCCGTTGCGCTTTGGTTCGACTGAGCAGCGTCTGCTCGATCTGCTGGACGCTGGCGAGTGTCAGCCGATAATTGTGAATCCTCGCCGGCTCATAGGCCGGGAGTTGTTGCGCCATGGCCGCAAGCGACGTGATCGTGCCGGCCGTACCGACAAACGTGAGGTGGGATGGTCTCGGCATACCAGCGACAACTCCGTCCATTTCTTTCCGAATCCACTCTCCCGACCGCTCCACTTCCTCGACCGTCGGCGGATCATGGTGCAACAGCCGCTCGGAGAGACGCACCACCCCGATATCGATCGAGCGGACGATCGGCTGTCGCCCCGGCCGGTCGAGAATGAACTCTGTACTCCCACCCCCGATGTCGAGCGCCAGCATGTCCGTCACGCCGGACGGCAATCCCGATCGAATGCCCAACATGGTCCGACGAGCCTCTTCCTCTCCCGAGATCAACTCGACTTCGAAGCCGGCCTCTTTCTTGGCCAGATCCAGAAACTCGTCTCGATTGACGGCATCCCTCACGGCGCTGGTCGCCACAGCCGTCACCGCGTCCGGCCGGTACATCTCGACGACTCTGCTCCATTCCTTCAAGGTCTCGACGACTCTGGCCATCGCCTCCGCCGCCAGCCTTCGAGTCTCATCCACTCCCTGGCCGAGACGAAGAATCCGGCGGTCCGAACGTAGCTCGTGCAACGTCCCCTGTTCGTCCAACCGCGCAACCAAGAGCCGGCAGGTCAACGTGCCGATATCAACACCGGCAAGGATTCGTTCTGTCCTCTTGCGCTGATCGTTCATCTCATATTCCGAATGCTGTCCATGTCCGCCTCGATCCGCGCCCGTTCATCGTGCAGCTTGCGGACCTGATTGATCCATGCGGAAATCTCTCGATCCATCTTGATCGCACCCAGCGTGCTCCCTTGCTCGACCAAGTGGACGGTGCGTTCCCCGATGTCTTCATGTATCTGATCGAGTTGATCTTGAATCTTTCGCAGTTCCAGTCGCAGTTTGAGCAACTCGGACTCTTCCATCGCACGGTTCGCGGCCTCAGCCGTTCCCTGCCGGAGCGTCGCCCATCCTGCCTTGAGATCTAACTTGAGACGTTGCAACAGACCCATCGCCGTTCCTTCTTCGCTGTCACCCCGTTATCCCAGTTCCTTCGTCAACCAACATCCCCGAGCGCCAGTTTCGCCTGCCATCGTCGCATCATGGCATCTCGCAACGCTTGATGCTCCGGCGCCGACAACCTCGGATCCTGCTGCAACAGCGCAAAAGCCTCCTTGCGCGCCTGCTCCAGCAACGCGGCGTCGCGTACGAGGTTGGCGACACGAAAATCCGGGAGCCCCCATTGGCGTGTGCCGAACAGTTCGCCCGGACCTCGAATCCGAAGGTCCTCTTCCGCGATCACAAACCCGTCGGTCGAGCGGAGCAACGCGTCCAGCCGCTGGCGCGCCGGTGAAACCTGGTCACGCGGTTGCGGTGCGTCACTCCGGCCACCCATGTGGGCTCCTGCCGCCCCACTGAGGAGCAGGCAATAGGATTGTTGTGCGCCTCGACCTACTCGGCCGCGCAGTTGATGCAATTGGGCCAGCCCGAAGCGCTCGGCATGTTCGATCACCATCACCGAGGCGTTCGGTACATCCACCCCCACTTCAATGACGGTTGTCGCCACTAATACCTGGATTTGCCCGGCCTTGAACGCTGCCATGGTCGCGGTCCGCTCCTCTGCCTTCAAGCGGCCATGGACCAGGCCCACGCGATGGTCTGCAAATTCCTCTTGTTGCAGACGATCGGCCGCTTGTATCGCGGCCTCCAGATCAAGCTTTTCGGATTCCTCGACCAAGGGATACACCACATAGGCCTGGCGACCCGCCTTGATCTCATCTCGAACCACCTGATAGGCCCGGCGCCGGTGGGATTGATGAAAGGCCAAGGTCCGAATGGGTTTGCGTCCCGGCGGCAAGCTGTCGATGACCGAAACATCCAAGTCACCGTAAACGGTCATCGCGAGAGTCCGAGGAATCGGCGTGGCCGTCAAGACCAGCACGTCCGGTTGATAGCCCTTCTCGGTCAAAGTTTTTCGCTGTAACACCCCGAACCGATGCTGCTCATCGATCACGACGAGCCCCAATCGCGAGAACCGGACATGGGATTGGACCAGCGCGTGTGTCCCGATGACGACCTGCGCCCCGCCGTCGGCAACCTGTGCGAGGCGCTCCTTCCGCAATTGCCCTCGCTCCTTGCCGCATAGGAGGACCGAGGACAGCCCGAGGCGATCGAGCAACCCTCGTAAATTCAGATAGTGCTGTTCGGCCAGCAGTTCGGTCGGCACCATCAGAGCCGCCTGGTGACCCGACGCACAGGCGGCCACCAGGGCATGCAATGCCACGACCGTCTTCCCGCTGCCGACATCGCCTTGGAGCAGCCGATTCATGGGCTGGGGTGAAGCCATGTCTGCAAGAATGTCACGAATCACCCGCTCCTGCGCGGTCGTCAGTCGGAAGGGCAGGATGGCTCGCAGACGTTGCAGGATCGCAGGAGCCTCCTGGCTGCGCAGCAGCTTCTCCTCCCGCCGTACCTCTTGATGCCGATCGGCAAGCGCCAATTCCAGCAGGAAAAGTTCCTCGAACGCCAACCGCCGATGGGCTGGACTGATGCCTCGATCCAGTTCTTCCAGCCGCAGCGGCTCCACCGGACGGTGCACCCATTGGAGGGCATCGGGCATCCTCATGAGCTTCTGTCTGACTTCGATTGCGCGCGGAAGAATGTTGATAACATCCGCCAGACTGGCGTGAAGCACCTGATCGATCAGCGCCCGCATCTGGCGCGAACTCCAGCCGCGAGTCTCGTGGTAGATGGGTACGACACGGCCGATATGGAGAGTGGTGGGACTCGTCGGCAGGCTCATGTGATCGATCGGCCCAGTTGGATTGACCGATTCGATCCGCTCGTACTCCTCTACTTCCATACGGAGATCCATCCAACCTCGCCTCCCGATCACAACCCGGCCGAGCAACAACACAGGAGTACCGGCGGCCAACTGCTCTTCCAGATAGGGTTGATTGAAGAAGAGGGCGATGAGCTGACCGGTCGCGTCCTCGACTGAGACTTCCAAAATCGACAATCGCCGGTGGGGGATTTTCTTGAGGTGGGTCCCTCGAACCGTTCCGCAAATGATCCCGCGCGTACCGGGCGTCAGCCGGTTGATGCGGGTCAGCCGAGACCGGTCTTCATATCTCCAAGGGAGAGACCAGCACAGGTCCTCCACGGTGACGATGCCCAAGCGACTCAGCACGCTGGCTCGCTTGGGACCCACCCCCTTGAGAAATTGTACGGCCCGCTCCCAGAGGGAACGTCGGGGTCCTGACACCTCGTCGGAAGAGTTCGCGACGGTCACCGGAGGCAAGGCAGTGCCTTCCAGAGCCACCTCATCCCGTCCCGATCTCAACTGACGTACTAAGAGCCGCCCCTGTTGGACTCGTCGTTTGCGCTCTTCAGAATCGGCCGTTTGATCGAAATCTTCGAAGAGTTGCCTGAGGACCAAGAGCTTGATCTCCACCGGCACGGCATGCGGTCCTTTCGCCAACGCCTGCAAGACCTGCTCGCAGACAAAAGGCCCAAGGCTCTTGACTCCGTGAACATGTGCGTAATTATCGCGCGCCGCAAACTCGATCGGCCGAGTCAACCGGTGGAGAATCTCTTTTAGCTCTGTTGCGGACGCTGGAGATGTGGGCGGCTGCACCGGGTGCTTCCAGGAGCGTGAGCCTCAACCATCTTGGTTGGGACCGCATCGTAGCATAGGGTCGGAGGCTGTACAACGAGACCGTCCGCCAGGCGCCAGAGGAGGATGGAAGATTGCGTATGAGGCCAGGCGTGCATCCTCATTTCGGAGATTTGTTCGACAGGTGCAGAAACATTGCTACACTACGGCACAGATCAGTAGGAGTCCTCATGTATCGACGGAATATTTCACACATCCTCAGTTCAGTGGGGATCGTCCTGGTTCTGTTCGTCGTGTATCATGCGTGGGTCAAGCCGGTCTATCTTCCTCCATCCGAACCGACTCCCGCTCCGCCGTCGGCAAGCGACAAGTCGGAGACGGATTCGCCCCCTCCTCCTTCCTCGATCGAGCAGGATCAGGTCCGCGAACAACGGAGACAGATGCGTCTGCTCGCTCCCGGCAATCCGCCGGCCAATCACCAGTACGCCGAGCTCTTACAAGAAGCGCAGGAGGAGTTGGAGAAGCGTCAGGCTCGCAGCGCACAGGCCAAACTAATGACATTGCCGCCGACGGCCTTGGCAGAGGCCAAGGTCGCGCGGTATGCGGCGGCACTCTGGAATAACCTCGGCCTGGAGCATGAGCGGACCGGGAATATGAAGGCAGCGGCACAGGCCTACGCCAAGGCCGTCTCGATCGAACCGGCCAACCGAATAGCCCTGCTCAATCTGGCCCATGCCTATTGGGTCCGACGAGACCCACAGCTCACACGCGAATTGCTCGATCGCATCATCGCCCTCGCTCCGGATGAGCCCTTCCCACACATGGCCCTGGCGGACCTGTTGCAGGAACAGGACCGGCTTGCAGAGGCGGCTGAACATTTGGATCAGGCAGCCAAGCGAGCGCACCAGGACCCCGGCTTACACTCCTATCTGAAAGCGGTGACCGCCAAGGTGAACCGGACAGTACAGGTCGAACAGCCGTTCACGACTCAGTCGTCCACCCACTTCACCATGAAATGGGATGGAGAGGAAGACCAGACCACCTGGATGGCGGTGCTGGATATTCTTGAAGAGGCCTATCGGGACATCGGGCAACGTCTGGGCTATTTCCCTCAGAAGCCGATCCTCGTCGTGCTCCACACCAAAGCCACCTTTCAAGCGGCCACGGGCAGTCCGGCCTGGGCGGACGGACTCTTTGACCCTACTCTAGGGCGCATTCAGATCCCGACCCGAGGGGCACTGATGGACCGACCCTGGCTGACGCGGGTGGTGAGGCACGAGTTTGTCCATGCGTTGCTGCACGAACGGTTGGGCCCGGAAGCCGGCGGTCTCCCGACCTGGCTGAATGAAGGCCTGGCGATGCAGCTCGCCGGCGACCCCTGGCCCGATCTCGATCAAGCGCTGAGCGGCGTCGCCGCCGGCGAGATTAAGCTGATCCCGTTGAACATGCTGGAGGGGGGATGGAGCCGTTTTCCGGGAGAACTGGCACTTGTCGCCTACCTGGAAGCTAACTCAGCAACCGGCTACCTGATTGACCGCTTTGGAATGGAAAAGGTCCGAGAGTTACTCGCGGTCCTCAAATCACACCAACGTTTCTCAGGTGCAATCGAGGATCGCCTCTACCTTCCCTACGATCAGTTCCAACGCCAATGGGTCGATTCAATCAACGCACGGATAGGCAAAGCCAACGGGTAGGTCGCTCGCAAGCCGCACCACGATGATCATCCATAGCGCCGATATTCCATGCCCACAATTTACCTGGACGGGACTGCCGAACCGGCCAACCAGGGATGAGTTGCGCACGCTCCGGCTCATCCGCAGCCACCCCCTCCACCTCATCGCGGGTAGACAGCCTGTCCGTCCAGATCAGCTCCTCCGTTTCTCGATCATAGGATCGGACGATCACCTCATAATCTCGATTATCTGATTCCGTCTCATTTCGATCCGTTTGCGACTCCGACGCCACGCGTTCCGACTGGTCCTTCCTCGGCGTGAACGTCTGGCGCCACACCGGCTGACCACTGAGGCGATCCACGGCCTGGACGATCAGGCTCGATTCCACTGTTGAGAGGGTCGCATCCCTGATCAGTCTCAACCGGCGGCTTGGCCTCAGACCGCCGGCCCCAGTTTGTTGGCGAGGAT
This sequence comes from Nitrospiraceae bacterium, assembly GCA_040981105.1. GTDB lineage: Bacteria > Nitrospirota > Nitrospiria > Nitrospirales > Nitrospiraceae > Nitrospira_G. Next base: position 7,259 of record JANRMO010000001.1, read on the forward strand.
CGCCGCTGCCCGGTGTGACAAAGTTGAGATTGCCTTGCCAAAGATAGCCTCCGCTGCGCGCGTCATACACCCGCATCGGAAACTCCGAGATCGTCTGCGAATCCAAGTAGGCCGCCCCGGCAAAGACCCTGTCGCCGCTCGTGTCGCTCTTCTTGGGATCTTCCCCCACGACATTCAGCTCGAACCGTTCCTCCGAAAGCGGATCCCCGGTCCCTGCATCGTACGTACGGATTCGGATCAGGGATGTACTCCCCTGCTGATACCCGAATCCTACAGCGACGACACGGGCCGGCATCGCTCCCTCGTGTACGGATTCTGTTTTCGTCTGGGTCGCAAGAACCGGAGCAAGCGTTGGTCCTGCCCACGCGGGAGCGGTGAGCAGGACCAGGACCGGCAGGATCCGAAAGACTGTGAGCCAGTTTCGCATGGCCGAAGCCTTTCTGTTTGGAGTTGTCCCAAAGGTCATGGCGTCCACCGCGCCTCTCAGTGAATGGGAATGAGGCTCAGTGTGCCCGGACGCGCACCACAGGGTAAATTCCACCGAGGTACGTTCTCCACCTAGAAAGGGCTATGCGTCGGCGGCCAGACCGAAGGCTGGATAGAACACCTGGCACGACGATTGAAATAGTCCGCCAGCTTTGTTTTCGCATCACTCAGAGGCTCAACGTACGAAGAGTGCGCTTCGTCTCCTCACTCGCTGCAGCCTCGCCGGCGGACTTTTTGACCACCCTGCAGAGAGATTTCTGAGGTCGCCCGTGGTCGCTCGCCGTATCGGCCTTCACAGGTGCTCGGAAGGCATTTCAAGAGCCTACAAGATCGGCCTTCTTGGAAATTCCTCAAAAGTACGGGGTGGCGAACGCGAATGCTGGGCTTGGGTCGCGTCAGGCCGAACCGGGTGGCTTCACGGCACCAAACCAACGGTATCGGTGGCGAGCCAGTAGACGATAGGTCATCAGGGCGAGCCTTCGGATCGGGCGGAGTCTCAGCACCTGGGAGAGGAATCGACCATTCTGGAGATGTGGGAGCAATTCGACAAACGCATCAAGACCTTGATGAACGGTACCATCTCCAGCGATGAACAAGGCGACCTCCGGACGAGCGCGCCCTGCCAAATCGCCCAACAGGATCCCCGTACCGCGGTCCTGGTAGGGAAGATAGACGATGCGGCACCCCTCCCTCTCGCGCCAGCCTTCGAGACGAGTCTTCGCGGCGACACACATGCGACATTCGCCGTCATAGATCAAAACGCACGTCTGGGAGCGATCCGGCAGGTGAGAGGGCATGTGTCAGCATGCCAGACCGCTTCATCGACCCGCAAGACTTGGGAACGGGCCGCTGGTTGATCGAGACGCCGACACCTTGCGGCAAGCGGGCCGTCCCGGTAGCATGCATCCATGATTACCAGGCATGTCGTGATGGCCGTTCTGGGGGCATTGATGGCAACGGCCGGCCTAGTGCGATTCAGTGCTCCCGTCCCAGCCGGGCAGGCTCCGATCGTACTGACAATGTGGAATATGTTCCTCTTCGGCATCCCGATCCTCGTGATCGGAGCCCTGTTGGCGCGGCAGCGGTGGGCGTTGATGGCCGCTGTGATCTATGGAACGGTGGGATTGGCCTTGGATATCTCCACCCTGGTGTATGTGCTGACCCACGAGACGGAAGGCCAGTTCTACGGTTTGGCGGTCGGCCTCTCCGCACTCCTGAATTTCCTGTTGATCGCCTACGGCGGCAAGGGTTTCCTCTCCGTCATCGACTCAGGGACGCTTCCAAGAGACCGCCCTCCCAGTCACCCGTCCCCCTTTTGACGTTGATCGATTTGATCCGTCTGAATCCGGCCTGTCGCAACCATCCCGCCGTCTCCGACAACGAGTAGGTATCGCCCCGCTCGGTGCAGAGCAACATCGTCCCGGCAAACAGATTGGCCTCCGCCGGGCGCAGTCCTTCTCGATCCAATAAAAACGCGTCCTGAATAATCAGGCGCCCACCAGGGTTCAGAGCCGGCACCAATCGCTTGAACAGGGCCTGATTCTCTTCGGGCGAATAGATGTGCAAGACATTCGAATACCAGATGACGTCGTATTGCCCCGGCACATCGGCCTCCATGAAGTTCAACGGCAGGTAAGAGAGCCGAGCGCCACCCTTGTGTGTGGCAGCAATCTCCTTGGCGACCTCCAAGGCCGGAGCCCGATCGCAGAGGGTAGCGCGCAAGCGAGCATGACGTGCAAGGAACTCCAGGGCATACGTGCCGGGACCTCCACCCAGATCCAGCAGGGTCTTGACTCCTTTCAACGGCACGTGGGCAGCCACCCGCGGAGCGGTGTCCACCGATCGATAATGCATGGCCCAAGTGAACTGCCGGCGATAGACCGGATCGTCCGGACTCGTATCCGGATCGACCTCCCGGCCGGTTCTGACCGCTTCCGTCAATCGAGACCAGGTCGCCCATCCCTCGCGAAGCAATTCGAGATAGGCCTGCCGGTACTGTGGGCTCTTCGCGTTGAGCTCGACGGCCCCCACACGGCTGTTGCGATAGCGGTCCCTTTTCTTGATCAAGAGTCCGGCGCTGGCCAGGTTTCGGCACAGGATACGCAGGCCCCGCTCGCTTGCCGACACCTGTTTCGCCAACTCCGGGATCGACCAGATCCCCGTTCCAATGTGGGTAAACAGATCCAGTTCGATCGCCGTCAGAATCAGGCGAGGTAGACGATATTCGGTGACGGCAACGCGAAAATCCTCGAATGTCCGAATACCGGGCTCATGTTTCATGTGCATCCTCACAAATCCTTCCACTATTACAAGGCGTCTGCGATCGAAAGGGGGGCGCTATCCTGAGTCGTGGGCTCAAGGGCGTTCATGCGCGGAGTTGTTGGCGGCACCAGCGAAGCAGATCGAACACCGCCTCCGGCTTCTGGAAATCGACGGACCTGGAGAACTGCACCGCGACAAAATGTTCGTTGATCTCCGTCCGCTCAGCGAATCCCGATTGCAGCAGCAGCGCACGATACTTCGAGACCGTGCGATTCATCAGGGTCTTGGCCTGCTTGGCCAGTTCGTCGGTCGGAAGATCCTCACAGGTTCCTTCCGAGAGCAGACTTTTCAGATCCTCCAAATCCATACCGGTTTGGCAGATGAGCTGCCCGTCCGGCAAGAGTTCAAGCATCCATCCTTCGGCGTTCAAGTCCAGCGCCAGGGCGCCGCCGGGCCCCAGTTCATACACAGCCGGTTCAGCCTGCACCAACCTCGTCCGCACGTGTTCCCAATCTAACGCATGAGCAGACTCGTGGCTCATGCCAAAGACCCTGTGCCCGACTGGTGTGGTTCGACGGATGACTCGGCCAATCGCTGTCGGAGCGCATGCAATCGCCGCGTGTTTTCATCCAGTTTGGGCAATCGATATTTTCGGTCCATGGCGACGACCTGCTCCAGCAGCTCTGCGGCCTCGCGCAGATGGCCTCGCTCCTCTTGACACTGCGCCATCACATATCGGGCGCCGCCCGCGCGCAATTCATCGCGATGACGCTCCGCCATCGCGAGGCTCGTCCGGCAACAAGCCAGGGCGTCCTCGTAGCGACGTTGAGCCAGATAGGTCCGCCCCTTCATCCGCCAGGCATCAGCGATCCCGCCGAAATTCCCCATGCGCTGCATCAACGCCAGCGATTGCTCATAGTACTCGAGGGCGCCGATCATGTCGCCGGTCTCTCTGGCAACCAGCCCCAAGTCGGACAGTAGAACCGCTTTCGCTGCGTCATCCTTGGTCCGATTCATGATGTCCAGCGCTTCCAGATAGTACGCGCGTGCACGATCCCACTCCCCTGCATCCGCGCGCAGGTTGCCCAGATTAGCTAAGGTCGTGCCAATCCCCCGCTCGTCCCCGAGAATCTTCTGTAGCTCCAAGACCTCTTGATAATACGCTTGCGCCGGATCCCGCCGCCCGCTCACCGCGCAAATGTTTCCAAGATTTCCGAGCGTGGCGACCAACGAACGCCGGTCTCCCGTCAGGCGATGAGACTCCAACGCCTTGATGTAACAAGTGTAGGCCTCGGTATAACGACCCGCGGCGAAGTACTCGTTCCCTCGTCGATTTAGCTCTTCAGATCCCGTGTGCATGGAGACCGCCATTCAGGCGTTGAGGCAGGCTTCCACGGCCGTTTTGGCTCCGGTCATGAGCGACATGCCGTCACCGACGAGGATCGTCTCAAATTGGTACTTCAACAAACGCCGCAATCCCTCTTTCGCCAAATTGGGATCGGCATATTTCTCGGTCGGAAGCATGGATAACGACCCGGGCGGCCTCCCAATCAAGGCATCGCCGACGATCATGATCCCCGCGCGCTGTTGAATAAACAGAGCGCATTCCCCGGGGGATTTCTGATCCCGAAGATGCACGGCCCAGATGCCTCCCGGCAAGAGCTCGCCGTCTTTGTATGTCCGAGTCGGCGTCACATCCATCTGAGGCGCATCGAGTTCCGGCACATACAAATGGCATTGCCAGTCCCTCTGGTAAGCCACGGCCTCGCGAAGATGGTCGCGGTTGGTCACGACAACGTAGTCGATTCGGCCACCGCGCCGCACTTGGCCGGCCTCATCAGGAGCGAGAGGAGGCGGATCGACCACAACACGATGTTCTCCGACAGCGAGCAGCAGGCCGTTGAAATCGAGCTGCTTCTCCTGCGAAAACCATGACCACTGCCACACGTTCGGAAGAATCGGTTTCAACATGGCATGATGTCGGTCGCTTACCCCAGCGTGGCCACGGCGTCCCGCACCATCTTCGTCACCTTGGCGCGGATGTCCTGTTCCGCGGCCAGATCGATGATGTCGTCCTCCGGAACCGTGATGAATTTGCGAGAACTTCCCTTGGTGAGAGAGATCAAGAACATGCTGTTTGAGGAAGCTGTCGGGATCACAACCTGAACCTCCGCATCGATACCCCGCACAAGCTCAAGAAACTGTTGTTTTCCCTGATCCACCTCGCTCATGCAGTTCCTTTCGCTCCGGTCGGTCGAGGCCACCTTACCACGATGCTCAGACTCCGCCACCGGCCAGCAACTTCTCGACTTCCTGGAGAATCACATCGGCGCCGGCCAATTCCATATTTCCCACACGCTGCCAGCGAATCACTCCTTGCGGATCAATGACGTAAACGTTGGGGATGAACTTGCCTCCCCCGTAGAGCTTGTCCGTGACCTTCTTGGGATCGAGCAAATAGGGGTAGGTGACCTTGACAGGAAACTGGGTTAGGAACTCCGCCACATCATTCTTGGAGTTTCCCGATGAGTTCACCCCGATCACGGCGACGTTTTTGCCATTGGTCGCTTCATGGACCTTCTGCAGATTCGTGCCCTGCATCAAGCAGGGTTCGCAGATATGAAACAGACCCAGCACGACGACTTTGCCCTTGAGCGCATCCAAACTCACCGCCTCGCCACTGATCGAGGTAAGTGAAAACGTCGGGGCCTTCTCGCCGACCTTGAACAATCCGGCGGCTAACAACGGACGCGCGGCAACGATCGAGAATAGAACCAGGCTCAGTATGAGGGCAATACGTCTCATGGCAGCCTCCGATCAGAAGAAGTGATGGGTTCTGCAGGCTGGAGCCTTCCAACTCAACACTCACGCCTCAACGCTCGGCACTCCGATGAGGGCTATCCTACCATGCACTTTTTTTCCGGAGCAATGGTGACAGGGCGGGCGGAGCAGGCGCTGCCGCAAGAAAATGGAATGATCGGTTATCAGTCGGCTTGTATCCATCGTCCGATCGCACGACGGACGGCTGGTAACGGCATGCACGTGCAGATCACGGCGCGCAGGAATCGAATAGCTCGGTTCAGCCGCCGCAAGTGCGGCTTCCAGCGAAACCACGAAGGTGGTCGGGCAACAACTGGATGATCAGCATGGCACAGCGCCAAACCATACCACCACCGATCCCACCAATCATCTTTCAGTGTAAAATAGAGTGCCGCTCCATCGTGCTCATCAATACCGCGTTGTGTCTGGGCCAGCAAACTCTTCGGCATGCGCTCCGCTAACTCCGGGATTTCATATTCCGAAGAGACCGCGCTCACAATATCGGGTGGCAGGGGGATGCTCATCACCCGATGAGCAAGACTCAGCCCAAGCAGAAGCATCCTGCGACAGCTCCACTTCTCTGCCGTGGCGAAGACGCGCGCCCAATCCAATCGTTTCGCGCGGACCAGTTCGGCAACGTCAACGATCCACTTGAGACGCTCCCAGGCATGCTTCGAACCATGCACGCACAAAATATTCAACAATTCCTCCGGGGCGATGGTCTCAACCTGTTGACCATCGATCGGGACGCGAATACGCCGATCCCATACATCCGCCCGGTCCAGACGAAACGAAAAGTGTTGGTGTGCCATGACCCATTGCAAATCGACGAGTATGCGGCTCTTTTCGCCCAAAAACAGATGGTACGGCTGATCAAAGTCTGACACGTGACACTCGTCTTGCGAGGGATTCAGTGGGCGGTACCCCTGCGACAGCAAGACATCTCTGGCATCCGACAACCGGGACTGCGGCACGATAAAATCCAGATCATCGAAGTCCCTCAGATTCCTATCCTCGTAGGCCATGATTCCCAAGGTCACGCCTTTGAAAGACACGACCGGCACCCCACTCTCGTTAAAGGCTCGGCAGAGTCGTACCAGCTCTTGCGCCAACACGCGATTCAACAGCGTGCCCACCAAAGTGGACCGGCGCAGCGCACCGAGCGACGCCTGGGGTACCAGGTCGTCGCAGACCGTACCGATCGTCCGAGACACCAGCGGTCCTATCCCGTGGTAGCGGGCGAGATCCAGCACGAACGGCCAGTCCATCGGCTGTTGCGCCGCTTCTCGGATACGACGCCCCACCGCCTCACTCACGGTCGTACGTGCGCACAAGATGACGAACCGGGCTTCCGGAAACCATGTCGACGGCAGACGGGTTCCCTCGTCGAATATCGGAACCTCGCTAGGCATGACCGACATGGATTGCGCGCGCATCATCCTTTCCTTTCGAGCGGCATCGTGACGGCTCCGAAGGCTTCCACGAAAGGACGGAAATACAGGTGGCTCACCTTCCTGAACTCACGAGCAACAGGTTCCTGCAGCCCGACTCGAAGAGGTTCCCGGACTCGGGGTACGTACAGGGTTCCGAACAACGCATCCCACACGGCCAGTTTGACGCCAAAATTCCTGTTCACGTGTTGAGGATCGACACTGTGGTGGATCTGATGCATGACGGGACTGATAAACAAGCGGCTGACGACGGGGCCAAACGACACCCAGAGGTGTGAGTGATGCCAATGATGACCCAAGAATCCCAGCGCAAAGGTGATCCCGCTGATGCCGAAGACCATGGTTAACTCCATGTCGTGAGGGACGAGGTTTTGGGAGAAGACGGAGGCCATCCCGAGGAACGGAGCCTGCAAGACGGCCGGCAGCAGGAGTTCCACCGGATGCGCCCGATAGGCGGTGATAGGAGTCAATACTTCGGCCGAGTGATGCACTCGGTGGAACGCCCATAACACGGGAATCTTGTGAAACATAACGTGTGTCAGATAGTTCACGAGATCGTAGACGACAAAGAACCCCGCCGCGACGGCAAACAGCGCAGTGGGCGGCAGGGTTCGGGGAGGTTCCCATGCGAAGTACCCGATCATCACAGCCGTCATCGCTTTGTAGCCGACCATGCCGACCCCGCCCATGACAGGGATGAGGAGCAAATACTTCAGGAACACGTTCACCACATAGAACTTGTAATCGAGGACAGCCGATGGGTGACGATACACGTGGCGCGGAAAGAGAAACCTCCCGAACGACTGAGACGGCGCGAGGTTCTTCATTCTCGCCAGGATAAACGTCATACCCGCGATCGCCAGACTCGCGAGCAGGTACGGCCACGCCATCCCGCTTTCCAGATCCGTAAACGTCCCGGCGACCTTTCCGATTGCGGCGGTCACGCTATCCCAAGATCGGAACGAGGACAGCGTGTACTCCGATGTCTTCTGTAAGACCCAAAGGGCCCACTCGATGACCATGGTTCACTACGCGCTCCTACGCATTTCCAACAGCGGCGTGATCAATTTTGGCAGGTCGAGAATATCTCTCCCGAAATGGAGGCGATAGCAATCCACTTGTCGTACCAGCTTAGACAGCGCCTGAAACTCTTGTCGCGCGACGGTCTGATCGTACACCAGCAGGCCCTGCGGCATGATGGCTTCCAGGGCGCGACTCTTGCTCACAAGCTCAAGGGAGCTGTGCGGCATATCCATCACCTGCGGAAAGACGATCATGGCGGGGATGCAGGCATTTCCCAGGGATCCCGGATAGAGGTCCTCAGGTTGGAAAAACTTCTTGCAGATCCCCTGTTGCAGGAGACCTGGTGCCGCATTCCGCAATTCAGGAAAAAAGTCAACGCTGCGATCGGTCACATCGATCTTCATGGGGAATGCGAGCAATTCCATGTGCGTTCCGCGATCGCGAAGAAGCGGATAGTCGTCGGACAGATAGCGGAATCCGGCGCGCAGCAGCGAGAGAAACGCCGTCGTTTTCCCCTGACCGCTGTAGCCGGGAATCAAAACGCCGCGCCCACGGTATTCCAGAGCAGTCGCATGGACGGTGAAGAGATCTCTCCGCTTGAGCAGTTCCGTCAATGCGAAGTGGAAAAAGCTCGTGCAGACGTCCGGATGCATGGCATCGGGATTGATAAGGTAGCCCTCTGCCGCTCCTCGTGTTCCGTCGATGACCAGCACCCCCTGTTCGTGGAAATCGGCGATGAGCCGCGGCCCATCCTGTTTCACGTCGCAGCGCCAGATCGACCGCAACGAATCGCCCATGGCCGGCCTTGTTCCCGAAAACAGCGTTTTCGCGGAATCAGGGATCGTCACGGGCACAGCCGCACGACCGGCCACCTCCTCAAAGCGAATCGTCAGAGTCGGCTTTCCGGTTAGGGCATCCGCACGAAAATGACGGAGAAACCCGAGCACCGGCGCCACCATTGTGGCAATTGATGTTTGGTAGCGAAGTCCCACGCCGTGTACGGAAAAGATATACCCTCGCGCCGCTCTCTCTTGGCTCATTTCCAGCCTCATGTCGTTAAGACACGGTCACCATCCCAGCGACCGGCTGACCGGCCCAACAGAACCGGCCAGCCGTGCGAACGCGCACGCTCAACCCAGGTCCGGCTCAACTCTCGCCGCCGGCCTTGTCGTTGACCTTGTCGCTCGTCTTTTCTCGATACTTCTGCCCGGTGATGTCGCGCAGCAATTCGTGCGTCATCAGCACGGGCTCCGCATAGGATTCTTTCTGCTGTGATTCCATTCTGTCTCACCTCCTCTCCAACGTTAAGAGTCCCTCATGGCCCAGTTGGATCACGAGGGCGAACAGGTCGTCGGCGATTCGTTCCGCCGACGCCTCGAATCGGTTGCAAAGCGCGACATGAATCTGGTGTAACGATTGCAAACCGGTACACTGTTCCCAAATCACGCTTCCAACTCGATTGAGTGTGTAATAGCGCCCCGTACTGAGATTCAGCAGCACGGTCTCGCCGTCCAAACTCGTGCCCTGCACGTCGGGATTTGGCTGGGGGATGGTTTGCATCAAATGCTGGCGCCGGCCATGGCTCCCTCGTTCGACCTGCCGCCGCTCCTCCTCGCTCAATGCCGCCATGGCCGCCTCGGCTAACTGTTCCGTCGTGGCACGACCGTTGATCGCAGGTTGATCGTGGTTTGATTGCACCGTGAGATCCGGCCTCAACTCGGCTGTAATAAACGGCTGTCGACTCATGATCGCAATCCCTCCTTTTGCACCTCGTGCGCATCCCATCGTCACCCTCTCCCCGCACAGAGTAGGTCGGCCAGGGCATCGCCGATTCGCTGGCCTGTGTGGTTTTCGAAAAACGTAAACCCAGGGCTTGTATTGACCTCGAAACAGTAATAGGCGCCGTCCGGTGTCCGGCGCAGGTCGATCCCGCTGAGACTCAATCCGAGACTCTTCGCCAAATGGAGACAACGAGTCTGCAGGTCCTGATCCAAATCGACCGCCCGCATGCTCCGCTGTTTGTTGTCACGCTCGGCATAGCGATAGTCCGTGCCGTCCGACCGGACTTCGGTTGCAAAAAGTCGATCGCCCACCGTATGGACGCGCAGATCGACTCCTGGAATCATTTCTTGGAGCTGCACGGGGCAGTAGCGGATCTGCTCTAATCGGTGGAAATCATCCGGTGTCAGCGGTTTGACGATGGACCGTTCCGCACTGATCGACTTGTACACCACGCGCCCATCGCACAACTCGTAGAAGGCACGGGCTTCCTCCGGCACCATCGTCACTAGGGTGTTCGGCACCCGAAACCCGTGCTGTGCGATCAGCCGCTGCTGATACGGCTTCGACATATTCGTGTGCGACGCCTGCCGGCGATTGACGACCAGCATGGGCAGGCTCTCAACGAGTTCCCAGAGAGACGCTGACGCCATACGTTCTCTCGTTGTCGAGACGGTACGACTCGCCATCGCCCGCAGGTAGACGGAAGACAGCTCGGCCACCTGAATCACTCGGCTTCCAATCTGAAGGCGATCTTGGACGATGCCCGTTTCCGTGGACCATGCGACGTTCCAATCCATCCAATCCGACTCGGGATGGACGAGCATGAGTTCCGCGTTCCGGGCCGCGAGCCTAGCGCAGACGTTCGCGAGCACCGGATCGGCCATCGGCCCCACTAAGAGAATCATGAAACGTAAGACTCCTCATCTCGGACAGGTAGCCAACCAGCCGACGCACGATTTCCTGCTGCACCTCCTGCGGACAATGCCAATAGCTGGGCCTTGGACTGACATCGAGACAATAGACGGCGCCTTCAGCCGTCAGAACGCATCGGCACTCCGCAAAGGCCAGTCCAAGCCGGCGAACCAGATCGAGGCATGGCCGGTTGGGGAGGAACGGAACCTCTGTCTCCGTTCCTTGCCGCTCATCGCCTCGCACCACGGACGCCGCGACATCGTGCCCCGCGACATACACCGTCATTCGCCGTCCGTCTGGAACCGCTTGCATCGAGATGGCACTCGTCTCCATGATTCGACGGATCTGTTCGATGCCGCTCTGAGCCGAGAGATACAACCCTGGCTCCTCCGACCCTAGGCGTTTCACATAGACCCGCTCTCGCCAAGTCGAAAACTGCCAAGTGGCATCAGCCGGATCGGACGTGCAGCGAGAGGACGGAAGGCGAATGCCCTGTTCTTCGGCGAGTCGGCTCAGGAACGGACTTCCTGACAAGACCACGGGACGGCCCCCGAGAACGGGACGATTCACTACCGCGCAGGGCAAGGCATTCAGAATGGCCAACCATGCGGCCGTGGATTCTTTGACGACGTAATCCCGATCTTCTGGAGAAAGCTCACCGAGTTGGAGGGGGAGCGGCAGCGTCAGGCGAGAAAAGACTCCGGTGAGATCACTGAGGGGAATGATGGTATCGTCGATCGTCAGCGAACCGCGCACGATTACCGACTCGGCCTCAACCGGCCAGTTCAGCACCACTCGATCCAACAGGTTCGCAGGCTCGACCCAACGGACCTGCGCGCCGCTTCGCTGCGCTTCTCGGTAGATCAGGATCGCCCAGGGATCGGTGGAATCGGCAAGAATCAGAATCACGCGGTGTGACCCTTCTCCGACACACTTCACGGGCAGGTCTTTCGGCACTGCCCCCCAAGAGATTGCACCATCATTGATGTGCTGGAGAGTAATTGGGCAGTGAGCCCCTGCCTAGTTCACTAGAAGGAGGACCAGCCCCTACTTTATGCGGTTCTTCAGGCTTTTGTGTGGGGAGCGGGGATAGCCCTTATCGCCTCGGCTGACGAAGGCCGGGCGTCTCCGGGCCTTGCCCTGATGCGATGGTGTCGCCGCCCTTTCTCATGTCGTCCTGTTGGTCGCCGCGCCTCTGAGGCCGCGCCGGAGCGCGAAGCCGGCGCGGCGACACCCGAGCCCGGCACCTGACTGGCTTGCGCCCGCCCGGGCCGCGGTCCTCCGCGCGCCGCCCTTCCAGCCTCGCCTCACGCCTGTCCCGGGGAACAGAGCGAGGGAGGCCCGCTCGCATTGCCGGAGGATCGGGGCCCCACCGAGGGCACGGCAGGAAGGAAAGCTGGACCTGGCCGATGCCCCACAGTCGCCAGACCGTGGCGGAGCGAATTCCAGAAGGGGTCCGCCTGCGGAGCCCCGGAAGGGTCGATCCGGGAGGTGCGAGAGCGGGCATCCCCTCGCCCGCGCCGAGGGTGTGAGTTTTACAAGCAACCCACCCGATTTCCGGAAGAGCCCTTTATGCTATACGTGCGATGAGGCCGCACACGAAAGCGGACCGCTGGTTGGGCACTGACAGGCAGACGAGTTGAAAGCTTCCGATCGGGGGCGAGGTTAAACGGCCTGCTGATAGTGCTGAGCCTGGGTCAGGAAGAGCGTGGCGTACAATCCGCGCTGACGTAGGAGGTCGTCGTGAGTGCCTTGCTCGACGATCTGCCCCTGCTCCACGACATAGATCCGGTCGGCCATCTTGACCGTCGAGAGTCGATGACTGATCAGAATCGCCATTCGGCCTTCGGCCAATTCGTGAAACCGTTCGAACAGCTCTGCCTCCGCCTTGGCATCCATGGCGCTGGTTGGCTCATCAAGAATTAGGATCTGCGAGTCCCGCAGCACGGCTCTGGCGAGGGCCACTTTCTGCCATTCGCCGATGCTCAATTCATGGCCGCCATCGAACAATTTGCCAAGCACCGAGTCATACTGCTGGGGCAGTCGTTCGATGGTCGCGTGAACCCCCGCTTGTTTGGCTGCTTGCGTCACGGAGGCAAGGTCTTCGCCGGCCGACGGCACACCGAGAGCGATATTGTCTTTCGCCGACATCTGAAACTTGACGAAGTCTTGAAAGATCCCGCTGGTGGCGCCGCGCACATCGCTGATCCGATAGTCGCGCAGATCCACCCCGTCGATCGTAATACGTCCGCCCGTGGGATCGTAGAGACGGCACAGCAACTTGACCAACGTGGTTTTGCCTGCGCCATTGGCTCCCACGAAGGCGACGTGCTCTCCAGGCTTGATCGCAAGGGTAAAATCGTGGATCGCGACGCGGGCCTCGTCGGGATAGCGAAAGGTGACGCGCTCGAAGGCGATGCCTTGCGTCATCGGCCTCGGGAACGGCTTGGGGTACGCGGAAACCGGCAGACGAGACCGGATGCACAAGAATTCATCGAGCGTCGTGAGGAAAAGACTGCTCTCATAGAGACTCGAGACGCTCCAACCCAATCCCTCCAGGAATGCGGCCGCCCGTTGGATAGCTTGGAAATACATCACGAGGTCTCCCACGGTCAGTACCCCGTCCACCGTACGCGCCGCCACAAAGCTATAGACTCCGAACACTCCAGCCACTCCCACAATCTGCGCCGTAAGACCGGCAAGTGCCCACCGCTGCTCCAGGGAGATGCGTTCCTTTCGCAGTAGCGCCCGCGTGTCCTGAAATGCCCGCCGCAGCCGGGCGCCCAGATCAAACAGCCGCACTTCCTTCGCCGCCGTACCCTGTGTCACAAGCCAATTGAGATACCAGGCTTTCCGTTCAAGCGGCGTTCGTTCACGCTCCCAGGCGAACAGACTATTGGATTGTTGCAAACGCACCAAGAAGTACGGGGCAGCGGTCAGCACCAGGATCGGGATGACCGACCAATGCAGCCACCAGAGAATCCCCGCCATCGCCAACAAGGAGATTCCGTCTTGCCCGAGCTGTAGAAGCGAGTTGAGGATCGCCGTCGGTCGGTGCGGCGCTTCCTGTTGCGCACGATGCAGCGTGTCTTGATACCGGGCGTTCTCGTAGTACTCCAGATCCACCTCAACGGACTTCGCCTGGAGAATCGTGTGCATGTGGTCCGTGACCACTTGTGCCTGGATGCGGGAAATCAGCGAAGCCACGACGGTGAGCAGCGCGCTCGCGACAGCGACGCCGGCCAGCATGCTGAGAATCACGGTAATCGAGGTCGGCATCGAGCGGCTCGACGGTTCCGTGATTCCCTGCGTGACGGCATCAATCAGCAGCTTTGTCAAATAGAGCACCGCGAGGGGCAGGAGGCCCTGGACCACACGTACGGCGATACTGCCCAGAGCCCATGTGGGACTGCTCTGCCAGACGAAAGAGAGCGCATGGCGAAGGGTTGCGAGGAAGGGTCGCAGACGTTCCCAGGACTTGTACAACGCAGACTCGGAAGCGGGCGGTTGCGACGATGGGCTCACGCTAGCCATGAACCGGTTTCTCGATTGCCTTCTCCCGGTAAGGATCGAAGGGATAGGAAAAGGTCACGGTATATTGTTGCCATTGGCGTGAGGGCTCTTGAAACGGATGGCCATCGAGCGTGAGCCAGGCATGTCCGTCCAATGTCCCCTCTTCCCTCCTCACGCCGCAATGAAGGCGGACGGGTAATCCCGCTCGTCTGGCACCTCGATACAGGACCACGGAGCGAGGGAAACAACTGCCCTTCGCATTGTAGGGAAAGAGGAGGAGCCACCGGTCGACGTAGTGGACAAGATCCTCGACCGATGTGTGCGCGCCTTCCGTCAAACCGGGTTGAGGCTCCAACAGGCTCAGCACCGTCGGCAGACTCAGAAAGCGCAGCAAGATCCGAACCCCAAGGACGAGCAGACCCACACGGCATACCGTCCAATACTTGGACACCCATCGCGTCATGGTTTGCTCAGTGTATCAAGCCACCATGGGAAATCCAGTTTTCGCGCGTTCTGTTAGGGGAATGACCGGGCCAGCGGCTAAGAAGATTCGAACAGCCCCAACTGCATCTCTTCGGCTTTGGTGAAGGGAATCGGATAGCGGTCCGTGAAGCACGCCGAACAGTACCGTTCCGCCGAACCCGGCGCAGCCTTGAGCATCCCGTCCAAGCTCAAGTAAGCGACGCTGTCGGCCGTCACATACTTGCGGATCTCTTCGACCGTGTGGCTGGAGCCGATCAGTTCCCGCTTGGTCGGCGTATCGATTCCATAGAAACAGGGCGCGACAATCGGCGGCGAGCTGATCCGCATGTGGACTTCCTTCGCGCCGGCGCTCCGGAGCATCTTGACGATCTTGCGGCTGGTCGTCCCCCGGACGATGGAATCATCCACGACGACTACGCGCTTTCCCTCCAACACCTCCGGAATGGCGTTGAGCTTCACCTTCACCCCGAAGTGCCGGATGGATTGTTCCGGCTCGATGAAGGTCCGTCCGACATAGTGATTCCGCATCAGCCCGGCTTCGAACGGGACACCCGATCCTTCCGAATACCCGAGCGCGGCCGGCACGCCGGAATCCGGAACCGGTATCACCAGATCCGCCGCGACCCAGGCTTCCTGCGCCAGTTGCCGGCCGAGGGCCTTTCGGATTTGATAGACCGCATGCCCGCCGCCGAAAATCCTGCTGTCCGGCCTGGCGAAGTAGACGTATTCGAAGACACACATTGCCGAATTCGACGGGGCGAACGGACGATAGCTGGCGACCTTCTTCTCGTTGATCACAACCAGCTCACCGGGCTCGATCTCCCGAACATACTCGGCGTCCAATAGATCGAAGGCGCAACTCTCGGAGGCCACGATCCAACTGTCTCGTACCTGCCCCAAGCAGAGCGGCCGAAATCCGTGGGGATCGCGCACCGCCATCAACCCTTCGTCGGTCATCAGCACGAGCGAGTAGGCGCCCCGCACCTGGCTCAAGGCATCCATCACTCGCGCGAGCAACGTATCCGCGCGCGAATGGGCGATCAGGTGGATGATGACTTCCGTGTCGGAAGTGGATTGAAAGATCGCACCGTAGGCCTCCAGCTCATTGCGCAACATCTGCGCATTGATCAGATTGCCATTGTGGGCGAGCGCCAGATTGCCCAGAGCGAAATTCACCGTGAGTGGCTGGACGTTCTTGAAATCGCTGCCGCCGGCAGTCGAGTACCGGTTGTGCCCGATCGCCATATGGCCGGGGAGCTGAGCCAATACCGATTTGGAATAAATATCCGCGACGAGCCCCATCCCCTTTTGCATGTAGAAATGCTGGCCGTCCGAGGACACGATGCCGGAGGCTTCCTGTCCGCGATGTTGCAGTGCGTACAGCCCAAGGTAGGCCAGGTTGGACGCCTCGGGATGATTGAACACTCCGATCACGGCGCACTCGTCGTGAAATTTGTCGGGCGTGACGATCGGTAAAGCTTTCATATCACTGTGGGGTGAGCGCCCGTTCGACCGCATGGGCCCAGGCGTCATGCAACGCCTCGACAGAAAGATCGATCCGGCAAGGCACCGATGATTCGGCCGGAAGCTCGATCACAAGGCGGTTGCCTCCGACCTTCCCGATCACGGCTGCCGGGACCCCGGCCTCCTCAGCGGTGTGCATCACGAGATCGCGATGCTCCGGCGTGACGGAGAGAACAACACGAGACTGGCTCTCGCCGAACAAGTGAGCATCTCGCCTGATGAATTGGGAGCGAGGTAATTGTATCACAGCACCCAATCGAACCCCAGGGGAGGAAATGCAGCACTCCGAGAGGGTCACGGCGAGACCTCCGTCCGAACAGTCGTGAGCGGACCGAATCAATCCCCTCCGAATCAACCCGAGCAAGCAAGTCTGCAGCGCCCGCTCCTTGTCGAGATGAAGCACAGGCGGACTCCCCTGCTCACGCGCATGCGCCACTTTCAGATACTCGGTCCCTCCCAGGTCCTCGCCGGTCTCGCCGAGCAGAATGATGTCGTCGTCCACCTGCTTGAACCATTGCGTGACGGCCTGTTCAGCCCGGTCGATCAGCCCCACCATGCCGATCATGGGCGTCGGATAAATCGAGAGTCCGTTCGTTTCGTTATAGAGGCTCACGTTGCCGCTGACCACCGGGACGTTGAATGCCTCGCAGGCGTCTTTGATGCCTTCGATACCGAGCACCAACTGCCACATGATGTCCGGCCGCTCAGGGTTGCCGTAGTTCAAACAATCGGTGACGCCGATCGGTTCGGCCCCGGAACAGACGAGATTCCGCGCGCACTCGGCTACGGCAATTTTGGCACCTTCGTAAGGATTCAGCACGCAATAACGACTGTTGCAGTCCACGGAGACAGCCAGAGCCTTCTCCGTTCCCTTGACCCTGATGACCGCCGCATCCGACCCCGGCCGCACCTGCGTGTTCGTCCGCACCATATGATCGTATTGTTCGTAGACCCAACGCTTGCTGGCGATGGTGGGAGAGGAGAGGAGGTCCAGCAGGACTTTGTTGGGATCGGTTACGTCGCGGATTGCATCCCAATTCACCATCTGGAGCATGTCCTGATAGGGAGGTTGGGCCCGAGGACGATCATAACGCGGCCCTTCGTCGGCCAGGGCCTTGGCGGGAATATCCGCCACAACCGTGCCATTGTCCTTGATCACGACGCGCCCGCTAGCCGTTACCTTCCCGATCACTGCAACGTCCAATTCCCATTTCTTACAGATCCGGATGACATCGTCTTCGCGGCCTCCCTTGGCCACCATCAACATCCGCTCCTGTGATTCCGACAACATGATTTCGTAAGGCGTCATGCCAGGTTCGCGGCGCGGAACATGGACCAGCTCGATCTCCACCCCGGTCCCCTCCCGCGACGCCATTTCGCAGGACGAGCTGGTGAGGCCCGCCGCCCCCATGTCCTGGATGCCCACCAAGAGGTCCTCGCCCATGATTTCCAGGCAGGCTTCGAGCAACAGCTTTTCGGTGAAGGGATCGCCTACCTGCACGGTGGGACGCTTCTGCTGGGCCTGGTCGTCAAACGAGTCCGACGCCATTGTGGCGCCGTGAATGCCATCCCGTCCGGTTTTCGACCCGACGTAGATCAACGGATTGCCGACGCCGGCCGCCTTGCCGAGAAAGATCCGATCTTTTCGAGCGATCCCCAGGCAGAACACGTTGACGAGCGGATTGAGCGTGTAGATGTCGTTGAAGACCACCTCGCCGCCCACCGTCGGCACGCCCATACAATTACCGTAGCCTGCGATCCCTGAAACGACCCCCTTCAGGAGGTGACGGTTCTTCGGATTCTCCAGCCCCCCGAACCGCAGCGAATCCAACAGCGCAACCGGCCTCGCGCCCATCGTAAAGATGTCGCGCAGGATGCCGCCCACTCCGGTCGCAGCCCCCTGATAGGGTTCGATAAAGGAGGGATGGTTGTGCGACTCCATCTTGAAGACCGCGCAGAGCCCATCGCCGATATCCACCGCTCCGGCATTCTCGCCCGGTCCCTGCACCACCCGCGGTCCCGTCGTGGGGAGCTTCTTCAGATGGAGGCGCGAACTCTTGTATGAGCAATGTTCCGACCACATAGCCGAGAACATGCCGAGTTCGGTGAGATTCGGCTCCCGCCCGAGAATCTCGACGATCTTCTTGTACTCCTCCTCCGTCAGCTTATGCTGCACGAGAAGGTCTTTGGTGATCGGCTGATCTTGCAGCTTCATCTATAGTTTCCGCTCCCCTTCAGAATCTTGCTGATACCCTGTCTCCTTCAAAATGCCTTCAAGCGTGCCCAGCTTTTCCGCCTCCTCGACAAACAAGCGGACAGCCGTCTTCAGATTCCGTCTTGCCTCGTCCACATCCTTCCCGCAGCTTGAGAGATCCAATTCAGGACAATGCCCAACGTAGGCTTTGCCTTCCTGAAACATGATCGCATCAAACTCAATTGGAGTCATGAGCCATTCCCTTCAACAAATGGCAACCTTGGGCCTGCACAGCCACCTTCAATCCAGAGCCAAGATAGTTTCCATATAGTTCCCGCCTTGGCGGAGGACACGAAAATCCTGTCTGAGCTGGTCCCAGGTCTTCACTTGGACATTGGGAATCCGTGCTCTAGCCTGTTCCAACCTCATGACCGTTCCTGCTTCGGCAGTAGGGGTTCAAGGAACCGGAGCAGGCTCGGGACATGCCGCTGCGCCGTGCTCCAAACTTCGTCGCGGTCTAATTCATCGTATTCATGGATCAGCTTGTCACGCATCCCGGCAACGACGGTCCAGGGAATCTCTGGATGGCGATTGCGGAATTCTTCCGAAAACCGCTTGACGGCTTCCCCGATGACGAGCAGTGGATGGAGTACGGCCGACTGTGTTTTCACGTCCCGCATGAACGCTCTCCGGTCGAGGCCGCTGCAGAAGTCAACCACGAGCCGACCAGCACGGGCCACGTCCAAGAGCGTCGCCGGATCACGAGACATGCACGACCCGAGCCGTGTTCAGAATGGCTTGCCGCCGGATCCAATTATGGCTCCGTTCAATAGCCCGTCGGCTCACAAGATGAACGGGCCGACCGAACAGCTCAGCCAACTCCTGTTCCATGCGCACGTGGTCGAGCAAGCTCCACTCGACGTCCGGGGCGAACCTGGCCAGCACATCCACATCGCTATCCGGTCGAAAGTCATCGCGTAGAATGGAACCGAATAGGGCTAACTCCGTGATGCACCACCGCTGGCACAACTCCGCCAGTTGCCGCGCGGGGATGTCGATGCCATGGAGGTGAACGTCTCTCGTCATCCTTCCCCTTCCTCCATCAATTGATTAAAGAGACCGTCTAAAGATTTCATCCCCGGCACGGCCGTATCGACGTTGATCATCATCTCAATCGCTTCGAGAATCGCTCCGCATAGCACGGAGAATCCATGGCGATATATCTCACGATAACTCCGAAATCTCTTAACGCTGGCCCTGTCCAGACGGATTTAGCCACTCCTCCGCCCGCTTTTCAGCCTCTTCTTGAGAAATCACGTCGCCTGCGTTTGCACCAGCCATTCCGCGTTCAATCTTTTCTCTGACGTAGATGTGAAATTGGATGTCCTCCCAGGTGCAATCTTCCGGGAGGGATTCCAACATCTTTCTCATCTCCTCTTTGACCGTGGTCTTATTCATGATCGTTCCTCCCGGATCGCTCCATCAGATCACCTTCCGCCAGTCTCACGTATATGACAACACCGTCCACTTGACCGGAGCTTCAAGAAGCTTGTTTCACCGCTGACGGCACATGCTCGGCAACATGCGCGGCATACCGAACGGCAGCCAGAATTTGCTCTCCGGTGAGTGAATAGGCCTCCTGTACCGCGCCAAAACTTTCACCGGCCGCAAGGGCTCCCACGACTGTGGCCATATCAATTCTGGTGCGCGTCAAGCAGGGCTTCCCGAATCGGATATTGGGGTCCATCGAAATGCCGGGAAAGATTTCCATTTCCGCACGCCATCAAATCTTGCTCACGCCCGACGATCTCGACAATCTCGCTGTCCGTACCTCTTTTGGCATATGGTATCCGAGAAGATCTTGGGTAAGCGATAAACCTTGCAGTTTCTCGATGATGTTTGGCTCCCCCCTGTTGCTGACTGCCTTCTAACATCAAGGCGCGAGATCTGATCTGATGAACGCCGCAAATGCAGCTGCAGCAAATATTGACAGACTTTGCTCGATATCCATAAAGTCTTTGATGATCGTCCCTAATTCTTCAGAATTTCTTTTCTGGGAAGTAAGAATATCCCTGACATGGTCTGCCACAGGAAAGTATCCAACTTCTCCCCTCCCCGGTTCTGGGAGAAACACAGTAGCTGGTGCGGTTTCTCCAAAGCGCAATTTGATCTCCTTTAAGGCATCCCTGAACTCGCTCCTCACGTAGTGAAATGCCACCTTATTTCTAATCCGATCTACGAAGAGAGGTATCTTTCGATCCACACTCGAACGCACTTCCCTCAGGTGCAGCAGAGCTTTCATGCCTTCTTGATCCAACTTGCGCTCTAGCTTTTCGAACTCTTCAAGTTTCTCCATTTGGTCCAAAACAGCAAATCCCTCGTGCACGAACGCCATCATCAACCGTACAAGAAAACTCATTTTACTCAAGAATAATTCTCTCCCAATAGGGTCTCTCGGGGATTCCTTCATATCTACTATCCAACTCCTGACCCAACTTAGGTCGTTGTACGTCGCCATCAGGCGAAGGATGTCCAACCCTAATAGATTTGATGATGGAAATGCCTCGTGGAGTGATAGAGAAGTAGAAATCATGACCTCAGGTGCTTTTCCCTCTCTCAAGGCGGATCATCATGCATTTGTTGCTGGCGAACACCTTTTGAAACATCAATCGGCCCTGTCTTGTGCAGACAGTGCCCGCCGTTTGCCACCGGATCTATTTTGGTGGCTGTGCTGACATCGCGAATCGCATGCAGGGTCGCAACATCGCCATTGTTTATTCTTTTCGCTATCCCGCGGAGCCATGCTGCGGTGAGCGAAATTGGCCGGAGGAGCGGGGCACCCACCGAGGCTCGGGCTGGCCAGGAAAGCGGAAACTGACCGAGTCTGCGAGGGAATTTCCGAAGGCTTCCGCCGGCCTGAGCCCGGAAGGGTCGCTCCGGGAGGCCCTGAAGCAAACGCCAGCATGGCTCCGCTCTTGTCGTTACAAAGTGCGATTGTGGCAACTGGCAAGGCGTCAAAGCGGCTGGCCATGCCCTTCTCCACCATCTTCTCCCAGTATCCCCGCCTCGGCTACCACGCGTGACGGCCGGAGTCTGCGTCGCAAATCACACGGAGGCTCCGAATATCGTACCCCCACCTCAGGCGTAAGGGGATGGCCAGAGCGATATTGCCAAGAGCGGTCGGGACCCATCGAGAGTGCGGCAGGCAGGAAAGCTGGAACTGACCGAAGCCCCACGGTCGCAAGACCGTGGCTGGGAGAATTCCAGAAGGGCGCACGATGCGACGAATAAGGAGCATCAAGTTTGTGCGCGCCGCCGAGATGGTGAGGCGGCCGGAATTCCGCCTGACGAACTCCGCAAGGGTGACCGCGAAGGCGTCAAAGCGGCTGGCCATCCCTTTGCCCACTACCTTCATCCCAATAATCCCTGCCCACTTACCACTCGTGACGTCCGAGGTCTGCGTCGCGAATCATACGCCGGCTCGGGATGCCGCACTTGTCTATCCGTCTCGCTTCTCCACGGAGCCATAGCTGCGGTGAGCGAAATTGGCCGAAGGAGCGGGGCACCCACCGAGGGTCGGGCTGGCAGGAAAGCGGAAACTGACCGAGTCTGCGAGGGAATTTCCGAAGGCTTTCGCCGGGCTGAGCCCGGAAGGGTCGCGCCAAGAGGCCCTGAAGCGAACGCCAGCATGGCTCCGCTACGCCCCCACCTTCTTCATGGCCTCCAGCATCGACAAGAAAATCAACTTCCCGTCCTCGTTGCCCAGCAGTTCCTCGGATGCCCGTTCCGGGTGCGGCATCATGCCGAGCACGTTGCCCCCCGCGTTCCTGATGCCGGCGATGTTGTCGAGCGAGCCGTTGGGGTTCGCCTCCGGCGCCACCTTGCCGTCTGCCGTGCAGTAGCGCAAGACGATCTGTGCGTTCGCTTGAAGCCCGGCCAAGGTCACCGGATCGGTGTAGTAATTACCGTCCGCATGGGCGATGGGGAGCTTCAGGACCTGACCGGGCTCGCAACGGCCGGTAAAAGGTGTGGCCGCGTTCTCGACCCGAACGGAGACATCTCTGCAAATAAAGTTCAGCGAGCGGTTGTGCAGCATCACGCCGGGGAGCAACCCGGCTTCGAGCAGAATCTGAAAGCCGTTGCAGATGCCGAGGACCAGCCTGCCAGCCTCGGCAAACTCCTTCACGGCGGCCATCACCGGCGAGAACCGTGCGATGGCCCCCGTACGCAAGTAATCGCCATAGGAAAATCCACCCGGCAGGATGACCGCATCGAGGCCGGCGAGGGACGTGTCCCTATGCCAGACCATCCGCACCGATTGCCCGAGCAGGTTCTTGAAAACATGCTCGCAATCGTGATCACAATTGCTTCCGGGAAAAACAATGACGCCGAAGTTCATCTTTCTTCTCTTCCTCTGTCTCCTGCACTCTCCAAACAAAAGGAGCCGGGCGTGGCTCTATTGCGCGCATCGGCCGCGCGCCGCCCGCTCCGAAAATATATATGGATCTTAAAGCGCGCGGCCTGCAAGCACGGAGATAGGCCCGGCTGCCGTTGTTCACCCCAGCTCGTAACGATATTCTTCAACGACCGTGTTCGCCAGCAGCGTCTCGCACATCTGTTTGACTTGCGCCTCCGCCTTGGCTCGGTCTTGTTCCTGGACGTCCACTTCCATATATTTCCCGACTCTCACATTGCCGGCGTTCTTGAAACCCAGCGACTCCAAGGCATGTTCGATGGCCTTCCCTTGCGGATCCAGAATCCCCTGCTTCAACGTGACATGAATCTTAGCCTTCACGGTTGTTTCTCCTGCGCGGACGGTTTCGACAGACTATTGATATAGCGCCTGATCCGGACGATGCCATACACCGTCGCCACGCCGGCAATCGAGAGGGAAGCGAAGACCCAGCGCCACGGGCTATCCGGAAGGTTAACGGCCATCAGGCCGACGGCACCGGCCCACACCAGGATGGCCGCCATCAGCCCATAGTCCATCAATCGTTGGGCGGCCGTCGGTTTCGGAGAAGGTGGATCAGGCGCAGACACGCTTCAGCACCTCTTGATAGGCCTCCTCGATCTTGCCGAGGTCCTTCCGGAAGCGGTCCTTGTCCATGGATTCCTTGGTCGTCTGGTCCCAAAAACGACAGGTATCGGGAGAAATCTCGTCCGCCAGCAGGAGCCGCCCTTCGGCGAACCCGAACTCCAGCTTGAAATCGACCAGAATCATCTTGCGCTCCAAGAAGAAGGGCTGAAGCGACTGATTGACCCTCAGGGCCAACCGCTTGATCTCGGCCAGTTGCTCCGGGGTCGCCAGTTTGAGCAGCCGCACATGTTCGTCCGCGAGCAACGGGTCGCCCAACGCGTCGTGTTTGTAATACCACTCGACCACCGGCGGCTCGATCGGCTCCCCTTCCTTCAACCCCAGTCGTTTAGCCAAGCTTCCCGCAACGACGTTGCGCACCACCACTTCCACCGGCACGATCGCGACCTTCTTCGTCAACATTTCGCGGTCGTTGAGCCGCTCAAGGAAATGCGTCGGCACGCCGTCCTGCTCCAGCAGGCGAAAGAGTCGCTCCGACACCTTGTTGTTGACCACACCCTTCTCGACGATCGTCCCGCGCTTCTGCGCATTGAAGGCCGTCGCATCGTCCTTGAAATACTGGATCACCCGGTCCGGCCGGTCCGTGGCGAAGATCTGCTTCGCCTTGCCTTCGTACAACATGGCCCCTTTGGTGATCGTCTCCGCCATGATTCCTACCTTCCTACCGCCGTCCGGGCTTCTTTTTGCCGGCCGGCATGGCGCCGAAGACGCGCCGGTAGATCTTGCCGAGATGGCGCAGATAGTACATCGGGTCGAAGCATCGCGCGATCTCCTGCAGGCTCAGATGTTTGGTGATAAAGGGATCCTTCCCCGCCCCCTCTTCCAGCGGCGGTCCCCCTTTCCACGCCGCCATCGCATTGCGCTGCACCGCCTCGTAGGCCTCCTTGCGTTGCGCGCCTTTCTCGATCAGCGCCAACAACAGCCGCTGCGAATAGACCAACCCACCGGTCAGCTCCAGATTGCGCTTCATGGTTTCGGGGTACACCAGCAGGTTCTTCACTAGGTCGGTGATCCGGACGAGCATGTAATCGATCAGGATCGTGCTGTCCGGCATGATGATGCGTTCGACCGACGAATGGCTGATATCGCGCTCGTGCCAGAGCGCCACGTTTTCCATGGCCGCCAGGCTGTTCGCGCGCACCACCCGGGCCAAGCCGCACAAATTCTCCGAGGCGATCGGGTTCCGCTTGTGCGGCATGGCAGAGGAGCCCTTTTGCCCTTCCGAGAAAAACTCCTCGGCCTCCAGCACCTCCGTCCGCTGAAGATGCCGGATTTCCGTCGCGATCTTCTCGATGCTCGCCGCG
Source organism: Nitrospiraceae bacterium (assembly GCA_040981105.1). Taxonomy (GTDB): domain Bacteria; phylum Nitrospirota; class Nitrospiria; order Nitrospirales; family Nitrospiraceae; genus Nitrospira_G. The sequence goes on from JANRMO010000001.1 coordinate 32,111, forward strand.
AGCAGCGCCAGCATCGACTGATACGCCGCATGACGATCGCGTTGGACGATCTGGCTCGACACGGGATCGGGCACCAAACCCAACTTCTGGCAGACGTATTCCTCGACCTCCGGCCCCTGATGGGCGAATGTTCCCATCGCCCCGGAGAGCTTCCCCACTGCGATCTCGGTCCGCACCGCCGTGAGCCTGGCCAGATGACGTTTCATTTCTTCGAACCAGATCGCCAGCTTGAGGCCGAACGAGATCGGCTCGCCGTGAATTCCGTGCGAGCGGCCGACCATGACCGTGTCGCGATGCTCCAAGGCCTTGACCTTGAGCACGGCCAGCAACGATTGAACATCGTTCACAATGAGGTCCAGTGCCTGCGTCATCTGCACCGCGAGCGACGTGTCGACGATGTCCGAGGACGTCAGCCCCTTGTGCAAGTGGCGGGCGTCGGGCCCCACCGATGCGGTCAGCGATTCCAGGAACGCGATCACGTCATGCTTCGTAATCAGCTCGATCTCCGCGATCCGCTCCGGGTCGATCCGCGCCTTCCGGCGGATACGCTTGGCCGTGCCCTTCGGCACATCCCCGGTGCGCTCACAGGCTTCGCAGGCCGCTAGCTCGACCTCGAGCCAGATCTCGTACTTGCGCCGGAGGTCCCAGATGGCCTTCATGCGCGGGAGCGTATAGCGTTCAATCATAGATGCGCTCGCTGATGAAAACCGTGTCGCACTCGGACAGGTCCGCTCAATTGGTTGAGAGAATCTCGGCCCGCTTCGCGGCTAACCGCGGTTCGGCATTGAGAATCTTATCGAGTACGCCGTTGACGAAGCCGCGGGCTTCTTCATCCGCGAAGTCGCGGGCCAGCTCCAGTGCCTCGTTGATGCTCACCTTGGCCGGCAGCTCCGGCATCCAGAGCAGTTCATACAGGCTCAGCCGCAGGATGTTCCGATCCACGATCGGCATCCGGCTGACTCTCCAATTCGTAGCGTAACGGCCGAGGACCGCGTCCAGGTCCGGCAGGCGTTTGCGGACACCGGCCACCAGCCCCGTCGCGAATTCCTTCGCCTCCTCTTCCAGCGGAAACTGCTCCCAAAAATCCTGCTCCCAGGGTCCTTCCTGCTCGTGGATGTCCCACTGGAACAACATCTGGAGCGCACGCTCCCGAGCCTCATGTCTGGTCGATGGGCGGCGGGTCATGTGGGTTTTTTCCGCGGCCGCGACCGGCGCTGGGGTTTCGATTGTCCCTTGACTCCGGCGGCCGCATCTCCGGCTCGCAACTGCTTCATCACGTGAGCCATTTCAATGGCGGTCTTGGCCGCCTCGGCGCCCCGGTTGTATTTCTGCGGATCGGCTCGCTCAATCGCCTGCGCGACGGTCTCGGTGGTGAGCACGCCGAACACGACCGGCACATCGGAATCCAACGATGCCTGCGCAATCCCCCGGCTGGCTTCCGTGCTGATATGTTCGAAATGCGGGGTGTCCCCGCGGATCACCGCCCCCAGACATATTACCGTATCGAAGCGGCCCGACCGAGCCATGGTCCGGGCGACCAAGGGAATTTCAAATGCGCCCGGCACCCGCACCACCTCGATCTCGTCCTCGCCGGCTCCGGCCTTGATGAGCGTTTCCATCGCGCTGCTCAGCAGCCGGCTCGTCACAAACTTGTTGAACCGGCTGACCACGATGCCGAACCGCAGTCCCGACGCGTCCGAGGAGCCTTTGATCGCCTTCATAGGGTCATGGATTGGCCGCGCCGAATCGGCTCATACCTTCCGGAGCAGGTGCCCTAACTTCGTTTTCTTGGTCTTGAGATATTTGACGTTCGCGTCCCGCGGCGCGATCTCGATGGGCACCCGTTCTACCACACGCAACCCATACCCTTCGATCCCGACGATTTTGCGAGGATTGTTGGTGATGAGCTTGATCTGATGCAGACCCAAATCCGCCAGGATCTGCGCTCCCACGCCGTAGTCGCGGAGATCGGCCTTGAAGCCCAGTTTCAAATTCGCCTCCACCGTGTCGCTGCCCTGGTCCTGCAAACCATAGGCGCGGATCTTGTTGAGGAGGCCGATGCCGCGTCCTTCCTGGTTGAGATAGAGCAACACGCCCCGGCCTTCTTTTTGAATGATCTCCATCGCGCGATGGAGCTGATCCCGGCAGTCGCAACGGAGCGAGCCCAGCGCATCGGCAGTGAGACAACCCGAGTGCACGCGCACGAGCGTCGGCTCGCCGCTATCCACCCGGCCCTTGACCAACGCGATGTGCGTCGCCCCGTCGATCTCGTTCTCGAACGCCACGGCCTCGAACTCCCCGAAGGTCGTCGGCAGATGGGCGGCGGCGATCCGCTTGATAAAGGTCTCGCGCCTCATGCGATATTCGATGAGTGCTTTGATCGAGATGATTTTCAGCTTGTGGCTCCGCGCAAACTTCATCAGCTCCGACACCCGCGCCATCGTCCCGTCCTCATTCATAATCTCGCAGATGACACCGGCCGGATAGAGCCCGGCCAGCCGCGCGAGATCGACGGAGCCTTCGGTCTGACCCGCACGCTTCAACACCCCGCCTTTTTGCGCCTTCAGCGGAAAAATATGCCCGGGTCTCGCCAGATCGGATGGTTTCGACTGTTGGTCGATCGCCACATGGATCGTTGTCGCGCGATCCGCGGCGGAAATGCCCGTGGTCACACCCCGGCGCGCATCGATCGAGACCGTGAAGGCCGTGCCGAACGAGGCCGTGTTTTCCACCGCCTGCTGGGGCAGTTGCAACTCCTCCACCCGCTCCGGAGTCAGCGCCAGGCAGATCAGCCCACGGGCATGTTTCGCCATGAAGTTCACGGCCTGTGGGGTGATCTTCTCTGCCGCGATCACCAGATCACCCTCGTTCTCCCGATCCTCGTCGTCGACCAAGATAATGAATCGCCCCTTTTTGATATCCCTGACGGCGTCCTCGATCCGGTCGAATTTCTCGTTCATGGCCTGTCAGACGCTCCCGGCTTCGCCGCAATCCACATCATCACCTGACGGCGTCACTCTTAAAGGGTTGCCCGCTGGGAGTCAATGGAGAACCGTACCGCCGCCGCAACCATCTCTCCCATCGTGACCATGCTCCTCATCCCAGCTACGCCACTCTCGGCTCACATGACTGGTAGATCGCCCGCATACCGAGGTTGTTCCCTCAAGTGTCTAGCCCCGAGCAGACCACAGCCGGCGCAGGCAGCAAACAGCCAGAAGCCGAACGAAAAGGTGCCGGTCACGTCCTTAAGCCAGCCCAAACCGAGAGGGAGGAGAAATCCACCCAGGCCGCCAGCGGCCCCGACCACCCCGGACACAATTCCCATTTGTTTGGCAAATCGGCCCGAAGCCACTTGAAACACCACGCCGTTTCCAAATCCCATCACCGCCACGGCCGACACAATCAATCCTACAGCCCAGGGGAGGGCCGGCAAGCCTCCGATGAAGGCGAGCGACAGAGTGATGGCGCCCAGCGCAGTCGGCAGCACGGTCAGACCGCCGACCCGGTCGGCGACATACCCGCCCAACGGACGGATCAGGCTGCCGATCAGGCCGCAGAGGGCGGTCAGCGACCCGGCCGCTACCACGCCCAATCCATAGTGATCGTGAAGGAAGAACGGGAGCGAACTGCAGAGCCCGACGAACCCGCCGAACGTAATCGCGTACAGGCCGCAGAGCCAAACAATGAGTCGCTCTCGTCCGACATCTATCAGAGCCGGTCGCCACGAGATTGCTCCCGTCCGTCCCAGCCACCGGTCACTCTGCACCAGACCGGCGAACAGCGCGGTCGTCGCCAGCACCGGACAGGCCATCACGCCGAACGCGCCTTGCCATCCGGTTGACTCCGCGATGCGCGGTGCAAACCACATCGCCAGGACAGTCCCGCTGTTGGCCGACGCCGCAATCCCCATAGCCAACCCCTGGTGGGCAGGGGGATAGACACGGCTGGCCAGGGGAAGTGCCACCGCGAAGCTGGCACCGGCGACTCCGAGCAGCAACCCGATCGCAAGCAGGTGGAGATAGGTCGACGCACCTAGCCAGGCCCAGCCCAGACCGACCAGCTCGCAAAGCAGAATGGCCAATCCCGTGCGTTTGACTCCGATACGGTCGCTGCTGATCCCCACCGGAATCCGGAGGAGCGCTCCACTGAGCAGGGGCACCGACACGAGCAAGCCCTTTTGCGTGGCGCTCAATCCCAGCTCGGATGCGATCGCAACGCTCAGGGCTCCAACCAGCAGCCAGACCATGAAGCTGACCTCGAAGTGCAGCCAAGCCCCGAGGAGCGTGGGCCAATGGCCTGACCGAAATGCCCGTACGAGCTGCGACTGGATCCCCCACCGTCCTGCCCTGCTACTGCTCGTCTGCCTGCGGTCATTCATCCTCAGGCACCCCTTCGCTCGATATCGATCGTCACCACTATAGGGGACCGCTCGGGCTCGCAGCAAGCTGCGCGCGGTACGAACGCGAGAACGGGTGACGCAGGCATCCGGCCAAATCGGATTTGGTCCCGCCCGGCCGTTCTGTTTATAATGAGCGTCTCAATCGGCCTGCACTCAGCCTGGTAGAGCAGACATCCTATCGCGCATGCCAACTCGATCGCCGGCAACGATGGCCTCAGACTCATGAACGATCCGGATCTCCCGCTGCAGGACTCCCCCGAAACGGTGGACGAGGTGGACGAGCCGACCGAGGCGGACCTGTCGGATTCACCGATTCCCGACGAGACTCAGCCGGCCGCCGAGAACGCGCTCGAACCGGCCCGAGAGACCGACACCTCGCTCGTGCCGGTGTCCTCGCTTCAGTTGTACCTGACCGAGGTGCGGAGATATCCGTATCTCTCCAAGGAGGAAGAACTGGAGCTCTTCCATCAATATCGGGTGCTCGGCAGCCGGGATGCCGCCGTCAGGCTCATCCTGGCGAATTTGCGCGTGTCCGTCGCCGTGGCCTCCGAATATTTTCACACCGGTTTCGATCAGATGGACCTGATTCAGGAAGGGAACGTCGGCCTCATGCAGGCGATCAAGAAATTCGACGTGACCAAGAACGTGCGGTTCCATGCCTACGCGGCTTGGTGGGCCAGAGCCTATATCCTTCGCTACCTCCTCAATAACTTCCGCCTTGTCAAGATCGGAACGACGCAGGATCAACGGAAGTTGTTTTACAACCTGAGAAAGGAAAAGGCGAAACTGGAACGGGAAGGCTATGCCCCGGACACCAAGCTCCTGGCGGACCGGCTCCAGGTCCGCGAGCGGGATGTGATCGAGATGGATCAACGGCTCGGCAACTGGGAATTGTCATTGGACCAGCCGCTCAGCGAGGACTCGGACGGGACCCTCCTGGACATCCTGCCGGCCGCCGAGAGCGGCCACGACGAACGGTTCGCTCAGGAGGAACTGCGGTCTCTCTTCCGGAAAAAGTTGGCCGAGTTTACGAAATCCCTCGATGAACGCGAGGAGGACATTCTCCGCAACCGTCTCCTCTCGGAGACCCCTGTCACACTTGAGGATCTCGGTCGGAAGTACGACATTACCAAGGAACGGACCAGACAATTGGAAGCGCGCATCATCAAACGGCTCCGCGAGTACATGAAACGAGAGGTTAAAGACTTCGAGTTCCTGCGTTCGTAACCAAGCCAAAGACAGTCTTTTCTGGCTATCTTTCGCGATGTTACGCCTCCAGCCTTTGGGAACGGCCCGGTCAAAAAAATTTTCCCCCTCGCCCCTTGACTCAATCGGCTTCGTCACTATCTAGGGGGGCGATCCAGAGAGATAGGGATCTACCCGGTTCGGCATCATCGACGATCAACTCACAGGTTTCTCTCAACCGTCCACATCACAGCAGGGTCTGACCCTAACAGGAGGTTTTGGCATGGCTACGGAGACGAAGGAGAAGAAGGAAGAGAAGACTGGAAGCGCTTACAAGAATTTCCAGCCGCTCGGCGACCGCGTGTTCATCACCTACACGGAGGAAATGGAACGAACGGCCGGCGGAATCTATGTGCCGGAAACAGCCAAGGAAAAGCCTCAGCGCGGGGCCGTGCAGGCGATCGGCGACAAAGTGGAGAAGTTGAAAGTGGGCGACCAGGTGCTCTTCGACAAGTACTCCGGCACGAAGCTCAAGATCGACGATACGGACTGCCTGATCCTCAAGGAAGAGGATGTGCTGGGCAAGTTTACGAAGTAACCGATTCTCACCGGTTTTTCATCACACGCATATCACTGTTGAAGACGATCTTAAAGGAGGATCACGATGGCAAAGCAACTGCTGTATGACGAGCAGGCGCGGGCGGCAATTTTGAAGGGTGTCAACCAACTGGCCGACGCCGTCAAGGCGACGCTCGGGCCCAAAGGGCGAAATGCCATTCTCGATAAGAAGTTCGGCGCGCCGACGATCACCAAGGACGGCGTGACCGTGGCGAAGGAAGTCGAGCTGAAGAATCCGTATGAGAACATGGGCGCGCAGCTTGTGCGTGAAGTCGCCAGCAAGACCAGCGACGTGGCGGGCGATGGGACGACCACGGCAACCGTGCTGGCCCAGGCGATCTATCGCGAAGGAGCCAAGAACATCACGGCCGGCGCCAACCCGATGGACCTCAAGCGCGGTATCGATCGCGCGGTGGAAGCCGTGGTAGCCGAACTGAAGAAACTCAGCCGGCCTTGCCAGAGCAAGAAGGAGATCGCGCAGATCGGCACGATCTCGGCCAACAGCGACGCCACGATCGGCGAGCTGATTGCGGAAGCCATGGAGAAGGTCGGCAAGGACGGGGTCATCACCGTGGAAGAGGCCAAGTCGATGTCCACCTCATTGGATGTCGTAGAAGGCATGCAGTTCGACCGCGGGTACATCTCCCCCTATTTCGTGACCAACGCCGAGCGGATGGAAGCCGTCCTCGATGAACCGCTCATTCTGATCAACGAGAAGAAAGTCAGCAGCATGAAGGATCTGCTTCCCTTGCTGGAGCAGGTGGCCAAGATGGGAAAGCCGCTCGTGATCGTCGCCGAGGAAGTGGAAGGCGAAGCACTGGCGACTCTCGTGGTCAACAAGCTGCGCGGAACCTTGAACGTCTCCGCCGTCAAGGCGCCGGGATTCGGCGATCGCCGGAAGGCCATGCTGGAGGATATCGCGATCCTGACCGGCGGCCAAGTGATCTCCGAGGATCTCGGGCTCAAGCTGGAGAACGTGAAGCTCACCGACCTGGGTCGCGCCAAGCGCGTGACGATCGACAAGGACAACACGACGATCGTTGAGGGGTACGGCGACCAGAAGAAGATCGAGGGCCGCGTAAAGCAGATCAAGGCCCAGATCGAGGAGACTACCTCCGATTACGACCGCGAAAAGCTGCAGGAGCGGTTGGCGAAAATCGTCGGCGGCGTGGCAGTCATCAATGTCGGCGCGGCAACCGAGACTGAAATGAAGGAAAAGAAGGCGCGTGTGGAAGACGCGCTCCATGCCACCAAGGCGGCCGTGGAAGAGGGCATCGTCCCCGGAGGCGGCGTGGCGTACCTGCGCTGCCTGAAGGCCCTTGAGGGTCTGAAGCTCGAAGGCGATCAACAGGTCGGGGTGAACATCGTCCGCCGATCGCTCGAAGAGCCGATCCGCCAGATCGCAGAGAACGCGGGCGTCGAAGGGTCCGTCGTCGTCAACAAGGTGAAGGGCGAGAGCAAGGCGAGCCTCGGCTTCAACGCGGCGAACGACCAGTATGTGGACATGCTCGACGCCGGCATCATCGATCCGACCAAAGTCTCGCGTTGCGCGTTGCAGAACGCAGCGAGCGTGGCCGGCCTGATGCTGACGACCCAGGTGATGATCACCGAACTGCCCGAGGAGAAGAAAGAACCGATGGGCGGGCACGGGCACAATCACGGCATGGAAGGCATGTACTGAGAAATAGAAGCTGATTAGAGGTCAGCTTTCGGTCTTCCAGAAGGGGCCGGGTGGGGAGTGCCCACCGGCCCCCGCGGTGTTTTGTCCGCCAAAGGCGG
>JANRMO010000001.1:40101-244018 GCA_040981105.1 Nitrospiraceae bacterium
GTCGTTATAAATCCACCATGTTTTGCGTTCATGTTTGGGTGTTCATGAGGGGGCCGGTTGGCTTCTGCCTTCGGGCCCCTTCTGTTTTTGGACCTCAATAGGCGGTTCGACGGCATTTGTACAATTTGACACCAACGAGTTGTACAAACTACGCGCGGTCGAGGCGAAACATCGCGCAATCCATCTCGCCACACCTTTCAGTTGAACACTTTCATTGCTCGAACCACAGTGAGCCAAGTTTTCCGATTCCTTGCTGCTATTTTGGTGATTACCTATAAGAGATGAAGCATATGCCACACGAATCTTCACCCCTCCTGGTAATTCGCGAATGCGATCTGAGCACCCGCAGTTTGACCTTCACAATTGACTTTCCTGCATCCCGCCCTCCGGAAGTGTATTTTGATACAAATGTTTGGCTCGGGATGTCTGATAAAGCAGGCGCGGGGTCCCTACCGTGGGCTTGCGGGGAGCGAACGCGGGAACTGACCGAGTCTGCGAGGGAATTCCCGAAGGAGTTCCGCCCCGCAAGGCCCGGAAGGGCGCGCAGGGAGGTGCGGAGGCGGCGGGCTGATCAGGTGCTGAAATACGATCTCGATTTTTGAGACATCACACTAGATGCAAGACTTGAGCAGTCGTTTCATGACCCGACGCAACGTCGAAGATTGTTCCGGATGCACAAAGAACATACGGAATAATCCGTTCACATAATCCGTATGGTTTCGATGGTCGGCAAGGAAGCGCGCCATCGCCTCGCACCGATTCGCGGCATCATACCCGAGCCGAACGGCGCAGCGAGTCAGCTCCTGTGTGTCTTCGGGGAGCGCGTGAGTTTGCAGGTCATGGACCATTTGAAGCTTATGTTCCACATCGCGCAGAAACACGTAGGCGCTGGAGAGCGCCTTGACGTCATCTCGCCCCAGCAGCCCAGCCTCTTGAAACCGTTCCAAGGAGGCCCCCGTGCCTCGCTGCCAGATTGTCGGAATTTGCCGCGCCCCGAGCAATTGAATGCTCTGGACCAGGAACTCGATCTCGCGAATGCCGCCGGTTCCGAGCTTGACGTTGCGTGATCCCTGCCCGCGCTTCGCCACCTTCCGGTCGATCATCTCTTTCACTCCCCGGACCTCCAGCAGCAGGCGTCGACTGTCGCTCTCGGTCGGATGTCCGTGACCGAGGATGAACGGTCTCATTCGCCGGAGGAACGCCCGCCCCACCTGCTGGTCGCCGGCCACCGGTGCCGCTTTCAACAGCGCCATTCGTTCCCACGTTTGCCCGCGGGTCGCATAATACTGCTCGTAACTCCCCAGCGAGCGACACAACTGCCCCACCGTGCCCTCCGCCCGCAGGCGCAGATCCACCCGGAAGACGGTTCCCTCCGCGGTCACGTCGGTCAACGCATGGGTCAATTCTCTGGCAAGATGTTCAAAATATTCCTCATTGGTGATACCACGCGTTCTTGTGGATGCCCGCTGCTCCTGGTCGTCCGGACCGGTGGTGAAGCCATCATCCGAATAGACATAGATAAGATCCACATCAGAGCTGTAGTTGAGCTCCCGCCCTCCCAACTTGCCCATGCCGATCACGGCAAACCCGCTGTCTACCCAGGCACCGCGGCGATTCCGCTGCTGTGGGCGGCCATAGATCTGCCGTAGATCCGCCACCACGATCCGATAGGCCGCGTGAATCAGCACGGAGGCCAGGTCTGAGAGGGCGGTCGTCGTCTCCGGCACGGAAGCCAATCGCAGGAGATCGCGCATCCCGATCCGTAGCATCTCCCGCCTCTTGAATCGGCGCAAGGCATCAAGTTGCAGTTCCTTGACCGTGACATTCCCGAGCATGGCGTGAAGGGCCGTACGCAACGAGTGCCTTGTCGGGGTCTGATCCAGCACCCCCGGGCTGGACAGCCAATACACGAGAGTCGGATCCCGAATCAGGGTGTCCGCCATCGCCGGACTGTTTCCGAAGATCACGCAGAGGTAATGGAGAAGCCGTGGCGATCCGCGCAAATAGTCATACAACGTACCTCGGTTGAGAGTCGCCTGTACGTAGCGATCCCAGTGGACCAGGGCGCGGTCAGGATCGGCCGTCTCGGCGATACAGGCAAGCAAATCGGCCATGATGGCGCCCAACTTCTGGCGCGTCGGCGGATCGCCCGCCAGCGATTGAATATTGGCATCAGCCTCACGCCAGTCGGTCACGCCGTAAGGACGAAGCAGCCGCTCGACCTCCTGCGGATCGAGCCCGGCGGCAAAGAGCAACGGCGTCGGGTCCGGCCGGTTGTGTTGCGTCGGGGCGGATACAGACGCGCGAACGAGGGATCGATGTTTACTTCGCATCGGGATGGATTATACTGACAGGACTCCTCAAGGACAATGAACCCTGAATCCACCGGTGTGACCGCTCTCCCGAAAACATGAGACAGACAGCAACATCCATGGGCAGCCGTTCAGAGATGATCGAGCGCCTTCAATCCCGTTGTCCGCAGATCGACGCGGCGGTCATCCGCGACTTCGTCATGCGGATGGACCAGGACTATCTTCGACAACAACCGATCAACATGGTGGCGACACACCTCACGCTTGCCGATCGCCTGACGCCGCTGGAGCCTTGCCACGTGCAGATGTCGCCCGATGCGGATGGCCTGCTCGCCATCTCGATTGTCGCCTACGATTACTTTTCGGAGTTTGCGGCCATCTGCGGCCTGCTCTCCGCCTTTGGATTGGACATCCGTGAAGGGCTGATTTACACGTTCGAGGAGGCCGGTGAATCCCCGGTCCCGCCGGTGCGCCGCAGGGTCGGAGGCCACCGCCCGACTCGGCCAGGGCTGAGCCGAAAGAAGATTGTTGACCTTTTCCGCGTCCGGCCGCTCGACTGCGTCGCCTTCGGGCCGCAGGAGCAACAACAACTCGTCGAAGAATTGGGCATCATCATTCGCCTGCTGGACGAGTCCCGCGCGGAAGACGTCCGCCGGCGGGTCAATCGCCGTCTGGTGGAGATGCTGAGCCGCCGTCGCGGGGCCTTTACGCCGCTGCTTGAGCCGGTAGAGATCCGGTTCGATAACCAAACCTCCGCGACCGACACGATCATGGTCATACAATCGACCGACACGCCGGCCTTTCTTTATGCCCTGGCGAATGCGCTCGCCATGCGGAACATTTACATCCACAAGGCGCGTGTCGAGAATCGCGGGCTCCTCGTCCATGACGCATTCCACGTACGTAATCGCCAAGGCCAGAAGCTCTCGGACCAGGCGGAACAGCAGGAACTTCAGCTCACCGCCACCCTGATCAAGCAGTTCACCCACGCCCTGACCTTCGCTCCGGACCCGGCCAAAGCCATGGCGCATTTCGATCTCTTTCTCGACGAACTGTTGGACACCGAAGACGGCATGCACACAGGGAGCAGACGGCGGGCCGGGCGTTCCCGGATCATCCACAAGAAGACCCTGCCGCTGTTGGCCCAACTGCTCGGAGCCAGCGATTTTCTCTGGGAGGATTTTCTGCGGCGCCAGCACGCGAACCTGCTGCCGATGCTCGAAGACTATCAATCGCTCCCCATGCGGGTCCCGAAAGCCGAGCTGGCGAACTCGCTCAAGCAGCGCCTGGCACGCTGTCGCACCGAGGCGCAGCGCCGGCAGGCCCTGAACCAATTCAAGGACCAGGAACTCTTCAGGATCGACCTGAAGCACCTACTGGAGAGCGATTCCGGCTTGCCGGAGTTCTCCCTGGCCCTGACCGAGTTGGCCGAGGTGATCCTGGCCCAGGCGATGGAGAACTGCCTCAAGAAACTCACCAGGCTCTTCGGCGCCCCCCGCCTGGCCGGCGGAGGCCCTTGTCCGGCCGTGCTGCTCGGCGCGGGCAAACTCGGAGGGCGCGAGTTGGGGTACGCCTCCGATATCGAGATCATGCTGGTCTACGAGGGGTCCGGCCGCACGGCCGGCTCCTCCAAGATGGCCAACAGCGAGTTTTTCGAGCGGCTGGTCCAGGAACTGTTGCAATGGATTGAGGCGAAGCAGGAAGGCATCTTTCGCGTCGATGTCCGCCTGCGGCCGCACGGGAGCAAGGGCTCGCTCGCCAATACACTGGACGAGTTCACAAATTATTACCGTGAGGGCGGCTCCGCGGCGCCGTTCGAGCGACAGGCCTTGATCAAACTGCGCACGATCGCCGGCGACGAAGGACTCGGCTTACAGGTCGAGCGCCATCGGGACACCTTCGTCTACAGCGGCGCGCCATGGAATTTGGCCATCGCGCTCGATCTCCGACAGCGGCAGGTGACGGAGTTGATCGAGCCGGGACGGTTCAACGTGAAGTATAGCCGCGGCGGGCTCATCGATATCGAATATGCCGTCCAGTATCTGCAACTCATGCATGGGCGTCAGCATGAGACTCTGCACACGCCCAATACCTTGTCCGCGCTCGCCGCGCTCGTCTCTTGCGGCATTCTGCAGGCCAAGGTCGCGGAACAGCTCCGCGAGGCCTATCTCTTTTTTCGCCGGCTGATCGATGGCTTGCGCATGGTCCGGGGCAACACCAGGGATCTCTTACTCCCGCCGGCGGACTCGGACGATTTCGTTTTTCTTGCGAGACGGATCGGTTACGGGCGTGAGGACTGGGCCGCCGGCGCACGCCAGTTCCAGGCCGATCTCGCCCGCCATTCGCAAATCGCCCGCGGCTTCTTTGATCGGTCGTTCGGGGCGTGAGAGGGAGAGCAGGATAGTGAACCTACCCGCTCCGGCGAGGGTTCAAGCCCCAGGCCTGGTCGCCGCTCGGCTGTGCAACTTGTTCCGTTCCGGACTGCGCCCGAACGGAACTGCGAACAGTGCTCGCCGTCTCCTCCGGAGACCGCGGCAACCAGCCCTACAACCCCTCGCAAGTCGCCGGCAAGGTTCACCATCCGCTCTCTGGGAGAAAAGGACAACGAGCAAGCTTGGAGGGAGTATTTGGAACGACGCTCACCGTGACGATGCGTAATCAACCGTTCTCATCTCTTTCCCTTGCCTGGTTACCAGCGCAGCAGGAGCTCTGAAGGTTCTAGGATTGATGCGGATCGAACTGGATCAAGTCCTCATCGGAAAGTACAATGTCACCGCTTACGAATCCCAATTGAGGTACCAATGGCCACAACGGTTGATTTGCTCTCTCGTGGATATTTTCCATCTGAGTTGCCCCCAGCCTTTCAAACTGACATCTTTGGGTCTACCATCAGTAATTCCGCATTGGCCTTCCCGGCATCATTCACGGATCAAACAAAGACATCGAAAGTCTGCGTCCATAATCTGGCACGCCCAGTCCTAAAAACCAAGTGTCAGAAAACCCAGTGTCATCAGAAAACCCAGTGTCAGATCAGAAAACCCAGTGTCAGGCCTGAGTATTGACTATTTGGCGCTCCGCTCTCTCCCTATCCTTTTTTGGGGAAAGGGGCGGCACATTGTGAACATCTCCCTTGACAATGGAGGCGAAATCCGAAATCGTCCTGCCGACCTTATGGACATCCAGATCATCCGTCAGCCCGTCACCAGGCAGGCCTTGCACGAGATAGCCGGACAGCAAATCGGCGACACGGTCAAGGCGGTCGTGGATGTGGAACGGCGCGTCATGGCCGTCGGCGGCGAGTTACATTCAGACGAGGAAAGCGTGCTATTGGATCAGGGCTCCCGCCAGAACAACCTGTGGAGGATTAATCTGTATCTCGATCAGCCCCACCCGAATTGGATCGCATTTGATTCCATGATCAACGTCCGCCCATCGCAAGGCAATCGATCGCGCTCAGTCGAACGTCCCGACCTGAGAGAAACCATCATCGCGATTGTCCACCAACTGGTCGAGGGAGCGACAGCATGAGCCACCAACATCGAGAGTTGGCGGCTGGGCGGTGGCAGACCATGTCGCTCGTGGAGCAACTGGCCAACGTAGGAAGCGACGTCGGCCGGGCGGCACGATGGCAGGGGAAGGACCTCGCCCGCTGTCAGCAGGCCTTTGATCGCGCCTTGGAGCTACTGGATCTGACGCTTGCCGACCCGCGCTGGACGGGACGACGAAAGGAACTCGGCCGTGCGCGCGAACTTTTGTGCGATGCGATGCTGGGCGGCTCGATGTATGGTAGCGACCTCGCCGCTCTTGACCGTTACTTTTCGCCCTTTGCCGTCGCAGCAAGGGTCAGGCGCTGACAGACGCGGCCTCGACGCCAGTCAGAGGCATGGCCTGACATGAATATTGACTTTTGATGGTTCAAGGGTGAGTGGTTGGAGGGGCAGATCTTCCAATCTAACATCGCTCCATGGATTCGGCGCACGGCGAACCTTATGGGCGCTAGTTTCCTGATGTGTCGGAGCATAGCGCATCATCCATCACCTCCCTCATGCGAGAGCAATGACGGAGCCGCTGAAAAGGAGTCGAGACACTTCCATGGCGCAATGCGCTCACAATGAGACTGATCCAGCTCGCATTTATACTCAGGAATCCTCCGACCAATGTCGGACTGCCCACTTCCTCTATACGGACACCTCCCCGTTGACACGTCCACTCCGGCGACGTAGCCTACCTCGACATTGGCGGAGCTCTTCGCATGAAGCTTACCCCGGTTCCACCGGACATTGCTCATCTGGGTCTCCGAACCATCAAGTCGATTTGCGTTGAGCCATCCGGCACAGGTCTGTCGGAGTTACAGTTGCAGCTCCTGACCGGCATTCAGAAATATATCCTCAAGACCGCCTTCGAGTTGGATGGCTTACCAACCCTTTCTCCAGCAGATCTGGCGACGCACACAATTGCCCAGGAATTCAAAGACCGGATTATCCGGGGCTGCATCATCGCAGCCTGCATCGACGGGGAAATGGACCCGCTGAAGGTGGGACGGCTGGAGCGCTATGCGATGGCGCTACAGGTCGACATGGGTCCCGTCAGGACGGCCTGGAAGCTCGCCAACAAGAACTTGCTCCTTGCCAGAATCGACATCGTTCGCAAGTCGCTCCCCGGCGTGAAAATACGGCAGGTCCTTCAGTCGCAAGGGCTCCTGGCGGCCATCAAGCAGTTCTTCCCCCTTGTGGGTGGAGAACTCCCGGAGGTGATGGCCAGATACAGGCAACTCGACGGCTATGCCGAAGGCACCCTCGCCCGGGCCTATACCGAGTACCTGCGCCTGAACCATTTCCCGTTTCCCGGTGAAAAGGATGCCGGGCCTGAGATCATCGTGGTCCATGACTGTTTGCACATTCTCGGCGGATACGGCACTACCGCACCGGAAGAAATCGAGATTGCTGCGTTCCAGGCGGGGTGCCAGTTTGAGGACCCGCTCTTCGGGATTTTGTTCGGCCTTGCCCAGTATCACCTGAACATCCAAGTCGCTCCGGTCGCGCCCTCGCAGGGACTGCAAGCGAACCCCGAGAAACTGGTCGCGGCCTTCGCCCGAGGCTGCCACGTCAACAGGGATATGTGGAGAGATTTCGATCCCTGGAAGTACTTCGACCGGCAGGTGGAAGACATCCGCGTGGAATTGGGCGTGCCCGAGAAAAGCCGATCCTGAGAACGAATACGATTGTGCTTGACCCAGCTTCCCGGTGACCTGTCGCCGGTCCCCTCACGCTACCCGATAAGCCGGCCGCTCAGTCCCAAGAGACGCAGGCACCGCTGGCTTCTTGTGTTCGCGGCCCCGCACCCGATGCATCTTCTCCCGCGTGTGATACGGGAGCAGACCTTCGAGGACGGTCGGCAACTTCTCGCAGGGCACGTCCTCCATGATCTTGATCGCCGGCTTAGGGTCCGGCCCGGAGCGCCCGCCGACATAGACATCCACCGCATCGACCACCTTGCCGTCGACCTTGGCTTTTTTGCCCAGCAACCCTACGTCCGCGACCAGATGGTTGCCGCAACCGGCGGGACAGCCGGACCAGTGCATGGTGATGGGCTTTAAGGTCGTTCCCAGCTTCGCCTCCAGAGCCTTGGCGGTCTGGACCGCCCGCGATTTGGTTTCGATCACCGCCAGGTTGCAGTAGTCGCTCCCGACGCAACTCACAAGTCCGCGATAGAGCGGATCGGGATTGTACGTGAATCGATTGAGCAAGGGCTCCTCGGCCAGCTCCCCGACCTTCCGATCGCCGACATTGGGAATGATCAGCGCTTGGTTGGGGGTCAGGCGCACCTCTCCGGTGCCATACTGATCGGCCAGGTCAAGGACGTTAATGAGATCGTCCGCCGTGATCCGTCCGACAAGGACTTTCAATCCGACGTAGTTCATGCCCCGTTGCCGTTGTCGAAAAATGCCGACATGGTCCTGTTCGCCCGGCTTCCGGGCATCGATGCCGGCCGGCAGTAGTCGCTTGCCAACCCGAGCTTTCACCTCCGCTCGGAACCGGCCCTCTCCCCAGGCGTCGATCAAGAAGGCCAATCTCGCCTGCGTGCGATTCTCCCGGGGCCCATGGTCGCGATAGACCTCAAGGATCGCCCGGCAGATCTCTACCGCCTCCTCCGGGTTCACGAAGACATCCAAGGGCGTGGCAATGCGATACCCGCCTGAGCCCAGTTTGCCACCTACCAGCACGTTGAAGCCCACGCAACGGTCATGGCCCAGATCGTAGTACGCGGGGACTAAGGCCAGGTCTTGCGTTTCCATGTGCAGGCAGTTGTGCGAACAGCCGGTCACGGCCACATTCAGTTTCCGGGGTAGATTGGAAAAGGCCGCGTTGCCGATGACCTCTTCGTTGAGCGCCCGCACGATTCCCATGCTTTCCACGATTTCGTCGGGGCTAAGCCCTGAGACCGGACAGGTCATCACGTTCCGCACGTTGTCCATGCCGGTTTGCAGCGAGGTCAGTCCGACTCCTTCCATCCGAGCAAACACCGCCGGGACATCGTTGATCCGGAGGTGCCGGAGTTGGATCTGTTGCCGCGTCGTGATATCCAACAGACCGTTCCCGTAGGTCGCCGCAAGGTCCGCCAAGGTTCGCAATTGGGCGGTGGTGGTCACCCCCCCGGGAACGCGGACGCGGACCATGAAGAACCCCGGCGTCGGGTTGCGCAAGAAGAGGCCATGCCACTTCAACCGCTGGACGTCAGCCTCCGGAATCGTTTCCCACCCGGCCACCGCATAGTGGGCAATGAGGTCCCGAACCAACAGTCCGTCTCGCTCGCGTTTGATCGCCTCAATCTTGTTCATGGGGTTCCCCTCCATTCTCCCATCATGTTTCTTCATGTGCCTCCGCGCTTCCCCTGCATTTCCTTTTCATAGAACTGGACCATGTCGGCAATCTCCTCCTCGGTCAGGCCCTTCTTGACCCATTTGTGGCCTTCCTGGCGGAGCATCTCTTCCGCCACCGCCGGCGACAGCTCGCGCACCAACGGCAGGAACTTGGTATAGAAACTCTTGGCGACTTCGTAAAACCCTTGCCAATGAACATAGTCGGGCGCCACCTTGGAGAGCCCGTGTCTGGCTCGCCGTCCCTCATGGTGCCAGAGCTCATAGAAGACCCACTCGATTTTCTCGTCATACGGGGTCGGCGTAATCTTCTTCATTGCGAGCAGTTGGTCCATCGCCGTCTTCGCCGGCTGGCCGAATTTATCGTTATACAGGTTGATGCCCTGGTCCATCGATGTAAAGAACCGGTCCACAATCTGCTCGCTGTGGCAGGAGGAGCAGACTTGTCTCATGCCCTTCCGCCGGTCTTCGTAGTTTTCCAGCCGCGTGGAGATCACCGGACGAAGCGTCCAACTGATGCGGTCTCCCACATCGTGCGTCACCTCTTGCGTGCCGGTCGCGCTCATATGGCAGGTGGCGCAGGTGGGATAGAGATAATCTTTCCCCGGATGCCACTTCTCCGACGGATCGGCCAACTTCATCTTGTCCTTGTTGGCCTCGTACATGACGCCGTGTTTACTCTCGTAGTAGGCTTCGATCTGCGGATGATCGGGCCCCATGTGGCAACGGCCGCAGCTTTCCGGCTGCCGCGCCTGGGCGACGGAGAAACTGTGCCGCGCATGGCAGGCGGAACAGGTCCCCTTCGATCCATCCGGATTCACCCGACCGATACCCGAGTTCGGCCAGGTGGCCGGATGGAGTTTCCCCTTTTCCAGCACCTTGACGATGCTCCCATGACAGCCGGCGCACCCGGTCGTCACGACCTCCGGACCTTCCACAACATTTCCGAGAAAGTTGTCCAGCGAGCCGGTAAACTGCGCACCCTTGGCATGGTGGGACCTCGCAAACTCCTTTGCCTCCTTATCGTGACAGCGCATGCAATCCTTCGGGGTCACCAGCGTGGAGACGAGGAAGCCTTCATGGTCGTAGGCGTCGGCGTCGTTTTTTTCCGCCCGGTGGCATTCGACGCAGCCGATTCCCTTCGGGGCATGGCGGCTGACCTTCCAGTCGTTGATGCCGCCGACGCCGACATCCTTGGCCATATGGCAATCGATGCATCGCTTGTTGTCGGCTGACACAAACGGTCTGATGCCGCCCTCGCGCCGCTCTTCCACCTGCACGTATCCGACTCCGGTCAGGGCCAGAAATAGAATGAGGCACAGCCCCCCGATCATATAGCGAGTAAAATTCAGCGCCCCCTTGTTGTCGTGCGCCGGTTCTGCCTTGTTATCAAAATCATCCATCGCTTGCCCTCCTGAACGGTTCCGTTCTCCCACTCTCTTCCGGTTGCGATCACATTTTCGTATCCAGATACATCAGGACGATCATCGTCCCCACGGCGATCGCTCCCACCGCTCCATTGACCAGCCCCATCGGCCAGCCCCGCTGCGTCAGCGCACGGTCCACGAACGGATACACGACAAACAACCCTGCACCGCCGAGCAAGCCCCACAGCGCAACCGGTCCGGGGAGCAAAGAAATCACCATGAAGGGCGCGGAGAAATACCAGGGCGGCGACACGTCGGCCGCAACCTCCTGCAAATTGGCGGGCGGCCCCAAGGTCGGCGGAAAGATCATGACCAGATCCACAATCAACAAGAGCAGTCCCACGGCGACAGCCCCCATGTACAAGGTGTGCACCGGATAGAACGCATGGAAGCGGCGACTCCCGGCCACGTCCGCAAAGCCGATCAACCGCACGGCGATGACGTGCCCACCCACCAGCATGACGAGCAGCACCGGGAGCAACTTCGTGTGCAGGTCGTAGAGCCGCAACAACGTGATGTCCGAAACTTCTTCCCCTCCGCGCAGCAAGTACAACAGCGGCGTGCCGACGATCGGCAACGAACCCACCATGTTGGTCACGACCGTCATGCCCCAATAAGAGACGTTGTCATAAATCAATGAATAGCCGGTGAACCCCATGGCCAAGGTGATGAACAGGACGATCGAGCCACTTACCCATTTCAATTCTCCCGGCGTCCGGTAGGCGCGCGTGAGAAACACGCGGATGACGTGGAACAGTAGAAACAGGATCATCAGATCCACGGAAAACTTATGGACGCCCCGCACGAACCACCCCAGGTACACCTCATGCGTAATGTGCTCGACGCTCTCATAGGCCTTCCCCGGAGACGGTACGTAGTAGAAGGTCAACAACAACCCGGTCGTGACGAGGAAGCCGAACAACGTCAGAGGAATCGCTCCCAGCGTGTACGGCCACCAATCGAGATGCTCGGGGAGGTCCTTCTGGATATAGTCGATCCAGCTCTTCGATTTTCCAACTTGTTCGGTCTGTGCCGATTGCGTTGCCATTGCAGGTGCCTTGCTCGTCCTTTTCGTAACGTGCTGGGTGCTGAGTCCTGTGCGCCCTCAGCACTCAGCACTCGGAACTCCGCACTGTCCGAGGCGCTAGGTGGTCTGAATGTTGACGTACAACTGTCCGCCCCGTTTGACGATGTCGAAGCGGTCCAACGGGCGCGGCGGCGGGCCCGCAATATTGGCTCCCCGCTTGTCGTAAATGCCCTGATGGCAAGGACAGACAAACTCCTCTCGCTGCCTGTCCCACGACACCAGGCAACCAAGATCGGTACAGCGACGGGAGAAGGCGGCGATTCCCTCGCCGGTTTTCAGGACCAGCAGCTTGTGCCCTCCGAACTCCATGGCGACGGCATCGTCCAGCGGCAGGCTCTCCTCGGTTCCCAGCAGGACCGACTCGATCCGTTTCGGCTTGGTCGCCGGCACGAGAAACTGAAAAAACCTCAGACCCAGCAGACCGATCCCAAACAACAGGCCGAAGCCCATTACCGCCTGGCTCAGGAATCTCCGTCGTCCCATGTCATCGTGAATGATGGCCATACGCTCCTATCCCTTCTCTCCATGTTGTGACAGATCCAATCCCATCGCTTCGGCTGATTCGTCCACACGCGGCGAGACAACGAAGGTCAGGCCCTTCAACAGAAGCAGGCTCATTCCCGCGGCAAATGCCGCAATAGCCATGGCGGCAACGATCTGCGCGAAGAACTGATACGGATAGCCAAAGAACAATCCGTCGCTCCCGTCCGGATTGACCTTGGTCGACGCAAACAGGCCTGTCGCCACCATGCCCCAGGCCCCGCCGACTCCATGCATGCCGAACACGTCCAGGGAGTCGTCATAGCCCAGAATGAGCTTGACGTAATTCACCGCCATGTAGCAGAGCCCCCCCGCTCCGATCCCGATGACCACGGCGGACAAGGGACTCACGTAAGCAGCTCCCGGCGAAATGGCCACCAGACCGGCGACGACCCCGCTGGCCATACCCAACGCCGTCGGCTTGTCTCGCTGCAGCCATTCCGCCGTCATCCAGACCAGGGCGGCCGCTGCGCCGGACAGTTGAATCGCGACAAAGGCAGTCGTCACGGTCGCCATCGAGGTCGGCCCGGCTCCGGCGGACAATCCAAACCAGCCGATCCAGATCAAGCCGGCCCCCAGGAACGAAAACGGCAGGTGGTTGGGAAGCATTTCAACCCGGCCATAGCCCCGCCGTTTTCCCATGACGAGGGCCGCCACCAGGGCGGTCACACCGGCGCTGAGATGGATTACCGCGCCTCCTGCAAAATCAAGAGTAGCCAGATTTGCGAGCCACCCTCCGGCCCACAGCCAAGAGACGACCGGTCCATAGACCAGGAGGCTCCAGAGCAGGCCGAACAGGAGAAAGAAGAGAAAGCGGACTCGCTCCACGATGGCCCCGGCCACCAAGGCCAACGCCAGCGAGGCCATGACGGCATGAAGGAGCGGACGGAGCGATGATCCCCCCTCTCGTCCATAAATCAGACCATCGCCGACGTACAACCACGCAAGCGAGACGACCGCCAGGGCGCTGAAGGGCATGCCGATCGTGTTGAGCACATTCTTCCTGCGCACCATCCCGCCATAGAACAGGGCCACGCCCGGGACGACCAGGGTCGCGAGGCTTGTCGCGATCAGCAACCAGAGGGTCTGTGCCGCAATCTCCGTCATCGCATTCCCGTCAACGAGACCTGGTAATGACGTTCCGGCGCGCGCCGCAGCGAGACTTCTCCCGATCGGCTGAGGTGATCGATCGCGCCAAACACTTGCACCCAATCCAAACCGGAGCGCTGCCAGAGACTTTCCATCGTTTGTGTTCCCTCTTGGCGTAGGATGTCGATGACCATGGTTTCTGTCGTTGTCATAGCCATATTCACCTCCATACCAAGCATTGCTAGAACCGGCGGCTCATTGGGCGTAGCCTTCTTCATTGACGCCGCCGGAGAAACCCCTCTCGTGTTTGTCCTCTTTCATTCCAGCCCCACTCACCTCGCCAAACAAGAAAGGCGCCGCGATGCGAGGGAGGGTGGACCATCACCCTTCTCGTTCACCGCCGGCGCCTTTGCCAGCTAATCCGACAGCACTGCCGGATCTATAGTGTCGAACCGCTGTTACATCCTCACTCCGTTGTGAGGTGCGACACTCCAACTACCGAAGCCAGCTTCTTCTGCTGAAACCGATGCTCAACACGTCGATTGTACAAGGCCGGAGGCGAGCAGACAGTGGCCCGGCGTCTCAGTATCAGGAATATGCGCGCTCGTTGTGCTGACTCAAGTCCAACCCCATCCGCTCTTCCTCCGGCGTCACGCGCAAGCCGACGACACGATCGACAAATTTCAAGATGACCAGCGTCCCGGCGGCGGAAAAGAGGCTGACCGCCACCACTGCCAGGATCTGGACCCCGAAGAGGCGCACGTTGCCGGTCCAGAGCCCGTCCGCCCCGGCGACATTCACGGCCTTGGACGCCAACAACCCCGTCATGACCATCCCGACCACCCCGGCCACTCCATGGATGCCGACCACATCGAGCGCATCGTCGTAACCTAACTTGCTCTTGCTCATGACGGCCCAATAGGACAGCACTCCCGCCGTCGTCCCGATCAGCAGGGCCGCAACTGGGCCCACATAGCCCGCGCCAGGGGTCACCATCGCCAACCCGGCCACCGCACCGCTTGCGATCCCCAGCACCGTTGGCGTCCCGCGATGCACCCATTCCACCGCCAACCAGGCCAGCGCACCGGCAGCGGCCCCGATATGGGTGGCCGTAAAGGCTATGACCGCCGTTTCGTTCGCGCCCAGAGCGCTCCCCGCGTTGAAACCGAACCATCCGAACCACAGAAGGCCGGTCGCGAGCAGCACCATCGGGAGATTGTGCGGCGCGAGGTAATCCGTTCCGTATCCCTGACGCGCGCCGAGAACGAGCGCGCACACCAGCGCGCTCACCCCGGAACTGAGGTGCACCACCGCGCCACCGGCAAAATCCAACGCTCCCATGCGGGCCAACCACCCGCCTCCCCACAGCCAATGTGCAATCGGACAATAGATCGCCAACGACCAGAGTCCCGCAAAGAGGACAAGGGCGCTGAACTTCATCCGTTCCGCAAAGGCTCCGGTGATTAAGGCCGGCGTGATTGCGGCGAACATCATCTGAAAAATCATGAAGGCCTGATGCGGGATGGTTGGGCCGTAAGCCGCGTGCGGTGCCAGTCCCACGCCGTTCAGACCGACCCAGTCCAGATTGCCGACGAAGCCATGAGTATCGGGACCGAACGCCAGGCTGTAGCCGACAACCATCCACAACAGACTCACCAGGCACACGACCGCGAAGGTCTGCATGATCGTCCCCAGCACATTCTTGCTGCGCACCAGTCCACCGTAGAACAGCGCCAGCCCCGGCATGGTCATGGCCAGGACGAAGGCGGACGACACCAGAACCCACGCAGTGTCGGCCTCGTTGATGACCGGTGTCACGGCCTGGACCGGCACTTGGGCCGTGGCCAACCCCGGCGGCGCCACACAACAGATCGCCGCCAGACCAACCAGCACGACACCTGTTTGACGCCTGATGCTCGTTCCAAGACTCACGCCAAGGCCCACGGGACAACTCCTCCTCGTCACAATACCGGATGGTGCGTTCGACGGCTCTCGCATCGCTCTCGATCCTCGCTCAACAGGTCGCACGGTTCCGGCACTGCAGAATCAGAACGTCTTGTACTCCAGCCACTTGCCGTTGAGCGTAATCTTGCACCGGGCCTCGCCCTGGCTACCGGTGACCTTTTCCATGTCGATCGTGAAGTCGATTGCGCTCATGATCCCGTCGCCGAACATTTCGTTGGCCTGCTCGCGCAGCGAGTCGCCGTAGACCCCGATGATTTCCATCAATCGGTATTTGAAGGGATCCGCCGCGTTCGGATAGTCGGTTCGGACGGGAAATTTGCTCAGCGCCTCCGTCGTGGCGCTGTCCAAATCCAGCAGGGAGCCGACTTTTTTCGCTTCCTCAAGCGTGAACCGGTGGTTGCCGTTTAGCGCCGCCGCTACAAAAGTGGGGTTCTTTCCGACCGTCTTGGCGATGTCGGCGATCGTGACATGCTTCTTCATCCGCTTCTCTTTGACCGTCTTGCGTACCGCCTCCCTATCCATGTGCTCCTCCTCGGTTTCGCCGCCCATCGCCGGAACGGCGTTGTTCGCCTGCTTCAATCAGAACCGAACCAGCACCGGCTCCTCGACAGACTGGCTGCCGGAGGTCGGTCCGGCCCCGCCGACATGGGCTGCATGCCGGACCAGGAAATGAATCACATGATTCCTGATCTTGTAGTAGTGCGGGTGGTCGATGATCGTCTCTCGCGATCGAGGCCGAGGGATCGTGACGTCCACGATCTCGCCAATGCGCGAGGACGGTCCGTTGGTCATCAGCATGATCCGATCGGACAACAGAATGGCCTCATCCACGTCATGGGTGACCATAAACACCGTGTTCTTCGAGCCGGTCCACATTTGAATCAGCTCCTCCTGGATCACGCCGCGGGTCAGCGCGTCGATCTGAGCAAACGGCTCATCGAGCAACAGGACTTTGGGTTCGATGGAAAAGGCGCGTGCCAGCCCGACTCGCTGCTTCATACCGCCCGACAGGGCAGCCGGCCGCTTGGCCTCCGCTCCTTTCAATCCGACCAGCGCGATGTATTTGTTCACGTGGGCCGCCACCTGCGATGGGTTCCAGTCCGGATAGGCCGATCGCACCGCCAGGGCGATGTTCTCGAACACCGTCATCCATGGCATCAGGGAGAAATTCTGAAAGACCACCATGCGGTCCAACCCCGGACCCGTGACTTCTCGGCCCCCCAGCAGCACCCCTCCCTCGGAGGCTTCGTCCAGTCCGGCAATGATGTTCAGCAGGGTGCTCTTGCCGCATCCGGAATGGCCGATGACCGTGACGAACTCGCCCTTGTCGATCTTGATCGTGACGTCCTTGAACACGCAGACCCGTCCCTCGCCCGACGCGTTAGGAAAATATTTACTGACGTTGTCGATTTGCAGAAAGGACATGGCTCACTCCTGATAGGTGACGAGGCCGGCCAGCTTGTTGAACCCCGAATCCAAGATCACTCCCACACACCCGACAACGAGAATCGCGAAAATGACGCCGGAAATATCCAGGTTGTTCCACTCGATCCAGCTCAAATACCCGACACCCAGCTCTCCAAGCAGCATCTCCGCCGGAACCACGGCGACCAGCGCGCTGCCGAACGAGATTCGCAGGCCGTTGACGATCGTCGGGGCCGCGCCGGGCAGGATCACTTTGTAGAGTCGCTTGAACCAGGACAACTGAAGGATCGCCGCCACATGCAAGTAGTCCTTGCGCAGGCCGTTCACACCGAAGGCCGTCGTTGCCAACGTAGGCCACAACGCCGCCATAAAGACCACCAGTACCGCCGTCATCTTCGGGTCTTTCACGGTATAGAGCAGCAGCGGCATCCAGGCCAGCGGCGAGATCGGTTTGAGTATCTGGATATAGGGATTCACGGCCTTGAAGAGCACCTTGTTCATCCCCAGCAGCACGCCCAGGATGATCGCCACGACGGACGCGGCAAGGAATCCGGCTCCGAACCGCGCGACGGTGTAGAGCACGAGGTAGCCGATCCCGTGATCGTTCGTCCCTTTCTTCACGAAGGCCTCACTCAGCTCGGTCCGTGCCTTCTCCAGCACGGCCAAGGGCCCCGGCACCCCTTTGACTTTTTCCTTTTCAGGGTTCCATTGATACGTGTTGTTCTCCGTGCGAACGATATCCCCATTGAACTCCATCAATAGAAGCTGCTCCTCCGTCATCCCTTTCGGATCAAACGGGGCTCGCAGGGTGAAGAGCTGCCAACCCAGAAGAAACAGAAAGAGGAGGAACCCAGAAATTACCCACGGATTGCCGCCCGTCTGCCCGGCCATGGTGCGGATCTTCTTGCCCTTGGTTGCCGAGGCGGGTCGTGCCGAGATATTGACATCGATTGATTCGCCGCCTGCCACCGCCGTTTCCGTCAGCATCCTTCGTCACCTCCTCCGATCGTCACGTCCTGCTCATACTTGGATCACACCATCCCGTGGATTTTGAAGCTCTTCACATACGCCTCCGCCTGCTGCGGATCGAACTCACGGCCCATGATCATGTGTTTCGTCGTCGTCCTCGCATGCGTGGGATAGCCTAAGTCCTTGGCCACCCGATCGCAGTCGGCGGCTCGATAGACTTGTTCGGCCACGGTCTTGTAGTTGACGTCCCCCTTCAGATGACCCCATCGCTTCATCTGGGTGAGAATCCAAACGGCCATGGAATGCCAGGGATAGGGATCGAAGTCGATGCGATTCGGCTCCTTCTTGATGGCGCCCAACCCGTCCGCGTAGGTGCCGGTCAGGACCTGTTCCAGGACGGTGACGGGCTGATTCAAATAGTTGGTCGGCGCGAGCGCCGCGGCGATTTCTTTACGATGGGCGGGGTCCGAGGCATAGTGCGTCGCATCGATGATTGCGCGCAAGAGCGCCCCAAAGGTATTGGGGTGGCGTACGGCGAACTCTTGCGACACCGTAAAGGCGCAACAGGGATGTCGGTCCCAGATCTCCTTGGAGAGTTTGAAGATGAAGCCGACATTTTCATACACCGCCCGTTGATTGAAGGGGTCCGGCCCCAGGTAGCCGTCCACATTCCCAGCCTTCAGGTTCGCCACCATCTCGGCAGGAGGCACGATGCGGATTTGCACATCCTTGTCTGGATGCAGACCTCCTTCGGCCAAGAAATAGCGCAGGAGGTAATTGTGCATCGAGAAATCGAACGGCACACAGAACCGGAAGCCCTTCATGTCGGCCGCCGTCTTCACGTTCTTATGTTTGATATGCAGCGTAATCGCCTGTCCGTTGATATTCTCTACGGCGGGCATATAGAAGGGCGTCGGAACGGAGCCGGCCCCCAAGGTGATGGCCAGCGGCATCGGAGTCAGCATATGGGCGGCGTCCACCTCCCCGTTGATCGCCCAATCGCGGATCATGGCCCAGCCGGCAGCTCGCTTCACCGAGGCGTTGAGACCGTGCCTCTTGTAGAAACCGAGCGGCTCGGCCATGATGATGGGCGTCCCGCAGGTGATCGGAATAAAGCCCACGCTCACATCCTTCTTCTCCGGTTTCCCGATCGGATCTGCGGCCAACGCGACGATCTCTCGCAGCGGCAAGATATTCTCGATGAACGCGATCAGGGCCGTCGCTCCCAGTGCCGCAAGGAGCCCGCGCCGCGACGGCCCGGCGCTCTTGAGGACGGCATCGGCCACCGAGGCTGTCACGGTTCGCTCGAAATACTCCTCGGACGAGAGCCGTGGCACATCGGACCGGCTTGCTTCAGATTGACCTGCCTCTTCCCTGTCATCGCTCATGTTCGGGCCCCCTTTGCCGGCCGTCCGCTGTCCGCTGGCTCGCCGTCGATCATCGTTCGTCCCGATCAAAAAAAAGCGTCCTCGATTCCCATTCACGGGAATGGAGGACGCCATTGTCCTACCAGATGCTGTCAGCCACTCGTCCGAGACCGCCCCGTCTCGTCGTAATCCCCAAAAGCGAACGGCGCCCGCCACTCTTTCCAGAATGACGGACGCCGTTGTCCGTTAACCCAATTATGAGAGTCGTCCCAGCGACGCCGTTGTCCTAGTTCGACTCTTAAGGTCGGCTTATACCACGCGATCGAGCCAACCGTCAACCACCACGCGAGAACGGTCCTTGACGGGTCGTTCCCTACGCGTCGTAATACAGGAAGTACTCGTATGGATGGGGCCTGAGCCGCATCGCATCGACTTCCTTCGCCCGCTTGTAGGCGATCCAGGATTCAATCAGGTCCTCGCTGAACACCCCGCCCTTCAACAAGAACTCATGGTCCCGTTCGAGCGAGGCCAGCGCCTCATCCAAACTGCCCGGCATGGTTGGAATTTTGGCCGCTTCCTCCGGCTCCAGGTCGTAGAGATCCTTGTCCGCCGGCTCTCCGGGATTGATCTTATTCTCGATCCCGTCTAGTCCGGCCATCAGCATGGCCGAGAAGGCCAGGTACGGGTTGGCGGTCGGATCGGGAAACCGCACCTCGATCCGCTTGGCCTTCGGGCTCGGCGAGTACATGGGAATTCGAATCCCAGCCGATCGGTTTCGACTCGAATAGGCCAGCAGCACCGGGGCTTCGAATCCGGGTGTCAGCCGCTTGTACGAGTTCGTCGTCGGGTTCGTGAGCGCCGCCAGGGCCTTGGCATGCTTCAGGATGCCCCCGATATAATACAGACACATTTGGGAGATCCCGGCATATTCCTTTCCGGCGAACAGCGGCTTGCCTTCTTTCCAAATGCTCTGATGGGTATGCATGCCGGAACCGTTGTCGCCGAAAATCGGTTTCGGCATGAAGGTGACGGTCTTGTTATGGCGTTTGGCAACATTCTTGACGATGTACTTGTACATCATCATCTTGTCGGCCGTGGACAGCAACGTGTCGAACCGGATGTCGATTTCCGCCTGGCCGGCCGTCGCGACTTCGTGGTGATGCTTTTCGACCATCATGCCGACCTTCTGCATCTCCAGAATCATCTCGCTGCGGATGTCCTGCTGGGTATCCGTCGGGGCGACAGGAAAGTAGCCCTCCTTATGGCGGATCTTGGACCCTAGATTGACGCCTTCGTGCCCGGCATTCCAGATCCCCTCCTCCGAATCGATGAAATAATACGAGCTGTGGCTGGTCTGGTCGTAGCGCGCCTGGTCGAATATGAAGAACTCCGCCTCGGGTCCCCAGTAGGATACGTCGCCGATCTTTGTGCTCTTCAGGTGCTGCTCGGCCTTTTGCGCGATATAGCGGGGATCGCGATCGTAGTTCTCGCGGGTGACCGGATCGAACACGTTACAGATCAGGCTCAAGGTCGGCACGGCCGCAAAGGGGTCCATGCAGGCCGTCTTCGGATCGGGAATCGCCAGCATGTCGCTATTGTTAATGGCCCTCCACCCACGAATCGATGACCCGTCGAATCCCGAACCATCCTTGAACAGCCCATCGGTCATTTCCTCCACCGGAATGGAGAAATGCTGCCAGGTGCCGATCAGGTCGATGAACTTCAGATCGACCACGGCCACCTTATTCTTCTTTGCAAATTCCAATACTTCCTTCGCTGTCATCCCCTTCCTCCTTTCAGGTCACTGGCTGAAACGGTGTTGCCAGAACTGCTCAGTGGTTAAGAAATGCTGTTCAATCGCTGCCGGCAGAAAACGCTGAGGGGCTCCCGCAAATGTTGCGGTCCGGTTGCAGGACGTTCGAAAACGCCGCCATCTCAGTCGCCCAACCCCGGCGTAACTGTTCCACCCGCACACACTCCGATGACAGCGCCATCGATCGCTCGGGACCCGCTTTCTCACGGCCGAGGCCGCAGCGCGTGAGGAGGCGAGGAAGTACATACCGCAGGTTGTGTGGACCGGCGGCGCATCGGGCGAAACTCCTCCGCCTTGGCGCCTCGGAGAAAGCCACCACCGGACTTCATGTCTCATCCGCGCTTCGTGTGGACCGTTCGCCCCTCGATTGGCGCTCGGCGATCGGAGGAATTGTGCCACAGCAGCGCCGCTTCGGACGCACGTTTTTCAACATTCCGCTAATAGTCGCGGGGGCGCTGATCCAAGAATTCGTCGATGGCCCTTTTCAGGGTCGTCCGAATCTCTTCCCGCCTGGCCGACTCCTCAATTTTGCCGCCGCCCCTCGCCTCGGTTACATAGAACACATCCGCGACCTGATCGAGTCTGGTCGAAATCCGCGCCGCATGGACCGACAGGTCCAACTCAAACATCGTTTTGGCGATCACATACAGCATCCCTTGGCGATCGTCGGCGAAGATATCGATGATCGTGAACCGATCGTTCGATTCCTGATCCAACCTCACATCGGTGCATTGCCGCAACATCGAAGCCCGGCGGTCCACGCCAAGACGTCCAGCACGGGGTAAGAGCGACTCGACTGATTCCGTACCCCTGAGCACCCGACGAATCATCTCGCTCACCTGAAGCCGGCGCTCAACCGGCGGCGAGCCGATGAAGTCCGGATCCTGCACTTGGAAACTGTCCAGCACCACATCGTCTCCCCGCGTCAGGATCTGCGCGTCCAGAATCTGCAATCCATGTGCGGCCAGCACGCCGGCGATCTTCGAAAAGAGGCCGGGCGTGATCGCATTCCACGTGATGACCGTATATTCGCAGGTTCCCAACTCGGGGTGAAAGTCGCTTTCCACCAAGACTTCGCCACGCCCCAGTCTCCGAACCGCGGTCAGGTGCATCGCGATTCTGACCGGCGGCGTGGCGTACATATACCGGGCGGGAAATCGGCCCAGCTCCTTCGCGATGTCATCGTCCGGCATCGGCTCGGCCCCCATCGTCGCGAAGGCCGCCTGCACCTCCCGCACGACCCGCAGCAACCGGCCCGGATCGTTGGGCGCTTCACGTTCGCCGGTCAACTCAGGCAGGGCGCGCAAATATAATTCGATCAACAGGGATTCCTTCCACTTCGTCAGAACGCCCGGCCCCACGGCGGCGATGTCCGCCGCGGTCAGGACGAGCAGTTTGCGCAAGACCTCGGGGGTCCCAACGGCACGGACGAACGGCAGCAGCACCCGGTCATCGTATGGATCACGGCGAAAAGCCGTATGGGACATGAGCAGGTGCTGACGGACCAGAAACGTCAGCGTTCGCCGGTCCTGTTCGTCCATCCCAAGACGATCCGACAAGTCTTCGGCGATGCGCTGCCCCACTTCGCTGTGATCCTCCTCGCAACCCTTGCCGAGATCATGGAGCAGGACGGCCAAGTGCAGGATGTCCTTGCGATGAATTTCCCGATACACTTCGCCAAGAATGCCTTGATCCGTGGCCAGCGCCTCCGCCTTGCCTACCGCCAGCAAACTGTGCTCGTCCACCGTGTACTTATGATATTGATTGAACTGCATCAAGCCGCGCACAGAGGCGAAGACCGGCACGATCTTTTCCAAGAGGCCGACTTTATGCATAGTGGACAGGACACTGGAGACCGGCCCCGGTCCGCCCACGAGCCGCAGGAACGCCTGTCCCACCTCGGCGCTTCGGAATGGTTCCTCGTCCAGCTCCTTCATGCTGTGATGGATGAGATCCAGCAGGTGCGGGTCGATACGCAGGTTTCTGGCCTGGGCCAACTCGAACAGACGCAGCAACAGCAGCGGACTGTCCAGGACACGTGTGTGGAGATCGGGCGGAACCGTAATGGTTTCCCCTTCGACCGCAAAGATCCCCTCCAGCTTCGGCCCCGGAATCCAGCGCGACAGCTTGGTCCATAGAGAGACGCTGCGTGACCGGTCCACGAAACGGGCGCTTAAATCATGCAACCCCATCGTGCACCGGTAATATTGCTGCATGAACTGCTCGACTCCGCGCAGATGCGGGCGATCCTCGTACCCGAGCCGCTCAGCCAGCCAAATCTGCTCATCAAACGAGAGGATCTCTTGTGCCATGCCGGCATGGAGATGCATCAGGCTCCGCACCCGCCAAAGAAAATCCTTGGCCTCGGTCAAGGCGAGATAGTCCGACCGCGTCAGGACGCCGCGATTGGCCAACTCCGTCAATGTCCCGACCCCAAATCGCGCCAGCGCCACCCATTGCAGGAGGTGCAGATCTCGCAGTCCGCCTTTGCTCTTCTTGACGTTCGGCTCGAGCAGGTACACCGTTTCGCCGAACTTCTCGTACTCCCGTTGGCGCTCTTCGATCTTGGAAAGGATGTACCAGTCCACCCGCCGGTTGACGACCCGGCTGGTAAAGCGGTGTCGAAATTCCTGGAAGAGATCCGCGCTGCCGGCCAGGTATCTAGCCTCCAACATAGAAGTGCGGATCGTGAGATCGTTCGCCGCCAGGTCCAAACAATCCCCGATCGTTCTCACACTGTGTCCGACCTGAAACCCCAAATCCCACAAGTGGTGGAGCACGGACGTCGAGAGGGTGGCCCCCTGGTCGGCCGCCTCCGACCGATACAGAAACATGACGTCAATGTCAGAATAGGGAAACAGTTCCCGGCGGCCGTATCCGCCGAGCGCCACCAGGCAGCAATGTCTGAGCCCCGCCTCCGTCAAACGCGATTCTCCGGAACGGACCACGTTTCGATAGCGTCCGGCAATCAAGCCGTCCACGAAATCAGTGAAGGCCGCCACTACCTCGCCAGGCGGTGCGCCGCCAAGCAGCCGCTGAAAGATAGCCCCCCGTGCTTCGGAAAGCGTGACGCTTGGCCGATCGACAGTGGCGTCCCCACTGGAACGCGCACCGGTCATCTGGGAGGCAGCTTGGTTCACAATGCGCTCTCGCCCGTTTCTCCCGTTCGAATACGAATCGCCGAGGCCAAATCCCGAACAAAGATCTTGCCGTCGCCGATGCTGCCGGTCTTGGCGCTTCTCGTAATGGTTTCCAGCACGCGCGGCACCTGCGCGTCGGTGACCGCGACTTCGACTTTGACTTTGGGAACGAATTCGATCGTGTACTCCTGCCCTCGGTAGGTCTCCTTGTGGCCTTTTTGGCGGCCGAAACCCTTCACCTCGGTTACGGTCATGCCCTGAATACCGATTTCGAGGAGCGCATCCTTCACCTCATCCAGTTTGAAGGGTTTGATAATGGCCTCAACTAGTTTCATGCGTCTCTCCTCTCCTCTTCATCGAACAGGCTGCGATGCGTTGACCTTGGTCCAGATCGCCTACGAATAGGCACGCTCGTTGTGCTGCGCCAGATCGAGACCGCTCGCCTCCTCGTCCGGCGTCACCCGCAGTCCCGTCAAGACATCCAGGACCTTCAGGAGCACATAGGTCATGGCCAGCGAAAACCCGGCGACAACGAGAACTGTCAGCGCCTGGACACCAAAGAATGCCGGGTTGCCGAAAAGCAACCCGTCGGCTCCTCCGGCATTAACCGCTTTGGAAGCGAACAGACCCGTGGCCAGGATCCCGACGATCCCGCCAACACCATGAATTCCCACGACATCGAGGGCGTCATCATAGCCGAACTTCCCCTTCCACACAATTGCGAAGTAGCAGAGAAATCCGGCAATCGCGCCGATCAGTAAAGCCGAAAGGGGGCCGACAAAGCCGGCTCCCGGCGTTACAGTCGCCAGTCCCGCAATAACGCCGCTGGCCATGCCCAGCACGGTCGGCTTGCCCCGGTGCATCCATTCCACCGACAGCCAGACGAGCCCTCCGCTGGCAGCGGCCGTGTGGGTGGCCACGAAGGCGCCCACGGCGACCCCGTTGGCCCCGAGCGCACTGCCCGCGTTGAAGCCGAACCACCCGAACCACAACAGTCCCGTCCCAAGCAACGTCAAGGGCAAGTTATGAGGCGCCATATAGTCCGTCCCGTAACCGCGTCGTTGTCCAAGGACCAACGCACAAACCAGGGCGCTGATGCCCGAGGTGATGTGCACCACCGCCCCGCCGGCAAAATCCAAGGCGCCCATCTTCGCAAGCCATCCCCCGCCCCATAACCAATGAGCAACCGGCGCATAGACCATCAGCGACCAGAGGACGCTGAAGAACAACATGGCGCTGAACTTGATCCGCTCGGCGTAGGCTCCTGTGATTAACGCGGGCGTGATCGCCGCAAACATGAGTTGAAAGACCATAAAGGCCTGGTGCGGAATCGTCGGCCCATAGACAGGATGCGGTTCCATACCGACTCCCGACAGCCCGATCCAATCCAGCCCGCCGATGACTCCGCCCTTGTCCGGACCGAAAGCCAAACTGTAGCCCATCAGTATCCACAGCAAGCTGATCACGCTCAAAATACAGAAACTGTGGAGCACCGTCGCGAGTGTATTCTTCTTGCGGACCAGGCCGCCGTAAAACAGGGCCAGGCCCGGCACGGTCATGGCCAACACCAACGCCGAGGAGGCCAAGACCCATGCCGTGTCACCCGTATCAGCTTTCAGCGGCGGGTCCGCTCCTTGCGCGAAACAGAGGCCGCCGTTCACAACGGCCACAATCAGTTGCACGGCGGCTATCGCGAGAACCGGCCTCACGGTTCCGGAACCTCCTGGATATGTCCTCACTCGTCCCTCCCTTGTCGTCACTGAGGTCGCACGCTTCCCCGCCCGATCGCTTGCGGACGACGCGGACACCCGCGCCGCCCGCGATCATTTTCGACTAGAACGTCTTCGTGAACTTCACCTTGTAGAAATCCTGGTTGTCGGTGAAATCGTGGCCCGCCGTGAACCGGAACGCCATCCCGCCCGCCAGCTTCATCTCTGCGTAGGGACCGAGCCACCGGTAGTAATCCTGTTGCGCGCCGAAGGCGCTGTTGTCTCGCGTGCTCAGGAGTTGTTCATAATGGACCCCCATCGACCACATGCTGTTGAACCGGTAGCCCGCGTTCACCCAATAGTGCAAAAAGTCCCAGGTGCCGCGGCCACCGCCTGGGATCGAGCCGAGACAATTCCCGCCCCCCGTCCCGACCGGTGGACAAACAGGGCCGCCGTCACTGGGGCTTCCCCCCTCGCTACGGATCGCCTTGTAATAGCCCAGGTAAAATTCCGCTTCGAATAGCCGATCGAGGTAATTCACGGTGATGTTCGGCACGGCCCCTTCAAACGCGGTCGTGCGCTCGTTGACGCTGCCGCCGCCGTTCGGAAAGAAGCCGCCGCGAGAGGAGAGCAGTTGTCCGTGCACGAAGCCGATCATCGGGGTGATCGAGAGGCGCTTGTCGAGGAGGGTCAGATTGATCCCCACATCAGTCTCCAGCCAAGGATTGTTGTCGTGAACCCCGACGCCGGAGATCATGGTCCAGTAGGTGAAGTTGAAGGCCAAGGCCAGATTGTCGGTCAGCCCATAGGTGCCGTATACGGATGGATTGAAGCCGAAGAAACTGTCCGCCTGCAAAGCCATGGTCACCGAGACAGGATGCTTGGTCGTGTCCATCGACTCGTCCGTCGCTTTTGGTTTCACCACCTCAACATCCTGCGCCTGACCGGTCGAGCCGACCAACGGCGTGACCGTCATCATAAGCCAGATCAACAAACCCCTTGTCCGTCGAAACCGGTGCGCCATCCTCGCCTCCTCCTCGTCGGTGAATGTCAACTGCCTGGAACCGGCGATCGCCCGCTATGCTGTAATTCACCGGTTCGCTTGTGGCTCTTGAACGTCCGCTCGCGCATTCTCCGTTCAACCTCGATACCGATTAGTGATCGGCATGCGGCGGTCCTTTCCCAGCCCGCGATGTGTGATCTTGATGCCCACCGGCGCCTGCCGGCGTTTGTATTCGCTGCGGTCCACCAGCGCGATGACGCGCTCGACCGTCGTTCGCTCGAATCCCATAGCGACAATTTCGTCGGGAGATCGATCGTCCTCGACATAGGCCTTGAGGATCGGGTCCAATACGGGATAGGGAGGCAGCGAATCTTCATCGCGCTGATTCGGCCTCAGTTCGGCGGTCGGAGCGCGTTCCAACACCCGCTTGGGAATGACGGCCGCCTTGCCGAGGCCGTTCCGGTATCGCGCCAGCTCATACACCATCGTCTTCGGCACGTCCTTGATCACCGCGAATCCGCCGGCCATATCCCCGTAAAGCGTCGCGTAGCCGACGCTTAGCTCGCTCTTGTTTCCGGTTGTGAGCACGAGATGCCCGAACTTGTTCGAGATGGCCATGAGGAGATTGCCGCGGATGCGGGCCTGGAGGTTTTCTTCGGAGACGTCGGACGGACGTCCAGCAAACGTCGGAGCCAGGACGCTTTGGTATGAATCGAAGAGACCGGCAATCGGAACGGTCCGACACTCGATGCCGAGCCGCCTGGCCAGATCGGCCGCGTCCTCGTGGCTTTCTCTCGATGTAAAGGGGGAGGGCATGAAGAGACCCAGCACATTCGTCGCTCCCAGCGCATCCACCGCTATGGCGGCAGTCAACGCCGAATCGATCCCGCCGCTCAGGCCGATCACCGTTCGTTGAAATCCGTTCTTTGTCACATAATCCCGCACGCCAAGCACCAGCGCCCGGTAGACCTCTTCAAGCTGGTCCATCGGTGCGACAAGGCTCGGTACGATCCTCTCCGGATGCGTCGGGGCCTCATACACCGGGACGGTCATGCGCTCGACCGAACCAGGCAACCGATTCGTTCCGGCCCTCCTGCTTCCCTGGACGAGGCGGCCTCGCCCAACCGCGGTCGGATAGAGATCGGTCACAAGGAAGTCCTCCTCAAACGCCTTGGCCCTGGCAATCACCTCGCCCGTCTGGTCCAACACCACGCTGTTCCCGTCGAAGACCAGTTCATCCTGCCCTCCCACCGTATTGGTGTAGGTCACAATGACGTGGTTGTCTCGCGCGCGCGTGGCCAGCATCTGTTCGCGCTGGCGACTTTTGGCGATGTGAAAAGGCGAGGCATTGATGTTCACGATAATTTCCGCTCCCGCCGCGGCCTGGAACTTGGTCGGTCCTTCGGGCAGCCAGATGTCCTCGCAGATATTCACACCGATCGTCGTCCCGTTCAGGACGATCACGGGATTGCGCTGCCCCGGATGAAAGTAGCGGCTCTCATCGAACACGCCGTAATTCGGGAGGTACTGCTTGGCGTAGGTTGTGACCAAGCGGGTATCCGCGATCACCGCCGCGGCATTGTAAAGCTCGTCCCGTCCCGCCGGCACGGCGGTCGGCTTCATCCGTTTTGGCTCGGCGCCGATCCCTTGAGCCACGTAGCCGACGACGACCGCCAGTCCACGACATTCCGGGATGATCGTCTCCAGAGCGCGGCGAGTGTCTTCGACGAACCGCGGCTTGAGCAGGAGATCCTCCGGAGGGTACCCGGTGAGCGCCAGCTCGGGAAACGCGACGAGATCGGTCTTGGCCTTGCGCGCGTCCCTCACCCGAGAGATGATCGCCTGCAGATTCCCGTCGAGATCCCCCACGGTTGGATTGATCTGGGCCATGGCGATTCGAAACGTGCGCATGAATCGTGCTCTCCACCGCCTTCGTCATCCACGCCGGACGCTCCGGCAATCCGGTCAGCGCCACGCGGGCAAAAAAAAA
Organism: Nitrospiraceae bacterium; assembly: GCA_040981105.1. Taxonomy (GTDB): domain Bacteria; phylum Nitrospirota; class Nitrospiria; order Nitrospirales; family Nitrospiraceae; genus Nitrospira_G. The sequence goes on from JANRMO010000001.1 coordinate 68,815, forward strand.
CGCCCTCCATTCCCATCGCGGGGAAAAGAGGACGTCGTTGTCCTTCATTGATATGGTGTCAGATCATCCAGTCAGACGCCGTTGTCTTCGGATGTTGGACGCACTTATAACAGCCTCCCTAAGAATCTGTCAATCACTTCATGACATTGTGACCTCGTAGGCATCCTCCCTTAACGTGGAGAATCAATATCGCCTCAGGGCAGGACAATCGCGATTCCAGAGGCGCTTTCGAATCACCGCCCAAGCTCGTCCATAGAGCTCGTGCAGCGAGGGCGCGGTCCGCGTCAGCACTTTCACCACGAGACCTGGAACCGGCAGTTCCGATACGGCAGCCAGGAGTTCCCCCTCGGTGAAATGCTGCTCGATGCATTCATCTAGATCTCGTTCAAGATCCTCCCGAACGGATGGGGCCACTGGATCGGCCACGACAAACAGCGAGGCCACATAGTTCCATGGTTCAGCCGACCCGACACCGTTCGAATGCGGGGTCAGCGCCACGCGTTCGAGGACTTCTCCACCCGAGGCAGTCCTGATCCGTATCTCGTTCCGGTACTGTGCGAAGGCCCACCGTTCGTCACAGGCAACGCGGCCGCAGGCCAAGGCATCCCAGAACAACAGCGCCGCGCCGGGGGCGAGCGACACGTCGATCGACTGGCGAAAACACGAGCCGGCATAGGGAATGGTGACATCCGGTAGCCACTCAAGCCTGGCGTTCTCACCGACTCGCAACGTGATTTCTTGCACCGCCTCCGGGCCGATCGTACGGTAGATGCGTGTGGCCGATGGCGTCGAAAACAGGACGTGCGCATCCGATCCGATAGAGGCAGTCAACGACAGGCGATCGCCGCCGACCAGTCCCCCCGACGGATTGACCAGCATCGTGTAGGCGCAGCGACCGCCATCCAGCGCCATGGGCGGCATGAAATGCCACGGGCTCCGGCAATGGACCCTGTTGAGTTCGGTATGCCCGCGCCGCTGTTCGAAAGAAAGGACGAGATCCCCGCATCGGCCGACCCGCTCGATCAGACCATCCGACATGATAGATGGCCGGGTCGAGAGCGGAGCACCTACCGCATCGCCGTTCGTGGCGGCAGCCATTGCTCGACCCATTGGACGACTTCTGGAGTGCCTTGACCGGTCAGGAGGTTCGTAAAGATGAAGGGAAGCATGCTGCGCATACGACGGCTGTCTCGTTCCATCACGCCGAGGTCCGCTCCGACCGAAGGAGCAAGATCGATCTTGTTAATGACGAGCAGGTCGGATCGCGTGATGCCGGGACCACCCTTCCGGGGGATCTTGTCTCCCGCCGCCACATCGATCACATAGATCACCCGATCGACGAGCTCCGGGCTGAAGGTCGCGGCGAGATTGTCGCCGCCGCTTTCGACGAACATCAATTCGACATCGGGATGTCGTTTCAGCAGCTCGTCCAACGCCTCCTGATTATGGGATGCGTCTTCGCGGATCGCCGTGTGAGGACATCCGCCGGTCTCCACCCCGAGGATTCGGTCTGCCGGGAGTGCGCCGCGCCGGGCGAGGAACTCCGCATCCTCCTTGGTGAAAATGTCGTTGGTCACCACCGCCAGGCTGGCACGCCCGCGCAACCGATGGCAGAGCGTTTCGACCAATGCCGTTTTGCCTGAACCCACAGGCCCGCCGATCCCGATGACCGGGATGCCGCGCCCGCGCGCCAACGTCGGCCTCCCGCCGCCCTCGTGATGGTGATGATGGTCGTGCCCCATGCCCAGTTGCCGCCACTCGCTCAGGACCGGAACAATCGTGACGCCAACCGGCGGTGCCGCATGGCGTACAGATCTTGAATCGGTGTCCAGGAGATCAATGACGAGGCCGGATCCGTATGTTCGCTTACCCGGCTCACCAATGGGAGCCACCGTTCGATCAATCGCTGCCCTTCCCGCTGGCCGATCGGAAGCAGTTTGAGGGCAGCGGAGAGGTAGCCTGCGATGGAATGATAGAGAAAGGCCACGACCGACTCCGCTCGGGTCCATCCGATGGTCCCGAGCGTCAAGCCAAGACACACGGGAAAATGTCCCGGCGTCCGCTCCTCCTCAACCGCTTCACGAAATTGCAGCAACAGCGGTGCGGCACCAGCCTGCGTTCCGGCGACTTTCATGACCTGCCGTCCCATTTGACGGCTTGCCAGGCGCGCCTCCTTGACCAGTTTCATCGCGTCGAGTTCGCGGTCGGCGTCGAGCGCCGGTTCGACCTGTCCGAGACCGGCCGCCTGATGGGCACGCGCCGCCGCGACCGCCTCCCTGGAACCGAGCCCGAACTGCAGCGAGTCCTCGACATAGCGGGCCAGATCGTCTTGCGTGCGGACCAGCCCGGCCTGCACGGCCGCCTCAAGTCCGGACGAATAGGCGAATCCACCCGTGGGAAAGAGGCTGTCGATGAAGCGGAGACCGTTGACGAGCGCGAGCGTCTCCATGACGGACTCAAAACAGAAAATACCGTTGCGCCATCGGCAACACCGCCAGCGGATCGCAAGAGAGCAACTGCCCGTCCGCACGGACCTCATACGTTTCCGCATCCACATCGATGCGGGGCAGGGCATCGTTGAGCTTCATGTCTCGTTTACTGACCTCTCGGCAACCTCGCACGGCCGCGACCCGTTTCTGAAGTCCTAACGATTGCGGCACCTCCCGTTCCAACGCGCGCGCGGAGAGGAACGTGACGCTGGTCGTATAGGGCGCTCGGCCGAAGCTCCCGAACATGGGCCTGGTGAGGACCGGTTGCGGAGTCGGGATCGAGGCGTTGGGATCGCCCATGGCGGCCGACATCGGAAAGCCGCCCTTGATCACGATTTCGGGCTTCACACCGAAGAAGGCCGGCTTCCACAGGACGAGATCGGCCAGCTTGCCCTTTTCGATCGAGCCCGCTTCATGTGCAATCCCATGGGTAATGGCAGGATTGATCGTGTACTTGGCGACATAGCGGCGGGCCCGAAAGTTGTCATGCCGTTCCGTGCCACCGGCGGCACCGTTCGGCGCGAGCCCCCCTCGCTGGACTTTCATTTTATGCGCGGTCTGCCAGGTCCGAATCATCACCTCACCGACCCGTCCCATGGCCTGCGAATCCGACGACATCATACTGATCGCTCCCATGTCGTGCAGGATGTCCTCGGCCGCGATGGTTTCTCGCCTGATGCGCGATTCGGCAAAGGCGATATCCTCCGGCACTCTCGGATTCAAATGATGGCAGACCATCAGCATGTCGAGGTGCTCGTCCATCGTGTTCACGGTGAAGGGCATGGTGGGATTGGTTGACGACGGGAGCACGTTGGCTTCGCCGCAGACCTTGATGATATCCGGCGCATGCCCACCGCCGGCTCCTTCCGTATGGAACGAATGGATCGTGCGCCCCTTGAACGATTTGATCGTATCCTCGACGAAACCGGCCTCGTTCAGGGTATCCGTGTGGATCGCCACCTGGACGTCGTACTCTTCCGCCACATCCAAACAGGTCGAGATGGCGGCCGGAGTCGTTCCCCAATCCTCATGCAGCTTCAACCCGATGGCGCCCGCCTCGATCTGTTCGCGCAACCCTTCCGGAAGCGACGCGTTCCCCTTGCCCAGAAAGCCAAGATTGATGGGAAAGCCGTCTGCCGCTTCCAGCATCCGATGAATGTTCCACGCTCCCGGCGTGCAGGTGGTGGCGTTGGTTCCGGTCGCAGGGCCGGTTCCGCCTCCGATCAGGGTTGTCAGTCCGTTCGCCAGCGCTTCATGGATGATCTGAGGACAAATGAAGTGGATGTGGGTATCGATGCCCCCGGCTGTGACGATCTTTCCCTCAGCGGAAAGGACCTCCGTCCCAGGACCGATCTCCATGCCGGGAGTCACCCCATCCATGAGATCCGGATTGCCGGCCTTCCCGATTCCGGCGATTCGCCCCTCGCGCACGCCGATGTCCGCCTTGACGATGCCCCAATAGTCCAGGATGACCGCGTTGGTGATGACCAGATCCAAAGCGCCGGAGACACGCGTGGCAGCGGGCGATTGCCCCATTCCGTCACGGATGACTTTCCCTCCGCCGAACTTGGCTTCTTCCCCCGGTATCGTGAGATCGCGCGTGATTTCGATCACCAGTTCGGTATCGGCCAGTCTGATCCGGTCCCCTGTTGTCGGGCCGTAGAGATCGGCATACTGACGGTGAGAGAGCTTCATCGTGAGACCTGATCGCCCAGAAATCCCAATTCCCGCGCCTTGGCCAGCGCCCTCGCCCGCACCTCCGGATCGTCGAGCTTTCCATTGGTGAGCCCATTGATACCGTAAGCGACCCGCTTGCCTCCGAATGCGACCAGCGTCACTCGTTTCTCTTCCCCCGGTTCGAAGCGGACCGCGGTCCCGGCCGGCACTTGCAGCCGAAAGCCATAGGCTTGCTCCCGATCGAATCGTAACGCCCGATTCGCCTCAAAGAAATGGCAATGCGAGCCCACCTGAATCGGCCGATCGCCGATATTGGCGACGGTTATCTCGATCGTCTGCTTTCCGTGCAAGGCGATGACGTCGCCTTCGGCCAGCAAGATCTCTCCTGGAACGACGGCTACCGACCGTTGGCCGGCCGAAGGCGCGAGGGTCGGTCGTTTCCTGGTCACCGCCTTCTTGCGAGCTCTTGATTTGGTCGCCTTCGTCGCCATGGCGTCCGCTATCGAATCGGTTGATGAACCGTCACCAACTTGGTGCCGTCGGGAAAGGTCCCTTCCACTTGGAGCTCAGGGATCATCTCCGCAATACCCGGCATGACGTCCTCGCGCGTGAGCAAGGTCGCTCCATAGCTCATGAGATCCGCCACGGACTGTCCGTCCCTGATGCCTTCCAAGATCCCGGCCGTGAGATAGGCCACCGCCTCCGGATGGTTCAGCTTCAGCCCGCGAGCCTTCCGTTCCTGAGCGAGCTTGGCCGCGACATAGATCAGGAGTTTCTCTTGTTCACGCGGCGTCAGATGCATCGTTCACTTCTACTGTGTCAACCCGATGATCGAGTCACTCCCTCGGAAGATCCCGGAGATCCGTCATGACCTGCCTGGCATCGTGGAACAGGGTGGCACCTTCCGGGACCTTCCCTTTATGCACGCGGAGCAACACCGACGTGGTCCGGGAGAAGATCACGTTGTCGAACCGTTCACCGAGTTCAAAATAGTCATACCCCCGCTGGAGCGTCACCTCGGCGCAGCGCAGCTTGATATAGTCGTCCATCCGTTTCTGCGGGGTAAACAGTCCGGCTCGATACTCCACCCGAAATTCATTCTCAGCGACTTGCACCACGTCCTGGCCCGTCGTCTGTTCCAAGGGCTTGTAGCTCGTTGTCGCGCAAGCGGAGAGACTCAGCAGCAGGACAGCGCCTGCCATTCGCACAATCTTGCTCAATCTTGGCTGGACCATCACACCACCAAATGCTGCTTTACCTGCTCCTCGCCCAACTCGGAGGCCTTCCCCGAGGCAACAACGGCCCCTTTTGCCATAATGACGTACCGGTCCGCAAGCCGTGCGGCGAAGTGAAGGCCCTGTTCTACCAACAAGATCGCAAACCGGCGCTGCGCTTTGAAGCCGAGGATCACGTCTTCGATCTGATCCACCACGGATGGTTGGATCCCTTCTGTCGGCTCATCCAGCAGCAAGACTTTTGGATCGGCTAGCAGAGCCCTGGCAATGGCCAGTTGTTGCTGCTCCCCGCCGCTCAACACCCCTCCCGGACGATCGAGAATTTGATAGAGCTTGGGGAAGAGGGCATAGACCTCCTTAAACGCCGCCTCTTCTGAAATCGCCGGGGCGGTCCTGGGCCTGGCCCAGAACCCAAGCCGGAGATTCTCACGGACGGTCAAATGGGGCAAAATCTCCCGACCCTGCGGCACAAATCCGAGGCCCGCCCGCACCCGCCGGTCCGGCGGGGTCTTCGTGAGGTCCACCCCCTCGAACCGGACTTCTCCACTCTGCACCGGCATGAGCCCCATGATGGTCTTCAAGGTGGTGGTCTTGCCGACCCCGTTTCGTCCCATGAGGCAGAGCACCTCGCCCGTTTCAACGGTCATCGAAACATCGCGCAGGATATGGCTTTCGCCGTACGAGGCATTCACTCGGCGGAGTTCAAGCATGCGCCACCTTCTGCCGGCCGAGGTAGATTTCGCGGACGCGGGCGTCCGCCTGAACCGCCTCCACCGAGCCTTCGCAGATCACCGCGCCTTCGTGCATGACCGTCACGGTACGGGCGATCTGCCTCACGAATTCCATATCGTGCTCGATCACCACAATGGCATGGGCTTCCGCCAGGGATTGCAGCAGCAGGCCCGTCTGCTCTGTTTCGCGATCGGTCATGCCGGCTACCGGCTCGTCCACGAGCAGCAGTTGCGGGTCTTGCAACAGGACCATTCCGATTTCAAGCCACTGTTTTTCCCCATGCGACAACGATCCCGCTCGGAGCTGGGCCTTGTCTTGGAGCCCGACGGTTTCCAACATGTCCTCGATGCGCGCCCGTTCGGCTTGCGTCGGCCGGCTCATCAGCGTCGCCATCACGCCCTTGCTCGGCCGCTTCAGCGATACATCCAGGTTCTCCCAGAGGGTCAGATTGGCAAAGATCGAGGGCGCTTGAAATTTGCGTCCGATTCCAAGGCCGGCGATCTCGTGTTCGCGAAGCGGAAGCAGGTCCGTATCGCGGCCGTAGATGACGCGACCGGCGACCGGTTTGGTTTTCCCGGAAATCACATCCAACAACGTCGTCTTGCCGGCCCCGTTCGGTCCGATTACGACACGAAGCTCGTGATGCCCCACGATGAAGTTGAGCCCGTTCAAGGCTTTGAACCCGTCGTAGTCAACGGTGACACCTTCGAGATAGATGATCGATCCCCGGTCCGTCATGTCACCATGAGACTCCGGTCTGAAGTCGCCTTGCTCAGGGGTGTCTGTCGAGGGGCGAATCGAGCATAGATCCGATTCGTCACACCGACCAGCCCCTCGGGAAAGAACAGGACCACCGCGACGAACAGACCGCCCAGAAAGAAGGGCCAGAGATCCGGGAAATGATTGGTGAGCAAACTCCGGGCCCAATTGACCCCGACCGCGCCGATGACGGCGCCCGCCAACGTACCCCGTCCGCCGACCGCCACCCAAATGACCATTTCGAGCGAGGGAAGCACACCCATTTGAGCGGGCGTGATAATCCCAACTTGCGGAACATAGAGCGCTCCGGCCAAGCCGGCCAGACCTGCCGATACGACAAACACAAAGAGCTTGTACTGGGCCGGCGAGTACCCGGAGAACAGCACCCGCTGTTCGCTGTCCCTGATGGCCACCAGCACCTTGCCCGTTCGGGACTGCACGATCCACCGGCAAAGGAGATAGGCTCCACCCAGACAAAGGACCGTGATCCCGTACAACAGAAGCTGGGTGTGAGGGTCGCTCAGGCGAAATCCCAGCAAGGTCTTGAAATCCGTGAGGCCGTTAGTACCTCCCAGGTTGGTTTCGTTGCGGTTGAACACGAGCCAGGCGGACAGAGCCAGGGCTTGGGTGATGATGGCGAAGTACACGCCCTTGATCCGGCTGCGGAAGGCGAGCGCGCCGAAGAGCCAAGCACAGAGGATCGGGACGACAATCGCAGCGAGCAACGCGATCGGAAAGCTGTAAAACGGCTTCCAGAACAGCGGCAGTTCCTTCACTTGGTTCCAGACCATGAAGTCCGGGAGCGTACTTCCATAGACACTTTCCGTTCCGATCGCCAGCGCCAAGTGCATCCCCATCGCATAAGCACCCAGACCGAAGAACACGCCGTGGCCGAGGCTCAGAATACCGGTATACCCCCAAATCAAATCCAGCCCGAGTGCCAGTATCCCGAAGGCGAGAAACTTTCCGAAGCGATTCAGCGCAAAGTCCGAAACATGCAGCCACGAATCCTGGCTCGGCAACAGATTCAGCAGGGGAACGAAGACCAGCAAGAGAAAGGCGGTCAACCAGTAGAGGAGCCCCTCGCGGCGTTCACCGGAACGATCGCTGTCAGCCGATTTCCCCACAGACTCCTCGTTACTCACGAACGGTCAATCCTCATCGGTTCTCAACCAAGCAGCGTTTCTCACCCTGATCACGATGGCCCCATGACGATTGACGCTTCTCAGGCGTCGGCGTGACGTCCCTTGATGGCGAACAATCCCGAAGGCCGGCGTTGAAGGAAGAGCACGACCAACAACAGAATCAACACCTTGGCGTACACCGCTCCAAAACTCGGCTCGAACAGCTTATTCAAACTTCCGATGCCGAGCGCGGCTACGACGGTTCCGGCCAGCTTTCCCACCCCTCCGGTGACTACGACCATGAACGAGTCCACGATGTAGTTCTGACCCAGCCCGGGATCGACATTGCCGACCAGCGTCAACGCCCAACCGGCCAACCCCGCCAGGCCGGACCCGAAGGCGAAGGTATAGGCGTCCACGGTTCTCGTCGGAATCCCGAGACAAGCGCTCATCGGACGGTTTTGCATCACCGCCCGCACGCGCAACCCCAGACCTGACCGAAACAGCAACAAGTAAATGCCGATGACGGAAATCATCGAGAGTCCGATAATGAACAGACGGTTGAACGGCAGGTACAACCCCACCATAACCTGTACCCCGCCGCTGAACCAGGAGGGAGCGGTTACGGCCGTCAGGTCACCGAACGTAACCCGCGCCGCCTGAATCAGGACCAGACTGACTCCCCAAGTTGCCAACATCGTTTCCAGCGGCCTGCCGTAGAGAAATCGAATGAGCGTCGTTTCCAGGACCAAGCCCAGTGCCGCCGACGCACAAAATGCTACCGGTAAGGCCGCCCAGAAGTACCAGTCGAAGATATCCGGCGGCGCGTAGGCTTTGAAGAACTCCTGCGTCATGAACGTGGCATAGGCGCCCACCATCATCAGCTCCCCGTGGGCCATATTGATGACCCCCATCAAGCCGAATACGATGGCCAGTCCCAGTGCCATCAGCAGGAGGATGGAACTCAAGCTGATCCCATGAAACACCGTCTCGAATGCGCTGGACCAGACCGCCCACCGTTCGATCTTCTCAATGGCCTGCCGCGCGGACTGGATGACCTCCGCATCCGCCGTCGCTCCCGGAGATGCTTCGGCCTGTTCTGTCGAGGCAACCATGTCTTTGAGCTTCGACAGGCCGTGCTGGCTGGCCAGATCGCCCAGTTGTTGCACCGCGGTCAATTGGACTCGACTCTCCGGATTCTGCAATTGGATCAACGCCAGGGCTTCCTGAATCGCGTACCGCACCCACCGATGTGATTCGCCGGTGAGCGCGGCTTGCAGCCAGGGGATGGCGATAGGATACCCGAGCGCTCCGAGATCCGACGCGGCGGAACGCCGCTGATCCGGATCGGCGTTGGCCAAGTTCATTCGATTCTTGACCAGATCCATGACCGGTTTCAGGGCCAGCCTGGTGGACCGATCGGCATCGTCGCGAATCTCTTGCAGCCGATTCAGGAGCGCTGGGTCCGTCGACTCAACCAGCGCGGCAAACGACGCCTGCTGAATGGCGAGGTCATCGCTCATCAACGCGCGCACCTGCTGTTCGACGGGATCGGACACGGATCCAACCGGCCGCTCTTCCCCCCATGCCAAGCCCTGCGTCAACAAGACGAAGCAGAGGGGCAGCCCCCGTCGCATCCATTCGAATCGGTCTGAGTGGCGCCTGGTCCTGGAGTGCATGCGGACCTATTTCTTCTGATAGGTGCCTTGGTGCGCCACCCAATCGCAACCCTTGTCCGGGTTCGTGTATTCGCTCCACGGTTCCGGTTTGACCAAGCCCTTCGAGTGCCAGACGATGTTGAACTGTCCGTCCTTTCTGATCTCCCCGATCAAGACGGGTTTGTGCGTGTGATGATTGGCTTCATCCATTTTTTTTCTGCCGCCCGGCGCGTCAAACTCCAGCCCATAGACCGCTTTGCGTACCTTATCCACCTCAGTGGAGCCGGCCTTCTCGACCGCCTGTTTCCAGACGTGCACCCCGAAATACGCGGCTTCGATGGGATCGTCCGTCACTCGTCTGTCGCCGTCCGGAAGATTGCTCTGTTTGCAGTAGGCCTTGAAATCGGAGACGAATTTCTTGTTCTCCGGCGCATCCACGCTCTGGTAATAGTTCCAGGCCGCCAGGTGCCCGACCAGCGCCGTCGTATCCATCCCCCGCAGCTCATCTTCCGCCACGCTGAATGCCATAATCGGCGCATCCTCAGCCCGCAGGCCCTGATTGGCAAACTCCTTGTAAAAAGGCACGTTGCTGTCGCCGTTGATCGTGCTGATGACGCAAGCGCCTCCGCCGGCTGAGAATTTCTTGATCTTGCCGACGATCGTTTGATAGTCCTGGTGGTGAAAAGGCGTGTACTCCTCCATAATATTGGCCGGCGGAACCTTCTTGGCCAACAGCATCGCCCGCAGGATCTTGTTCGTCGTGCGAGGATACACGTAATCCGTCCCCAACAGATAGAACTTCTTGTAGCCGCCTCCCTCTTTGCTCATCAGAAATTCCACGGCCGGCACCGCCTGCTGGTTCACCGCCGCCCCCGTGTAGAACACGTTGCGGGAACATTCTTCCCCCTCGTACTGCACCGGATAGAACAACAGCCCGTTGTTCTTCTCGAAGACCGGCAGCACGGATTTTCGGCTCACGGAGGTCCAACAACCGAACACTACCGCCACTTTGTCCTGGAGGAGCAGTTGCTTGGCCTTTTCCGCAAAGAGATCCCAATTCGAAGCCGGATCGACCACGACGGGCACGACCTTACGGCCAAGAACCCCGCCCTTGGCGTTGATCTCTCCGACCGCCATCAGGACGACATCCCGCAGCGAGACCTCGCTGATAGCCATCGTCCCGCTCAGCGAATGCAGCACCCCGATCTTGATCGGTTCCTGGTCGGCGGCATAGGACAGCGCCCAGTGGCCGAGATTCCCGAGCAGCGCCGCGACGCCCAGACTGGCCGTCGCCTTGACCCCCTGCGCCAGCAGATCCCGCCGAGACGGTTCGTGATCGTGACCCGTGTTGCTGGTCTCAGTGCCCTTCATCTCATCATGAGGCGTCACATCCATCGTCAGACTCCTTTTCTCTCTGTAAGCGCAGCTAGAAGTTGTACCAGGCCGACAGCGTGAACATGTCCGCCTGAAAGCGCTGGGACGCCACCCCCGTCGGCTGGGCCCAATTCGTCCAGAAGTGTTGCCATTCGAAGCCCATGATCAGATCCGCCCACACGGGATGGATCACGGTCAGATACGTCCGCTGGTTGGACTGGTATTGTATGTTCGAGTTCACGCCGCCCGCCCCATAGGCATTGATGCTGCCGCGCAGATCCGAATCGACCGGATTGTCCCATCCATACCCGGCGAGAAAGGTATAGTCCCACGCATGGGCGTAGCTCAATTGGACCCATCCGGTTAGAGTCCGAACCTCCTCTCCGGTGAACCAGTTCAGATCCTGGTTCCACCTGAACCACTCGTTGCCGAGCGCTTGCCCGTATGAGATCTCGCCCGAGAATCTCAGTTGCTTGGTGATCTGATGCACGGCTTCAACCCCGACAAGATACGAATTGATGTTCTGCCCCGATTGAAAGGCAGCCCCGACCAGCGGATTGAACGGAATGGGCGCAGATCGGTACCAGCGATAGGCCACGTTGGCGGCCACCATGGTTCCGGCGAGATTGTCCGTTCCATGATACGCGAACCTGGTGCCGAAGTACGGCATCTGCACGGGATCGTTGAACGAAGCGGTGCTGCCCGGCCCGCCGCCCTGAAAACCGGCATCCGTCGGCCGGATCTGCGTGTTGCCGCAACAGTTGGACAGGCCGCGCTCGAAGCGCATGACCGTGAACAGCCCTTCGAAGTTTTCCGTGAAGTTGTGCTTGACGGTGATTTGCGGAATACGCTGCCAAAGATTGCCCGTGTAGCCCATGATGGAAAAGTCAATATTATCTGTCAGCAACCCCATGATCGGATTCCAATCCTGACCGATGGTGAAGAGAGTCCGGTTGTTGTTGGGAGAGTACTTCACATAGGCGAGCCGCAGGCGGGGCAGCAAGTTATTGCCGCTGTCGCTCTGCCCGTAAAAATCCACCTCGACCACGCCGGTGAGGGAATTCGTCCCGTCGGTCCGGTCGGCGCGAAGGCCGAACACGCTGTAGCGAGGATTCAAGGTCGAACTACTGTTCTCTTGGCGACCTGCCGCCGTCCCATAGCCGTTGAACTGCTGGGGATCCAGAGGGTTGGTGTTTCTGGTGCTGTAGATGCCATCCAATTCGATTCGTCCGTACGGTACGATCTTCCCCTGACTGCCGTCGGTAAACATCGGCGCCACGCATCCCGCACAGAGATGCGCAATTGGTTGCTCCTGCTCACGGGTTAGCCGTCCCCCTCCGGTCGACTGTCCGGCTGGTTCCTCGGGAAACGCCGCCGGTGCGGTCACGGCAAGCACCAGTCCGACGATCCCGACCCACACCCCAGACTTCAGTGCCCATCTCATGTCGTCCCTCCTCGTCTGCTCATCTCACCGGCGGATGTGAGAAGACCGGAGGGGCGTAGGCCAAAAAAAACGCCCTTCCGGTCCATTGTTGTCATGGACCAAAAGGACGCCATTGTCCTTCGCTCACCAAGGCTGAGGGACCGTAGAACTTCGTTGTTCTAAGACCCCACAATGATCTGGGGAAGGTTTATAGGCGTTTTGAGAGAAATCTGTCAAGAGGCTTTCTTCCAACGTATCGAGACCGGCCTCGTCTGAACCCAGTAGGAGGGACGCAGGTCCTGTGCTACACTGCCGCCCAGAATCTCCTGACTGCAAGATCACCGGATAAAGGACGAGCATCCATGACGCCGCGATCAATCATCCCTTCGACATTGGTCACCTCGTGTCTGCTTTGGCTTGGATGCGCCACGACTCCGGATATCGATTTCATGATCCACGAGGCCCCGAAAGGAGCGGTCTATCTGGAGCGCAATCCCGACCGTTCGTTTCAAGCTGCTCATCCGGTCCGGATTGATCCCGAGCTGATTACTAGGGCTCTTCAGGGGGTCATCGTGCGTGACGAATCGACAACCATGCAGAAGGTGTTTCGGAAGATCTCTCCGGGACTGCGGGCCTTCTCCGACGATGACATCCGGTTTCTCGCCCCCGACATTTCCAGCGCGTTGGCTCAGGCCGCCCCTGATCAGCAAGTCGGATTTCGCGTGCATAACTATCCAGCGACTCTTTCCTATGCGGGCCGAGGAGGAGCAGAAGTTGGCTCTTCCGAACCGCCGCTCACCGAATCAACCCTGCTCGAAACCACCTCCGGCCATCTCTCCGTCTCTGATGGTAGCCTGCGCCTCACGGTGTCCCGCTATCGGAAACGGGCTGAACGAGCCGATTCCATCAACATGGCTAACCGCCGTGTGCCGGACTCATCCGGCCTAGGAGATAAGATCTTGGCTTTTGTGCCTGACGCAGCATTGAAACCGGACCACCAGAAAAGGCACAGACTGTTCGGTGCGACACCAGACACCACATTTGTGATCGACTACGAAATGCTCGCCACACTGTCGGACACCGATGGATCGGCCGTTGACGGGACGACGACGGCCGGGGGGTCAGCGCCCGACAGAGCAGGAGAGCCGAGGACCCAGGGCCAGCCCACAGCCGCCGACGAACAGGAGTTGCGACAGATTCGTACCGACCTGAACAAGAAGAACGAAGAGATCGACGCCTTGAAAAAGGAGGTGGAATCGATCCGGCAAGAGTTGAAACAACCCACCTCGAGGCCGCGTGACTGATGATCCGCCATCAGCTCCCTTCCTACAACCGTCCGTGTGTCCTTGCCCGCTGTGAAGGCACCTCGGTTCTTCATCCGAAGAGAGCCTCCTTTCGGACGTCGGTTTATTCCCTCGATTCTCGGAACGCTACGAATCAGTTGGGGTTCCTCTCTCAAAGCCGCCCACGGAAGGATCATCCTCTTCTTCCTCGAGCCATCCTGATGATGACCTGTTTCGTTGCCTACATGACCGGCTGCGAACTGTTATCGCCGAAGCCAATCATGCTGTACGACGGACCAAGAGGATCCATCGTCCTCGAAACTGTTCCCCAACGGGGCTCCACCGCCGGGTTTCGATCGGTGACCGGCCTCCAGGCTTCTCACCCGATCATTCTGGAATCCTCGGTCATTCAGGCCAGCTTGGGCGGCCTTTCGCTTGGACAGCAGAGATCGAACACCACGCCTGGCTCCACGGACGACCAGCTACCCGTCATTCCTGTCTTTTCTCGCGACGATGCGCAGTTTCTTGCTCCGCTGATCAGCACCGCTCTCTCCTCGGCCACAGCCGATCAGTTTGTCAGCTTTCGGGTCTTGACCTCACCCGTCAATTCTTCATCCAGCCGAGCAGCTTCCGCAGACGTCGATGCAGCGCAATCACGGATCGGATCGACACCGGAAGAAACCGCAGGCGCCCTGTACGTGCGTTCGCGGATGCTGCACATCATCTTAACCAAGTTCCGCGGCCGCCCCGACTCGCTCCGCGCGGTTGACTCTTCTCATGCCTATTCAAAAGACCTCGCCGGCCGGACGCTGCTATTCTCGCCGGCCTCAGCCCTGCGGACGGACCTGTCTCGTCCGTTGGTGCTACCGTTCCCGGCCGATCTGCCATCGTTGGCCGTGGACTACCAAGCCCTTCATCGAGTGGCGGAACCGCCTGTCTCCGCCCCGGTTCCCACAGCCGGCGTCTCGGAATCACTCCCCTCGGCAACGGCTCCCACAGTCGAAGAGGTTCGTGAATTGAAGGACTTGGTGGTGAAGAAAGATCTGGAACTTGAACGAATGAGGAGTGAGATCGGCCAGCTGAAGCAAGAGCTGAAAGAACTGACGACCCGACAGCGCGGGTCCGCCGGACCCCGAAAACAGTCGCCGCGAACTGCGCCCCCTGCATCCGGACAGTAATTCACGAAGCGCTAGTCCATATTATTCCTGAACGCTACCAATGCAACCGCCGTGTACCACGTTGCGTTCAAAGAGCAACAGGCAAACCGTCACACACCGTCATGAAAAGTGTGGATCATGTCTATCCGATTGATTCCACTGCATACACCTGAACGGCGCGCATCCTGATCGTCCATCAGTGACGACGATGATGTCCGGCATCAGGTGCCGAGCGATGAAACCGTTCAGGGACGGCACGAAGACGTCGGAAATGACTTGGATACGAATCCATCCAGAATCGATTCCGCGTACCTCCACAGCCCCGACCACGAACGCCTTGTCGAGTAGCTCCTGGCGGCCCCGCAGGTCGGCTTCCCGGCTGCCCTTGTCAGGCTCGTCCGCCTCAACCGTGTCGTGCAACGGCTCGCAGTGGAGGCACACCATGGACCGCCACAGTTTCTGGAGCATCACCCAGACGATCTCGCAACGGCCGATCGTCGGTTGTCGTTACAGATGGAGTGTCAGCAGGCCCGGCATATGGGTCGCGACCAGGGAACTGGGACGGAATCGCTGGGTTAGCGGGACTCGCGTTCGGAGTAGCGCCGTACTGGCCGTCTCCGATCTCTCACGGCTGCACCTCCGGCAGTACCACAGCAGTCGCTGCAGACAGCTCAAGCGCTGGTGCAGAGTCAACGACCGGACACCGGAAGCCGTCGGGCCAGCTCGGTTCGAGCCAGATAGCGTCAGTTGGCATCCTCGTCGGAACAACGAGGCTGAAACTCTCCGAATGTCCGCTGGAAGTCTGGTCACGGCATGGAAGATATACTACCTAATTTGATCTGTGGAGTAACTCAGAGAGACATAGATGTGGATCATGGAAACTTGCTTCCTCCAGCCGCCTGTTCCTCGATCTCCCCAGCGAGGAGAATCGCCTCGGCCACTTCGCGCATCGACTTGCGTAAGGTCATGCTTTGACGTTGGATCAGGCGGAAGGCTTCCTCCTCGCTCAATCTTCGCGTTCGCATCAGGTATCCCTTAGCTCGCTCCACAACCTTCCGCACCGCCAACGCTTCTTGCATTTCAAACGATTTATCAAGCAACGTTGTATGTTCAATGGCGATCGCGGCTTGATTGGCAATGGCTTGCACAACTTTGGTTTCTTCAATCGTGAAGTGGTGGGGGACCGACGTGTAGGTATTGATCACCCCGAGCGCCTTCTCCCTCACCAACATGGGCACCGACAGCAGCGAGCAGAGTCCTTCTTTCTTGGCGATATCCGGAAACATGTAATCGTGTTCCTTGGTCACGTCCGGCACGATGATGGGGCGGCGTTCCTGCAGGGCCCGGCCGCTAATACTCTGACCGATCTTCAGATTCGGCTTCCGCCGGTAGGCCTCGCTCAAACTCTGCGTGGCCACGATGCGCAGTTCACCTTTGCCATGGTCCAAGAGCATGATCGAGCAGATCTTGGAGTTCATCAATTGCGCGACCATGGCGACGATCAACTGAAAGATATCTTCTATCAACCGGTTGGAGGTCACCGTTTCCGAAACCTGGGACAGGGTATCCACCTGCAGTACTTTCCTCCGCATTTCATCATAGAGTCGCGCATTCTCGATGGCCCCGCCCACTTGGTTGGCAATCGTCGTCAGGAGCGCCAACTCATCTGTCTGATAGCGGCGTGGACGCTTGTGCTGGACATTGATTACCCCCACCACTTCTTTCTTAGTCAGTATCGGCACCGACACGAACGCCTGGTACCGATCTTCAGGCAGATTGTGAAATACCTTGAACCGAGTGTCATCGCTTGCGTTGTTGGAGATCACCACGCTCGTGCGCTCTCGAGCCACCCAGCCCGTGATGCCTTCACCCAAACCAAGGGTAATGCGGCCGATCAACCGAGGGTGGGGATTCTTGGACGCGCGAAGCACCAGTTCGTCCTTGCCGGCGGACAACAAATACAGGAGGCAGGCATCGGCGTTCGTGACCTCCACCACCACATCCACAATGTGTTTCAGGACGGATTCGAGATCCAGCGTGTTGCTGATGGACTCACTGATGCGATGAAGCACCTCCACTTCACGAGATTTTTCCCGCAAAGCCTGCCGAAGGCGATCTGTGGAGTTCTGAGAGGTTCTATTCATATGCCCAGCGACAACGCATGCTTCTGATATGGCGGGACCGCAATGGTCGGATGTTACGCCGTCGCTTTCTCCACGAGACCGAACCATCGCTGAAACTGCTCCCGCCGCAAGGGCGCGATCCGAACTTCCCCGATGCGAACCGGCCACACGCCATAAACCGCCCCTTGGTGTACTTTCTTGTCGTGCTGCATCGCAGTCCACATTTTTGCCATCGGTATCCGTGGAAGACGATACGGGAGACCTGCCGTCTGTACCAGCGCAGACAGCCGTTCTGGCACATTCGGATGACATTGTCCCAGATGGACCGCGAGCGAGGCCTCTGCCACCATCCCAATCGCCACCGCCTCTCCATGCACCAGCGATCGGTAGGCTCCAAGCACTTCCAGCGCATGGCCGACGGTATGGCCGTAGTTCAGTATCCTCCGACGATCCGCTTCCCGTTCATCCACCCCGACCACCGCGGCTTTGATTTCACACGATCTCCGAATGACCCGGGCCATCGCCTCCTGATCCAACGTCCGCACGGCCGCGATCTGCTCTTCTAAGTAGCGAAAGAAATCGGCATCGGCAATCACCCCGTACTTGATGACCTCGGCAAGGCCCGCCCGGACCTCGCGGACTGGAAGAGTCTGAAGGGTCGCCGGATCGATCAGGACCGCCCGCGGCTGATAGAACGAGCCGATAAGGTTTTTACCTAATCGATGATTGACCCCAGTCTTGCCGCCGACACTTGAATCGACCTGCGCAATGACCGTGGTCGGAACCTGGACAAACGGCACTCCCCGCAGATAGGTTGATGCGGCAAAGCCCGTGAGATCGCCGATCACTCCGCCGCCCAATGCAACAAGATAGGATCCACGCTCAAATCTCTCCGCAACCAGAATATCCAACACTCTCCCCAGCCAGTGAAGTGACTTGGCCCGTTCGCCGGACGGAACTGTGATGAGGCGCACAGAGTATCCTTCCCTCCGGAGCGCCGCGGTCACCCGGCGTGCATACAAGCGCGCGACGGTCTGATCGCTAATCAGCCCCACCTTTCCCGTTGCACCCAGCTCATTGAGACGACGCCCTATCTCATCCAACAATCCCGATTGGATCGCTATCGGATAGCTTCGCTCCCCGAGGGAGACGGTGAGTTGCTCGGAATGTAATGGTGTCTTAACCGACATATTAATGACCACGCCCGCCAGATACACCCAACCACCCTGGTCGAGGAGCACACGCTCTGTTTGTGGGATGCCTCGGAAATGCCATCCGGCCGCCGGGAAGGCGAGATGGCGCGATAGTACCATAGGATCGCGGACAACTAAAAGCCCGATGCCGCCGAGTTGGCAGGTCTCGGCACACACTGAATGTCAAGGTAAAGACACAGGAGGTTCGGACCGGAGGAGGTGTACTAGATCGGTCGCATAGATGGAGCGGATTCGCGTGCAGGCAGGCCGACGTCTCTGCTTGTTCGCATCAGCTTTTCACGATGTTCGGCGTGAGAAAGATCAGCAGCTCCTGTCTTGCAATATCTTCTACTTTATTCTTGAATAACCAGCCGAGAACTGGGATTCGCGAAAGATAGGGCACGCCGTTGACGTTATTCTGCTGTTGATCGACGTAGACACCGCCGATCACCATCGTCTCACCGTCGCGAACCAAGACCTGAGTTTGAGCCTCCCGCTTGTCGATGCTGGGACCCGCAGGATTGCTGCGCGCACCGACCGCATTCCTGGTGGCTCGAACCTTGAGCATGATCCGTTTGGTCACCTCGTTCGGATCGCGCGAGGTGATCTGCGGCGTCACCTGCAACTCGAGGTTCGCGTCCACGAAGGTTGTCTGGGTGCCCTGCAACGAGACGGTTTGAAAGGGGATGGACTCGCCCTGTGAAATCTTGGCCTCTCGGTTATCCAACGTCGTGATCTTCGGCGAGGCGATGACCTTGGTCAACCCCAGGGCCTCGCCCGCGGAAAGCCGAAGATCCAACAACGCGCCATCTGTCTTGCCGAATTGAAATCCGACCGCCGGGATGGGCTGGAGACCGGCCACCGTCGCCGGCAAATTCACCAGGAAATCGCTCACCGGTTGACCGAAGGACCCCGTGGTCCCCGCTCTGAAGTTGGCGACTCCGTTCGAAGACCCGAGGGTGTTCACATTTTGAAATCCCCACTGAATGCCGAGAGAACGAGTGTAGTTCGTATTGGCCTGAACCACACGCGCTTCGATCTCCACTTGCGGCAGTTGCAGATCGATGCCATCGACAAGCTGCCGGAACATTCCAATTCTAGACTCGATGTCCCGAACAATGACCGCATTGCTCGCATTGTTGAATTGCATCTGCCCCCGCGGACTCAGATATTGCCGCAACGAGGTCACCACCTCTTGTGCGGGAATATTACGTAGATAGAAAATGCGGGTGACAATTTCTTCTGCCTTGCTCTTGGCCTCCTTGGCCTTCGCCTCTTCTTCCTGTTGTTTGGACAAATTCAACAAGCTATCCACCCAGACGATGTTGCCCTGCTTCATCATCCCGAGCCCATTCATACGAAGCAGCATGTCCAACGCCTGATCCCATGGCACATTGGCCAGCTTCATCGTCACTTTTGATTTAACCCCTTCACCCACCACAATATTGAAGCCACTGACCTCTGCAATCAGTCGCAGGACGTTGCTGATTTCGGCCGCTTGAAAATCGAGAGAGATCCGCCGTCCGACAAAGCGCGGCTGGTCAACCACCACCTCATCCTGAGTTTTTGGATCGAGCCCGGGGGTCAATTGCACCAGTTGAGGCTGTACGGACATCCCCTTGCTCTGTTGCTGAACGGCGGGAATAGCTCGCAACGCAGCGCTGGATGTCGCAGCGGACCGGACGGCCGTATCCGGCGATACGCCGGATCCTGAAATTCGTTCCGGTTCTTGTGATGAATGTTTTGGAAAGCCGGCCTTCATCGCCGTTCCTGCGACATACACGATCAGCCCGCTCGGCACGGACTCCACGGAGTACGCCACCGGCTCCGCCAGATCTACGACCAGTCGCACCTTCTCCGTATGCCGACCGATACGGACCTTCTGAATCAACTGATTCTTGCTTTCGACTACCGGGGCGAGCGCCTGCGACACGACATGCGGCAGATCAATGACCAGCCGGTTCCCCTCAATGAGATGTACGTCGTGAGCAAGCCGCCCATCAGCCGACACTACGATTCTGGCCCCCAAATCGTCAGGACGCACCTCGACGGATTTAATCATGGTCGCGTTCATGGTGGACGTCTTGTGGACCGGGAAATCCACATGCAGACTGTCCCCCTCACGGATCACGTCCGGCTCCGCCGGTTCAGATAGTTGAAAGACGATGCGCGCCCCCTTGATGGGCGCGGCCATATCCTCGCGGATCAGTTTGACCAAGGGACGTTGATTCACCACAGCTTCGGCGCCCGAGGCTCCCCAGGAATGTCCGGGAAGAACCACGGACACTGCGGGCGGCACCAAACTCTTGCGAACTTGGTAGACCTCGTCCCTCATTACCCCGGCGATGGTAACACGCACTCGGTCCGGATATGATGTAATGTTCAGGCCGGAGGGGAGCGACCGTTCCTCGGTCTGTGTCTGCGTTTGGCTCGCTTCACCTGAGGCCACGGATGCGCCACCTGTCACCATCACCAGAACCGCCGCCCCCCTCAGCCAATTATGCCGTTTCATTCTGCCGCCTCTTTTGGATGGAGGAGCTTGACGTATTCCCGCTCCTGTTTATTCCCGTAGACGTCGGAAAATCGCTCCACGACGATCACGCCCCGCTCTGTAATCGAAGTCACAAGACCATTATTGGTTCCGAGTCGGGTCCCTTTCCGAATGACATACCCCTTTCCATCAGGGGTTTGGACCATCCCCGTATATCCATACCCTCCCCACACTACGGCAATGAGATTGATCTCCGTCACCGCAACACGTTGAAGGGGAGGCATAGCTTCATCCGCTTTTCTGTCATCAAGTTGAACAATGGCAATGAAAGGGTCGCGACGTCCCGCAGGATCGTATACCGGCACCTCGGTTTCGATCATCCCGGGCACCGCCACGGTCTTGGCCATGTTCTCTGGCTGACCTGGTGCCCGTCCTGGGGTCAGGAGGATGGACGTCGCCCCATCGGCGTCCGGTGTTGGGATTGAGGCCGGCGGCGCAGAAACGATACCTGCAGATTGCTTCGCTTCGGAGGTCGGTTGTGCAAGCCCGACAGCGGGCACGATGAAGGCGATCAGGACGACGGAAGGAATCATCCATGGCAGGTTGGAACTGACGGACAATGGATTCACATCCTTCCTCTTCATCGCTTGATATGTCCGGCAACCGGGGCAGAAGCTGCAGAGCCAGGCGCATTGGCCGCGGCCACCCGTTCTTCCGGCGCTGCAAAGGCTACCAAATCAAATACGGTTTGGGTGACGACTCGTCCCTTTTCGACTTGGGGATTTCCCATCCTTAAGTCAGAAACATTGATAATACGAGGCAAGCGGTTGACACGATCGAAGAAAATGGCCGCTGTATGATATCCGCCGGTCACTTCGACATTGACCGGCATTCGGACGAAGAGCTTGGAGGGGTCTTCAGACGGAGGAGCAGGCTTCCACAGTTTGATATCCAATCCAAGTCGTGATCCCAGGTCCGACAGTTGCTTCAACAGCATCACGGCTTCTTCGGAAGGGGGCAGCCGTTCTTTTTTCTTGGCCAGTTCGATCTCCAATTGCTTCGTCGCCGCGATCAACTCATCGAGATGCTTCACCTTGAGCGTAAGATTCTGAACCTCCGAATCGAGCTGAGCAATCTGGGTCTGCAGATGGGCAATCTGCTCGTTTTCTGGCTCTACATAGTAGTAATACACACCAGCCACGATCCCCCCTATGAGGAGCCCCAACAGCGCCAGCTTCTGGGAAAGCGGGACGCTATGAAGCACTTCCAAGTTCAATTTGGGCATGTCCACCGGTTAGGTCCTTAAGGAGAAAGTGATCTTGAAGCTGAATACCCCCGCCTTACCTTCCGTCGCTGCGCGAGACTCCATCAGTTGGATGGCGGTGAAATATTCTGTCCGTCGTAGGTTGTTCACGAATTCCACAATATCATCGTTGGTGAGTGCCCGCCCTTCCACCTCGACTCGCCCCTCTTTCATCGACATCTTCAGCAGCCACAACTTCAGTGGATCGAGGCTCCGGCTGAGGTGGTCCATCA
Source organism: Nitrospiraceae bacterium (assembly GCA_040981105.1). Taxonomy (GTDB): domain Bacteria; phylum Nitrospirota; class Nitrospiria; order Nitrospirales; family Nitrospiraceae; genus Nitrospira_G. The sequence continues at coordinate 91,069 of JANRMO010000001.1, forward strand.
CCTTCACCGGACCGGACCGAGACTTTTCGAGCTGATCGATAATTCGATTCTTGTCCTCGAGCGCCTTCTTCTTTTGCTCAAATCCGTCGACTTGCTTTACCTGTTCCTTCAGGGCAGCGATTTGTCGGTCTTTTTCCTGCTTCTCCTGTTCTTTGGCTACACGCTCTTCTTGAAGCGCATCGACGTACAACCAGGCAATCAGTAGGGTCAGCACAACGACGGCGACACCGGCCAAGGCCTCTACTCGCGCTCCCCACTGCGCGGGTTGAGCTTTCTTGGAGCGAGGTCCGGCGATCAGGTTAATCCGAATCATCAGTCCCCCATTGCGCGCAACGCAAGGCCAACACCCACCGCGGCCACCGCACTCATTTCATCGAGCATGGCGGGATCCATATCGGCCGAGGTGCAATCAATCTCCTGAAAGGGATTTGCCAATTCCACTTTGACCCGCATACGATCACGAAGTTGCTCCAGCAAGCCGCTTGCTTTACTTCCGCCTCCACACAAGAGGAGACGTTCCACATCTCCATCCCCGGCTGTACTCTTGTAATAGTCGATGGTGCGCCCGATCTCTGACGCCACCTCCGCATTAAGATTCTCGATTACGCTCCGAACGATCTCCTCATGGCCGCCGCTCGGTCGCTCACTCTTCTTCACTTCCTCCGCCTCTTCAAAGGACATGCCTAATTCTCGTTGAATGGCTTCTGTATAGCGATTCCCTCCGAGGGGAATATCGCGAGTAAAGAGGGACGCACCGTTCTGCACGATATTCACGTTCATCACACTGGCACCGATATTGACGATGGTCGTAACGTCTCCTTTGGTCATTGGGTAATTGATCTCGTGCATATTTTGGATGGCAAATGCATCAACGTCCATCACGCTGGGGTTCAGCCCTGCGGTTTTCACCAGCTCGCACAGCTCGTTCACCTTGTCCTTCTTCGCCGCCACCAACAAGATCGCCATCTGCCCATCACTGTCATCGCCGGCTCCCGGTCCACCCAGGACATGAAAATCCAGATTGACTTCGTTGATATCGAAGGGAATGTATTGTTCCGCGGCAAGCTTCACCTGTTCCGCCAGCTCATTATCCGGCATGGGAGGCAAGCTGATCTTCTTCACGATTACTGCATGTCCTGAGATCGATATGGCAACTTGCTTGTTCTTGATGCCTTGGTCCGTCATGAGTTCCTGAATTGCCGAAACGACACGCCCCTCGTCCATGACGGTGCCATCAACGATGACTTCCGGCTCGAGTGGTTTCACGGCGCACTTTTGCAAGACGTACCGTCCTTTTGCTTCCTTCAGTTGGATCAATTTGATCGCACTGGATCCGATGTCAAGTCCGATAAGCGGCCGCCTGGAGGAGAGAATCGTCGAAAACTCAATTGAGAGGACGTTGCGAAGGGGTGCAAACATAGCCTAATCGCCTCTGATCAACTGGCCGCTATGCCACTGAACAGGTGGCATACAGGCCATTATGCCTACTATGTAGTATTGACTTATTAATGCTTGACTTTTGTGTTTTATCTCATGTGCAGTGCAGGACATTGCCAAGTATAGTCCATGTCCTACATGTGTCAAGCAATGCGCCGTTCAATGCGCGCGTCGAGGCGCGACGTGAACGGTCAGGTTTTGTGAATGTCGCGGTGAAACAGGATGGGTTCGAATCCTTGGACGGCCAGAACGTCCCGGATATGGCAGGCTACGGCAATCGAACGGTGACGGCCTCCCGTGCATCCGATGCCGATGTTCAGGTAGCTGCGGTGTTCTCGCTCGAACAGTGGAATCAGAAATCTCAACAAATCGAGGAGCTTTTCGACGAACTCTCGAGCGGCGTCATCCTCCAGCACATACAATTGGACCCTTTCATCTTCTCCCGTCAGACCCTTCATCTCCTGATGAAAATACGGGTTCTTCAGAAACCGCACGTCGAAAAGGAGATCAATGTCATACGGAACTCCAAACTTAAACCCAAAAGTGATAAGCGAAATCGTCATGCGGCGGCCCGCCGCCTCTTTGTGGATGTATCGACTCAGCACTCCCTTGAGATCGTGAACGGTCAGGTCCGAGGTATCGATGATCCGGTCCGCGATGCCGCGGAGGTCCTGCAAGCGTTCTTTCTCGACGCGAACCGCATCGAGGAGGGGAGCATGAGGCATGACCGGGTGAGGTCGTCGTGATTCAGAGAACCTCCTAACCAGCACATCTTCCTTTGCCTCGAAAAAAAGCAGGCGTAGCTTGTAGTCTCGCCGCTTGATGCTCTCCAGATTCGTTCTCAGGTCACCGAGGAAAGCCCGTTCGCGAATATCGATTCCCAAGGCAACATTTCTGACCTCTTCACCCTGTTGCCGACATAGCTCGACAAAGGTGGGGAGCAATGCGGGAGGGAGATTATCTACACAAAAATATCCTTCGTCCTCAAAGCACTTCAGGGCATGCGTTTTCCCAGATCCGGACAAACCGCTGATGATGACCAACTGAAAATCTGCCATCGGAGGAGCCCTAGCCGTCAGTATTCATGACAGTTCGACGCAAGATCATGCACTCGCCAAGCGAGGTGGGCACATGGAGCGGCGAAGGAGTGAGGCGTGCGGCCCCCAGCACGTCGACCCGACAGAGCGACGAATCCGGCCGTTAGCATGCCGAGAATCTGCATGTCCAGTTGTTACAGGGTCGAATCAGGGATCCCGCAATTCTGCTGTTGCAATGGCTCAAGACAGTGGAAGCGTTCATGAATCATGCGAGCTACGGCTCCCCCTGCGGCACAATCACCTCGACCGATCCACCGGCTCCCCGACGCAATGCCAAGACCGACCCTGATGCAGCTTCTGTGAAAAAGAACAACGAGGTCGCCTCTACCGGCAATCGTCCGATCGCCTCGTGAATGGTCAAGGTTTCCGCCCGAGTCCGGCCAACCGAGACGCTTGGCCTCGCCCCATCCATGGAGGGCATGCGAGCAAGGGTCTGGCGGCGCCTCGTCCCTTTATGACTGACAAGCTTATCTTTTGTTTTCCGCATCTGCCGATCAAGCTTATCGGTCACGTTGTCGATCGATGCGTACATTTCAGGCGACGAGGATTTGGCGCGATATTGCTTCCCATTGAAGACGCAGACGATCTCCGCTTGATGACGAAATTTTTCCACGGATAAAATCATCTGCACGTTGCTGAGCGGCAGACTATATCGTCCCAGTCGCTCCACTTTCTGCTGCACATACTCCCGCAAAGCATTCGTAATGCGAATATGACGCCCGGTCATGACGATGTTCATCGCTCGCTCCGTTTCATTTTGAATACTCGACTGCATTAATACCTCAACATTCCGAGGTTCACGCGTTCCGGGTCAGCAGCGGGACATGATCTCCCCTCCCCTCACCGAGGAGTGAACCGAACTGAGATCGATTGGTGGTCAGAAAAAACGCTTCCGCTGGCTGGCAGAAGGGATATTCTCTTCGGCTCGATACTTGGCAACTGTTCGTCGTGCAATCATGATCTGTTGACCGCGCAACCGAGTGGCGATCTCCTCGTCCTTGAGTGGGCGAGCGCTGTCTTCCTCCGCTACCATTCGGCGAATCATCTCCCGCACCGTCACTGAGGAGAGCATCTCACCCTGGAGATCTGTCCGCTGGAGCCCCGCGTTGAAGAAATATTTCAACTCCACCATTCCTTGCGGACAATACAGATATTTGTTCGCAGTAACGCGGCTGATTGTTGATTCATGCATCCCGACATCATCAGCCACTTGCTTCAATACCAGCGGACGCAAGTGTTCAACGCCTTGCTCGAAGAACGCCTCCTGGAATTTCACGATGCTGCTGACGACCTTCACGATGGTTTTGTTGCGTTGTTCAATACTGCGCAACACCCATTGAGCTGCACGCATCTTTTCATCGAGGTAGGCTTTGGTTTCTCCCGAGGCTCCCTGCGTGGCCAGGAGTTGCTTGCAGTAGGGGCTGATCCGCATGCGCGGTAACCCTTCATCGTTCAGCAGCACAACCCATTGGCCCTCATGTTTCACCACGAACACATCCGGCACGATGACGTGGTTGTCCGTCGAGGAGAAGGGACGACCGGGTTTGGGCTCCAGCCCCTCGATGACCCGTGTAGCTTCGAACACTTCCTCGCAGCTTACGTCCAGAGCCTTGGCAATCCTGGCATACTGCTTTTTTTCGAGATCCTTTAGATGGTGCAGAATGATAGATTCTACGACCGCCCCTCGTAACGCCCCAGGTCTGGCGCCGATTGCCCCGATCGGGCTTCGGCCGAGATACCCCAATTGCAGCAACAAGCATTCCGGCAGATTCCGCGCGCCGACCCCGGCTGGATCGAATTTCTGTATTTCACTCAACACATTCTCCGCCTCGACCGCTGTGAAGTCGGTGTCCGCCACCACCTCATCAAGCGAAATCCTGAGATATCCGTCATCATCAAGATTACCGATGATCAGCCGTCCGATCACCTTTTCTCGCTCCGATAGTCCGCACAGCGAAAGCTGCCATCGCAAATGTTCTTCCAACGACGTGGCTGTAGTGAGTGTCTGCTCGAAGGATGGCATTTCGTCCTGACCACCGGAGGGATACTCCACATCACCGGCACGGCGATCGCTATCGAAATAGTCCTCCCATCCGGAAGCTGACAGTTCCTCCGGATTATCTCGATCGTTCGCAGTCCCGGCAGATTCAGCGATGGTAGCAGCGTCGCCGGAAGGCTCGACCGTCGAGACGCCGTCTTCGCTCGTCGTCGCCTCAGCATCTTCCAGCTCAGACTGCACTTCTTCAAGAACGGGGTTCTCTAGCAGATGTTGCTCCAATGTTTGTTGCAGCTCGAGGCGAGACAATTGCAATAGCTTGATCGCCTGCTGGAGCTGGGGAGTCATGATCAGCTTCTGACTGAGCCTGAGATCGAGCCTGAGTTTCATGGTGAGTATTCCGCGATACCGTCGCTAGAGTTGAAAGCGGTCTCCCAAGTATACCGCGCGCGCCACCGCACTATTCACGATCACCTCCGGCGTTCCGGCTTCGAGGATCGTGCCCTCATTGATGATGTACGCGCGATCGGTAATCGACAAGGTTTCTTGGACATTGTGGTCGGTAATCAGAATCCCAATGTGTCGATGTTTCATGCGGGTGATGATGTGCTGAATCTCTCCCACCGCGATGGGATCGATGCCCGCAAACGGTTCGTCGAGCAAGAGGAAGCGTGGACGCGTGGCGAGTGCGCGCGTGATTTCCAGCCGTCGTCGTTCCCCCCCCGAGAGCGCATAGGCTTTGCTCTTCCGGAGCGGCGTTAGGTCCAGTTCCTTCAGCAGCCCTTCCAGCCGCTGTTCGCGTTCTTCATTCGAGAGCGCAAGCATTTCAAGGATCGCCAGAATATTATCTTCCACGGACAACCGCCGGAATACCGAAGACTCCTGCGGGAGATACCCAAGGCCGAGGCGAGCCCGCTGGTACATCGGTAGTGCGGTCACGACCTGGTCACCGAGTCTGATGGTGCCCGCGTCCGGCTGACAAAGTCCCACCATCATATCGAAGATGGTTGTCTTACCGGCGCCATTGGGCCCCAGCAATCCAACAATCTCCCCCGCCGTGACATCGAGCCGAACTCCCTTCACGACCGTCCGGCCTTTGAAACTCTTGACCAACCCCTCGCCTGCGAGTCGGTCTTCGAAGCGAACCTGACGCTGTTCGGCACCGTCCGTAGCGGCAAGGTTCGCAGCCTTTCCTATGCTCATGGTGACCGCCGTTCTCCTTCGGGAACGATGGTGACCTGTGACCCCCCCTCGACGACACTGCGATCTTCCGCCAAGAACATGGTGATCTTCTGTCCCGTAACACGAGTTCCTCGTTGCCACACGACCGGATCTCCAGTGAGCACGATTTTTTCTGCCTCCTGATAGAACACCGCCTTGCGGCAAATAGCGCGACCTTCATCTTTCTCGATTGTGACGTTTCCGCTGGCCTCGATCAGGCACACCTTCCGGTCCGATACCGTCGGCATCGCTTGGCCGCCATTCGGCCGCTGATCACGTCCAGCTGCAGCCTTTCCGCGAGAACTCGCTTCCCCCGATCCGCATGCGCTCGGATGGTCGCTAGGAGGTGGCCCACCGTCAGGCCTTCCGTGATAGAGCATCACCATCGTATCCGAATGAACCACTAGCGGTCCTCGAGTAAGAACCACCGCTCCCTCAAAGATCACCTTGTTTTCCTGATTTCTGACCGTCATCCTCTTTGCGGTAATGGTCGTTTTTTCATCAGGATTTGCTCGTTGTTCCTGGCCCAACGCCAAGGAAGCGCAGTTGAGGACGGCCAGGAAGAGGATGTTACTGAGCCAAGCCCAGATCCACGCGCACGTCGTCCAATACCTGAAACTCTTCACGCTCCACCTTTCCCAATAAACCTCGTCCTGTGATCCGCATGCCCTTTCCTTCAATCACCACAGGGTCCTGCGTCTCTATTTCCTGACGCTCGTCGGTCCACTGCACATGGTTCGTGTAAATCGTATAGCCTCCTTGGAGGTGGATGACAAGGTCCCGCTCTCGGTTTGCAATTTCAAAGTTATGATTGGAGGTATTGAGCCGCGCTTCATCGCCATGAACCGTCAACTCACGGCCGCGCTCGCCGAACAACGTCACCTCGACCGTCTTCAACAGCGCGTGGTTCTGGTCTTCATAAAGGCTCGCTTGCTTGGCCCTCACCTCCCATTGAACCACGCCGTCTTTAGTTTGTGTGAAGGTAAACTGCTCCATCCCAGCGTCGGCTTGGTCATGTAACGGCTTGAGCTCAGGGGTCCGTGGAGACGTCGACTCAGTGCGAGTCAGTAGGAGATACGCGAGAAAGGTGCTAGAGACTACCGCAAGCGCGAGTAGAAATCCACGAGCCCACTGTTGCCAGCCCATCACTGAAGCGGAGGTCACGACACAACGCAATCCACAACTGGCATGATAGTAGCATGGAGGTTAGTTCAAGTAAATAAGTCGTGGGGTGGGAAATAAGAAATGGAGACGAGACACAAAGGAAGAGCGGCGTCTCTGGCTATCAATCAGCCGGACACGCCGCCAAGAAGATGGACTGGTGAATCGATTAGGTGTTGCCCGCAGGAGGAGTCGGCGCTTCCGTACCGGGGGCTTGACCGGATGATTCAGATTTTGTCTTGGACCTCCTGGACGCAGGCGCCTCCTTTTTCGAAACCTGCGCCGCTTGGGCCACCAATTCAATGGCTACCAGATGCGCGCCATCCCCCACGCGCCGCCGGGTCCTGATAATTCTGGTGTACCCGCCAGGTCGGCTCCGAAAACGATCCGCCATCTCCCCGAAAAGTTTGGATACCACTTCCTTCTGACGAATAAAACCCAGAGCCCGACGCCTCGCTGCCAACGTCCCTTCCTTGCCAAGCGTGATCATACGATCGGTGAACCCACGTACCTCCTTCGCCTTAGCCTCCGTGGTTTCGATCCGCTCATGATCCAAGAGCGACGTGACGAGACTGCGAAACAACGCCCATCGATGCTTGGTTTGCCGTCCGAGTTGTCTGCCGCGTTTACCGTGTCGCACAGTAGCCTTCCTTTTCTCCTATGAGGAGACGTCCGACTTGCTGGTGGGATCTCCCGTGCCTGATATCGCCGTCGACTCGAGCTTCATCCCAAGGCCCAGTCCCATCTCCGTCAAGATCTCCTTGATCTCGTTTAAGGATTTCTTGCCAAAATTCTTCGTCTTCAGCATTTCCAATTCGGTCTTCTGCACCAAATCAGCGATAGTCTTGATATTGGCATTCTTCAAGCAATTCGCTGCACGGACGGAGAGTTCGAGCTCGCTGACATTGCGGTACAGATTGCGGTTCACGGCCTGAAGCTGCTCCTCGGCACCCGCCTCCGGCTTCACTTCCAGCCGATCCTCCGGACTCACGAAGATGTCCAAATGGTCGCGCAGGATCGCCGCAGCCGTCGACAGTGCGTCTCGCGGGGAAATGGTGCCGTCGGTCCAAATCTCAAGGGTGAGCTTATCGTAGTCGGTCATCCGCCCGACCCTTGCGTTTTCGACCTGGAAATTAACTCGTTTGACAGGCGAAAATATGGAATCGACCGCGATCACCCCGATCGGCAACCCTTCTTCCTTATTACGCTCGGCTGGAACATAGCCGCGTCCATGCTTGACGACCATTTCGATGTCAATCGTAGCATCCTTGTCTAACGTGGCGATGTGCAGCTCAGGGGTGAGGACGGTCAAGTCCCCATCATGAACGATGTCGCCCCCCTTAGCCTCTCCTGGTCCCTTCTTGCGGAGACGGATCGTCTTCGGCTTTTCCCCCTGAAGGGCAAGACGCAGGCTCTTAATGTTAAGGAGGATCGTCGTCACATCCTCGGTCACCCCGGGAATCGTGGAAAACTCATGCAACACGCTCTCGATGCGGACACTTGTCACCGCCGCGCCGGTCAATGACGACAGCAGCACGCGCCGCAAGGCATTGCCCACGGTGGTACCAAAACCTCGCTCAAACGCCTCCGCCATAAACTTCCCATAGACCGGGGAGAGCGTGTCCTTATCGACTTCGACCCGCAACGGGATCTGAAAGTCCTTCATGAGCTTGATCATGGGTCCCCCTTCATCTCACCAATGTTAGACGCCGCCTTTTCGCACCTGGTGCGGAAGGCCGCAGAATTCCGAGTCTGCGATGTTGATGTTATCGCGAATACAATTCGACCACGAGTTGTTCATTTACCGGGACGGCGGCATCTTGCTTTGTAGGCGTCGCTTTGACCGTGCCGCGAAAGGCCGCCCGCTCCAACTCCAACCAGGCCGGCACGCCACGCGAATCGACCGCGTCCAGAGCGGATAGCACGGTGGTGATTTCTCGGCTACCTGGACGAACCTCCACCACATCTCCTGTCTTCAAGACCTGTGAGGGGATGTCCACCTTGCGGCCGTTCACCGACACATGACCATGACCGACCAACTGGCGGGCTTGTTTGCGAGATACCGCGAACCCGAGACGATACACGACGTTGTCGAGCCGGCTCTCGAGCAACGCCAACAGGATTTCTCCGGTGACGCCGGTCCGCCGTTCGGCACGCTGAAAGACCCCTCGGAATTGCCGCTCCTGAAGGCCATAAATGCGCCGCAGCTTTTGTTTCTCGCGAAGCTGAGTGCTATAGTCCGTCGTCCGCTGCCGTCCCTGTCCATGCTGACCTGGCGGATAGCTCCGTCGCTCGATGGCGCATTTCTCGGTCATGCACCGAGAGCCCTTCAGAAACAGCTTTTCTCCCTCTCGACGACACAATCGGCAGACAGGACCTCGATACCTTGCCACAACATCACCTCGTTGCTTGAGAATGAACGCTCATCCGCAGTGGAACTTTCTCCGACCGGGGCCTCCGACCCTCCGCCGGTTACACGCGTCTGCGCTTCGGCGGCCGGCACCCATTATGCGGGATTGGCGTCACATCCCGAATCAGGTTGATCCGCATGCCGGCACCCTGGAGCGCTCGGATAGCGGACTCACGTCCGGCCCCTGGCCCGTTCACATAGACATCCACTTGACGCATGCCGTTTTCCATCGCCTTCCGGGCTGCCGCTTCGCCGGCTCGCTGCGCGGCGAACGGAGTGCTCTTCCGCGACCCCTTGAACCCTTGATTTCCGGCGCTGGACCACACGACCGTGTTGCCCGTCATGTCAGTTATGGTCACGATGGTGTTATTGAAGGAAGCTTGAATATGCGCCACTCCGCTCTGGACGACCTTGCGCTCTTTCTTTTTGCCCTTCTTGACGCTCATTGATCAATCCTTGTCATCGCTCACGCCGCGCGGCTACGCACCGGCGGGGGTCAGCTTTTTGGGTTTACTGCCGGCGGACGAGCGCCGCCCCTTGCGGGTTCTCGCATTGGTCTTGGTCCGTTGGCCGCGAACCGGCAACCCCTTACGATGACGCAGGCCCCGATAGGTTCCGGTATCGACCAACCGCTTGATATTCATTGCGACCTCCTTGCGGAGATCGCCCTCGACCTTCTGCTCGCGCTCGATGACCTCACGTAACTTGATGATCTTGTCTTCCGTGAGATCCTTGACTCGAATGGTTCCGTCGACGCCCGCCTTGGCGAGTATCGCCCGGGAAGCCGCGCGGCCGATTCCGTAAATATAGGTCAATCCGACATCCGTGCGCTTTTCGCGCGGTAGATCCACTCCAGCGATTCGAGCCATACTTCCTCCAGAGCTGAGTGTTGAGAGGGCGTTCTGTGTCGCCGGCTTGGCTCTACCCAGAACTCAGCATCCATCGCTCAGCGCTTCATGTTAACCTTGCCGTTGTTTGTGCCGGGGATTCTCACACAACACACGGACCACCCCGCGCCGACGCACGACCTTGCACTTGGAACAAATAGGTTTCACCGAAGACTTCACCTTCATACCACCCTACTTTCCCGATACAGCCTGGCTTCTTGACACCGGCTCGATTCTCGTCATTTGAAGCGATATGTAATGCGTCCGCGCGTCAGATCGTACGGCGAGAGCTGCACGGTGACCTTGTCTCCCGGCAGAATCCGGATGAAGTGCATCCGCATCTTTCCAGAAATATGAGCCAAAATCTTGTGTCCGTTCTCCAGCTCCACACGGAACATCGCATTCGGAAGGGTCTCGGAGACCGTGCCCTGCACCTCGATGACATCTTCTTTGGACACGCTCGTGACGCCTCCTTCAGACCTTGCTGTGCACCCGATCTCCTGACAGCTGTGAAAGCACGCGTGCCGGACCGCTTGGCTGAATAGCAATGGTGTGCTCGAAGTGTGCGGATAGGGTTCCATCCACCGTGACGGCAGTCCATTGATCGTCCAGTACCCGCACCGCGCTGCCCCCCGCATTAACCATCGGCTCGATTGCCAGCACCATGCCCCATTTCAATCGGACCCCTTGCCCAGGCTGTCCGTAGTTCGGTACCTGCGGCTCCTCATGTAATTGTCGCCCGATCCCGTGCCCCACAAAATCCGTCACGACGGAATACCCCGCGGACTCGACACAAGTTTGCACGGCGTGGGAAATATCCGACAGCCGATTGCCAACCAGTGCATGCTCGATCCCGGCGTACAGCGCCGCCTCGGTCACGCGGATCAGCCGTTCGACAGCGGGATCCACGGCTCCCACTGCAACCGTCACCGCCGAATCGCCGTAAAATCCATCCACGATCGCGCCAAGATCCAGCCCGATGATGTCCCCGTCCTTGAGCATCCGCTTCGACGGAATCCCGTGTACCACCTGATCATTCACGGACGCGCACAGCGTCCTTGGGTAGTTCCGATATCCCTTGAACGCAGGGCGTGCTCCCCTCCTCCGGATATTCTCTTCGGCGATCCGATCAAGATATTCGGTCGTGATACCCGGCCTGATCTCTTGTTTGAGCACCTCGAGCGTTTCAGCCACTACCCGAGATGCCTCCGCCATGGCTTCGATTTCACCTGCGGTCTTTAAGATGATCATGTATGCATCAGCGGACCCAGTACGCGCTGGAGGCGATCACTCACAGCCTCGACGGAACCGGAACCATCAAGATCCGCCAGAAGATGCTTCCCTTGATAATACTGAATCAATGGCGCCGTCTGCTCCTCATACACACGCAGTCGCGCATCGACCGTTTCCGGCTTGTCATCATTACGCTGGATCAGGGCGGCCCCGCAACGATCACAGATCTCCGCGACCCGAGGCGGTGAAAAATCCACGTGGTACACCGCTTGACACTTGCCGCAACTGCGGCGCCCACTCAACCGCTTGACAATCTCGCCGACCGGGACGGAAAAGTTTACCACCCGATCGAGCGCCATCCCCTTGTCCTCCAGCAACCGCTGTAACGCTTCTCCCTGAGCCACCGTGCGCGGGAAGCCGTCCAAAATGAAGCCCCTCTTGCAGACCGGCTCGCCGAGTTTCTCCCGCACCATGCCGATGACCACATCATCGGGAACCAGGGCGCCCCGATCCATGTACGACTTGGCTTGAACTCCCAGCGCCGTCTGCTTCTTCACTGCCTCGCGCAGCAGATCTCCGGTCGAAATCTTTGGTTGATTAGATTGCGCCGCAATCCGATCGGCTTGAGTTCCCTTCCCGACCCCCGGCGCACCCAAGAAGACGACTCGCATGATTTCGTGTCCGTCCGCCCTACCGATCCGTCTATCGCCGCCCTGGCAACGGTTTATGACCGCCGAGAAACCCTTCATAATTTCGCATGAGCATGTGCGACTCGATTTGCTGAGCGGTATCCAGACCGACACCAATGACAATCAGCAACGACGTGCCGCCGAAATAAAACGGTACGTTCAACCTGTAAATCAAGATCTCGGGGATCACGCACACCACCGCCAGATAAATAGCGCCCGCGAAGGTGATCCGTGTCAGCACCTTGTATATGAAGTCCGAAGTGTTCTGCCCGGGTCGAATACCGGGGATAAACCCTCCATACTTTTTCATGTTGTCCGCCATATCAACGGGGTTGAGCACCACCGCCGTATAAAAGAAACAAAAGAATACGATCAATCCCACATAGAGCAGGGTGTAGAGTACGGACCCGGGAGCCAATTGCCCCCCGATCGATTGCACCCACGGCACCTGAATGAACCCGGCAATAGTTGCTGGAAACGCGATCAAGGAGGACGCAAAAATCGGCGGAATCACTCCTGCCGTGTTGATCTTCAAGGGAATATGTGTGCTCTGTCCGCCATATACCCGACGGCCGACCACTCTCTTAGCGTACTGCACAGGGATTTTCCGTCTGCCGCTTTCCAAGAACACAATCGCGCCGACGACGGCCAACATGATCAGGCCAAGCAAGAGCAGAACGAAAAAGTTCAACTGGCCGACCTGATACAGGTCGTATGTCTGGGCCACAGCGCTTGGGAGACGCGCCACAATCCCGGCGAAAATGATCAGGGAGATCCCGTTCCCAATGCCTCGCTCGGTAATCTGCTCACCCAGCCACATCAGAAAGCCTGTGCCGGCAGTGAGGGTAATCACCGTCATCAACCGAAAGCCCCACCCTGGATTGAGCACAAAAGCACCCTGGTTCATGCCCTCCAACCCGATGGCGATGCCGAATCCCTGGATCAGAGCAATGCCGATTGTGCCGAACCGCGTGTATTGGATGATCTTCTTACGCCCTCGCTCTCCTTCTTTCGCCAATTTTGCCAGATGGGGAATCACCACCGTCAGCAACTGTAGTATGATCGATGCGCTGATGTAGGGCATGATACCCAGCGCGAAGATCGTCAGCCGCGAAAGGGCTCCCCCTGAAAAGATATCGAGAAATCCGAGTAGTGAGCCTCCCTTCTCAATCAGGAACTTGGCGAGCTCGTCATTGTTGATCCCCGGCGTCGGGATATGGGCCCCGATGCGATAGACGACGAGCATCCCCAGCGTAAACAGGATACGCGTCCGTAGCTCGGGAATCTTGAGAATGTTGTGGAAGCTTGTGAGAAGTCGCTCAAACACCTCGGATGACCTCAGCCCTCCCACCAGCCGCCTGGATCTTTGCTTCGGCGGACTTGCTGAACTTGTGCGCCTGAATCACAAGAGGCCGAGTGAGTTCACCGTTACCCAGGATCTTGACCGGCCAGGTCTTCTGTTTGACCAGGCCAACTTCGACCAACTTCTGCGGCGTGACTGGATCCCCAGCCGCCAACCGAGATAAGACATCCAAATTCACCACTGCGTACTCAATGCGCGAGGGATTCCGGAATCCGAACTTCGGCACCCGGCGAATGAGCGGCATTTGCCCGCCTTCGAATCCAGGTTGCTTCCCTCCTCCAGAACGGGCGAGCAAACCCTTATGTCCTTTCGTGGAGGTCTTCCCATGGCCCGAACCGGGCCCTCTTCCAATACGCTTCCGTTGCTTGGTCGCTCCTGCTGCCGGAGCTAGTTCAAAAAGCTTCATTGATGCGTCACCTCGAGAAGGTAATTGACCTTCTGAATCATACCCCGCACCTGCGGCGAGTCCGGAAGTGTCACCGACTGGTTCGGCCGCCGTAAGCGCAATCCGCGCAGAACCAGGCGATGACGCAGAGGCGTACCGATCATGCTTCGCTTCAGCGTAATGACCAATTGCTGTTTCTGCGCCGAACTATTCGCTTCTGCCACGTTCTCACCTCGTCTCAGCCAACGGTCACGGCCACGCGATTTTCGGTCTCACCGCGACGAATCCGGAACACTTCGTCTGGATTGCGCAACTGCGTCAGTCCATTGAGCGCCGCGCGAACCGCATTAAAGGGATTACCCCTTCCCAATGTCTTGGCGATGATATTACGCACACCGGCGAGTTCGACGATGATACGCACGGCGCCGCCCGCGATGATGCCGGTCCCGGGGGCGGCCGGCTTGAAGATAATATGCTCGGCGCCGAATCGCCCTTCCACCTCATGCGGAATCGTGTCTTTCAAAACGGGAATTCTCACGAGGTGCTTCTTGGCCTGTTCAACGGCCTTGGAAATGGCTGCCGGCACCTCTGCCGCCTTCCCCTTACCGATTCCCACCCATCCCTGCCCATCACCAACCGCCACAAGCGCACAGAAATTGAAGCGCTTCCCGCCTTTGACGACCTTAGCGACACGGTTGATAAAAATGACCTTATCCTTCAGGCTCAATTCGTCGGCATTAATTCGTGCCAAGTGTGATTCCCCTTCTCAGTGCGCAGTCAAGGAGTCGGTGGTCTGGCCGGCTTTCATGATGGCCCAACGTCACGGACTTTGAACACCTAAAATTGAAGCCCTCCCTCGCGAGAGGCATCGGCCAGCGCCTTGATGCGTCCATGGTACGGACGTCCGCCGCGGTCGAATACCACCATACCAAGATGAGCGGCCTTTGCCCGTTCTGCCAGCAAGAGCCCGACCGCTTTTGCTGCCTCAATGGTCCCTGTGGACTTGAGTGATTGCTTCAGGGTCGCGTCCAACGTTGAGGCCGACGCCAGCGTTCGACCCGTCATATCATTGATGATCTGCGCATAGATATGGCTTCGGCTTCGATACACACTAAGCCGAGGCCTTGCCTCCGTCCCAAAGATTCGCTTGCGTATGCGCTGACGACGGCGCTCAAGAGTCTCGGTCTTCTTTGCGCTGAACATGGGGCACTCTCCTACTTTCCGGTCTTGCCTTCCTTCTTGCGAAGCGCTTCACCGGCGTATTTAATACCCTTTTGCTTGTACACGTCTGGCGGCTTAATCGCGCGCAATTTTGCCGCCACCTGACCGACCAGTCGCTTGTCAATTCCACGGAGGGTAATCACGGTCTGCTTGTCGATTTTCGCATCGATCCCAGGCGGAAGCGGATATTCAACCGGATTGATATATCCAACGTTGAAGCTCATCATCTTGCCTTGCAACTGGGCTTTATACCCCACGCCGTTGATCTCCAGGGTTTTCTCATATCCCTTAGTCACCCCGGTCACCATATTTCCCAACTCTGCCCTGGTCAGCCCGTGCATCGCTCGAATATTCCGTTCGTCGCTCTGCCGACTCACGTTGAGCTTGTTGTCCTGCACAGCCACTGAGAGACCCTCGACAAGCGGCCAGGTCAATTGTCCCAACGGCCCCTTCACAGTGACCGCATTATTGGCTACCTTCACATCCACGCCGGTCGGAATCTGTAGGATCTTTTTCCCGATTCGTGACATAACGATCTCTTTCTGCTCCACGACCTGGTGCGACACCCTGACTCACTACCACACCGAGCAGAGCACCTCTCCACCCAGCCCCGCACGACGACACTCTCGCTCTGTCATGACTCCTTTAGATGTCGACAGAATGGTCACCCCCAAACCTCCGCGGGTTTTGGGAACATCCAATTTGCCAACGTATACCCTTCGGCCAGGCCGGCTAATGCGCGTCGTACCCGCGATGACGGGTCGCCCCTGCTCGACATAGCGCAACTCGATCTTGAAGGCCGGATGTCCTCCCGCTTCCGCTTTTTCAAATGGTCCGATGAATCCCTCTTCTTTGAGGATTCGCAAGATCTCGCCCTTCATCCTCGAAGCAGGAACCACCACTGCATCATGACCACGCTGAGCCGCGTTTCGGATTCGATTCAATAAATCTGCAATTGGGTCTGTGACCATCAGAAGCTCTCACCTCGCATGAATGTGGTTCGCGCTCCTCCCACTCACCAACTGGACTTTCTGACGCCGGGAACCTCTCCTCTCAGACTCAGGAATCGGAAGCAAATGCGGCACATCTCAAACCGATTCAAATAACCCCGCACACGGCCGCAGAGGGGACAGCGGTGATACGATCGCACCTTGAACTTGGGGTCTCTCGCCGCCTTCAATTTCAGCGCTAGTCTCGCCACGCCCTTATCCTCCGTTCACCGGGAGCGACCATCTCCTCCCGCTCCTTTGATTCCACTCGCACCCGCTCCCTACGTACGGAACGGGATTCCCAATTCCCTGAGCAAGGCCTTCCCTTCGTCGTTGGTCTTGGCCGTCGTCACGAACGTGATATCCATCCCGTGGATTGAAGCCACCGAGTCATATTGGATCTCAGGGAAGATCAATTGCTCCTTCAATCCAAGGGTATAATTGCCCCGACCGTCGAAGGCCTTGGTCGATACTCCGCGAAAATCACGAATACGTGGAAGGGCCACGCTGACCAGGCGGTCGAAGAATTCGTACATACGCTTCGCGCGCAGCGTGACCTTGACGCCTATTGGCATCCCCTGCCTAAGCTTAAATCCGGCGATGGCCTTCTTGGCCCGAGTGGTCACCGGCCGCTGTCCGGTGATGATTCCCAACTCAGTGGCGGCACTCTCCAGCAGCTTGACGTTCTGGATCGCCTCCCCCATTCCGACATTGAGGACAATCCGACTCAGCCGTGGCACCTGCATGGGATTTGTATAGCTGAACTCCTTGATCAGTGCCGGCACGACCTGCTCCTTGTAGCGCTCCACTACTCGCGATCGTGCGGCTTGGCTATCCGGGGTAGATTCGGTCTCTGCCGCCGCTATAGTCGGCTCCTTCTTACGTCCGGGCGACGTCTTCCCAGCCACCGGCTTCCCTGCCGCGCCCTTTGTCGATTTGCCTTTTTGAGTATCTTTCGGATTCATGGCTATTCAATCGCCTGCCTAGATTGCTTGCTCATCCGCACGCGTCGGCCGTCATCCATGACCTTGACTCCCACACGCGTCGGCTTCTGCGTCACCGGACAGAGCAACATGACGTTCGAAATCGGGAGCGGCGCTTCACGTTCAACAATCCCGCCCTGGCGCACCTTCGGGTTCGGCTTCGTGTGTCGCTTAATCATGTTGAGCTTCTCCACCAAAACCTGGGCCGTTCCCGGGTGAACCGAGAGAACCTTGCCGCTCTTTCCCCTTTCACGACCGGAGATCACCACGACGGTATCTCCCTTTCTGATCCGAGATTTCTTCAATGCCTGCATCCCGAGCCGTCCCCTCCCGAGCATTACAATACTTCCGGAGCCAGTGAAATGATCTTCATGAATTTCTTCCAGCGAAGCTCGCGAGCAACCGGCCCGAAGATGCGTGTCCCGATTGGCTCGCCCTGGGCATTGATCAATACACAGGCATTTCGATCGAATTTAATATAGGAGCCATCCTCGCGCCGCACGCCCTTGGTCGTCCGCACAATAACCGCTCGACTGACATCACCCTTTTTTACGGAGGCCTGCGGGATCGCCTCCTTGACGGCAACCACAACCACGTCTCCAAGCGATCCATATCGTCGGCCCGAGCCGCCCAGGACGTGAAAACACATTACCTGTCTGGCGCCGGAATTATCCGCCACATCCATATATGTATAATTCTGAATCATCTCACGCTTGATCCCCGATTCACCGACGTCAATACTTCTCGCTCACCCTCGCCTAGACACGACCCCGATCACACGCCAGTGCTTATGCTTGCTGATCGGTCTGGTTTCCACCAATCGTACGATGTCGCCGACCTGGCATTCTCCCCGTTCGTCATGCGCCTTCAGCTTGGTCACCCGTCGCATAACCTTGTGATACTTGGGGTGCGTGACGGTCCGCTGCACTCCCACCACGACGGTCTTCATCATTTTGTTACTGATGACGTGCCCGATACATTCGCGCCGCCCCGATGTGTCCCTTGCCGTTGTGTTCATCGTCGTTCTCGATTCGCTATCCACGACTACGGCGCCTTCTTGGCTAACGCCGCTTCGCGGCGAATACCCTTGACGCGCGCCAAGTCCTTCCTGGTCTTTCGAACCAGCATCAGATTTTCCAATCGTCCCGTGGCCATCTGGAACCGATAGTTAAACAGCTCCTGCTGTAACTGGCGTTCCTTTTCCCGCAGCTCTTCGTCGGTCAGTCCGCGTATATCCTTGGCTTCCATGGCGTCCCGCCCCCCTATGCGTCCAGCGCTCCTCGCACCACAACCTTGGTTGCCACAGGCAACTTATGCGCAGCCAACCGCAGAGCCTCATGCGCAACATCGTGCGTCACCCCGTCCATCTCATAGAGAATCCGGCCTGGCTTGACGACGGCCACCCAATATTCCGGATTGCCTTTCCCCTTTCCCATCCTCGTTTCAGCCGGCTTCTTGGTGATCGGTTTGTCCGGGAAGATCCTTGTCCAGACTTGCCCTCCCCGCTTCACAAACCTGGTGATGGCGATGCGGGCCGCTTCAATTTGACGACTGGTGATCCACCCCGGCTCAAGCGCCTTCAGTCCATACTCTCCAAGGGTGAGCGAGGACCCGCGATAGGCTTTGCCCCGCATACGCCCCTTCATCATCTTTCGAAACTTAACTTTCTTTGGCGCTAACACGATCCCCCCGATCTCACACAACCACGATGATCAATACCTCGTGCTACAACGTCACCGCCCGACCATCTTGACGAGTCAGTCCGAGCTCAGCTCTGCCTTGCTGCGGTGGAACGACCTCCCCCTTATAAATCCACGTCTTGACGCCGATCTGTCCCATCGTGGTTTTAGCCTCGGCAAACCCGTATTCGATATCAGCCCGCAGCGTATGCAACGGCACACGTCCTTCTCGATACCATTCGGTCCTGGCGATCTCAGCACCAGCCAAACGACCGGCACAGGAAATCTTGATCCCTTGCGCGCCAAGCCGAAGCGCCGCAGCAACGCTGCGCTTCATGGCTCGCCGAAACGCGACCCGCTTTTCCAATTGGGTGGCGATATTTTCACTGACCAGTTGGGCGTCGAGCTCCGGCTTCTTAATCTCCTTTACATTGATATAGACCTGGCCGCCGTATTGCTTTTCGATCGCTGCCTTGAGCTTGTCGACTTCCGCCCCCTTGCGACCGATGATAATGCCGGGGCGAGCCGTGTGGATAATGACACGAGTTTGGTCTCCCGACCGTTCAATCTCGACCTTTGCCACACCGGCGTGGTACAGCCGGTCCTTGACCATTCGTTTGATCCGGATGTCCTGATGCAGTAGCCGCGCATACTCCTTCGAGGCATACCAGCGAGACGTCCAGTTGGTGCTATAGCCCAGGCGCAACCCGTACGGATGAGATTTCTGTCCCATAGACCCTTCTCTACGTTAAAGCATGGCGGCGCAGATCAAGACTTCCGCCTGCGATCCGGTCAGGCCGGCACCGTTTTCCCCTTGGAGCCGACGACGATGGTAATGTGGCTGGTTCGCTTATGAATCGAATTCGCGCGACCCATTGACCGCGAGCGAAAACGCTTCAGAATCGGTCCCCCGTTGACGAACGCGCGGGATACCCAAAGGTTCTCCGCATCGTCGATGTTCTTCTGTTCGGCATTCGACACGGCTGAGCGCAACAGCTTTTCCACGACCTTGGCTGCGGCCCGAGGCGTGTGCCCCAATAATGCTAGGGCCTTCGGCACTTGTTGGCCGCGAATCAGATCCACGACCGGCCTAGCCTTCCGAGGTGAGACACGCACATACCGGAGCACCGCTTTTGCTTCAGCCATCTCGACAATCCCTACTTTAACGGAACGGCCTTCTCCGTCTTGGCCTGTCCGTGTCCTTTGAAAAATCGTGTTGGAGAGAACTCCCCAAGTTTATGTCCGACCATATTTTCCGTTACATAGACCGGGACAAACTTCTTCCCATTATGAACCGCAAAGGTATGTCCGATCATATCCGGAATCACCGTAGACCGACGCGACCACGTCTTGATAAGTTTTTTGTCCCGCGATGCATTCATTTGCTCAACCTTCTTGAGCAAATGCTCATCGACAAACGCGCCTTTCGCGACTGATCTCGGCATCCTGTTCCTCCGCCCTACTTCTTCCGCCGGGCAATGATGAATTTTTCGGTCGATTTGTTTTTCCGCGTCTTATACCCCTTGGTGGGAAGCCCCCATGGGGAGACCGGATGCGGATTTCCCTGGCCGGATTTTCCTTCCCCGCCGCCATGCGGGTGATCTACCGGATTCATGACCACTCCCCGCACATGCGGGCGTCGCCCCAGCCAACGAGATCGACCAGCCTTCCCGACAGCGATATTCTCGTGGTCCAGATTCCCAACCTGCCCGACAGTCGCCATGCAAGCGCCTAATACCTTCCGCATCTCACCGGACTTCAAGCGAATTTGCACATAACCGCCGTCCCGTCCCATGACTTGCGCAAAGCTGCCGGCGCTCCGGATCAACTGACCGCCCTTCCCAGGACGCAATTCGATATTGTGAACCGTGGTGCCCAACGGCATATTCGCCAAGGGCAATGCATTTCCAACTCGCACCTCTACCGTAGGCCCGGCCTCAACGGTGTAACCCACCCCAAGACCGTCGGGAGCGACGATATAGCGCTTCTCCCCGTCCCGATACTGCAAGAGCGCGATGCGCGCCGATCGGTTCGGATCATACTCTATCGCCACGACCTTGGCCGGAATACCAAGCTTGTTCCGCTTAAAGTCAATCTTCCGATACAGACGCTTGTGACCAGATCCCCGAAATCGGAGGGTCTGATGTCCGTCTGAGTTTCGTCCTGCAGTCCGGTGGAGGAAGACCGTCAATGCCTTCTCCGGACGCTTTTTGGACAACTCCTCACCGGTAAGGGTCGTCATTCCACGGCGACCAGGGGAAGTGGGCTGGTAGATTCGTAACGCCATTGTCAACCTATTAGAAGTCCAGTGATCACACGCTCTCGTACAATTCGAGCTTTTCGCCAGCTTTCAGCGTCACCAGGGCCTTTTTCCAGTCCTGGCGTTTGCCCACGAAGCGCCCCAGCCGCTTCACCTTTCCCATCACATTCAAGATATTGACCCGCTCAACCTTGACCTTCAGCAGAGACTCAACCGCTCGCCTGACCTCCACGCGATTCGCCCGCGCGCTCACGACGAACGCGATCGTATTGCGGGACTCTCTCAGGGCGGTCACCTTTTCGGTCAGCAGGGGCCTGATGAGCACTTGATGCAATTTTTCGCTCATGCCCACGCCTCCTGAATCCGGCTAAGAATCGGCTGCGCCATCACAAGCGACTCGTAGCGCAGAACATCGTAGATGTTCAGCCGCTCCGGGGAAACGACCTTGACCCCCGAAAGGTTGCGGGCGGCTCTCACCACATTCCCCGCCCCTTCGCCAACAACCAACAGACACGTCCGCTTCACCCCCAATTGCCCGAGGACCTTCTCCAATTGACGAGTCTTGGGAGATGCGACAGTAAGATCATCCACAACGATCACGTCGCCGTCCGCGACCTTTGATGACAACGCCATTTGCAGGGCCCGATGGTATTTCTGCTTTGGAATACCGTATCCGTACGTTCGCGGCTTCGGTCCGAACACACTGCCGCCGTGGCGCCATACCGGCGATCGTAACGATCCCGCGCGCGCCCGACCTGTATGCTTTTGTTTCCACGGCTTCTTGCCGGACCCGCTGACTTCTCCTCGGCGCAGCGTGGAGGCCGTGCCTTGCCGCTCACCGGCTCGCTGCATCACCACCGCCTCATGAACCAATACTTTATTGGGAGTGTGCCCAAAGATGACGGCCGGCAACTCCGCAGTACCCACTTTTCGCTTGCTGAGATCGACGACATCCACGGACGGCACGGCTCAACCTTTCTTCGATTTTCGAATAATCACAATCCCGTTCTCCGCTCCCGGCACCGATCCCCTGACGAGCAACAAGTTTTCTTCCGGCCGAGCCTCGACAACGCGCAACGCTTGCGCGGTCACCCGCTCGTTCCCCATCTGCCCGGGTAACGTCTTATTCTTCCAGACTCGAGACGGATAGGAACTGCTGCCGATGGAACCCGGCGCCCGATGAAACATCGACCCGTGGGATTCGGGCCCCCCGGCATAATGGTGTCGCTTCACCACGCCCTGGAAACCCTTTCCCTTTGAGATCCCAATGACGTCGACCACATCACCCTTCTTGAAGACGTCAGCCTTCACTACCTGGCCAAGAGCCACTTCCCCGGCAGACTTGAACTCGCGCAGCACCCGACTGGCTGGACTGTGCGACGCTTTCAAATGTCCTCGAGCAGCCCGAGACACTCGTCGCTCCTTCACTTCTCCATAGGCCAACTGGACCGCCTCGTAGCCGTCGCGCTCCCTAGTTTTCACCTGAACCACTCGGCACGGCCCCGCCTCAATGACCGTCACCGGAATCAAGGCGTTTCCGTCGCCGTACACTTGCGTCATCCCCAACTTTTTTCCGATCAGTCCGTTTGTCATGCTCCTCACGCCTAGAGCTTGATCTCGACATCTACGCCGGCAGCGAGATTCAGCTTCATCAGTGAATCCATCGTCTCGGGAGTCGGCTCGACGATGTCAAGCAGGCGCTTGTGCGTGCGAACTTCGAACTGCTCCCGAGACTTTTTATCGCAGTGCGTGGCACGCTGAACCGTAATCCGCTCTATCCTTGTCGGCAACGGGATAGGCCCCACCACCTTCGCCCCGCTTCTCCGAACCGTATCAACGATTTCCGCGACCGATTGGTCCAACACGCGGTAATCAAAGCCCCTCAATCTGATCCTGATTCGCTGATCGACTCTCACCAGAGCTAACTCCCCGTGCTAAAAATCCCTACCCTCGCTATGCCAGAATCTCCGTGACGACGCCGGAGCCGACGGTCTTGCCGCCCTCGCGCACCGCAAAACGCAACCCCTGATCCATCGCAATCGGACTGATCAACTCCGCCGTCACCGTCACATTGTCCCCCGGCATCACCATCTCCACCCCCGGATTCAACTGCACCACCCCCGTCACGTCCGTCGTCCGGAAATAGAACTGCGGCCGGTACCCGTTGAAGAACGGCGTATGCCGCCCCCCCTCCTCCTTCGTCAACACATAGATCTCCGCCTTGAACTTCGTGTGCGGCGTGATGCTCTTCGGCTTCGCCAGCACCATCCCCCGCTCCACTTCTTCCTTCTTCGTCCCCCGGAGCAGCACCCCGATGTTATCCCCCGCCTGCCCTTCATCGAGCACCTTGCGGAACATCTCCACCCCGGTCACCACCGTACTCTGCGTCGGCTTCAACCCCACAATCTCGATCTCATCCCCCACCTTCACCACTCCCCGCTCGCACCGCCCCGTCACCACCGTCCCCCGCCCGCTGATCGTGAACACATCCTCGATCGGCATCAAAAACGGCTTGTCGATCGCCCGCGTCGGCGTCGGAATATAACTGTCGATCGCCTCCAACAACTTCAAAATCGCCGGCACCCCCAACGGCCCCTGATCCCCCTCCACCGCCTTCAGCGCCGAGCCCTGAATGATCGGAATCTTCTCCCCCGGAAAATCGTACTTGCTCAGGAGCTCCCGCACCTCCACCTCCACCAGCTCCAGCAACTCCGGATCATCCACCTTATCCGCCTTGTTCAAAAACACCACGATGTAGGGCACCCCCACCTGCCGAGCCAAGAGAATATGCTCCCGGGTCTGCGGCATCGGCCCATCCGCCGCACTCACCACCAGGATCGCCCCGTCCATCTGCGCCGCCCCCGTGATCATGTTCTTCACGTAGTCGGCATGGCCGGGACAGTCGACATGCGCATAGTGTCGCTTGTCCGTCTCGTACTCCACATGGCTGATGGCGATCGTCATGATCTTCGTCGCATCCCGCCGCCCCTGGCTCTCGCTCGCCTTCGCCACCTCGTCGTAGCTCACGAACTTCGCCATCCCCTTGTCGCTCGAAATCTTCGTCAGCGCACTCGTCAAGGTCGTCTTGCCGTGGTCCACGTGCCCGATCGTCCCGATGTTCACGTGCGGCTTCTTTCGCTCAAATTTCGCCTTCGCCATCGCTTACTCCTCTCCGGTCACCCTCACTCGACGATCGTCACTCGCCTCGATTCTTGGCGATGATCGCTTCTGCTATTTGCTTCGGCACCTGATCGTAGCGATCAAACTCCATACTGTACGTGGCGCGCCCCTGGGTTCGCGACCGAAGATCCGTCGCATATCCGAACATTTCAGCCAATGGGACCGCCGCCTCGATTGCCTGCGACCCGGCTCGCACCTTGATCCCCTGCACCTTGCCACGGCGCCCGTTTAGGTTGCCGATGACGTCTCCCATGAATTCCTGAGGGACGAGCACCTCGACCTTCATGATGGGCTCGAGCAATACGGCATCAGCTTTTCGACACGCCTCCTGAAACCCCATCGAGGCCGCAATCTTGAAGGCCATTTCGCTAGAATCGACATCGTGATACGAACCGTCGATCACCGTCACGCGAACATCTCGCATGGGATAGCCCGCAAGAACACCCGTTTCCATGCGCTCGCGGACCCCCTTCTCGATCGCAGGAATATATTCCCTCGGAACGGCCCCGCCGACGATTTTGTTGACGAACTCAAGCCCCTTGCCCGGCTCGGATGGTTCCACCGTCATAACCACATGGCCATACTGCCCACGGCCGCCGGTCTGCTTGATGTATTTTCCCTCAGCCTCTGCATGACGCTTGATCGTCTCACGGTAGGCCACTTCAGGCTTCCCGACGTTGGCCTCGACCTTAAACTCACGCAGCAATCGATCCACGATGATCTCAAGATGCAACTCACCCATGCCCCAGATGATGGTTTGCCCAGTCTCCTCATCCGTCTTCACACGAAAGGAAGGATCTTCTTGCGCCAGTTTTTGCAGCGAGAATCCCAACTTCTCTTGATCGGGCTTAGTCTTCGGCTCAATCGCCATCGCGATGACCGGCTCAGGGAACTTCATGACCTCCAGGAGGATTGGTTGCTTTTCGTCGCAGAGCGTATCCCCAGTTCCAGCGCTCCGCAGGCCAACTGCAGCCGCGATATCACCGGCATAGACCGTATCGATTTCTTCCCGCTTGTTGGCGTGCATCTTCAGAAGCCGCCCGACACGCTCCTTGGTACCCTTCGTTAGATTGAGCACCGCGGTGCCGGTTTTCAGCATGCCCGAATACACCCGGAAGAAGGTCAACTGTCCGGCAAACGGATCCGTCATGATCTTAAACGCCAAAGCAGAAAAAACTTCGTCGTCAGCCGTTCGCCGAGCCAGCTCCTTCCCGGAATTGGGATCCACCCCCGCGACAGGAGGAATATCGAGCGGGGAAGGCAAATATTCAACCACGGCATCCAGGAGCTGCTGGACCCCCTTATTCTTGAACGCCGACCCACAGAGCACCGGCACGGCTTTCATCGCGACGGCTCCGGCTCGAATAGCGCGGATGATCTCCTCTTCGGTCAGGGACTGACCATTGAGGTACTTTTCCAAGACCTGCTCATCATGCTCGGCCACGGCCTCCAACATTTTTTCCCGGTATTGTTGGGCCTGCTCCAACAAGTTGGCGGGAATCTCCTTGACTTCATACTTGGCGCCCAGCGTTTCGTCATCGTAGAAAAACGCCTTCATCGTAACCAGGTCGATGGTCCCTCGGAATTCCGCCTCCCGCCCTATAGGAATTTGAATCGGTACCGGATTGGCGCCCAGACGATCGATGATGGATTGGACACTGGCATAGAAATCCGCTCCGATGCGGTCCATCTTATTCATGAATGCGATTCGGGGCACCCGGTACTTGTCAGCCTGCCTCCAGACGGTTTCCGACTGCGGCTCGACACCCTGCACCGAGTCGAACACCGCCACCGCCCCGTCCAATACGCGAAGGGATCGCTCAACCTCGATCGTGAAATCCACGTGTCCAGGAGTGTCGATAATGTTGATGCGATGGTCCTTCCAAAAGCAGGTCGTTGCCGCCGCCGTGATCGTGATGCCGCGCTCCCGCTCCTGCTCCATCCAGTCCATGGTCGCGGCGCCTTCATGCACCTCACCGATCTTGTGGGACACACCCGTATAGTAGAGAATACGCTCGGTCGTAGTCGTCTTCCCCGCATCAATGTGCGCCATGATCCCGATATTTCTGGTCCGCTCAAGCGGTGTCTGTCGAGCCACGGACAATCCCCTCAGTCACACGAACGACCACAACAATGCGAGGAGGCACATGAGCTTCCCCAGCAGAACAACAATACAGTCCTGTACAGGTCTCTACCAGCGGTAGTGAGCGAAGGCCTTATTCGCCTCTGCCATACGGTGGACATCCTCTCGCTTCTTCACCGCGGCGCCGGTATTGTTGGCGGCGTCCATCAGCTCAGCCGCGAGCTTGTCGACCATACTCTTCCCCGAACGCGTTCGCGCATACTCCGCAATCCATCGGAGGGCCAGGGACAAACGACGGGTAGGACGAATCTCGACAGGAACCTGGTACGAGGCACCACCCACACGCCGAGACTTCACTTCTACTACAGGCTTGACATTATCCACCGCTGCACGGAAGACCTTCATCGGGTCGCCATTGGTCTTTTCCTGAATCAATTCAAACGCACCGTAACAGATCTGCTCGGCCGTACTCTTCTTTCCGCACGACATGAGCACATTGACGAATTTGCCAACGAGACGGTCCCCGAACTTGGGGTCGGGCAGCGTCTCTCTCAACGAAACTTGTCCACCTCGAGGCATTGGCGATAATCCTCACGAAAATGTTCACAACCCCGCGATCCGGCGGGCACCAGGCCTTTCCGCTATCTCTACTTTGGACGCTTTGCGCCGTATTTCGAGCGGCCCTGCTTGCGGCCTGCCACGCCAACCGCATCCAGCGTGCCGCGAACGATGTGATATCGTACACCCGGCAAGTCCTTCACGCGACCGCCGCGCACCAAGACGATCGAGTGCTCCTGCAGGTTGTGCCCAACGCCGGGAATGTAGGTAGTAACCTCTATCCCATTAGTAAGCCGAACCCTGGCTACCTTGCGGAGCGCGGAGTTCGGTTTTTTCGGAGTCGTGGTGTACACGCGGAGACACACGCCCCGCTTCTGGGGGCACCGCTTGAGAGCAGGACTCTTCGTCTTGCTCCGAACCAAGCGCCTCCCGCGCCTGACTAATTGGTTGATTGTGGGCATGGCGTCAGCTAAGTTCCTTCTTGATACAGGCGTTTCCGTAGAAGCCCGGCTCCGCAACCCAATTTCATATGCAAAGCCGGCGGATTATAATGATCTCGCTTGACTCTGTCAAGACCCTCACTACTCCAATGTGGGCCTGCCTCCTGCGTCACCCCTCGTCATTACTAGTTGTTGAGCCGCCATCCGCCACGCCTACCGGTACGACCGCAGGAGCGACTAATTCTTCCTCTCTTTTCGGACTGATCACGAAGGTGTCTCGGTACTCCGCAAACCCGGTTCCGGCTGGAATCAGGCGGCCAACGATGACATTTTCCTTGAGTCCCCAGAGGCGATCATCTTTTCCATTGATAGCCGCCTCCGTTAACACGCGCGTCGTTTCCTGGAACGAGGCGGCCGACACGAAGCTCTCCGTCGTCAAGGCGGCCTTCGTGATACCGAGCAGAACGGGCTTACCGAGAGCCGGGCGACCATTCTTCTGCAACACTTTCTCGTTTTCCGCCTCAAAAGCAAACTTGCTGACCTGACTGCCCGGCAGAAACTCCGTGTCACCGGGGTCTTCAATCCGCACCTTACGCAGCATCTGCCGCACAATGATCTCGATATGTTTGTCGTTGATTGAAACTCCTTGAAGCCGATACACGTCCTGGACTTCGTCCACGAGGTACTTTTGCAGTTCCTTGGGGCCCAGCACATCGAGAATATCGTGAGGATTGGCCGAGCCATCCATCAAAGGCTCGCCGGCCCGCACCCAATCACCCTCGTGCACGTTGACATGCTTGCCTTTCGGAATAAAGTACTCCTTTTGATCGCCCATCTTGTTGTCGACGATCACCTTCCGCATACCCTTGACGAATCCGCCGAACGAGACCTCGCCGTCAATCTCGCTGATGACGGCATGCTCCTTTGGCTTGCGGGCTTCAAACAATTCCGCTACGCGAGGCAGACCGCCGGTGATGTCCTTGGTTTTGGTCGTTTCCCGCGGGATCTTCGCCAACACGTCGCCAGGCTGCACGGTCGCGCCTTTCTCGACGAGGATGTGAGCCCCCACCGGGAGCAGGTAGCGGGCGACGCCGGTGGCCCCGGAGACCTTGGCCGTCTTGCCGTGCTCGTCCTTGATTGAGACGCGAGGCCGGAGATTGGCACCCGTGTGTTCGATCACGACTTTTCTCGAAAGGCCGGTCACTTCATCGACGTCTTCCTTCATGGTGACGCCCTCGACGATGTCGCCGTACGCCACGCGGCCGCCGACCTCCGTCAGAATCAGCAGTGAATAGGGATCCCACTCGACCAGCTTCTGCCCGACGGTAACGGCACCGCCGTCTTTGAGTTTGATCTTCGCGCCATAGACCACCGGATATTTTTCGCGCTCACGGCCGGTGTCGTCCACGATCGCGATCTTAGCGTTTCGACTCATCACCACCCAGTCGCCTTCCTTGTTCTTCACGGCGACATTGTGATTATGAACGTCGGCACCCTTCTTGGCATCGAAGCTGAGGTACTTGATGTGTCCGCCGTGTTTGGCCTCCAACACCGTCTGCTCGACCACCTTGCTCGCCGTACCGCCGATGTGGAAGGTGCGCATCGTCAACTGCGTTCCGGGCTCGCCGATGGACTGGGCAGCAATCACCCCGACCGGCTCGCCGCGCTCCACCAATCGACCTCGCGCCAGATCCCGTCCATAGCAACGTTTGCAGACGCCGCGCGGCGTCTGGCAGGTGAGCACCGATCGAATTTTCACACGGTCCAACCCGGCCTCGACGACCGCCTTGGCCCGCTCTTCGTCGATTTCCTCGTTCAGTCCGACGATGATCTCACCGGTCACCGGATCGCGAATATCCTCCCCGGCCAGACGTCCGAGAATCCGCTCTTCTAACGGCTCGATGACTTCACCACCCTCGACCAAGGCCGTGACCATGATGCCGTCCGTCGTACCGCAATCATCCTCCGACACAATGACATCCTGAGCAACATCCACCAGCCGGCGAGTCAGGTATCCCGAGTTCGCGGTCTTCAGCGCCGTATCGGCAAGACCTTTACGAGCTCCGTGCGTCGAGATGAAATACTGCAGCACCGTCAGTCCTTCACGGAAATTGGCGGTGATGGGCGTCTCGATGATCTCGCCCGAAGGCTTGGCCATCAGTCCACGCATGCCCCCCAATTGGCGAATTTGCTGCGCACTGCCCCGGGCTCCGGAGTCGGCCATCATAAAGATTGGGTTGAAGGCTTCCGGCCGCTTGGGATCGCCGCCGCCGCCCAACTCTTTCATCATCTCTCCGGCCACCTGCTCCGTTACATGCGCCCAGATGTCGATCACCTTGTTGTAGCGCTCGCCGTTGGTGATCAACCCGTCGCTGTATTGGCGCTCGATTTCATTCACCTCGTGCTGAGCCTTCCCAATCAGCTCTTCCTTGCGAGTTGGAATATGCATGTTGTCGATACAGATCGACACACCGGCCTTGGTGGCATAGTGAAAGCCGGTGGCTTTGATCTTGTCCAGGAACGTGACGGTTTCCTTGTGTCCGGCCTGTCGATAGACCGTATCGATCAGCCTGGTCATTTCCTTTTTCGTCATCAATTGATTGGCATAACTGAACGGCAGCGAGGACGGCAGAATCTCACTCAACAGCACGCGCCCGACGGTGGTCTGAGCCACATTGCCCTTGATGCGCACCTTGATGCGCGCGTGCTCATCGACCTCTCGAGCATCGTACGCGATCCGCACCTCTTCCGGAGACGCGAAGATCTTGCCCTCCCCTCGCGCACCGGCCCGTTCCTTGGTCAGCCAATAGCAGCCCAACACCATGTCTTGAGAAGGCACCGCGATCGGCTTTCCGCTCGCAGGGGACAGGATGTTGTTGATCGACATCATCAGGACGCGCGCTTCGATTTGCGCTTCGACCGACAGCGGCACATGCACGGCCATTTGGTCGCCATCGAAGTCCGCGTTGAAGGCTGCGCAAACCAGAGGATGCAGCCGGATCGCCTTGCCTTCAACCAACACGGGATCAAACGCCTGAATGCCGAGCCGGTGCAACGTGGGCGCACGGTTCAACAGCACCGGATGCTCTCGAATAACCTCATCCAACACGTCCCACACCTCGGGACGCTCCTTCTCCACCAACCGCTTCGCGCTCTTGATGGTTGTCGCCGCACCGCGTTCCTCAAGCTTGTGGAAGATAAAGGGCTTGAACAGCTCCAGCGCCATCTTCTTGGGCAGTCCGCACTGGTTAAGCCGGAGTTCCGGACCCACCACAATGACCGTTCGGCCCGAATAGTCCACCCGCTTGCCCAGCAGATTCTGCCGGAAGCGGCCCTGCTTCCCCTTGAGCATGTCGCTCAAGGACTTGAGCGGCCGCTTGTTGGGACCACGGATGGCACGCCCGCGCCGACCGTTGTCAAACAACGCATCCACAGCTTCCTGGAGCATGCGCATTTCATTGCGGATAATCACCCCCGGCGCCTTCAATTCGATCAGTCTCTTGAGTCGATTGTTTCGATTGATCACCCGGCGATAGAGGTCGTTTAGGTCGGACGTCGCGAATCGCCCGCCGTCCAACGGGACCAGCGGGCGCAGTTCCGGCGGCAGAACCGGAATGACGTCCATGATCATCCATTCAGGTTTATTACCGGAACGCCGGAAGGCTTCCAGCACTTTCAGCCGCTTCGCATATTTCTTTTTGACCGCCGCGGACGTTGTCGTGCGCGCCTTGGCGTGCATGTCGTCCCACAAGACATTGATGTCGACCCGGCGCAGCAACTCGCGGATCGCCTCGGCGCCGATACCGACCTTGAAGGCGCCTGCGCCATATTCGCCTTGCAGCGCCCGCAGTTTGTCCTCGGATACCAGCTCCTTCTCGCTCAGGTTCGTCGTTCCGGGATCGATGACGACATAGCTCTCGAAATACAGAATTTTTTCGAGCGACTTCAGGCTCATGTCCAACAGTGTTCCGATTCGGCTGGGCACGCCCTTGAGGAACCAGATATGCGCCACGGGTGCGGCCAGCTCGATATGCCCCATCCGCTCTCGGCGAACCTTGGACTGAATCACCTCCACGCCGCACTTGTCACACACGATCCCACGGTGTTTCATGCGCTTGTACTTGCCGCAGTTGCACTCCCAATCCTTCGTCGGCCCGAAGATCTTGGCGCAGAAGAGCCCATCCTTCTCCGGCTTGAATGAACGGTAATTGATCGTCTCCGGCTTCTTCACCTCCCCGTAGGACCATGACCGGATCTTCTCCGGAGAAGAGACACGAATGCGGATCGAGTCAAACGACACACTGTCTCGAGGTTTCTCAAACAGTGTATATACGCCTTCCAAGGTAGATCCCCCTTGTCAGATGGTGAACTGCTCGACGCCGTAGATCCTGATGGTGATCGGACCCGCGCCGGCTGTTGATTCAATCTCCTAGCCCGACCCGAACGTGTCGGGCACTCCTTATGGAATACCTCAGTCTTGCGACTTCACCAACTCCACATCCAATCCCAAACTTTGCAGCTCTTTCACCAGCACGTTGAACGACTCGGGTAGGCCCGGCTCCAAATAGGGCTCGCCCTTGACGATCGCCTCATACATCCGCGAGCGACCCGGCACGTCGTCCGACTTGACCGTCAAGAACTCCTGCAGCGTGGAAGCAGCCCCGTAGGCCTGTAGGGCCCAGACTTCCATCTCGCCCAAACGCTGGCCGCCGAATTGCGCCTTGCCGCCCAACGGTTGCTGCGTGACCAACGAATAGGGACCGATGGACCGAGCATGAATCTTGTCGTCCACCAGGTGGTGCAACTTCAACATATACATGTGCCCCACCGTCACCGTGCTGTCGAACTTCTCTCCTGTCCGGCCATCATAGAGCACCGTTTGTCCGCTGGCCGGCAGGCCCGCCTTCTTGAGCAGGTCTTTGATCTCCCGCTCCGACGCGCCATCGAAGACCGGGCTGGCCACATGCAGGCCGAGCGCCTTGGCCGCCCACCCGAGATGGGTCTCCAGGATCTGGCCGACGTTCATGCGGGAAGGCACGCCGAGCGGATTCAGCACGATATCGACGGGTGTGCCGTCCGGCAGATACGGCATGTCTTCTTCCGGCATCACACGGGAAACGACCCCCTTGTTCCCATGGCGGCCGGCCATCTTGTCTCCCACTTGAATCTTGCGCTTCATGGCGATGTGGACCTTGACCAACTTCAAGACGCCGGGAGGCAGCTCGTCGCCCCGTTTCAGACGGCCGACTTTTTCATCGTACATCGTCTGCAGGATCTCGATTTGCTCCTTGGCCCGCCGCTCGATCTCGTCCAGCTCCTGCTGCTCTTCCGGATCCGCCAGAATCGTATGGCGCAACTCGTCGTCCGACAATTGCCGCAGCACATCCGCCGTCAGCTTACCCTTTTTCTTCAGAACGACTTCGCCAGAATCCGGATCCATGATGTCCCGGCCGACCACGCGCCCCAGCATGAACTTTCGGATCTTCTTAATCTTCTCTTCTTCGATGATCCGAATTTCGTCCTGATGGTCGCGCTGCAGCTTCATGGCGTCTTCGCTTTCGATGCTGCGCGACCGTTCGTCCTTGTCGAGCCCCTTGCGCGAGAAAATCTTCACGTCGACCACGATACCTTCCACGCCGGGCGGCACCGTCAGCGACGTGTCCTTCACATCCCCGGCCTTCTCACCGAAGATCGCCCGCAGCAGCTTCTCTTCCGGAGTCAGTTGCGTTTCACCCTTCGGCGTGACCTTGCCGACCAGGATGTCGCCGGGCTTGACCTCGGCACCGATGCGGATGATCCCGCTCTCGTCCAGGTTCCGAAGCGCTTCTTCGCCCACGTTCGGAATGTCCCGAGTGATTTCTTCTTTGCCCAACTTGGTGTCTCGCGCTTCGACCTCGAACTCTTCAATATGAATGGACGTGAACACGTCCTCCCGAACTACCCGCTCGCTGAGCAGAATCGCATCCTCGAAGTTGTACCCGCCCCAGGGCATGAAGGCGACCAACACATTCTTTCCGAGCGCCAACTCGCCACGATCGATCGCGGGTCCGTCAGCCAAAACCTGCCCCTGCTTGACCGGTTGGCCCAACCGGACCACCGGCATTTGATTAATGCAGGTATTCTGATTCGAGCGCTGGAACTTCACGAGATCGTATACGTCCAGCCCGGTGTCCCCCTTCTTGCGGATTTCCTTTCCCCCATCGGCGCGCACGACGATTCTCGTCGCATCCACACTCTCGACCACGCCGGCGCGTTTAGCCAGGACCACATAACCAGAATCGCGCGCGACCACGGCTTCCATCCCGGTCCCCACCAGAGGACTTTCGGTCTTGAGCAACGGTACGGCCTGCCGTTGCATATTGGAGCCCATCAAGGCGCGGTTCGCGTCGTCATGCTCGAGAAACGGCACCATAGCCGTCGCCACGCTCACTACTTGCTTGGGCGACACGTCCATATATTCCACGCGGTCCGGGCCGGTCATGACGAAATCGCCGGCGGAGCGGGCGGTGATCGACTCCGACACCAATTTCCCGTGCGGATCGACCGCGGAATTGGCCTGCGCCACCACGTACCGGTCTCCTTCGATCGCCGAGAGGTACTCGATTTCCTCTGTGACACGCCCCTTGGCCACCTTGCGATAGGGCGCTTCGATAAAGCCGAATTCGTTGATCCTCGCATAGGTGGCGAGCGAGGTGATCAGACCGATGTTCGGACCTTCCGGCGTCTCGATCGGGCAGATACGACTGTAGTGGGAAGGATGCACGTCGCGCACTTCGAACCCGGCGCGCTCCCGCGTTAACCCTCCGGGACCCAGCGCGGACAGACGCCGCTTGTGAGTGATTTCCGCCAGCGGGTTCGTTTGATCCATGAACTGTGACAACTGGCTGCTGCTAAAGAATTCCTTGATCGCCGCCACCACCGGCTTGGCGTTGATCAGATCGTGCGGCAGGACCGTTTCCATATCGAGCAAATTCATCCGCTCCTTGATGCTTCGCTCCATGCGCACAAGGCCGAGCCGCACCTGATTTTCGAGCAGCTCGCCGACCGATCGCACCCGCCGATTCCCCAAATGGTCGATGTCGTCGACTTCCCCCTTACCCATCTTGAGGTTGACCAAGTAGCGGATGACTTCGACAATATCTTCCTTTGTCAGCGTGCGTTGATCGAGCGGCAAATCGAGCCCCAACTTCTTGTTCAGCTTGAGACGCCCGACCGGGGATAGATCGTATCGCTTGGCGCTCTGAAACAGATTTTCGAACAACGCCTTGGCAGTTTCGATCGACGGCGTTTCGCCCGGCCTCAGTCGCTTGTAGATCTCGACCATGGCCTCTTCCTTGGAGGTCGTCCGCTCCATTTCGAGCGTATCCAAGATCACCGGCGTGGCGGTCGCCTGGTCGAGATAGATCACCTTGAATGCCTCGGCCTGGCTTTCCACCACCTTTTCGAGTATCTCCGCCGTCAGGCGTTGATTCTTCTCCGCCACCTTCTCCTTTGTTCGCGGATCGATGATCTCGCTCAAAACCGCCCGCCCCACCAACTCGGCCGGAGCCACCGGGATCTCCTTGATCCCCGCCGCCTTCAGCTTGTTGATCATGACTTTCGAGAGCTTGGCGCCCTCCCGCACCAATACTTCCTTGCTGCCCTTCTCCGTCAACTCGGTGGACGATTTGAGGCCGTGGTGGATCTCCGGATCGAGCTTGCGGTACAGCCTGCCCTGCGAGACATGGATCTCTTCGACGGGATAGTACATCTTGAGGAGATCGTCACTGGAAAACCCAAAGGCCTTCAGCAGGATCGTGACCGGCATCTTGCGCCGGCGGTCGATCCGGACATACAGAATGTCCCGCGCGTCGAACTCAAAATCGAGCCACGATCCGCGATAGGGAATGATGCGCGCGGAATACAACACCTTCCCGCTGGCATGCGTCCGTCCCTTGTCGTGCGTGAACGAGGCGCCGGGAGACCGGTGCAACTGGCTGACGACGACGCGCTCGGTCCCGTTGATGATGAAGGTGCCCCGCTCGGTCATCAGGGGCAACTCGCCGACGTAGACCTCTTGTTCACGCACGTCGAGCACCTTGCGCTTCGGCCCCTTGTCCTCTTTGTCGAACACGACCAGCCGCACGCGCAGCTTCAAGGGCACGGCGTAGGTCATCCCCTGCTCGAGACATTCGCGGACGTCGTACTTCGGCGTCCCGAGCGCATAGCTCGTGAATTCGAGCACGGCGGTATTGTTGTAGTCGGCGATCGGAAAGACGCTGGCCAACGCGGCCTGCAAGCCCCGATCGTCGCGACGCTCGGGCTCTTTTTCCATCTGCAGAAACTGCTCATACGAACGCCGCTGGATCTCGATCAGATCCGGAATCTCGATGCTCGTCTGAATTCTGGAAAAATCCTTCCGAGGGACCAACTCAACCCCGCTCGAATCCGGCATGCGTGTCGCTCCTTTGTCTCGATCCGTACCACATTCCCGCCCCGCGGCCGCGCGCGAGGCACGACTCAGATTCTCGGACTTGCGTGATTACTTGATCTCGACTTTCGCACCCGCTTCCTCCAGCTTCTTCTTCATGCTGTCCGCTTCTTCCTTCGCCACACCGGTCTTCACGGGCTTCGGCGCCCCCTCGACCAGATCCTTGGCCTCCTTCAAGCCCAGACTCGTGAGCTCTCGGACGACCTTGATGACCTGGATCTTCTTATCCGCCGCCGCGCTGGCAAGCACGACGTCGAACGAGGTCTTCTCTTCAGCCGGCGCCGCCGCAGCCCCCGCCCCGCCAGCCGCCACCGCGGCCACCGGCGCCGCCGCGGTCACGCCGAAGCGCGACTCCAACCCCTTGACAAGTTCGGCAAGCTCCAGCACGCTCATGCCCTCGATCGCCTTGATGAAATCTTCCTGAGACAGCTTCCCTTCCGCAGTAGGCATCGTTCCCTCCCCTTTCTTGGTATCCTGAATCGCGCTCAACACATAGACGAATTTCCGTACCACACCGCTCAGCACATAGACCAAATTCCGGGCCGGTCCCTGCATCGTGGAGAGCAGCATCGCCAACAGCACGTCCTTCTTCGGCAGCTTGGCCACGTCATGGATCTGGGCTGCCTGAAGCAACTTGCCTTCCAACACCCCGAGCAGGATCTTCAGCTTCTCATCGCGCTTCTCCGCTACGACAAATTCCCTGAGCACCTTGGCCGGACTGACCGGGTCGTCGTACCCCAAGACCACCGCGGCGGGCCCCTTGAAATGCGCCCCGAGCGGCGCGATCTCCGTGCCCTCCGAGGCTCGTGCGGCCAGGGTGTTCTTCACGACCTTATATTCCGCCTTCACTCCACGGAGCTGCTTGCGCAGCTCGGTCAAGTGTGCCACGGGCATTCCGGTGCATTCCGTCAGGATCGCCAGCCGAGCCCGCTTGAATTTTTCATTCAGTTCGGCAACCGCGACCGCCTTCTCTTCCCGTTTCATGATCGTCCTCTTCGTTAGCGTCACGCCACGCTTACGCCCATTGTTTCGCCAGTGCGACCGCGTCCAGCCTGATCCCAGGACCCATCGTGCTCGAAATGGTGGCAGTCCTGAGATAGCGCCCCTTACACGACGCAGGCTTGGCCTTGACGACCGATTCCAGCACCGCCTGAGCGTTCTCGAACAGCCGCGAGGCCTCGAAAGAAACCTTGCCCACCGGCACGTGTACGATGCCGGCCTTATCAAGCTTGTACTCGACCCGCCCCTTTCGAATTTCGCCGATCGCCTTCGCGACCTCAAACGTCACCGTCCCCGTCTTCGGATTGGGCATAAGGCCTCGCGGACCAAGCACCTTGCCCAACTTGCCGACTGCGCCCATAAGATCCGGCGTCGCAATCGCGCAATCGAAATCCATCCACCCGCCCTTGACCTTCTCCATGAGATCGTCGGCCCCGACATGATCGGCTCCGGCCTGCCTGGCCTCCTGTTCCTTCTCGCCCTTCGCAAAAACCAGGATGCGGATTTGCTTACCCGATCCGTGAGGCAACAGGGTCGTGCCCCGGACCATCTGATCGGATCGCTTGGGGTCCACGCCAAGCCGAAGAGCCAGATCGACCGTTTCATCAAATTTGGCGTAGGCCGCTTGCTTGATAAGATCGACGGCATCCTTCAGCGGGTAGGCACGGGCCTCCACTTTTTTCTGGGCCGCCTGCATTTTCTTTCCCATGACCAACTCCTCGCGCGAATCGTTATGCCATGCATTATTGGATGACGATGCCCATGCTGCGGGCCGTTCCCGCGATGATGTTCATGGCACCATCGACATCGGCCGCATTCAAATCGGCCATCTTCTTCTTGGCGATTTCCTGAAGTTGGGCCTGCGTGATCTTGCCCACCTTGTCTTTTTGAGGCACACCGGAGCCCTTGATGATGCCGGCAGCCTTCTTTAACAGGTCCGACGCCGGTGGCGTCTTGCAGACGAATGTAAAACTGCGATCCTTGTAGACGGTAATGATGACCGGGATGATGCTGTCCCCATCCTTTTGTGTCCGGGCGTTGAATTGCTTGCAGAACTCCATGATGTTCACGCCGTGCTGACCCAAAGAAGGCCCTACCGGCGGTGCGGGATTCGCCTTGCCTGCAGGGATCTGCAGTTTGATTTGTGCCGAAACTTCCTTCGCCATACCTTCTCTCCGTTCAGAATTCTGAATGAGGAACGCTCAACTCTGAATGACGGATCCTCAATCAGAATTCACAATTCCTGATTCACCATGACTAAATACGTTCCACTTGCAAGAATCCTAACTCCACCGGAGTGGACCGACCAAAAATACTCACCATCAGCTTGACCCGGTTGTGCACCGGATCCACATCCTCTACGGCGCCGTTGAACCCCAAAAATGGGCCGTCGATAATGCGCACATTGTCGCCTTTGACAAAACGGATCTGCTCCCGAGGCCGCGCCGTGCCGGAATCGATCTGTTTCAGCAGCGACTCGACCTCCTCTTGGGATAGCGGCGTCGGCTGCGCGCCACCCCCCACAAATCCCGTGACCTTCGGCGTTTCCTTGATCATCTGCAAGGTTTCATCCGTCAGCGGCGTTTCAAGTTCAATCAGGACATAGCCTGGAAAGAACTTTCGCTTGGAGGTTCGTCGCTTCCCGTCCTTGATCTCGATCACATCTTCCGTCGGAACGAGGACCTGCCCCAATTTCTCGGTCATACCCATCTGGCCGGCCCGCTCCATGAGACTGGTTTTCACCCGACCCTCGAATCCCGCATAGGTATGAATCACATACCACTGCTTGGGCGTCGTCGCGGTCTCTTGCTCACTCATGGTTTGGCTTCCTCATTGCATCTCTCACTCTACGATTGCCCGACAGGCACGGCCATTCCGTCCGCAGGGCTTGACATGACCGGGCTAAATGATCTTGCTCACGAGCCAGACGAGGAATGAATCCAAGACGGACAGGTAGAGCGACATGATAATGCAGAAGACGATCACCACCGTGGTAGATCCAATGGTCTCCGCCTTGGTGGGAAACGAGATCTTCTTGATCTCGCCTCGAACATCCGCCACAAACTCGACCACCGACGCCCATAATTTCTTGAACACGCTCTCCCCTTCCGTTCCGCTCCGGCCAGCCTGACGACCGCCTGTCCCGATGCTGGAGTGATCTGCCTACGAGCAATGATGCTAGATGGCAGGGGCACTAGGATTCGAACCTAGACTCTCGGTTTTGGAGACCGATGTGCTAGCCATTGACACCATGCCCCTCTGCTCAATGCCGAGGAACGAATGCTGAGCGCTCATAGCCCACTCCCGCCCTGCACTCCCCAGCCTCACCACTCACTTCACTTCCTTGTGCGGCACGTGTTTTCGGCAGGATCGACAAAACTTTTTCAACTCAAGGCGGTCCGGATCGTTCTTCTTGTTCTTCATCGTCGAATAGTTCCGCCGCTTGCATTCGGTGCATGCCAGATCAATGATTTCGCGCATGAAAGCCCCCGTAATTCGTCACACGTCAAGGGTCAATCGCACCGTGAGCTTCCCGACTCGATCGACCCAATAATGACCGACGGTCTTGCTATGCCAGAATCTCCGTGACGACGCCGGAGCCGACGGTCTTGCCGCCCTCGCGCACCGCAAAACGCAACCCCTGATCCATCGCAATCGGACTGATCAACTCCGCCGTCACCGTCACATTGTCCCCCGGCATCACCATCTCCACCCCCGGATTCAACTGCACCACCCCCGTCACGTCCGTCGTCCGGAAATAGAACTGCGGCCGGTACCCGTTGAAGAACGGCGTATGCCGCCCCCCCTCTTCCTTCGTCAACACATAGATCTCCGCCTTGAACTTCGTGTGCGGCGTGATGCTCTTCGGCTTCGCCAGCACCATCCCCCGCTCCACTTCTTCCTTCTTCGTCCCCCGGAGCAGCACCCCGATGTTATCCCCCGCCTGCCCTTCATCGAGCACCTTGCGGAACATCTCCACCCCGGTCACCACCGTACTCTGCGTCGGCTTCAACCCCACAATCTCGATCTCATCCCCCACCTTCACCACTCCCCGCTCGCACCGCCCCGTCACCACCGTCCCCCGCCCGCTGATCGTGAACACATCCTCGATCGGCATCAAAAACGGCTTGTCGATCGCCCGCGTCGGCGTCGGAATATA
This sequence comes from Nitrospiraceae bacterium, assembly GCA_040981105.1. Taxonomy (GTDB): domain Bacteria; phylum Nitrospirota; class Nitrospiria; order Nitrospirales; family Nitrospiraceae; genus Nitrospira_G. Next base: position 130,970 of record JANRMO010000001.1, read on the forward strand.
ACTGTCGATCGCCTCCAACAACTTCAAAATCGCCGGCACCCCCAACGGCCCCTGATCCCCCTCCACCGCCTTCAGCGCCGAGCCCTGAATGATCGGAATCTTCTCCCCCGGAAAATCGTACTTGCTCAGGAGCTCCCGCACCTCCACCTCCACCAGCTCCAGCAACTCCGGATCATCCACCTTATCCGCCTTGTTCAAAAACACCACGATGTAGGGCACCCCCACCTGCCGAGCCAAGAGAATATGCTCCCGGGTCTGCGGCATCGGCCCATCCGCCGCACTCACCACCAGGATCGCCCCGTCCATCTGCGCCGCCCCCGTGATCATGTTCTTCACGTAGTCGGCATGGCCGGGACAGTCGACATGCGCATAGTGTCGCTTGTCCGTCTCGTACTCCACATGGCTGATGGCGATCGTCATGATCTTCGTCGCATCCCGCCGCCCCTGGCTCTCGCTCGCCTTCGCCACCTCGTCGTAGCTCACGAACTTCGCCATCCCCTTGTCGCTCGAAATCTTCGTCAGCGCACTCGTCAAGGTCGTCTTGCCGTGGTCCACGTGCCCGATCGTCCCGATGTTCACGTGCGGCTTCTTTCGCTCAAATTTCGCCTTCGCCATCGCTTACTCCCTTGGAATATTCGTGCCGGTTAATTAGGACTCTACCCTCTGCTGGCACCGACCCGGCTCCGCCTGCATGAACTCAATCGGCCGGTTCGAGCATACATGGAGCCCACGACGCGGATCGAACGCGTGACCTCGTCCTTACCAAGGACGTGCTCTACCAACTGAGCTACGTGGGCACAACCACTGTCATTCGTCTTATCTCAACGGTCAGCACACACTACAAGAACCCGCTAGCCCCTTGCGCTAGCAGATCCGCTTTCCAACGAATGACGTTTCACGAGTAGCCGCCTGACATCTTCTTTTTTTGGAGCGGGCGACGGGATTTGAACCCGTGACAGCCAGCTTGGAAGGCTGGGACTCTACCACTGAGCTACGCCCGCCTCGATTTTCTTCGACCACCTTTGGAGACAGCGCTCTTAATTCCGGCTCGTCCGGAGCTTGGTATGGTGGTCAGGCAAGGATTCGAACCTTGGAAGCTCGTAAGCAGCAGATTTACAGTCTGCCCCCGTTGGCCACTTGGGTACCTGACCATGAAACCGTAACCACGATAACGCCTACACGAGGCAGGCAGACCACCACACAAAGACAAGAACACCCTCACTGCACGGTAGCAGCCGCTTTTCTTCGAATGGCTGGATTACACTGAGCAGGAAAGGCTCGGTTTTTGAAACGCCCGATTGTATTGATGAAAGGCTAAGATGTCAAGTGGGACAATGGGCGAACCGTGTGAGTGGCCTTCGTCCACTATCGAGCGCCCATGGAATGGACATCCGACGGCAGAGGATAGGGCGAACAGTCTCGGCCGGGATCCGGGCCGGGCTTGTCGCCGGCAATGGTTTTAGCTGCCTGTGCCGCCACCTCGCGCGGCACTTCCAGCACCAACTCCAACAATGCGTGAAGCTCATCCGCAGTGATACGGTACGCATGCGCGAGGTACCGCTTCTTGGTCAGCGCCTGTTCAGCGGCATCTTCCGGCTCGTAATATCCACGCAATTCTCCACTTCTTTCAGCAGCTTGCATCCGTTTAAACCACTCACGCCGCATCGATGCTGTATCCAGCCTTCCTTTCCCCGTTGAGGCCGCTTCCAGCCTAGTCCACACCGCCCACCCGATGGCGACAGCCCAGGTTTCATTCAACGCCTCCCAGGCCTCCTGCTCACTGAGCTCGCGCTCTTCGGTCGCACCTTTTCGTTGGACGATCGGCGTAATCAGCACCCTGGTATACCGGCAAGCTTGTCGATCCTGTGCAAACCGGAGCAGGTCTCCTCCGGTTTGGCTTCGATCAGCCGCGGACACGGTTACCAGATAGTCCAGATAGGCGTGAAAGAGTTCATGGAAGAGGGTGCCAAGGTCACGACGGTTGAGGTCCCTCAGCGGCCGCAAAACCAGCCCCGCCTGATTGAACGACAGAGTCCGGTTGAGCACCATGCGATGCTCGGCCGGATGGTATTCGGCCGCATAGGTATGCAGATCTTCAAACTCGATTGTTACGAAGGAAGCCGGAAGTTCGCGAAGAAACCCCGTGGGCAAGCCCAAGGAAGCAGCTTCACGGATCACCTGTGTCCAGGGGTCCGACGCAGTCCGAACGGGCGGAGCAGACACGCCACTCTCAGCGTGGGCCAGCGCTGACCGACCGATCCCCCCCCATGACAGGATGAGGATCGCCGCGCCCGCCCACGCAACCTGTTTCAGCATGCCGGATATGAGGGATTCTTCGACAGGATCAACCCGACGTCTTACCACGATGACTGGGTGCGCGCGCGCCACTCCGATGAGTCTTCTTCCTGGAGTTTCCACGTTTCCCACAGATGAGGCGGGAGGTCCTCGAGAAAGCGCGAAGGTCGAGAGAAGACAAATCCGCTGCTGCGCTCGTACACGTTGGTCGGATAGGTGAGATAGAGATGCCGTTTGGCTCGCGTCACCGCGACATAAAACAGACGCCGCTCCTCTTCGAGGTCCTCCTCGCTCGTTGCCGAATAGATCGAGGGAAATCGTCCATCCGCCACCCAAATCACGAACACGCTCCGCCACTCCAATCCCTTGGCCGAATGGATTGTTGAAAGAATGAGAGCCTCCTCCTGCTCGTCTCCTCCGCTGAGACCTCTGATCGCCCCCTCCGGCGGTTCCAATGCAAGGTCGGCGAGAAATGTTTCCAACGCCTGATAGCGGCCAGCCATGGCGTGCAATTGTTCGAGATCTCGCATCCGCTTCGGGTAGTCGTCGTACTGCTGCTTCAACAGTGGAAGATAGTACTCATACGTGCATCCGACGACATCCTCGACCTGCTCCAATGGTTTCCTGGCCAGCTCCTCCAGCATCGCGGCAAGGTCCCGCAACCCGCCACCCGAACGCCCTCCTGCGGCCCGCAGGATGTCCCAGGCTCGGTCGGTCTTCATAATCCCGGCAATCAGCTCGCGCGCCTTCTTGGGCCCCACGCCCTCGATCAAGAGCAACACGCGGTTCCAGCTCACGACATCAAACGGATTCTGAACAACGCGCAAGTGCGCCAACAGATCCTTCACATGCGCGGCTTCAATGAATTTAATGCCGCCGCGTTTGATAAACGGCACATTACGCCGTGAGAGCTCTAGCTCCAGATCGAAGGAATGAAAGCCCGAGCGAAACAGCACAGCCACCTCGTTGAGCGGCACCCCTTCTTCGCGCAGCTCCAGGATCTTTTGGACCACGAAACGCGATTGGGCATTTTCGCTTCCGGCCTCGACCAGGACCGGCGGCGGCCCCTCCAATTGCCGTGTGAACAGCGTCTTCTCATACTTTTCAGCGGCCTGTTGAATAACGGCGTTCGCCAGGCGGAGGACCGGCTGGGTGCTGCGGTAGTTTTCCTCGAGCTTGTAGATCTGCGCACCGGGAAAGAGCTGCGGAAAATCCATGATATTGCGGAATGTGGCACCGCGGAAGGCGTAGATGGACTGCGAATCGTCCCCCACCACCATGACATTGTGGTGCCTGCGCGCCAACCGGCGAATCACCTGCGCCTGCAATCGATTGGTATCCTGATACTCGTCGACCAAAATGTAGCGGAACTGCGCCGCAACCTTGCCGCCCACCTCCTCGGTCTCCGCCAACAATCCGGACAACTTGACCAACAGATCGTCGTAGTCGAGCAACTGGCGTTGCTGCTTTTGCGTGTCGTACGCCTCCTTGAGTTTGATCAGGTCTTCCAAGAACTCGCTGAAATGAGCAAACTCATCCAAGACCACATCTTCCATCGGCTGAAGGGTATTCTCGCACTTACTGAAGATCTCGGCGATGGTCCCCTTGCGGGGGAACCGCTTATCCTTGTCGCCCAAGCCGAGCTGGCCGCGAACGAGGTTCACGAGATCTTCCGCATCGCTGCGGTCAAGTATCGTGAAGCCATGGGCGATTCCGATGGCCGTGCCATACCGCCGAAGCAACGAATTGGCAATCGAGTGGAAGGTGCCGCCCCAGACGCGCTCCGCCCCGGGGCCGATGAGCGCGCTCGCACGTTCCACCATCTCTTGAGCCGCCTTGCGGGTGAAGGTCATCAACAGAATCGAGGCCGGATCCGCTCCGGAATCGATCAGATAGGCAAGCCGGTAGATCAGCGTGCGGGTTTTGCCGCTCCCAGCGCCGGCAATCACCAGGGCCGGGCCGTCAACCGCCTTCACCGCCGCAAGTTGTTGTGGATTGAGGGCCCGCTCGTAATCGAGCGACAGCCGACGCGCCGCCAGCTCCTCGCTTCGGCGAAGGATGTAAGGCTTGACGTCAGAGTTCACAACGCAGGGGAGAAGGTTGAAATCGTCCGCGAGAGCATCGCGGCCTACTTCGCGCTGTATACCATGACCATCCGCTTGACCGCAATGCACCTGGCCATGCCCGATTGCACGTTCCTTCACCAGCGCCACCGACTCGACTTGGTCACCGTGATATTAAATACCTTGGAGGCCACGCATGAGTCGGCTATAATGGCACGATTTGAGGAAACGCGGTGCCGACGGCGTTGGTCCAATATCGTGACAGCATTCGAGCCTTGGCCGAACTCATGCTGGCGATCGCCGGTGAATCGGTCACGCTTGCCAAGAAAAGTGCGCCCGATCGTGCTCTGAAGCTGAAACGCAAAGAGGAGTGGGAAGTCTATCTGGAGTTTCTCAAGGTTCTGTTCAATCTGGCGGATCGTTTGTCCGCCATGCACGTGCCTCTGGCGGACCAGCCGGAATTCATGAATCAATTGGAAGATGCGGTCAGCTATCAACTGAAAACCTTGCTCGCCCAGGCCATCAGCAACACCAGCGATCCCATGGAACTCGTCATGACCGTGGGCTTGACCGTGGCTGAAAGCCGCCGATTGTACGAACCGTTCAAGTTCATGGTGACCGAGGACTCGAAACAGAAACAGGAGATGCTATCGCAGTTCGGGGTCCGAATTGCGCAGGCGATGGGTGATCCGTCGAACGGCCAAGTAGCGGCTTCCGCGATGCTGTGCGCCGGTGCGGTCATTCCGGCCATGAACGCGCTCTTCGAAGGCCGGCAACCGGATCAGCAACCGGCGGCGCACGCGGCCGCTGTAGGCCAGACTGAACGTCCGTCCCAGTCGTCGAGCACCGGCCATGAGATAAAACTCGTGAGTGTCGTCGCCTCCATCGCGGGAGAAGAGGTGGAGACCCGTTGGGGTTTGCATCCTCGATTCCGTCGCGACCTCACGGCCCAGGAAGCACAGGAACTCACACGCCTGATGAACCGGGTCACCAAGATCCTCGGAGAGCGGTACGCCGCGGTCGCCTTTTCGGACAATTGGGCCACCTGGCACGAGGCGGGACATGCTTGATAGGGAGGAGTTAACGTAACACGCATGTCCGTCCACCGTCTTCCCCATTCGATCGCTCGGCTGCATGATCTCGCCCAAAACCCCTGGTGGAGTTGGCGCCTGGACGCGCGCTGGCTTTTCGAAGCCATCGATCCCGTCCTGTGGTTTCACTGCCACCACAACCCGGTGCTTCTGCTCCAGAGCGTCAACTCCGAGCGTCTGACCGCGCTGGCCGCCGACCCCGGATTCGCCCGGCAGTATTCCGCCGTCATCAAAGCCTTTGATGAATACCGCTCGGATCGCCAGACCTGGTTTGCGACTCGTTATGCGACCATGACCAATTTTCAGGTCGCCTACATGTCAGCCGAGTTCGGGTTCCACCACTCCATTCCGATTTACAGTGGCGGGCTTGGAATTCTCGCAGGTGACCACTGCAAAGAAGCTAGTGATCTGGGTGTTCCGTTGATCGGCCTCGGGTTCATGTATCAGCAAGGCTATTTCCGGCAGTCCATTACGCCTGATGGCTGGCAGGAGGCGGAATATGCGCCGTTCAACCGGGACGAGTCCCCTATCAATCCGGCCCTCACACCGGAAGGGAACCCTTGCCACATCAGCGTGGAAATGGGCAGCCGCCAGGTTTCGGCGACCGTGTGGAAAGTGCAGATCGGGCGGATTCCAGTTTACCTGCTGGATACGGACGTCCCGAACAACGCTCCGGAGGATCGCGGGCTGTCGGCCCGTCTCTATGGCGGAGGGCAGGAAATGCGGCTGTGTCAGGAGATCCTGCTCGGCATCGGCGGAGTCCGCGCCCTGCGTGTCCTCGGTCACAATCCGACCGTGTGGCATGCGAACGAAGGCCATTCGGCCTTTCTGACCCTGGAGCGCCTGCGCGAACACGTGCGCGCCGGTCTCACCCACAGTGAAGCTGTGGAGGCAGTTCGACACAGCACGGTTTTCACCACCCATACGCCGGTTCCCGCCGGTCACGATGTCTTTCCGCTGGACCTGATGGAGCGATACTTCAACGGTTACTGGGATCAGCTTGGACTGACCCGATCGGCGTTCTTCCGACTGGGCGAGCACCCGGACCATCCCGAAGCCGGCTTCAACATGACAGCGCTGACGATGCGTCTGTCCGCGCACGTGAACGGCGTCAGCCGCGAGCACGGACGCGTCACACGGCAAATGTGGCAGAGTTTGTGGCCTGGCCTATCGGAAGAGCTGGTCCCAATCCGAAGCCTTACCAACGGGGTGCATGTCCCGACCTGGATCGCGGCGGAGCTCCATCAACTCTATGGAAAATACTTGGGACCTGACTGGGTGGATCGATCGGACGATCCGGCCATCTGGCAACGGGTACCGGATATTCCCGACGCGGAACTCTGGGGCGTCCGGCAATTCATGAAGCGGAAGCTGATGTCCTTCATCCGAGAGCGGGCGAGAGGTGGATGGGCCGAGGGCCGACTGCTCGCCTCTCAAGTCCTCTCCCGCGGTACGATGTTGGATCCTGAAGCCCTCACGATCGGATTTGCCCGCAGGTTTGCGACCTACAAGCGGGCCACTTTGCTCTTCCGAGACCTGGAACGGCTGCGTCGCCTGCTCCATGACCGGTGGCGGCCGGTCCAGATCGTCTTTGCCGGCAAAGCTCATCCCGCGGACGAGCCCGGCCGTCAATTTATCCATCAGGTCTTGTCCTATTGTCACGACCACAAGCTGGCCGGCCATATCGCCTTCCTCGAGAACTACGACATGCACATGGCCAAATATCTGGTACAGGGGGTGGACGTCTGGCTCAACACTCCGCGCGCCCCGATGGAAGCCAGCGGCACCAGCGGTCAGAAGGCCGCGCTCAACGGAGTCCTTCATCTCAGCGTGTTGGACGGCTGGTGGCAGGAAGGCTACGACGGCAGCAACGGATGGGGCATTCCCTCATCCAGTCATCTCCAGGACCCGACAGTGGAAGATGACCTCGACAGCAAAGAACTATATCGCCTGTTAGAAGAGGAAGTAATTCCGCTCTATTACCAGCGTGATCTCGATGGAGTCCCTCGCGCATGGCTCCAAGTGGTCAAGCAGTCGATCCGGACTAACGCGCCCCGATTCAGCGCCAGGCGGATGGTAAAAGAGTACATGGATCTCGTATACGCCCCTGCCTCGACGAAAGCTCCCTCTTCATGGTAGGACGAACGACGCATGGGTGACGGAGCCGAAAGCCGGTTCCGCTTGCTCGATCTCCGCACCGCCGTCGGTATCTCCCCAAGACCTGGGCGACTATGCCGTCCCTGAATTCGCTTATCCTGTCTCTCCTGTTTCTGGCCTCAGTTTCCTACCAGGCCGTTCCCGTATCGGCAAAAGCACGACCCTCTCCTCATGCGCAGACGGCGAGTCCCGCCGCACAGGCATTCGCGGCAGGCGAATATGACCAGGTGATTCGGTTGTATCAGGCCGCACGATCGGAGGGTGGTCAATCTCCCTCTCCCGACCTGTCTCGACTGGCCCTGCGCAGCTATGCCCGACTGGGACGTCCGGAGGACGCCTGGCCGCTGTACCAACAGTTGATCCCGGAAGGCTCCACCGACGATCTTGCTTTGCTACACGAGATCGCCTGGACCACCGTCACCAGCCGAATGCGCGACCCACAGGAATATATCCGGCTCGCCGCCTTCGCCGTCGTGGCCGAGTCCTCCACCAAAGAGTTCGGCCCGTTGCTGGAAGACAGCCTTCTGGATCCGTCCGTGGTCATCCGCGCGAAGGCAGCCGAGGCCATCGGACGCGCGAAATTGACATCACGAGCCGGAACGTTGATCAGAGCCCTGGACGACCGCGCCCCTTCGGTTCGGATCGCCGCCATGACCTCATTGGGCGAGCTTGGCGTTACCTCCGTTCGTGATCGCCTGGTTGAAATCGCTCGCCGCGATGAAGGTCCGGAATCGGTGTTTGCCGCTGGCGCCTTGATTCGGCTGGGCCGAGAAGATATGACGGCAGATGTCCTGGCTGCAGCGACGTATCCCGACCCCGAGATCCGTATGGCGGCACTGGGCGTGCTCGGCCGCCTGAAACGACCGACCACACTGTCCATACTCACCCAGGCGGTGTATGATCCCGAATCCTCTGTTCGAGCATTCGCAGCTGGTGCACTCGGCGAGTTCGGGCAGATGTCCGGACTCTCCGCGCTCTCGCATGCGCTGGCTGATGAGGACCCTCGGGTTCGGGCAATCGCGGCGACGAGCGCCGGTCGCTTGGGTGGCCCCCATATCCGGTCGCTGCTGCAGCCGCTCTTGCGGGATGCCGACGACTTCGTGCGGGCCAGCGCACTAGAGGGATTGGTGCGCGCGGGAGATCAGGACGTTCTGTTCACGGCCGCACATTTGGCCAAACATGCGGCTCCGCAAGTGCGGGCTGCCGTGGCGCAATCGCTTGCCGTCAACGGTTACACACAGGCGATCCCTCTACTTGACCAGATGCTGCGCGATCCGCAGCCGCAACCTCGATTGGCCGCAGCCCGCGCGCTGGGGCGTGTCGGTGGACGTGCGGTAATTCCCGCTCTCAAGAAGGCCATCCAGGATTCCGAACCTGCGGTCCGGATCACAGCGGGCGGCGGGTTGCTTCGGGTCATCGACAACGGACGAATGCGAACGAGCTGACACACGAGCCTACGCCATGTTGAGATTTCTCGGCCTGCTTGTCCTCATCTCCGTCGCGTTCGCCGCTGGCTATGTATTCGGACAGCTTCCTCTCAAACCATTGTCGGAGAAGGTGAGAGAATTGTCGAAAAATGTCATGGACACCACATTGGGAATCGAGCGTGACCTTCGACGTCGCCAAGGCCTCGTCGATGCCAAAGCCCGGTTGGTGCAGGCCAAACTGGATTTAGCGGAGCGGAACTACGGCAATGCCGGAAAGGAACTGGCGGAAACCATTGATGCCATGGAGCAGGCGCTCCACGGGACTCGAGACCCCGCCGTTTCCGCCAGGTTGCGCACGCTGGTCGCCCAGGTGAAGGAAGTGCGATTGGAGCTGACGATCGGAAAGAAATTCGGCCCGACAAAACTGGACGGAATCCAAAAGGAAATGGACGAACTGTTACATAAGTAGGTCCGCCTTGCTCAGGCGTTGACCTCCTGCTGTCGTTTCTTCCACGCAGCGAGAATGCGTTCGACGCGCAGGCGGACGACCAAGTCCGGATCTTTCATCAACGGCTTGATCGCTTCCCGCCCCCGCTCGTCGTGGATGGATTCCAAGGCCGCCGCCGCGGTGAGGCGCACAAACCAATCGGGATCGCCGAGCATTCCGATGAGCGAATCGACCGCGCTCCCATCCTTAATCCGACCCAGTATGATGACCACCTGTTTACGGACGGTCTCGTCCTTATCCTTCAACGCCTTAACCAGCCTGTCCACCGCGGGCTTTCCGAGTTCGGAGAGCGCGGTCGTGGCGTCTTCCCGAAACTCATCGCTGCGCAACTGCGCGACCAACGGCTCCAACACCCGTTCATCTTTGATTTTGCCCAGACTTTGGATGGCATACTTCCGCACATCCCAATCGCGCAGCAACTTGATGAGCAACTCGACGGCGGGAGACCCGACATTCGCCAATCCCTCCACCGCCGCCTCACGAACCTGCCAATCGCCGTCGCGGAGGGCATTGCACAACGGCTCCACGCACCGTTCATCGGCCATCTCGCCAAGCGTGACCACTGCCTCCCGGCGCACGACCCAATCGGAGTCTTTCAATAGGTCGATCTGGATATCGATCTCATCCTTGACCACCTCCTCCTCAAGGATGACGGTTTCCTCGCCGGTCTGTTCCGCAGACTGAGCTTCTCCCTCTGGAGCCGGCGCTTCGGCGGTCAACCTGGCGGACAGTTGGTCGGTCAATTCATCCTGGGCCGTTTGATCCGCGGACGCGGTGGTCTCCTCGGGAGGGGTCGGTTCGTGGTTCGGTTTATCCATTGTCTGCCGTGCTCCTGTCGATCGAATCGATCCATCAATCTACTTTTGCTCGGTACTTGTGGCTCCGGCGGCTCTGACCTTCCGAGCCGCCAACGCACGCCGCTTGCGCTGAGTCCGCTTCAGCCGTTTGTGAAGAGCCCGCACCGCTGCATCTCCTTCCGGATTGGCGTGACCCGCCAGCCTTTCGCGCAGTTTGGTCTTGAGCCTGGTTTCGTCCTTCTCCTCTTGCGTTTTCTTGGGCATAGAAATGCGCTGCTCCTTCATGCAAGTGGCACAGTGAACCGCACCCTAGATTTCTCGAAGTGTAGTGTGTTGTTTCGAGCCCTGTCAACCAGACCGACTCTACCGTCAAGCAAAGCCACGTGATCTTGGCGCGAAACAAGATCCTGTCGCTCGGTCCAGCCTAGCCGGAGTTTAGATCCCTATGGGAGAAGGGTAGGAGGAGGAGGTAGAACGAAGTCACACTTCGATCAGCCAACGACGCTCACGCCGCCCGCCCCACACATCCCCGGGCCGGAGAGGAATCAGCGCTTCGACGCTCGGAACCGAATGAGCTGACGGTACGCGTTCCATGTTCGTGTTCCAACCGACCGCCGTTTCGAGGCTGGCCACTGCGATGCGAACGTGTTGAACCAGAAGGTCGTGACTCCCGACGACATCGACCAAGACCGGAGAGAGACCCTGGACCGTCATCCCCAAGCGCTCGGCCGCGGCATACGAGAGATCAAGCATGCGGCCTTCGATATAGGGGCCCCGGTCGGTAATCCGGATCAGCACCGACCTGCCGTTGACGGCGTTGACGACTCGAACCACCGTGCCCAGTGGCAAGGTCCGATGGGCACCCGTCAGCGCATACATGTCAAAGATTTTGCCGTCGGCAGCCAGTCTGCCGTGAAAGGATTCGCCATACCACGAGGCCACGCCGCGATCCTGCTGCCCAACATCCAGCGTGACAACACCTTTAGACAAAACACTGCACCCACTCAAGCCCACCAGCAAAACACCGGCCAACAGGGTGCTCACGCGACGATCAAGAGAGATGGCGTTCATGCTACGCTCGCTCCGGGTGGAATTTGAAACCATCAGCTGCATGACGACTCACCGTAAGCCAACCGACCCCATGCGCCAACCCCCTTGAGGTACCCCTTTCCTCTCATCCGCGGGAGGCGAAAATTCGTCGTCAGGTAGGACGAACGGATCCGCTGCATGCTGAGGACACACCCAACCCCGAGCAGGTCCCTGATCGATATGGCTCAACCCCGATTGAACAGGATTGTAAGGAGGCGGGGACCGGAACGTATCCCCCCTGCCGTGATCATGTGGTCAATTGAGACGGAGTGCGCCGTTCTCGAATTTCGTCGAAGACGCCAGCTTCGAAAAACTTTCCGTCATCACATCGTTGACCAATCCTTGCGCATCGTCCGGGCTGAACCAAAACACGCTGTCCGTACCGGTGCCGGTGAGTGTCATTCGGACCTTGCTGCCGTCGCTCTTGTTGTTACCCTGGACAAGGATCTTCACCTTGGACCAGAGGTCAGTGGAAAAGAAACCGTTCTTGGCGTTCACTTCCATTTCCTGGATCTCGCCGGAGACCATGACATCGGCTGAACTGGCCGCATTCTCGGACATGACGGATGCATTCCAGCCTTTGCTTCGTAGGTAATCGGTGAGGGCAGTGGCCGCGGCCTGACCAGGATCATTGCCTCGGACGCCGAAATTCTCGATGCCGCCCAACCGGCCGGTTTTCGTGCCGAGGTGCGACCGGTTGGCCCGCTTGTCTTCGAACCGGACGACCCCAACCGTCGGACCGGCACCCTTTGCCGTCTTGGCCGCTGCCGGATCGCGTAAGCTGGGAATCGACAAGCTGATCATTTCGCTTGGGCCCGAACAGCCGAGCATCATGACGACCCCGAGCCCGATTCCTAGTCCAGCAATTAGTCTCTTCACAATCCCCTCCCTTACCAAAGACGCACTGCTCTCTCCAAATTCACCTTATTCTGATGATCTCTCTGGATCCCAACGTAACAACCCCACGTTGCTATACGCCCTCGAAGTACCTGCGTCCTTGCGAGGCAGCACTCGGGAGACCGGAGGCCCCGTTATTGGGGAACGGGTGCGAACTATAGCGAGTCCCGCCTATTCTGTAAAGCCGCATCTCCTTCTCAGCTCAGGCCGTGCGGGTCCGACAGAAAACAGGTCGGGTTAGACGCAAGTGCCTTGACGCTACGGCGGCGACTTAGTAGTATCCGCGAATACCCTGTGACACCGCACACGATACCGTTGGACCCTTGCTTCTGATAAACCGCCTCACAGCTCCGTAGACTTAGATTCATGACTCCGGCTCCATGATCCACGTTCACCATGTCACAAAGCGGTACGGCCAACTGACCGCTATTCAGGATGTCTCATTCTCTGTGGAGAAGGGCGAGGTGTTGGCCTTTCTCGGTCCAAACGGCGCCGGAAAGACCACGACGATGCGTATCCTTACCTGCTTCATGCCGGCGACAGAAGGCCGGGCCACCGTGGCGGGATTTGATTGTTTTGAGCAGCCCACCGAGGTCAAGCGCCATATCGGCTATCTGCCTGAAACCCCTCCGGTTTACCAGGAACTGACTGTTGAGGAATACCTGACATTCGTCGCCCGATTGCGTGCGTTATCCGGCGCAACCCTGCGCCAGCGGATGGACGCGGTGGTAGACCGCCTTTCGCTCGGCACCGTTCGCGGCAGACTGATTGCAAACCTGTCACGTGGATATCGGCAACGGGTGGGCCTCGCCCAGGCGCTGATCCACGATCCGCCGGTCTTGATCCTGGATGAACCGACGGTCGGATTGGACCCAAAGCAAATCCTCGAAATCCGGCAATTGATCAAGGACCTGGCCCAATCCCATACGATTATCCTCAGCACGCATATCCTGCCGGAAGCGACCGCCCTGTGCCGCCGGGTAGTCATCATCAACGGAGGGCGCATCGTAGCCGAGGATAGCCCGGAGCAATTATCGGCACGCCTCCGCCGGTCGGAAAAAATAAGCGTGACGATCAAGACCCCTCCGGCGGATTGGGTCGAGCAATTGCGGACGGTGCCGGGCATCCTGTCGGTTATTCCGGCCGAGTCTGCGCAATCGGCCTTGATCGAATCCGAACTCGGACGCGATATGAGGGAGGAGATAGCTCGCTTCGTGGTTGCTCGCGACTGGGGACTCCTGGAGCTGCGCACCGTCTCGATGACGCTGGAAGACGTCTTCCTGCGCCTGACTCAACATGAAGAGGGTGTTCCGGCCGGACCGGCGGCATCCCCATCCCAAGGCAAGAACGGATCCGCCAGCGACACTGCTCCGCCAGCGTGACATGACGCCGATTAAAGCCATCATCGCCAAGGAACTGCGGTCCGCCTTCGTGTCGCCGATCATTTACGTGGTCGCGGCGGTCTTCCTCCTGATTTTCGGCGTCCTCGCCCAGATTGCAGTGGTCAGCGCCGGCAACCAGGCCATCCGCATGATGCAGATGCAGGGCGGGATGGCCCAGGTCAATTTGAACGACCTGGTCTTCCGTCCGATTTTCGGCACGACCTCGACCATTTTGCTGTTAATTCTGCCGCTGCTGACCATGCGGCTGTTCGCGGAAGAACGTAAACTGCGGACGTTCGAATTCCTGATGACCGCGCCGATCAGCGTCAACGACATGGTGCTGGGGAAATTCTTGAGCGCCTTCTTGATCTTCCTCGGCATGCTTGGACTGACCGGACTGGTGCCGCTCGTGCTCTCGCTGTTCAGCAGCTTCGATTGGTATCCGGTGTTGACCGGCTATCTGGGGCTCGTCCTGCTGGGCGGGTTTCTGTTGGCCACCGGCCTGTTCGCCTCGACCCTGACGGAAAACCAGATCATCGCCGCGTTCCTGAGCTTCGGCCTGTCCGTGCTGATTTGGTTTTTGTATGCCGTGGGTTCGCTCCTCGGGGACAACCCGCTCGGCCAAGCCATTTCATACCTTTCCGTCATCGAACACTTCGATCGGCTCGTGCGGGGGCTCGTGAGCACCAAGGATCTGGTGTATTTCGTCTCAGGGATCGCCTTGATGCTCTTCCTGGCCCATCGCGTCGTGGAGTCACAGCGATGGAAGTGACGCGCTTCGGCCCGGTGGCAGGACTCGCCGGCGGCATCCTCGCGTTGACGAGCGTCATCATCTATAGCCTGGCGCCGGGCCAGATATGGCTGGTCTGGCTCACATTCGGGCTGGGGGTCTGCGGGCTGGCCCTCTTTCTGGTTTCTCACCTTCACCGGCTCAAGGAGTTTTCGGCCCGGCGAACCACGAGGCTCGGCGCGAACAGCTTCCTCATGGTCGCGATGTTCGTGGCGATCCTGGGCATCATCAATTTTCTCGCTGCACGGCACGCCAAGAACTGGGACCTGTCCGAAACCCAGAGCTTTACCCTGGCGCCGCAGACCCACAAGGTCCTCCGCAGCCTCAAACAGGACGTGCATGTCACGGTCTTTGCGCAGGACCGGAGTCCGGGGTCCAATGCGTATCGGGACCTGCTAGACAGTTACCGAGGCGTCACCAACCGGGTGACGGTAACGTTCGTCGATCCCGAGCGCAGACCGGACGAAGCCCGCAAACACGGGATCACCAGGCTGAATACGGCTGTGCTCGAAAGCGGAACGGAAACGGTGCGCATCACGACGCCCTCGGAAGCCGAACTGACCAGCGCCCTGATCCGGGTGACCCGCGACAGCAAGAAACGGATTCTGTTCCTGGAGGGTCACGGCGAACATAGTCTCAACGACCGGGAGCGGACCGGATATGAAACGGTGAAAGAGGCCCTGACCAAGCAGGGCTATGAAGTGGCGTCCCTCTCCCTGCTCCAGGAATCGGCCGTGCCGGACAACACGTCCGTGCTGGTGATCGGCGGTCCCCAACGGGGAGTCACCTCCGACGAGCGGGAACGGCTGAAACAATTCGTCGCGAAGGGCGGGCGTCTGCTGATCATGGTCGATCCGGAAATCAAGACCGGGCTGGACGAGTTGTTAGCACAGTGGGGAGTCACCCTTGGGCCGGGCGTGCTGGTGGACATGCAGGACCGGTTGGCTCTAGGGGACCTGACCGCCCTGCTCGTCCGCACCTTCACCGAACATGAGATCACCCAGGACCTGAACTCCGCGGTCTTGATGCCGAGCACCCGCCACCTGTCATTCTCCGAAGAAGCCGCCAAGGAGTGGGAATTTGTGCCGCTGGCCCGCACTTCCCCACGCAGTTGGGCCGAAACGGAACTCGACGGCAAGGTAATCAGCTTCAATACCGGCAAAGACGTGCAGGGTCCCCTGCCGCTGGCCGGCGCCCTCACGCCCAAGAAGCCCCCGGCCGAAGGCCAGCCGCGGCCCGCGGTCGTCGTCGTCGGCAACTCCACCTTTGCCAGCAACGCCTACGTCAATTTTCCCGGCAACACGGATTTCTTCCTGCACGTCGTCGGCTGGCTGGCCCAGGAGCGCGACCTGGTCTCGATCACCCCGAAGGAACCGGCCTTCCGTCCGTTCGTCCCCAATCCCAACCAGGAGCGGATTCTGCTCTACGTACAGGTGTTGCTGCTCCCCGCCGCCACGTTTTTCTACGGGCTGTCCGTCTGGCGCCGCCGCCGTCGTTTGTAAACCATGTCCCGCTATCGTGCCACCATCGGACTGGCGTTACTCTTGGCTGGCCTGGGCGCCTACCTCTATCTGGTCGAATTGCCGAGCCAACAACGAGAGGAAGAGACCGAAGCGCAGAAATCCAAACTGCTCTCGTTCGACGAAAAGGCGATCACCGGCCTGACAGTCACATCCGATCACGGTGTCATCGAGCTGAAGGCGGGCGAGGCCCGCAACTGGCAGATGACCGCGCCGGTGCAGGCCGAGGCGGACACCCGCGAGGTGCAATCGATGATTCGCGCCTTGGTCCTCGGGAAGGTCTCGCGCATCATCGAGACCTCAGAAGACTCCCTGCGCCCTTTCGGATTGGAGAACCCTCCGGTCACGGTGACGGTCAGCACGCCGGATCAGCAGGAGACCTTTGCGATCGGAGACGTCGGCCCCCTCTCCTCCACGCTCTATGTCCTGCGCGGATCCGACAAACAGGTGCTCCTCACCGACTTGGCCGTGAAAGATTTTCTGAACAAGACGGTGATGACGTTCCGCCGCAAGGAGATTCTCCCGTTTGAACACGCCCAGGCCGATCGCCTCCGCTTGACCTATCCGCCGACGGAAATCGTCCTGTACCTGATGGATGCGAAGCCAGCCAAGAAATGGAAGATCCGCGCCCCCATCGAAGCCAATGCCGACCAGAGCGAGGTCCGCTCCTTCCTGTTTCGGCTGGAAGATCTGAAGGCGGTGGGCATTATCGACCCGGGCCCGGAACGGGAGGCGATCGCCAAGACCCTGAAAAAGCCGCAGGCCCAGATCACCGTCCATGCGGCCGGCGCGGACCACACGGTCAAGCTGTATCAAAGCGAGGCCAACAGCGGCGAGGCCTTCGCCGAAACCTCCGCGGCCGGACCGCTCTACCGCATCAGTCCGGCCGCGATCAAAGACCTGACCAAGGATCTCTTTACCCTCCAGGACAAGCGATTGCTGGGGCTCGACTTTGAAGAAATCGCCATGCTGGCCGTCAAGACCCGCACCGAGCAGTACACCCTTATCAATCAAAGCGGCCAGTGGGTATTGGAGGATCGGCCGGAAGAGAAACTAAGCCAAGAAACGGTGGATCTTTTCGTAAGTCGCGTGGTGAACCTGCCGGCCGAGAGCCGTGTGGTCAAACAGACCGGGTCCCTCGCGCCCTACGGGCTGGTCTCTCCGACCGCCGAGTTCACGGCCACCGGAAGAGACGGCAAGCAGAGCGGCCGCTTGGTGCTCGGCAACCAGTCGAGCGGCCTGGTCTATGCCATCGGCCAAGCCATGCCGGGCGTCTTCCAGGCTCGGGCCGATATCCTGGCTCAAATTCCTGAGAAATCGTCACTGATCAAGCCGGCGGAGCCGGAGGGAAAGAAGTCCTAGCCTTCTTATGAAGCTTGCCTTCGGCGGGCCAGTTCGTTATAACCCATCCCTCAGCCGACAGGCCTCTACCTATCGCCGATCATGGTTATCCTATTGAGGAGGGTTCACCGTATGAACAGGATCTCCGTCCGATCAACTGTGCTCAGTAGCGTCTTCCTTCTTGGACTGGCTGCGTGCGCCACCGAACAGGGCAGTATGACGGGCGGCTCCGGGGCGACCCCATCAACCGGGACCGCTGTGCGAGGCGGAGCCGATGCCACCGGAGAGCTGAATGCCTGTCTGGCCAGAATCCCGAAGGATTCCACAGCCGGCGCCCGCATGGTGGCCGAAGAAAGCTGCCGGCGCGATGAAGCCGTTCGCCAAAGCATTGTCGGCACGGCCTCGACGAAGAGCGGAGATCGGGCCTCGTCAGGAACCCAGGGCGACACGTTGGATGCCTGCATGGCGCGCATCCCCAAGGACGCCTCAGCCGGACAGCGCATGCTGGCGGAAGAGAGCTGCAAGCGGGATCAAGCCAACCGTCAATAGGGCTGTTGCCTCCTGAGAATCAAGGTTCTGCTCCGAGGGTGCTCGACGCCCTCGGAGCCTGTCGATCCTGACCGGTTTCCCTTCTCTTGCCTCCTCAGACAGGACTGTGCGAGACTCCATTTCACGCCCCCGTAGCTCAGTTGGATAGAGCAGCGGTTTCCTAAACCGCGTGTCGCACGTTCAATTCGTGTCGGGGGCACCAATCTTTTCCCCAACAGTCACGCCGACTTCCGCAGCTTCAAGATTACCGCTCTTCTCTCCAACCGAACCCGGCATCACGGTTTCGGTCACGGTTCCATCCGAAATCGAGGTAGACTCCTCGACTCGGACTCCTCGCTCCTGACTCCGTTCCGAGGTCTTCCCAAACCCTGCTACACCTTCAACAGCCGCCTTCAGGTGCGACGGACTCAGGTGAGCGTAGCGTTTGACCAGGGCCGTGGTCGAATGTCGCAGCAGGGCCGCAATAGTGCCCTCGTTGTGGCCTGTCATCGCAAGCCGAGAGGCGAAGGTATGGCGGAGGTCATGCCATGTAGCCCACTCTATCCCCGCATCCTTGACCGCGGGCATCCACACACGGCCATAGAAGTTCCGAGCATCCAGAGGGGTAGCCGGATTTTCGGATGGGAAGACCCACTTCGACCGCTGCCACGAATCGAACCCCCGCAGAATCGCCTTCGCCTCTTCGTTCAGGTGGACATACTGCACCCCACCCGCCTTGGTGGTCAGCAACGTCAGGATGCCTCGCTCCAGGTCCACATCCTTCCACTGAAGCCGGAACTGTTCGGCCTGGCGCAATCCGGTGAGGATCGCCAACCGTGCCCAAGAACCGTGAACCGACCCCAACTGCTTCAACAGCGCCTTCTCTTCCTCCAGCGAGAGAAATCGCGTCTTTCCCTTCGGCTCCTTGTACATCGACAGCTTGAGGACCGGATTATTTGCCAGCTTCCCTTGCCGCGCCGCTCCATTAAGCACATGTCGCAACCATTCCATGTAACGGTTTACCCGCTGAGGGGTCATGAGCCGATCCGTTCCCTTTTCGTCCTTGGCCTCGACAACTACGGTCGCCAGCAGCGATTGCCGCGCCTCTTCCAATGCCGTAACAGTGATTGCATTCAGCCGTTTCCCAGCAAAGTAGTTTTTCCACCACTCAGCAAAATAGCGCTCTGCGACCTGAGTCATCTGTTTCTTTGCTCCTATGGTCAACAGGTAACGGTCTATCACCGCATCGACCGGTTCATAGCCACCGTGCTGATACCGCTCTGGGAAAAATCTGCCCTCTTTCTGCTCAAGCTTGGCCTTCTCATAGAATTCCCGGGCCTTCGTCTTGTTGGGAAAGCTGCCGAACCGGCGCTCCCGGCCTTCGTGATACAGCCGCACAAACCACACCAACTTGCCAGCCGAATCCTTCTTAGCCAGCAAGCCTCGATCCTTTCGTCCCACTCGCGCCATCGCTCACCTTCCTTTCTGCCCCGTCACTGGAGCGTGTTTGAAATGTTCCTCCAACAGATGCCGAATAAACCCGCTCGCTGTCGTGCCCCCTTGCCGCAAGGTATCCAATTGCGCCTTGATCGGCTCAGGCACCTGAATCAACAACCGGACCATTTTCATTTCCCTCACCCCCTTTCCGCGATGATAAGTTAACTATCATATGATATTTAACTATGTCAAGTTATATTTGACGCATAGGGGAGTCTGGTGCTAGCCTTGGCTTCTAATGGCACGGACCCCGCCAGAAGGCACCGGAGCCTGGAACTTCCGGGACATCCCCCGCGACCTCATGCGCCGCGTGAAAATGGCCGCTGCTCACGAAGGCAAGACGGTGAAGGACTTTTTGATTGAATTGGCCGAAGCGAAGATCCAAGAGCTAGAGCGGAAGGGAATTTTACCGAAGGGGAAATAGGAAGCGAGTGGAATAGGAGGAGGCGGAAGCCGTTGACTACAAGCGGGCGGAGAATTGTCCGTTGCCGGGGTCCGGCAGATCGGCTAGAGCTGGCCTGAGCCATCTCGCGTTGAATGGTCTTCCAAGGCGGTTGCCTGCGCCTCCACGATGTCCTTGCAGGAGCGATCCACAATGATCGTGACCTGCCTTGCTTCGAGGGTGGTTTTCGGTTTCCCATACGTGTAGTGGTGCAACAGGACTTCCATGTGCGGAGCCTTGCCGCTGAGAATCCGAGCCCTGAGCCTTGTCTGGTATTCGGGATCTTCGAGCAGTCCCAGTGCGAACGACTTCATTTCAATGGTGCCTTTGTTCGGCGTGCCTCGTTTCCGCCCGCCTGTCTTGCGCCGGCCCTTCTCGAATCGCACTTCTCTACTCCCCTTCTACTTTTCGGAGGAGGTCCTCCCGAACCCAAACCAGTCGGCCCCGATAGGAAAGGCAGAACCAGCACCGCTCAACACCCGCGACATCCGTCGCCAGGTGTAGGTGATCCAGGACCGCCGGCCCGTTGATTACCCCGTCCATGGACTGCCAGTAGAGGGGACAGCTTTTTTCTTTTTTCGTACTAAGCGAAGCCGGGTCCACATTCTGAGGTCCTTCGGAATCAGGCATAGGACTATTTCCCTGTTCCACACGGCGGAGAATGTCCAGGTAGCTCATGGTGTTTCCTCTCATGGGTTACGAAATAAACGAAAGAAACGAAATAAGCCTCTTAGCGCATTCCCTTTTTTCGTTTAATTCGTTTTTTTCGTACCTGGTCGCCAGACTTTCCGGGACCGTCCATCTGTCTTGATCGTGTCCCAGTGAATCAACCCTGCCGTCGCAAGGATCGTCTTCGCTCGTTCCAGTCTGTGCCCGGACACATTTCGTGAGAACAGGTCTGACACCTGTGAATCGGAAACTTCGCCGCTCGTTCTGACGGCTCTCAAAATTGCATCTGCGACAGGATCTCCAGTCGAATCGCCAAAGATCAGACGGCTAGAAGCTTCGGCGTATTGCCACAAGGCCGACGCGGCTTCCAGGTGCACGAGGTTAATGTCCGTCTGCCCGTCCAGCACCGCGTAGAGCGCCGAGAGGCGCATGACGTGCGCCTCACCCCGCGCCAGGAGGGCACCCGCCAGGCCAGGCCGATCCGCAGAGAGATCGTGATAGATCGCCTTCCAGCCATCGCGAGCAGAAGGCGATAGACCTAACGCCCCGATGGTCCGACCGCGTCGAATCACACGCCCGAGTTCTTCCGCCAAGGTCCGAAGGACGGTTTCGTCCGGCACGGAGGGGAATGGCAATTCCTTAGACCGTCGCACGACAAACCACACAAATCGATTGCCGAATCCATTCGAGCATTCCGTGTCGGTCAAGTTGCGGAGCAATTCGTCCCTCGTCACATGCCCCACAATGCCGATATGTGGATCTGTCGCGCGAATCCGGTTTGCCTTCGTCATGGGAGCAAGGCTCAGTCCGTCCCAGGCATCGCGCAAGACCCCTGATAGCGAGTTCCCTTCTCGCGCCATGACACGAAGAACCGCGCCGAATTCGGTTTGAACAAGGAACAGCCGCTTATCTTCAACGCCAGGATCAAGACAGATCGTCACTGTCTCACCGATCAGTCGGCCTTTTTCCTTGATCGGCTCCTCCTTGTACTGTGCATCGCGCACAGCAAAGGCGAGACCTTCACCGCTGGAAAGGGTGCCCCGATACTCACCACGGGTCCACGAATCATCTGCCAGGCTCAACACCGTGTTGATCCGTTTCCCAGCCGTTCCTTTCCGGCTTTTGCTGGTTTGTCCGACCAATACCGGCCAGAAGATGAGGGGATGATAACTTCCGTCGAGAATCAGGTGAGGTGCCCGATTCAGCATAGTGCCTACTTCGGCCAAGCAAGACACCAGCAACGCGATAGGGTCAGCCTCTGTATGCGGTTCGATCAATTTGACCATTTCACCAGCCAGACCATACAGCGCGGCTTGATCGAGTACCGGCCACTCATCCGGCACAGGAGTATTAGTCGAACTGGCGTCCTGTTCGGGATCATGGTCCATTAGGCCCATCGCGGCCTGCTCCTTCCGTTGACTATCTTCGAACTGCCGGCAGGCCGCTTCAAAGCGTTGCGAGCCATTCATAGTAATCCGCTCCTTGTTCGCTCAGGACCGCATGCGCAGAGGCGATCGTGTCCAGTGCCCGATCTAGCTGTCCATCACAGCATTGCGAGATATTGAGAAGGCGCGCCGCGAGAATTGCTTGCTCCGCATCGCGTAAGGTATCCGCATGACAGCCGTCAGCTATGTCCGCTCGCTCGCGTTCCGTCCGTCGCCGCCGAGACTCCGCCAAAGCAGCCGGATCAGGCCGCTGGTCATAGAACAGATCGGCTGGTCGAATGCCAAGCGCCGCACAAATAGCCGCCAGGTCGCAGCCGGCCCAACATCGAAGCAAAATGCCTCGCTCGCCTTCAGTCACCGATAACGAGGGCGAGCGATCCGCATGCGCCGGGCACCTTGCCGTCCATCGACCAGGACCGCGAGAGCGTACGCGGTCCACTCGGCTCAAGAGATCATCGGTCGTCATAGCCCCCCCGCTGTGTTAAAGCTGGTCGTCGGAGCGCTTCTAGAACCTCACCCACCCGAAAGCGAACTCCCCTCCCAGAGCATCCCACAACATAGTGGGGCAACTGATTGTTCGCGGCCATTCGATAGGCCGTGCCCTTCCGCATCACCCCCAGCGCTTCTAGTTCCTGCGCCGTCACAAGTCGATCATCGCTATTCATCCTTTTTCTCCCCTGCTATGTGAGAGCCTCCCGTGCCGTGCCGATGCGCGGCCTCTACAAGAGGAGAATCGCGGACAAAGTCGGGGAGTTTGTTCCTAGGGGGAAGAGATGCGAACTAGCCTAATTTCTTGATGAAGTCTTTTGCATATCCGCAAGTATCTGAGCAGTCTTTGCCATGATCCGGGCAGTTAAAGCTCTGTATTTCAGCGTCTAAGCGGGTATTAGCCCGATGGGATAGAGTTTTGCGGGCCTTGAAGGGGCGGCTGAAGACAATGTAGTGGACTCGCTCAACGGACTCACGGATAGAGGATTCTTTAGGCACTGCCATATCGAAGGGGCCTTTTGGCAGTGCCCCCGTCTTTTCATATGCCGCGATCCAACGGTAGGGCACCGCCCGATAAAAATGTAGATAGAAGCGATGGTAGTCACGTTTCACGTTCTGTTGCCAGGTGGACGCCGGTTTCCTCCGGCTTCTCGGAAGTTCTTCCAGACATCGCTTCACCGCCTCTTTGAACTTTGTGGCCAAACCAGCAAGGTGATTCCCTTTGACCTTCGATAGATCCAGATGAATTGTCAGAATAGGCAGAGAATCCGCCGGAACTTTTTTGGGCAGGGAAGGCAATTGGCATACTATTCTGCTGTGGGAGTGAAAGACCGCAGCATCCTTCGGGAGAACATAGAACTGGACGCGCGGAGAATAGAAAGAGGATTGCCAATTAGTCTCTATCGTAAGAGGTTGGCTTAATGGTACGCGGAGGGTCTCAAGCCAATTGTCACGTTTTACGATATACGGATCGCCACCATGAAAACCACTAATGCGGTACTTTTCACAGATTTGTTTGTCAAGACGGGCATGCCGCTTCAACAATGATCTCCGCTGAGCGGCAGAGAGTGGGGTTGTGTGTTCTCTACTTGCAATGCGTTGACCCGTCGCTTGAAGTTGGTCAAGGACGAGTTGGTAGTGAAGGTCTCTATATTGATGAACAAGAGGTTCATCCCGTAAGGCAAGAGTCTTCAGCTCTAAGGTCGGATCAAACTCTTCCTCCTTCGATTTTCCCTTGGGCACGTCCCCTCCTACAGCCTTACCATGCAGGTCGAATCCGAGTAAGGGTCCGTTACGGGCAGGTCTTATCTACCGAAGCGAAATCTCAGCAGCTCATACAGGTGATTGAGCAGTGAGGGCTTAGAGTCTTGTAAACGCACCACAGGCAAGTCTTTTACAGTGATCTCATACGTGTGAATTACGAGCTTACGGTGTGACAAGGACGAATCACTGATGAATGTTCCTTCCCGCATTTTTGTCTTGTCATTCTCCTCTAATGGGAACTTGAGGTTATGAATTGACGGGCTCGTTTCAAGCGATACTTCAAGAAATTTCGCTCGCCAGTTGAGATTGAGCAAATCATGAAACTTGTCAGGTGCTAAGTAGAGCCATACCCGTACTTCCGCCCCGTGCTCGATGGCCACACAATCTGTATAGAGGTCGTCAGGGTGTTCTTTGTTCCATGCGAGCATTTTCACATCGGTATCCGGCGTGCGATTGACGATGGTAAAGGCAAGTCCGTTGTATCCTTCTTCGGCAACATTGAGCGTTTTCCAGCTAGTGGCAAATTCCTCACCCGTCTTTCCATTCGGCATCTCTCTGTGAAGTAAGATTTCTCCTATCCCCTTGGGAATTTGGACTTTTGTGAAATGCCCATTGTCGAAATGTACAGACTGTCCCGTTTCTTCACCAAAGGCCATACCAGGCCTCGTATACCGAAACAGCTTCTGTTCTGGGGCGTAGAGAAAGAAGAACAGCTTGCTGGTGTCGTCCCAACTCACCACATTTCACCTAGGATACGAAACTCCAGGAAATGCGTCGGCGGTTTCCTTTTTGGGAAACATGGAAACTCGAACGGCCGGGGGAAGGGGTCGCCATATGCCTCTGGCCATGTCTACGAGGGCCTCCCATCGGCCACCCGGCCCACCGGGAAACCTACCCCCGGCCTCGTCCTTAGCCAGGCCGAGCAGAAAATAAGACCCCCACCCCCTGTCTTCCGCGTCACGGTTCCAGTCGCGGTTCGAGTCCGAAAACAGTCACGGTGAGGGGATACCACAGGAGGACACAAAGAACAACGGCAGGTCACAAACCCGTTGATAGGCCTGTGCCTGCCGTTGTATGGTGTGTCTTGCTATGGTTTGGTGTTTATACCTAATTCGTGTTCCTAAACCGCGTGTCGCACGTTCAATTCGTGTCGGGGGCACCATACCGCACTTTGTGTGAACCGGCGGCTCATCGGGCGTAGCCCCTCTTCATTGACGCCGCCGGAGAGAACCTCCAGGCCTTTCAGTTCTCTTCGTTCTGAATCCTCACTTCGTTGAACCGCAAGCTCTTCATCGTTGTTTCGTATATGTCGCTTATGGCCCCCTACTTTCGTTCGCTTCCCGATTCTTCCCGGTTGCCGTAGGATGCTCTCACGTCGCACACAACGGAACTGCTTCGCCCCGTCCGAGCCTTTGGTCCGAGAAGATACATGAATCTCCGCTCCAGCCCACGAACGGTGCTTCGACTTCCGATCCACTTCCTGGGTGATTGGGGGGCCGGCCTGGGTCAGCTCATCAACCTGTCCACTCCAGGGTGCGCCATCGAAAGCCACACCTCGTTACAACAGGGAGCCTATGTAGCCCTCGAAATCCTTCAGGAAGCCTCCGCTCCGGTTTCCATCCCCCTGGCCAAGGTCCGTTGGGTCCGTCATGGCCGGCTCGGCCTTGAGTTTCTCCGTTACGACAGCGGCGCGAGAGAGCAATTGGATCGCCTCCAGAACATGTAAGCCTGGCAGCCGCCAATCCCCTTCTTCACTCAAGGAACGGACCGCTTTCTGAGCATCGCCCCTCACATCAAGGTCTCAGGCTGATAGCCACTCCTCTTTTCCCCCTCCCTGATTCATTCTCACAATACTCCGCACGACGACCAGATCCGCCGGTTTGCTGGCTGAAACCCGGATTATCGACTACATTTGGTGAAAACGGCGTCGGGCTCATAGGTTGCAAGCCCGTCTGTCGGCAGGCCTCTGGAAGGAAGGTCCATGCGCCCCAGGTCACATCACCGAGTGTCGCTGCGCTACCCTGTACGGTTTTGCGGGGACGACGTTGCCGGAAAGGGCAGGCTGGTCGATCTGTCCGGACCGGGCTGCGCGGTTCGGAGCGAAGTCACCCCGGCAGTCGGCACCTACCTCTCTCTCCAAATCGAATGTCCGGGAGGGGAAGACCCCATCGCGATTGCCCTGGCCCGCGTCCGTTGGGTCAAAGCGCGCACGTTCGGCGTGGAGTTTCTCAAGTATGCTCGAAGCGCCAAAGAACGGCTCTCCGGAATCCGACGCCTTCGCAACCACGCAGGGTCCTCCGGACATGACATCGCCTGGAGCGGGTAGCCCGGGTCCGGTTCGATCGACTCCGTTCGCGCCTGCACAAATTGCCATGTTTCTTGCCGGCACGGATACCCTCGGCTAGACTTCGACCCATGTAATGGTCCCAACCGACCAACGCCGCATCCATCGTCCGATGCCTAGAACCGCCGCCAAGGACCCGGCCCGCACCAGAGCCAAGCACGCCGCCGCGATCGAAGCGGTGAACGACAATATCCGCAAGCTGCAAGATCAACTCACCCAGGTCGAAGATCTCAGACAGGAAGGGTTCCCGTACCGGGATGCAATGAGGGCGCGGGCGGAACTCCAGGTTCGCGAATGCATCAAGTATATCTTTGGGGAGCGCTCACCTGAATTTCAACAGTGGAAGACCTATCACCTCCGCACCAGTTCCCCGTCGGAAGTGGCCGAGACAATCTCGTTGCTCCAAACCTTGATCGCCCAGTTGGAACGGAAGAAACTGGAATTGCAGGGGCTCGCCCCGCCCGCTTCCGGCCACGCCTCGACCATCCGATCGGCGCCGGCTGCGCTGCCGCCCGTCTCGACAACAGCCACGGCTGGACCGGTGGCTTCCGCAACGCCGGCCCGGATGACGACTCTATCGCCCGCTGCACCCGCTGCGATACCAGTCACAGCCACCCTCATGGCGGACCACACCGGCAGGGTCGATGATCACTCCGTCCCTTTGAGCCGACAGGCGAACACACCCGTTCATTCCGACGACTTGTCCCACGACTTGCCGCGGCCGCTTCCAGAGCAGGGCGATGCCCGTCACGGACTTTCGCCTGTGGACCAGGCCCCGGCGCCCCAGACAGCCCCTTCTCCCCCACCGCCCGGGACCAGTCAGGGTCCGGGCGTCCCAAGCATGCCCGAGCCCCGTGAGCAGGTTCGGGATTCTGCGAATCAGGGAGACGCGCCTGCTGCGGCCCCGGGGCCCCTCTCCGATCCTCCTACGCGCCTGCCGGATCCCATCGCCACGGCCCGGCATCCGACTCAAGAGCACGTCCCTGACCGCCTACCCGACCACGTCCAGCCCGAGCCGCCCTTCCCCTCCGCCATCTCCGTGCAACCGACCGAAATCCGAGCGGAAGTCTCTCCGCCGCCGGCCACCACAGCAGGCGCTGTCGGACAGATCTCCGGCCCATCAGATCGGAGCGAAGGCGAACCGGAGGACCCCCTCGATCTCGTCAGAAAGGTCTGTACGAGGTTCCACGCCGTGGTCCGGCAACTCCGGCTCCGCGGGGACGATCGAACCACCCTCGACGTGCAGGACGAGCAGGATGTTCACGACCTCCTGTACACGCTGTTGCGATACGAGTTCGACGAGGTGGCTCAAACGGAATGGCCGGCCAGCCGGCCGGCGACGGCGCCGCGCGCCGTGTCTCTCCTGCCGCGCCACCGTCTCGCCGTCCTGGCGAAGATGACCAGGAGCGGGCTGGGACCCCGCGAAATCGCCGAACAGTTGACGGCCGAGGCCGCATCCTTTCCCGCCGCCGGGCACCAAACCCTGTTCTGTTTCATTTACGATCCGGAAGGCCGGATCGGCAATCCCCGCGGGCTTGAAGCGGAACTGACCCGGGTCAGCGATGCGCAGATCGTCGAGGTGTTCATCGCCCCCAAATGACCGCCCCGGACCGGCTGCAACCTCTTCGTCCCTTTCATCGGCCGCCACGTTGACTTCGTCGATCACGATCCGTTAGTGTCCTCGCGCTGCATGGTGCTCATCCTATCTTCGGAGTAGCAATATGGCAGACCGCGCCTACATTCTGATCAACGTGGCTCCAGGACAGACCCGGGATGTGGTGAAATTCCTCTCCCAGATCAAGGAGATGAAGACCATCGACACCTGTTGGGGCAAACCCGACATCATCGCGCTGGTGGAGGTGCCCGATCAGGACGCGCTGACCTCGCTGGTATTGCAGAAAATTCACGCGATCGAAGGCGTGACCCAGACCCAAACGCATCTGGTCCACCGTTTGGCAAGCTAGTTCCATCATGACGACCGTCTCCCACCCTCGGCTCCGACGGGCCTTATTCATCGTCGCGCTGTTGGCGGGCGGCTGTGCCTCGCCCTCCGTGCCCCAGCAAGCCGATTCGGTGGAGGCCCTGCTGGACGCGCCGATGGATCAGGTCCGGGCCGCGGTGCTCGAGGTGTTCGCCTCGGAGGGCTATACCGTCGAATCCGCTCAAGGCCGCGCCGAAAACCGGACGGAATCGATTCAAACCGGCTATCGGGAGGAAATTCGCGCGCCGTGGGACTGGATGTTGCGCGTTCGTTTCGGAGTCGGCCGCACGCAGGCCGAGGCCAATCTGAACGAAGAGGGGGAGCGTTCCACCAAACTCCTGCTGACGGTGCTCCACGAGAGCAAGGGATCGCTGGCGGGAAGCTGGACTCCCTCCGATCCGCCGTTGCGGCAGAGCGCCGAACATTATCTCCGTCTGATCAAGAACGAGCTTAAGCTTTTGTAGGGTTCTCTCCGGTCCCTTCCGTGTCCTCTCCCAGATCGATGCCGAACCGCTCGGCCATCCGGTAGAGCGTCCGCCGGTCGATCCCGAGAATCTTCGCCGTCTTGACCTTGTTGCCTTTCATTTCCTTCAGCACACGGAGCAGGTGACGCCGCTCCACTTCTTCGAGCGTCAGGAGAAATTCGGACCGGTCGTCCTTCTCGAGGACGGGCGCCGCCTGGTGAACCGAGGGCGGCGCCAGAGCCGTGCGGCGGAGGGATTCCGGCAGGTCCTCCGGCAAGACCACCGGCCCATGGCTTAATGACACGGCCCGCTCGATCGCATTTTCCAATTCCCGCACATTGCCAGGCCAGGAGTACTGGTCGAGCAGCGCCAAGGTTTCTCTGGCGAAGCCCCGCACTGGATGGTCGGCCGTCCCCGTGTACTTCTGCAAGAAATGATGGGCCAACATCGCCAGGTCCTCGCGCCGTTCGCGAAGCGGCGGCAACTTGATCCGCACGACGTTGAGCCGATAAAAGAGATCCTCCCGAAATCGGCCCTCCTTGACCAGGGTTGGCAGGTCGCGATTGGTCGCCGCGATCAACCGCACGTCCACCTTGACTGAACTGGTGCCGCCGACGCGGCGGATTTCCTGATCCTGCATCACGCGGAGCAGTTTCACCTGCAACGCCTGCCCCAATTCCCCGATCTCGTCCAGAAATAACGTGCCGCCGTTCGCGGTTTCGAACAGGCCGTGCTTGACGCCGACGGCGCCGGTGAACGCGCCCTTTTCATGACCGAACATTTCGGATTCCAGCAGCGCGTCGGGCAAGGCGCCGCAGTTGACCGGCACAAACGGCATCTCGTGGCGGGGGCTGTTCCCGTGGATGGCCCGGGCCACGAGTTCCTTGCCGGTGCCGCTCTCGCCTTCCAGCAGCACGGTGCTCTTGCCCTGCGCCACCCGCGCCACGAGCTTGTACACCTCCAACATGGCCGGGCTGCTCCCCACGAGGCCGGTCAGGACCGCCCGTTCACGCAGCTCCTCCCGGAAACGGCTGTTCTCCCGGAGCAGCCTCGCGTGATCGAGACTCCGCTGGACCACCAAACAGACCTCCTCCTTGCGGAAGGGTTTGGCCAGATAGTCGTAGGCGCCCTGCTTGATCGCCTCGATCGCCCCTTCCAACGAGCCGAACGCCGTCAGCAGCACGATCGGGGTTCCCGGCCTGATGCGTTTGAACTCGCGGAGCACATGAAATCCATCCACGGCTCCCATTCGGATGTCCGTCAGCACCAAATCGACCGGGAGCTGCTGGCCCCGCTCGATCGCCTCCTGGCCGCTCCCGAAGCTCTCGACGTCATAACCTTCCTTCTGCAGCGCCTCCACGAGCAGCTCGCGCGCGACTTGGTCGTCGTCCACCACCAGGATTTTTGCCTTCGGCTGCATCATCGGTTCCTAGGAGCCTGTCCGACATTGACCTTTCTACTGCGGCAAACGATGTACCGGCATCTGCTTCGTTCTCGGCCCCGAAACATCCTCAACGTATTCCAGCGAATACGCTTCCCGTCTTCGCGGCCTGCGGCCTGGCATCTGCCAGCACCTCCTTCACCTCGTCACGAACGGCAATGTCGGACAGGCTCCTACGCGGCTCGATCCGCTCGATCCTCCATCGGCAGCGCAATGAGCACCTTCGTGCCCTTGCCGACTTCGCTGTGGATTGAGAGCCTCCCCCCATGCGCCTTGACGATTTCCCGGCTGAGAAACAGGCCGAGCCCGCTGCCCTTTCCGATCTCTTTGGTCGTGAAGAACGGCTCGACCGTTTGCCTGACATGCTCGGGCGGCATCCCGCACCCGTTGTCGTCCACCGACAGGACGGCCACGTTCCCCGGCACCTCTTCTCGAATCCGTTGCCACTCTTCCGCTTCGATCGGATCCACGGCCTGCTGTTCCGCGGACAACAGCACTTCGCCGCCCGACGGCGTGGCCGCCAGGGCGTTGGACAACAGATTGACCAGCACCTGTTGCATCTGCTCCGGATCGGCCCAAAGAACCAGGCTCTCGGGCCGGCAGGTCACGGACAGCTTCACGCCTTTGGTCACATAGGTCGGCTCCATCAGAGCCGCCACGGAGTGGAGCAATTGGAGCGCTGGCGTCCAGGCCGGATTGGGCTTGCGCTGCCTGGTGGTGCTGAGCAGGTCCTGAATGATCAGCACGACCCGATTGATTTGGGATTCGACCGTGTCGAGGCGCTTGGCCATGTCCGGCGTCAAGGCAGCCTCCTCGCGGAGCGCGCGCACATGCCAGGCGATGGAATGAAGCGGCGTACCGACTTCATGGGCCACGGAGGCCACGAGTTGCCCGACGGCCGCCAACCGCTCCGCCCGGTTCAAGGCATCCTTCACCTCGGCCAACTGCGCATGGGCCTTGAGGAGATTTTCCGTTTGCAGGGCCAGGGCCGCCCTGGCCGCTTCCTCCCTGGCCTTCCGTTCCTCCCATGTCAGCCCCAGATAGGCGACCCCTCCAAGCACACAGACCACCAGGGTTCGGTTGATGACGGCGGATACGAAGCGGCCCGGCTTTGTCGGCCGCATCAGCCCGATATAGGTCGCGATGATGCAGAAGACCAAGGTGAGGTAGAGCAATTTGCGGTTGCGGGTGGAGGCGACCAGCAGGATCGGCAGCACAAAAGCATAGGCCCCGACGACATTGGCCGGCACGAGCGTCTCGACCACCACCACAGTGACAAACAGCAAGGCGGCGATGACCAGGACGATCCGGTTGCGGTTGGTCATGGTGTCGTGGGCCGTGATGGAGGGTCAGTGCCGATCCCTGGCTCCGCATCATCGGGACGGCGAGGCGGCCGCTCCTCGCGCATGACCTGCGCGAGCCTGCGCACCAGGCGTTCGCCCTTCATGGCTTCAAGGGGAACCGAGAGCTTGCGCGACCAGTTGGGGTACTGATCGACCGTCCCCGGCAGGTTCACCTGGGAGACTTCCCTGAGCCAGTCGTCCAGGCTGGCCAGCGCCAGACAGGACGAAGAACGGGCCAGGAACCGATGGACCGGCTCCAAGAGTCGCTCGGCCTGAACCGCGCGGGAGGCTTCGACGCGGTCCGGCGATTCGGAAAGCGTGGAGGCGCGGGCCAGGGCCTCCAGGATTTTCGTCTTGTCCCGCTCCCGTTCTTCCCACGCCTGTCGCCGTGCCTCCTCCGTCGGAAACAACCCGAGCTTCGCCCGCGTCTCGAGATCTTCTCCGGTCCAAAACCCCAGCCACGTCGGCAGATCGTGGGTCGTCGTCACCGCCAGGGATCGGACCGGATAGTCGCTCGGCTGTTTCCATGATCCGTCCGCTTCCCGCTCAAAATAGAAGACCCGGTACGAGAGGATGTTGACCGCCTCAAGCTTCTCGCGTACCCAGTCCGGCACGGTCCCGAGATCCTCCCCGACCACCACGGTCTTCGCCCGCACGCTTTCCAAAGCCAGGATGCCGAGCAGATCGTCGAACGGATAGTGCACATAGGTGCCGGCCGACGCCGGCCGCCCCCGTGGAATCCAGAAGAGCCGAAACAACCCCATCACATGGTCGATCCGCAAGGCCCCACCGCGGGAGAGGTTCTGCCGCACCAACCGGATAAAGGGTCGATAGGCCTGCTCGCGCAAGGCCACCGGGTTGAACGGAGGAAAGCCCCAATTTTGTCCCTGCATGGCAAAGGCGTCGGGAGGACAGCCGCAGTCGGCCTCCATGGCCAGGACATCCTGGAGCAGCCAACCTTCCGCCCCGCTCGGATCGTTGCCCAGCGCCAGGTCATGGTATAGGCCGACCGGCATCCCAAGATCCGCCGCCACACGGGAGACCTCGGCCAACTGTTCCTCGGCCACCCATTGCATGTATTGGTGGAGCCGGATTCGATCCCGGTGACGCTCGGCGAAGGCCCGGACCGCGTCATTGTCGGGA
The DNA here is from genome assembly GCA_040981105.1 of Nitrospiraceae bacterium. Classification (GTDB taxonomy): domain Bacteria; phylum Nitrospirota; class Nitrospiria; order Nitrospirales; family Nitrospiraceae; genus Nitrospira_G. The sequence continues at coordinate 163,376 of JANRMO010000001.1, forward strand.
TGCTGATACTCGGCGGGCCATTTGCGCCAGACCCAGATGGGAGGCGACAACCGTTGAAAGTGCTCGGACAGGGCGGCGTAGGTGGCGTATCGCTCAAGCGATTCTCCCTGTTCCCGGCAATAGCGCTCGAAGGCTTCGCCGCGACCGGTACAGGCCCTCCGCGCTCCCTCTGTTTCGAGGAAATGCGTCGCGTCGAACGTGTGAAAAAGCTGCTCAAACACCGCCCATTTCGCGGCCTGCACCCCTTCGTAGTCCACCCAGTCCGATTTTCGACAGGCCTCGATGCGGGACCGCAATTCATCGCTCGCCACCAGACGCTGGGCCCCCGGGCTCGAGGCGAATTCGGGCACCCGCTCCACATCGACATAGAGTTCGTTCAGGTACACCCGGCTGTTCGGCGAGTAGGGACTGATATGGTGGGGACGCCGATTCTTGAGCGCATGAAGAGGGTTGACTCCGATCGCCTCGGCACCGAGATCGGCCGCGGCCCAGCGGACCAAGGCCTCAAAGTCGGTGAAATCGCCGAATCCCCAATTGCGCTGCGACCTGAGCGCATAGAGTTGGGTCCACAGGCCCCAGACACGTCCGCCGTCTTGAAAGGCGCCGGACGTGTAGCAGCCGGACGGCGTCACGATCAGGAGCGTATGGCCTTGGATGCTCCGGGACCCAACGGTCGCCACCACCGACAGGTCATGGTATCCAAGGGGCACGGCCAACGGGATGTCGAGTTGAAACTGAATATGGCGGGTCCCCTCGATGGATTGCGTATCGACAGGGGCCAATCCGGGACCGGCGCGGTCGTCGGCAACTGTCCGGCCTGCTTCGTCGCGGAGGGACCAGGCGAGAGTCCATTCGCCATCCAGGCCCTCTTCGGAAGGAACCCGCACCGCACAGGTGACGGAGGGTTGCCCGGCCTGGACGATGACGACAGGATCACAGATCCGCCGCCACGGCCGGAACCTCACCGCCTCCCAAGACCGGGTCAGGTGCTCGGGAGAGCCGGCCGGCACGCCCATGGCCTCCAGCACCGCCCGCTTGGTCTCCTCCGAAACGACATGGTGTTGCCCCCAGACATCGTAATAGTGATCGGCGATGCCATAATGGCCGAGCAGTTCGGTGAGGCAATCGGGTTCGTGATGGTCGGTCATGGAATCGGGTAGAAGTCTGCGAGATGCGCCGAGACCTGTCAAGTCACGATGACGGCGACAGCCGAACAACAGTACAATCGGACGCCGGCACGATGGAGCGACGGAGGTCCTGCATGGTCATGGACAAGCTTTCCGGCCGATATTCGTCATGCGATCAACGATACGCCTGCCCGTGAGCGCCGATTTCAACAAGCAGGACAGAGCCGATCCTTCCGATGGTCCCGGCCGTCCCCCTATTGGCGACGCCCTGGTTCGCTTCGGAACCAGCTCATGGGCCTATGAAGGCTGGCAAGGCCTGATCTACCATCGCCCCTATGCCAAGAGCCGCTTCAGCCGGGAGTGCCTCTCCGAATACGCCGCCTTTCAGCATGAGGACCGCCCCCTGTTCGACACGGTCGGGATCGATCATACCTTTTATCGTCCGGCAACGTCTTCCCAATTAGCATCTTATGCCGCCCAGGTCCCGCCGACCTTCCACTTCTGCCTCAAGGTCTGGGAAGAGCTGACGATCCCTGCCTTTGCGCGGCTTCCCCGTTACGGAAGCAAGGCGGGAAGCCGAAACCCTCGATTCCTCGATGCGGATCTCTTTCGAGATGTAGTCTATGAGCCGGCGCGACAGGGCCTCGGTGAAACCCTAGGGGTCTTTCTCTTTGAATTCCAGCGGACCGGCCTGACCGTCGAGGAGTTGCTCCGCCGACTAGAGCCGTTTCTGAATCGCCTTCCGCCTGGCCCCCGGTACGCGATCGAGATCCGCAATCCGGCCGTCCTTGGCCCTCGCTACCGGGATCTGCTCGCGGCCTACGGCGTCGCCCATGTCTACAACCACTGGTCCCTCATGCCGGACCTGGCGTCACAGCATCGGTCTCTCGGCGGCCGGTTCTCCGCCCCGTTCATCGTTGCCAGACTCATGACCCCCTTGGGCCTGGCCCACGCGGAGGCGGTCGAGCGATTCGCCCCCTACAATCGGCTGGTTCTGCCTCAGCCGCGGATGAGGCAGGACACGGTGGCCCTGATCCGGCAGGCCCGGTCCGAACATCGGACGGCCTATGTGCTAGTCAACAATCGCGCGGAGGGCAACGCTCCCATGACGATCCGGCAACTTGTCACGCTGCTCAAGTCCTGACCTGGCCCGCCTCCGCCGGCGATTGCTCGGCATCGACGTGGTTGGTAAGATGACATACGAGTTCGGCGGGAATCTGGTTCTGGTTTATGACAGCTCCCGCCCCGGAGGTTTCCATGAACAAGCCTCGACGATCACCCGGCATCGCTTCGCTCATCGGTCCGCTCACGATGGTCTTCCTCTCCGGGCTGGCTCAGACCGCGGAGGCCTCCAAGATCGAGGTTACCGGAGATTACCGCTATACCTTCCATGCGCCCGAATCCGCAGCCGACGCCAAGGCATTGGCCTGCCGTGAGGCCGCACGGATGGCGGTCAGCGCCTCATCGGTCTATCGGGACGCGACGGCTTCTCTGGTGGACTCGGCCTTGAACCGACAGATCCTCGACCAGGTCGTGAAGGACGCGCTGAAGGAGACCCGTGTGCTCGAGCAGACCGAGAAGGGGACGACGGTCTCCTGCAAAATCTCCGGCTCGCTGGAGTCGGAGGATGTCTCCCGCATCGTGCTGGCCGGCGCCAGAGGAAGCAGCGATCCCGCCGCGCTCGGAACGGATCAGAACCGCGCCATTAAGATTCTCAATGTGCAGGACGATCGGGAAGGCCACCTCCTGGTGACCTTCCAAGCCCTCCGCCGGCTGGACTGGCAGAATACGGCCTATCAAGGGACATTGCGCGATCAAGCCGACGTGATGGTGGAGTTTTTCGACGCCCAGGGACTCCTGCTCGCGACCGCACGCATTCCGGCCAGAAAGACCCAGGGAGGCGACGATGTCATGAATGCCGGCCAGGTCGGCGTGCACAAGATTGCCAAACCCCTCAATACCGCCTCCCACCGAGTCTGGGTTGCCCCTTAAGTCAGCAATCGATCAGTTACGAACAAAAAACCGGGTGAGAGGCGCCTCTCACCCGGTTTTTTCATCCCACCACCGTGTCCCGACAGTCGGGTGTTATTTCTCCGCTCCCAAGGGAGGCAAGTTGATCCCCATCCGCTCCAACCCCATGATGACGGTCAGAGCCGACGGCGAATGTTGCACGATCTCCTTCTGGACCTCGATGCGGCGCAGATCCACAAATTCCGGGGCAGTGAGCCCCAGCGCTTCCCGATAGGCGCGGTCCGCAATTCCCCGCTGTTTTTCCGCCTTCTCCCGGGCCTCTTCGGCCTTCTGAAATTCGATCATCGTGATCCGGCGCTGTTCCTGAATGATTGTTTGGGCGGTCTGTTCCAGTACGCCCTTGGGCGGCAGGATGCTGCCGACGACGACTCGGTTGAGGCGAACCGGGATGTTCTGCTTCTCCAGCAGGTTCACGCGCAACTGCTGCGCGATGGCTTCCTGCAATTTCGTGCGGGTCGTGGGATCGGTGGTCAACTGAAACAACGGATACTTTTGGACCTCCTCCCGAACCATCGTCCGGAAGGCCTCCTTCACGTTGTTGACATACCAGTTCGGCCCGAAGCGGCTGATCAAATCAGGCGACCGTCCTTCGATCACGTTGGCGATCATGAAGGCGTCAAACGAGACGGGCGCGTTTTCCGACGAGATGATGTCGAAGTGCTCGGAGTATTGGATCGGGCGCACATCCACATCGATCACCTGCGTCGTGAGCGCCACCGCCTGGCGGCCCGTCTTGACTGGGTCGGGATCGACTCCCCCATGTCCGAAGAAGAATGGCTTTTCGACCATGACCCCTTCGTGCCCCGCGTCGATCGCCACCAGGGCACAACCCGCGGTGAGGGTCATCACGCCCAGCATGGCGGCCGTGAAGACACCGGCCTGAATACCGTTCCGCATAAGGACCTCCATACCAACCTTCGGTTGAACCGGCCGCCCTTCGATGGCTCTTGGCGGCCGGAGAAAACACCTCAAGAGATTCCTCGGCCTCTGGCCTTTCTCCATACCGACCTTCGGTTGAACCGGCGCCTCTCTTACGTTTTCACAAATTTACCGGCGCCGGAGAAACCACCGCACGGGATTCACCTCGATTGTTCTAATACCAACCTTCGGTTGAACCGGCCGCTCTTCGATGGCTCTTGGCGGCCGGAGAAAACACCTTGCCGCCGACAACACCTAACGTAGCTTACGCACCGGAAAATCAGGCTGTCAAACGGGGTCGTGTGTGAAGCTCCTCATGGATGGGGCTCAATAAATCCCCGCCTGCCGTTGCAGCCATCGGACGTATCGGATGATCTCCGCCACATCCTGAGGCGTCACCCCGTCAATCTTGGGCATATCCCCGAACTGCCAATGATGCGCCCGGACCCCGTTGGCGGCCGCGCGTTGAAAGGCCACGTCGGCGTGATGGTTCGGCTCGTAGATCTTATGGACCAGCGGCGGCCCCTGGGTTGTGCCGGTGCCCCGCTCTCCGTGACAGCGGAGACAGTTCGCTTTGAAGAGCCCTTCGCCCTTGAGCACATCGGCCGGAGTTGTCCCGGCCTCCTGATTGGCACAGGACCCGCTCGCCAGCAGGCCGACCAGTCCCGCCACAATCCCAAATCCGAGGACGCCGCATTGCCGCAAGCGCCGCCGGATCGCTCTTGATGTCGGTTGGATCACCCGCCTTTTCCTCTCCTGATCTCCTCGCCTCTGGTCCGATCTTCTCTTCTTCAGCAGCGGGAGGAGCCTCCCGACATCTACGGCCTCTTCGAGCCTGTCGATGGATCGGAAGCAGGCGCGTCCGGATCAACCCCGAACTCTTCCTTCAACATCTGCGCCGTGCGGTTCATGGTGAGGCGGCGATAGATCCGCACCGACACGGGGATCACGACGATCAGCCCGATCGTCAGGTACATGAAAAATTCTTCGGGTGAGACGCTCATACTGACTCCTCGCGTCCGGCGTAGGTAATGGGATCGGTGAACCCCGCCGCCTCGAATCCTGCCAGGCGAATCTGGCAACTGTCGCATCGGCCACAGGCCGTCCCGTCGGGAGCGGGATCGTAGCAACTGTGCGTCAGGTGCAAAGGAGCCTGGTGGGCCATGCCGAGCCGGACGATCTCGGCTTTGGACTTGTGGAGCAACGGGGCGCAAATCTCGATCCCTTGCCCTTCCACGCCGGCCCTGGTGCCCAGGCGGGCCGTCGTCTCAAACGCGCGCAAGAATTCAGGCCGGCAATCCGGATAGCCGGAATAGTCCACCACGTTGGCGCCGATGTAGACACGCCGGGCGCCGATTGTTTCGGCATAGCCCACGGCCAGAGACAGGAACAGGCTGTTGCGCGCCGGCACGTAGGTGACCGGAATAGCCGCCGCTCGATCCGCCGCGGACCGTCCTTTCGGCACCGGCACGTCGCCGGTCAGGGCGGAGCCGCCGATCGAGCGGAGATCGACCTGGACAATCCGGTGATCGGACACCCCCAGCGCCCGCCCGATGGCCAAGGCCCGCTCGACTTCGACCTCGTGGCGCTGTCCGTATTGCACCGTGAGAAAAAACAGTTCGTGCCCCTCGCGCTTGGCAAGGGCCGCGGCAACCGTGGAATCCAGTCCGCCGCTCGCAAGCACCACGGCTTTCATGTCTGGGTCTCGGTCGCGGGTACGAGAGTCGGTCCGTCATGGACCAAACAAAGACTCACATACCGTTCAGAGGGAAATCAACCGTTCGAACCGAGAGGAACACACCTGAAGCAGGCGGGTCAAGCGGCACCGACAACCACGTTTGAGTCGAAGGACGGGACATTGTCCGGCGCGGCGGAGGCACGGCCTACGCGGCTAGTCCCGCTCCTCTTCCTTTTCAATTCGCTCCAACAACTCTTGCCGCGCCTGACATTCCACGCAGAGCTTCGCAAACGGCATCACCGCCAATCGCCGCTCGCTGATTTCCACACCGCACTCGGCGCAGATGCCGTATAATCCGTCGCGCAACCGCCCTAAGGCTTCGTCGATCAATTGGCGCTTGCGATTGCGCATCTCCATCAGGGAAATCCCGACTTCCCGCTCGAGATCCATGAGGGCCTGATCGCCGACATCCTTGGCCGATTCCAACCGCTGCTGCTGATCTTCCGTCACCGACTGTCCGAAGCTGCCGCCGATTTCCTTGAGAATCTCCTGCCGCTTGGCCATCAACATGCGGTGCAGCGAGTCGTACCGTTCCTGCTGGTCCGGCGTCAGCATCGCCGGCCGCTTCGGCTTGGCTTCGGGCTCCGGTTCGACCGGAAGCGCCGCGGCCCCTGCCGGCTCTTTGCTGCTGTTCGAATCTTTCATCGGGGATATGGGTTTGGTTTTGCTCATGGTCTTGACCGGCTGCTTGGCCTTCTCAGCGACCTGCTTTTTGGGTTGCGCTTTCGCCGCCATGGGGTCCTCACGTGAGGCGTGACGCGTGGGGGCCGAAAAAAGTTCGGAATCTATAACACGCCGTCATGGCTTTTACAAGGGCGCGAGCCGGCGGTCTCTCGGCCGCCTGTCGATCGAGAAGGCCTGCGTCCTACCGGATTCGGCGGTTATGGATAGGTCACCGCGGCGAACAGGTTGTACCCCTGCAACCGCTCCCGCCCCTTGAGAAACTCAAGCTCAACCAGAAATCCCAATCCGGCGACCCGGCCCCCAAGTTGCTCCACCAGATGCACCGTCGCCTCAGCGGTGCCGCCCGTCGCCAGCAGATCATCCACAATCAACACACGTTCGCCCGGCACGATCGCGTCCCGATGGATGGCCAGCGAGTTCGACCCATATTCGAGATCGTACTTCACTTCGAAGGTATCGGCCGGCAGCTTGCCCGGTCGCCGGACCGGCACAAACCCCGCCTTGAGTTGTGTCGCCAGAGCGCCGCCCATGATAAACCCCCGGGACTCGATGCCGACGACTTTGGTGACGTGATCGCGATCGAATCGGCGCTGGATATCGGCCAGGATGGCCCGAAAGGCCTCCGCGTCTTTCAGGAGGGTCGTGATGTCGTAGAACAGGATGCCGGGCTTGGGGAAATCCGGGACTTCCCGGATCAGCGCTTTATAGTTCACGTCGAGATCGAGTTCTACAGGAGGTCATCCTGCCTGATGGTCTGCCGCTCCATCGCCGCCCGGATCTTCCCCAGCGCCGCCATTTCAATCTGGCGGACCCGCTCGCGGGTCAACCCCAGTTCGCGGCCGATCTCTTCTAACGTTTTTGCCTCCCCTCCATCAAGTCCAAAACGCGAGATGACGACCATCCGTTCCTTGTCCGGCAGTTGGCGGACCCAGTTCATGAGTTCTTCCCGTCGCTGAATCCCCTCCGCGCTGTCCGCCGGCGACACCACCCCGGGGTCTTCGATCACGTCCCGGAGGAACGTATCGCTGCGGTCGTTGATGGGGCTGTCGAGCGAACAGGTGGTCCGGATCAACTGCTTGAGATCCTCCACGTCTTCTTTGGGCAGCTTGGTGCGCAGGGAGATCTCCTCGACCGTCGGTTCGCGTCCGAGTTCCCGAACCATCTTTTCGACGTCTCCGAGGTACCGGTTCAGCCGTTCGACGACATGGACGGGCAGCCGCACGAGCTTCGATTGGTTGATGATCGCCCGCTCGATGAACTGGCGAATCCACCAAGAGGCGTAGGTGCTGAAGCGGAACCCGCGCTTGTAGTTGAACTTCTCGACGGCCTTGATCAGCCCGAGATTGCCCTCTTCGACGATGTCGGCGAAGGGAAATCCGCGGTTCATGTAGCGCTTGCCGATGCTGATCACCAGGCGCAGATTGGACTCGATCATCTGGGTCCGGGCCTGTTCATCGCCGGCCATCACCCGCTTGCCGAGTTCCTGTTCCTGTTTGAAGTCGAGCAACGTGGAGCTGCGGATCTCTCGGAGGTAGGTCTTGACGGTATCCAACCCCTCCGAGCGGCCGGCGCCTCGGCCGCGTCCCTTGGAGGGCTCCGATCCGTCGAGACTTTCTTCTTCACCCACCCCCGCATCCTCGTCGGCGTCGACGGCCCGAGCGCGCTTCCGGTTTCCATAGGCCATGGAGGTCTGTGCTCGCTTTTGCACGGGATTAGTACCAGATCTGGAAGGTCTGCTCAGTGCCGGACGGCGCTCCCCACTCGATTTCCACTCTCTCGACCCTGGCCATGGGCGGCCCCTGCCGCAGCAACTCGATCAGCGCGTCCACGTCCTTCCGCACGCCTTCGATGATGGCCTCCACGCGGCCGTCGTCCAGATTCCGAACGCCGCCGAGAAGGTTCAGGCGAAGGGCCTGACGCTGCGTAAACGCCCGGAACGCCACCCCCTGGACGATCCCGCTGACCAGCACACGCGCACGAACCAACTCGCTCATGGTCAATGCTCCTGGCAGATTAGCACAACATCCTCGTGACACAAGTAAATGGGCGAATCGTGCGGCCACACACCTGTCCCCTCGTGCGTTGTCCGCGCCCGCAAGATTCTTCACAAAACGCTACCATGCTCAACCTCCCTCTGCACAGGCGAGCACAGGCGGTTCAGGCTGCTGGTTTGTGCGTATCGCATCGACTGAGAAAAGTCGAAAGAGCGACCATGAGGAGGAAATGCGGCGGGATTTAACAGCAATCCGCGAAAGGTTTCTCCGCCGGCCTCAGAGACGATCAAGCTCGGATGAACCGGCGGGTCACACAAAGGCTGGCAAAAACAAGCCAAGAACGAATCACTGAAGGTGCTCTCGGCGGCGTCATATAGGAAGGCTTCGCCTGAAGAGCCGCCGGATCACAGGTACGAATAGAAAAACCCTCACTGGAGGTGTCTCTCCGCCGGCGCAAAGAAGAGGGCTTCGCCCGATGAGCCGGCGGAACACACGAAAGACGGCACACATCTGACAAGATTAAACTGTGGTGTTTCTCCGGTGGCGTCAATAGGGAGAGGCTTCGCCTAGAGAGCCACCGGTACTAGCAAGCTTGGTATGGTCGGGGCGAGAGGATTTGAACCTCCGACCCCTGCGTCCCGAACGCAGTGCGCTACCAGTCTGCGCTACGCCCCGACAAGGCATGTATCTATCGGAGGGAGTGCGGCTAGGTCAAGGGCTCGAATCGGAGACCGTGGGCTTCCGCCACGCCTCTGTGCGTGACCGTCCCGTAGGCCAGATTCACACCCTTGGCCAAGGCTGGATCAGAACGGATGGCCCGTTCCGCTCCCTCCGAGGAAAGGCGGACTATAAAGGGCAGGGTGGCGTTGGTCAAGGCTAAAGTGGAGGTTCGCGGCACAATGCCCGGCATGTTCGGGACGCCATAATGGAGGACGCCGTCAACCTTGTAGACCGGATCCGAATGGGTGGTGGGCCGGATCGTTTCCACGCACCCGCCTTGATCGACCGCTACATCGACGATGACCGACCCGGGTTTCATCCCGCTGACCACGGCGCGGCTGACCAGCTTGGGCGCCTTGGCTCCCGGCACCAAGACGGCTCCGATCACCAAGTCGGCGTCCAGCACGGTCTGATCGATCGCCCATTGATTGGGCGCCAAGGTGACAATCCGTCCCCGATAGAGGGCATCCAACGCGCGCAGCCGCTCCAGATCCAGATTAATCACCGTTACCCTCGCTCCCATTCCCACGGCAATCTGCGTGGCGGCGCTGCCCACGACGCCGGCCCCCAAAATCACGACATGGGCCGGTGCCACCCCGGCCACTCCTCCGAGCAACAGGCCCCGGCCTCCGTGGAGCCCCTCCAGGTAATGCGCGCCGATCTGCACGGCCATGCGGCCGGCGATTTCGCTCATCGGTTTCAGCATCGGCAGGCTGCCGTCGGCCAGGGCCGTCGTTTCGTAGGCGATCGCCAGCACGCGCGCGTCAAGCAAGGCTTTGGTCAGTTGCGGCAGCGAGGCCAGATGAAGATAGGTGAAGAGCGTCTGTTGCGGACGGAACAAGGGACATTCTTCCAGCAGCGGCTCCTTCACCTTGACGATCAACTCGGCCTCGGCGAACAGGTGCGCCTTGTCGCGGGCGATCTGCGCGCCGGCCTTTCGGTACTCTTCGTCCGGAAACCCGGACCCGTCCCCAGCCGAGGGTTCCACCAGCACTCGATGGCCCAACCCGACCAGCGTCCTGGCTCCGTCCGGCGTAAGGCTGACCCGGTACTCATGGTCCTTGATCTCTTTGGGTATCCCGATGATCATCGATACCTCCCGGGTATTGCGTACTGCCACGAGTCATATTATACGCCGTTCATGCCAGGCTCAGAAGCGCTGCGCCCTCCACGTGCACCGACAGCCATGCCGGTCGCATCCGGCGCGGTGGACAGTCAGGAAAGCCCTGTTGTACACTCCTGCGACAGCGAGACCGGAGCGACGTTCAGGCGAACGTCACAGGATCAAGGACCGCGATGATGACGACGTGTGACGGATGTGGAACAGAAAAGGGGCCTCTGATGAAGCTTTCGCTCGGGAAGGACTTCTTCGGCCGTCCCTATGACCGGCTCTCCCCGTCCGCCGACCAAAGCCCGAAATGGTATTGCGAACCCTGTTCCATGCAGAAAAACCTGCAGCGCGACTATCGCGACATCCGCGGCGAGTTCGAGAAACTCAAGCAGCGTGACGGCTCCCTGCTCGATCGCCCAGAGGAGTTGCAGCGCGCCCAGTTGCGCCTGCGCGAGATCGTTACACTCCTGAGCGCCTCCGCAACGCCCCAGGCCCTGCTCGCTCCGGGAGAAGTGACGCAACTTCTCGGAGACATTCAAGCCCGCTCGCAGGCTCAGCCGGCCTGACCGCATTGTGAGACACCATGTCAGGCTTCAAGCATCACATCTTCGTCTGCATCAACCAGCGCCCCAAAGACGATCCGCGCGGCTGCTGCGCCAATCAGGGATCGGAGCGGCTGCATGCCTTTTTCAAGAAGGAAGTGGAGCGGCTCGGGCTCAAGGGGATGGTTCGGGCCAACAAGGCCGGCTGTCTCGACCATTGCGAATACGGCCCCAGTGTCGTGATCTATCCCGAAGGGGTCTGGTATTGGGTAGGCTCGGAGGCCGATGTCACGGAAATCATGGAACGCCATATCGTCAAGGGCGAGATTGTCGAACGGCTGTTGATGCCCAATCATCAACCAGGCACCCCGCCCGGACTCCCTCATCTGCACCTGTAAGCCGTCCGCGGCTCGCCCGCGCCGACACCATGGCCACCGAAGACAAATGGAAAGCCAACGCAGAAAAGGTCGCGTTTATGAAGCGGTTCCCCGGTCTGGTGACGGACTGGACCCAACTCATCGGCAAGACGGTCGAGGCCGTCGAGCCGCTGGCCGGCAAGCCGGGCGCCGTGGTGCTGGTCTTCACCGACGGGTCATTCGCCGTGGCTCCGCCGCTTGCGCCGGAACCCTGGGAGATCGGCGAGGCATTGAAAAACGCCCGTCCGCACCTGGCAGGCACGCATGCACAGGCGTATGCTGAGTATGATCGGCTTGTTCAGCAAGACCGCGAGGCACTCCGCGCGGCCAGGTTGGAAAAGATTCTGGGAGCCATCCACAACAATCTGGAACAGATCCCCGAATTGAAAGACCGGTTGAAAGAGCTGGTGAAGGAATGGAAGTGAACGAGTCCCGCGCCAAGAACATGTTCGAGATCTTCTCGCAGGGACTTTTTGAAGGAGTCAAACCGATGATGGTTGTTCGTGATCATCTGGTCCGCCACCCCGACCGCTGCACGCATCAAGCGATCTGCGTGCCGATCTGCCCGACCGGCGCCTGGCTGTCCACGCCGCCGTTCAAGTTCGACGCGTCACGCTGCCTCGAAAGCTGCCGCCTCTGCCTGGATGCCTGCCCCTCCCACGCCATCTACGGCGTGTTCAGGAAGGGGGAGAAGCTGCTGGTGCCGCAGCCAAAAAGCTGAGGGAGGTCCGGATTCCCGGCCAGAAGCTGGGCGAGATGTCGGAAACCTTCTGAAATTCACTCACGGGCTCGTTTAATTTCTGCCCTCCTTCTGACTGACTCCTGAAACTGATCAACACGTTATTCCTTCGACAATTGTTCCATGAATCGCTGAATGCGGTCTAAATACAGAGGAATCTGACGAACCGCGATAGGGAGCGCCTCGTACACTCGCTCAGGATCGATCTCATCGTATTCGTGCACGATGCGGTTGCGGAGTCCGGCGGCCATCGTATTTGCTTGGCAAGATCAGCCGTCATAACGCCGAGCGTGCCGAGCGCCAAAAAGGAATTGTAATAGTCCTTGGGCGGTGCCTGGCCCGACTCGGTGACAAGGTGGAAGTTAATGTCGATCATCCGTCCAATAGTCCGCTCCAAGTACCGCTCGGCCACAACCTCATGTATGGGATCACCGACATACTGCTCTCGCGGCAATCGCGCGAGATCGGTCAGCTTCGGCAGGTCCTGCAAGATCAAGGACATTTTTCTGGTGATCAGGGCACAATCGATCATGGGCGGGACGTCTCCGAACACAAGGCCGCCAGGCGACGAGCAACATACCGCCGCTCCAATTCCAGATAGGGCCGAAAGTCCTGGTATTGCTTGAAGGCGGAAAGACGAAGACGCGCAAATTCCTTTTCATTGCCGTAGAGCAACCGACCGGATTCGAGAATCTTCTTTAGAAACAAAGGGTCCGCGCGATTCAGGATCGCCAGATCTATGTCAGATCCGGGAAACAACACCTGAAAAGCCGCCTGGATATCGAGCATAGTCTACAAGGACACATCAGGATCGATCAGCTTGACCGCAACATCCAGGTCGCTTTTTTTATGGCTCGTCCCGCTGACTGTTGACCCGAACTGAATCACCAGGCGAATACCAAAGCGCTCGGCAAGGGCGCCCAACCCCTGAATCGAGCTGACGATGGCGTCGCGAACCGATGGCTGCCCCATAGTTTCCTCCCCAGAACCGGCCTACAGGCAGGTAGCCTAACCGAAACCACTATCGGTGTCACGCGAGGATAACAGTCATGGTCCAATGCCACAGACGAGGGAGAGAAGCTGTGGCGGGCGAACCGGCCTTTCCCGACCTTGCCCCAAGGGAGAAGGGGGAGTTAGCATACAAGACACATAGCCCTCGCCTGGGACATGCCTTGCGCGAACGGAATTCTTTGCGCGCGGTCGTGACTCCCCGTTTGATCCCCGCAGCAAGGACTCCTTGTTCCCGCAACAGGTAAGCCGCCTAGCCCGCATTATTCATGACGATTCGTGGCGAAATCGCGCAGTCGCCAGGCGAGACGGGCAAGCACAGCCGCGAAGAACCAAGGCGTACTTGAAACAGTACGTCGAGGGACTGAGCGGCGAGCACGCCCGCCATACCAAGCTTCGCTTGAGCCGCCGCGTTCGATCACATCGCGGCGGAGAGGTACTTTGCCTTCGACTCCTCATGTTGGCTCTGTCGCAGCGGCGAATCCGCGATTGCAGCAGAAGCGTTCATGAATAATGCGGGCTAGCCAAAGCAGAGGCCCCGCGCGCGTCAGCTTCGCCGTCGTGCGGTCAGAGAAGGGCAGGAGGTGGAAGGTCCCGACCTGGTTGAAACAAGGGCACCCAGGAGGTTGAACCATGGAACCAGCCAGAAAATTTCAGCCGTTCCCACGTTGGGAGGCGCCGACGTATCAGGAAGACGAGCCGGATTTCAGCTCGGGCGACCGTGAGGTCCCGGAGTGGGAGACGAAATTGGGGAAGACCATTTTTTACATCACGGTGGCGCTGAGCATCTGGTTTTTCTATTGGCTGAACGGCATCCAATGCCCCTGTTAGTCGGAACTATTCGAGTTGCTTTCTCAGCCGGTTCCAGTAGGCCGTGCCGACGTAGCCGCAGCCGGCGGTCCCGGCGGTCAACGCCATGATCTGATAGACCCTGCTGCGGGGAATTTTCACCTTGACCGCGGGATTCAACAGGTTGGGTGAGTTCTGGACCAGCTTGAGCGATTCGCCGGCCGAGAGAATCGGCCACATGCAGGCAAGCCGGAGCCGGATCTCCCGGCGCGGGATCGCCATCGTGTAGAGCCAGCCCTGGTCGAGATGTGACACGGCCAGTTTGACGAGCGTGCGCAGCGCCGGCCTGAATTGCGGCAACCGTGCGGGATCGAGCAGGTCGGTCGGCGCGAGACCCGCCTCATGGAGCAAGGGTTCCGGCACATAACAACGGCCGCGCTGCAGATCCTGCGCCACGTCCTTCACGATGTTAGTGAGCTGCAATCCCTTGCCGAATCGGATGCCGACCTGTGCCATCTCGCGCAGGTTCCACCCTGCCAGCGCCGGACGGTGCGCACACATGAGGTCCGTCCAGAATTCCCCGACGCAGCCTGCCACGTAATAGGTATACCGATCCAGATCGTCGAGGCTCTTGAGCGCCGCCGCCTGCTTTGCCGAGTCGCCGGGGAAACAAATCAGATCCAACTCCATCCCCTTGGTCAACGTGGTCAGCAGCCGTTGCACCCGTTGCCGATCGTCCGGCCGGAACTCGCCGAACAGGCGGAAACACTCGTCCAGCCGCTGGAGCAGCACCCGTTCCGCTGAATCCTGTTGAAGCGGGGCCATCTCGCGCTGGATCGAGCGGATTGACTCACGGTCCAGGTTGTCGTGCTCGAACTGCTTCTGATATTGTTTTAGGTAGGCCAGTCGCTTGGACCGGTCGATCAAATCGGTGTCCGCAATCGTATCGGCCGCCCTGGCAAAGAGGTAGGCCAGACTCACCTGATCCCGCACGGTCCGCGGCACAACGGCCAGAGTCGTATAAAACAGGCGGGAGACTTGCTTGAGAAGGTCGCGGAGGACGAGATCTTTGTCGGGCTGCGCAGGTGGAATGGTCACGGCCTCACGTCCAGACGGCCTTCCATACCCTTTTCTCGATGGCTTTTGAAGAACAGCAATTGCTTGTCGCAGTAGAACGTGAATTGTCCCTCTTTCACAGGGACGAATCGGACGGTCTTGGTTTCGCCGGCGCTGACATCCTGCTCGATGGAGACCCCGCCTTCCTTCAAGACAAAATTGTGGGGGGTGAGCACCGTCACGCTCTTCAACAGGAGCTCGACCGGTTTGCCCGCTCGGACCGCGATTCGGTTTGGAGCATAGGAATAACTGTCCAGCGTGACCGTGAGCCGCTGTATCCCGTCCGGCCCTAATTCGGCATCAACGGATGATTCTGGGGAGCCCTGGCCTGCTTCCTCGGCATGGGACCAGCCGGAAGACGCCAGCATCGCAAGCGCCGCGCAGGAGAGGACGAGCGGAGCTTTTCTCGGTTTACGCGCCTTGGTCGTCCCCATGAGCCCTTCTAGCAAATGGAATCGCCGGGGGTCAACTCGGCGACGATCGCACCCGTTCTCCCGTCGGCCCCTTGGACGCCTCTCCTCCAACCGCTTCTCGCCCTTGACCTCCGGCGGCATCCGGCTTATCTACTTCAGGGTCTCGCAGGCCCCAGAGAGGAGCCTGGATCAATATCCAGGAACATACCGAGTCCTTGTAGTATAATCTGGCAAGTTTACGATCGGGTCGGTTCCCGGCATCCAGTTCCGGCGATCCGGCGAAGGAGGAGAAGACAGATGAAGTCGTTGAAGGGAATCGTGCTGTTGCTCGCCGCCAACATCCTGATCATGGTGACGCTCTCGATCACGGTTCCGATCGTGATCAACGTGATCTTGCCGATGTTCGGCATCGACGTGCGCGGGTCGGTCGACCTCACGTCCTTGGTTTGGGCGATGGTCTTCGGGTTCGGCGGCGCCTTTATCAGCTTGGCGTTCTCGAAGCAGATGGCCCGCGCCATGCTCGACTGCTATCAAATCACCAATCCACGGACGCAGGCGGAACAGCTCGTCTATGGATCGGTCAGAGAGATTGCCGCCCGCCTCAATATCGACATGCCGGAGGTCTGGGTGTATGAATCGCCCGATCCCAATGCGTTCGCGACCGGCCCCAGCAAGAACAACTCGATGGTGGCGGTTTCGACCGGCCTCTTGCGCAACCTGAATGAGCAGGAGGTCAAAGCGGTCCTCGCCCACGAAATGGGCCACGTGTTCAACGGCGACATGTTCGCCACCACGGTGCTGGCCGGCTTGATGAACACCTTCGTGTACTTCATCGCCATGTGGGTGCGGCGTTTCTTTGCGGAGCGCGACCAGGCTGCGTTGGGGTTCGGGCTCTCGCTCGTGCTGCAAATCGTGGTCAGCATCCTGGCCTCGATCCTGATCAGTTGGTTCTCGCGCCACCGCGAATACGGCGCCGACGCCTTCTCGGCGAAGGTCTACGGCAAGGATTCGATGATCTCGGCGCTCCGCGCGATCGACCGGTGGGTGACGCAGACCCAGTTCGAGCCGGCTCCGCAGGACGCGCTGGCGACGATGAAGATTTCAGGACGCACGGGAGGCGTCATGAGCCTGTTTGCCACGCATCCGCCCATCGAGGACCGGATTGCGGCGCTGCAGCGGCTGCGGGCCTGACCAAGCGTGACCGAACGGAAAGGCGGGAGACTCTACCGTGGAGTCTCCCTGCCGCCGTCAGAGTCGATAAGACGAGAAAGAGGCGCCGGATCAAGCAAGCTTTGGTATGGCGCCCGGTTTAACCAAAGCTTGGTATGGGAATCACGCGGAGAATCACGTGAGGCGTTTCTCCGGCGCCATCATATTCGATAAAGCGATAACGAGGCGCCGGATCAAGCAAGCTTGGTATGGAGGGGTGCCATGTCTACGGTCCGTCGGTGGGTGATGAGCATCGGTCTCGGGGCAGGACTCGTCGCAGGCTGCAACTCCGGCTATCTCTTTGAACCGGGCGGCGCCCAGGCGGCCCAGGAAGGCATGCTGGCGATGGCGGCTAAGACGACCGGCCTCTATGATTTTACCCTGGACGATATCGACGGCCGTCCCCTGTCCCTCGGACAGTTCAAAGGTAAGGTCCTGTTGCTCGTGAACACGGCCAGTTTCTGCGGCAATACCCCGCAATACTCCGACTTGCAAACGATGTACGACACATACAAGGAGCAGGGCTTTGAAATTCTGGCTTTTCCAGCCAACAATTTCGGCCAGCAGGAGCCGGGGACGAATCAGGAGATCAAGAGCTTCTGTTACACGAAGTACAGCCTGACCTTTCCGCTGTTCGGCAAGATCAGTGTCAAGGGACCGGACAAGCACCCGCTCTACCGATATCTGACGGAAGAAAGCCCGTTCCCCGGCGAGGTCGAATGGAACTTCCAGAAGTATCTGGTGGATCGATCCGGCAGGGTCGTGGCCAAGTACCATCACCGGACCAAACCCCTGTCCGCCCAGATCGTTCAGGATGTCGAGAAGGCCTTGGCCAACTGACCGGGGCCTTCTCCATTCCCACCCACGCGCTTACGCTTTCCGATAAAAACTGATGTGGTCGCGGTATTGCTCGATCGCCGCCCCGAGCGCAGCTTTGCCCATCGGAATATTGGCTTCGAGCACGTCTGTGACGTGGGGCTTGTTGATTTCGACGTCATACCGAACCTGCACATTCGTCAGGACCGGCCCCTGTTTGACGTCCCGCGGCATGTAGATTTCAGTCCAGACTTCCTTCTCCACCAGGCAGACATCACGAAACCGCTCGTAGAGCAAGGTCAATTTCTCCGGGTCGGTCTCCTTCACGCGCTCGGCCATCTCCACCGGTCCTCCCCTTCCTCGTCACGCCCCGCCTCCGTGATCATGGCCATGGCCCCCGCAGGCTCCTCCCCCTTCTGCGCTCGGCATCGAAGCCGGAGCCTGAATCCCGGTGATATTCAGCGGGGTCGGATCCGGCGTTGACACACCGACGGCGCCCGTTCGGGCCGCAAAGGTGGAGAACACCCGCTGGATGGCCGCCCCGCATTCGCGGCAGCGGCTCAGGGGAGCCTCGCTCATGGATTGCAGATACTCCAATCGCTTGGAGCAGGGCTGTGGGCGCAGGCAGCGCTGCGCCAGATATTCATAGATCGGCACCGCGGACCTCGATGGACGTGACTCTACAAAGGAGGGCCGAACGAACGCAAGACCGTGAATCTCGCTATGGCTTGGCCTGGCCGGTCTGCTGAGGCTGATCGGTAATGGTGAACTTCATCGTCCCCACCTGGTTTGCGGCATGGAAGGCTTGCTGGCCAAGCGGGGTAATGTAGATTTTTACCACGTAGTTGCCTTTGGGCCAGGCGCCGTCAGGTTTCTTCAATTCCAGGTACCCGTATCGCGAGTGTCCCGGCACCTCCAGGGCATCCTTGCCGATCGGATTCTCGGAGAGCTTCCCGCCTTCTCCTTCCAAGTACCATTGAGCGCTGAACAGCGCAGGATCCTCCAACGGAGCCGCTTCAAAGACAATATAGATGACCGGGGTCTCAGGCTTGAACACCGAGCTGCCGCCCCCGATCGGCTTCAGTCTCGGGTCCTGCGTGTACCACCCCTTCCGGCCGAAGCTGTCCCATTCCTCCTCGAACCCTTCCGCCAATTTGATCCAGACGAAAATCGCCTGTGGCGCGCCTCTCCGCTGCTGGTCGAACTCCTGCAACTGCGTATGATCCACTTCCGTATTCTGCTGCTCCTTCGGCGCCATCAGGTCAACCGCTGCCGCAGTTCCCGGCCAGGCGAACAGAGACAGGGTCCCGAGAAGACAGAGTCGCAGGAGATCGCCGGCCTCAACCGATCGATTCTTTAATGTCCAGCTCTTCATGACATCCCTCTCAACAATTGGCCCCTTCCCTCTTGGAATCGGTCGCTCCCTTCTTCCCTCTATTCCTCTATTGTGCCATGGCGGCCAAGCGGACGATAGGGCCCCTCTCGACAAGCGCCGGGCGGCTTGGCCGGGATTTGCTATAATTCAGCACCGATCACGCTTCCTCAAATGGATTCACTGCCGGCTTCCTCGTCTGAACCGTGAACCAAGCCTCTGCGACAGTTCAGGCGTCTCAGGATTCTCCCCACGCCGCTGTTCGCAATGCAATAGCCTCCCGGCCTGAAGCTTTGGGAGAAGCCGATGCCCCTGACCGGGACCACCGGCATCCCCTAGCCAGCCTCCCCAAGAAGGATCAACAAGAGAGCCGGACCAGCGGAATCCGCGACGGCCTTTGCCAGGCCGTTGCGCAGGGAATCGGCGAACATTATTTCTCGGCCTTTGCGCTGATGCTCAAAGCGACGCCGCTTCAAATCGGATGGCTTTCGGCGCTTCCACAATTGGTCGGCGCATGGGCGCAGATCTATGCCACCAGCCGGGCACTCTCGCACCTTTCTCGCAAGAAGCTCATCCTTTTCGGATCGTTCGGACAGGCAGTCGCCTGGTTTCCCTTATTTCTGTTGCCCTTGCTCATCGCGGACCAGGCCGCCGCGCTGTTCATCATCGGGGTGGTGGTCTACGCCGCGCTGGGCCACGTGACAGTCCCGGCCTGGAACAGCCTCATCACCGACATCGTCGGTCCCAACCTGCGCGGCCGATATTTCGGCCGCAGGGCTCAGCTTATGGCAGTGGCCAACTTCGCCGCCCTGGCCGCCGGCGGATTCCTGCTCCACGTCAGCGAGCGTTGGTCTTCAACCTGGGGCGGCTTTGCCCTGCTCTTTCTGCTCGCGGCAACAGCCAGGGCACTGTCCTCCTTTTTTCTTGGACGGCTAGCGGACGTGCCGGTTGCCCACTCGGCCATCCAATCGGCCGGGTTTATCGACCTCCTGGTCCGCCGAAGCAGCCCCGACTTTAGGCGGTTTCTCTGCTTTTCCGGACTGATGCATGCAGCGACCCTGCTGGCCGGCCCCTATTTCGTCGTCTATCTGCTACAGGACCTCCATCTGAGCTATGTGGAATATGGCGTCTGGCTCGCGGCTCAAATGGTGGGCCAATTCGTCTCGCTTAAGGCCTGGGGACGGCTGGGCGATCGTTGCGGACATGCCGCGGTGCTGACCGTCACCGGCTACCTCGTGCCGGTGCTGCCCATGTTGTACCTGTTCAGCAACCACGTGACCTTTCTGATCTGCGTCAATTTCGTCGCCGGAATGGTCTGGTCCGGCTTCTCGCTTGGGCTCCAGAATTATATTTTTGACGCAGTCCCGGCGGGGGACAAGGGCCGAGCGGTGGCGCTGGCGAACACGATCAACGCGATGGGCTGGTTTGCGGGGGCCCTGGTGGGCGGATGGTTGGCCGGATGGCTTCCAACTCGCCTATTGGGTTTCGGGATCGAGTGGTCCCTCGTCTCGAATCTCCCTCTACTATTTCTCGTCTCCGGCTGTCTGCGGCTGGCCGTGTCGGCCCTGTTTCTACCCGGGCTGCGGGAGCTGCGAACGGAGGGACTTTGCTCGATCCGTCGCCTCCTGGCTCATCTGCCGGTCCTTCAGCCCCTCCACCGGGTCGTCCGCCGAAGCCGGGGCAAGCCTCGCGCGCCTGTGCGCCAATCGTCCGAATAAACCGCCGGACGGCCGCTACCGCATCGGCTGAGTGACATCCCTCCCCTGCCGCTCTTCTTCTTTCAGTTTGTCGAATGTTCTGTCGGCATGGCCTCTGACTTCCTGATTGGAGGGGGAAGGCGGCCCCTTGACCGGTTGCGGCGAGCTACAGCCGACCGTGGCCAGTATCCAGATGGCAAGCAAGCCTCCCGTCACGATGCTACCCGACCCTGTTCTCATCCCATTCCCTCGTCCAATCCCCATTTTCATGGCGCCTCCATACCAACCTACGGTTGAACCGGACGCCCCTCCAATTATTCTTGGCGGCCGGAGATGACTCCTCCAGTGATTCACCGATCTTCCTTGTGCAAGTGTGCCGGTCGCTCGTGTACCACATGCGGCCAAATCTTACTCTATGATCGATATGAACGCCACGGACACATCGATTTGGGACCGCGGCTCCGATTGACGGCCTCTCCGGGATTGGCTAAGGTGACTAGGTTCTTGTCGTTGTCCTGCAAGGAGGCCGCCCATGTCATTGTCCGACCGCCTGACGCACGATCTCCAACAAGCCATGAAAGCCAAAGACCAACTACGTATGGACGTCATCCGGATGATCAAGGCCGCGATCCAACGCCGCGAAATCGAACTCAAGCGCGACCTTGACGACGCCGAAATGAGCCGCGTGATGACCAACCTGATCAAGCAACGCCGTGAATCGGTGGAACAATTCGAAAAGGCGCGGCGGGAGGACCTGGCGGCCAAGGAGCGTCAGGAAATCTCGATCATCGAGGGCTATCTGCCCCAAGCCCTCTCATCCGACCAACTCACGCAACTGGTCGAGACGGTCATCCGGGAGTTCGGATCGCCCACCATGAAGGACATGGGGGCCGTCATGAAGGCCGTCATGGCGCAACTGGGCGGCCGGCCGGCGGACGGGAAGGTGGTGAGCGATCTCGTCCGTTCCAAGCTCGTCTAGGAGCCTGTCCGTCACTGACCGTTCTACTGCGGCGAATGATGTACCGGCATCTGCTTCGTTCTCGGCCACGAAAAATCCTCAACGTATTCCAGTGAATACGCTTCCGGTTTTTCGCGGCCTGTGGCCTTGCATCTGCCAGCACCTCCTTCACCTCGTCACGAACGGCAATGTCGGACAGGCTCCTGACGCTCGCGGACGAACCGCTCCTGCTATACTTGCTCCGGTACAGGCGATCGATGTGCGTCGTCCCTGACTCTTGCCGGTAATCCTGTCATGAACCCACATCATGCCTCCCTGTCGCAGCGACCGGCCGCAGAAGCCCCAATGAGCATCCTGATCGTCGATGATTCGCCGGACCAGCGCGTCCTGCTCGAAACCATCCTCCGACAGGCTGGGCACGGGCACGTGCGTCTGGCGGGGTCGGCCCTGGAGGCCTACCAGGAATTGGGCATGGATCATGGCGGCCGGCCCGGACCGGCACCGGACTTGATGCTTCTCGATATCATGATGCCCGGCATCAACGGGGTCGAGGCTTGTCGAACGATCAAGGCCTGCCCCTCCGTCAGCGACATCCCGGTCATCATGGTCACCGCCAAGACCGACACTTCCTATTTGCAGGACGCGTTCGCCGCCGGCGCCATCGACTTTCTGACCAAGCCCGTCAACAACGTCGAGCTCACGGCACGCGTGGCCTCGGCCCTGACGCTGAAGCGGGAGATGGACCGCCGGAAAGCCCGCGAGACTGAATTAAAGGAACGGAACCAGGAACTGGAGCGCGCGCTCGCCGAGGTGAAGGTGCTCCGGGGGCTCATTCCCATCTGCGCCGGCTGCAAGAAGATCCGCAACGACCATGGTTACTGGCAGCAGATCGAGGAATACATTCAGGACCATTCCGAAGCGGCCTTCAGTCACGGACTCTGTCTTCCCTGCGCCAAACGGCTTTATCCTGGCGTTTATCCGGAGTAACTGCTAGCATTCCGGCGGGTCACGAACCTGACGCGCCACACAGTCCGCGAGCATCTCCGATGGCCATCCTGGTTGTTGACGATTCCCCCGACGATCGATTGCTGTTGAAATCGATCCTGACCTCGGCCGGCTATACCGACGTCCTCCTCGCCGAGTCCGCCGCGGCCGCCTTTCGCTATCTCGGCTTGGACGGCCAGCCCCCCTCCGTTCACCATGTCGATCTGGTGCTGATGGACATCATCATGCCGGAGATGAACGGGATCGAGGCCTGCCGCCAACTCAAGGCGGTGGAGCGGCTGCGCGACATCCCGATCATCATGGTCACGGTCAAGACCGACCCGGTCGATCTCCAATTGGCCTTTGCCGCCGGCGCCATGGACTATGTGGGCAAGCCCATCAACAAGATGGAACTCCTGACCCGTGTGCGGTCGGTGCTCCGGCTGATCCACGAGATCGAACGCCGCCGATCCCGGGAGCAGGAGCTGCTTGAGGTCATGCGGCAACTGCAGGAAGCCAATCAAATGCTCCTGAGGCTGTCGAGCCTGGACGGTCTCACGGGCATCACCAACCGACGCCAGTTCGACGAGTTCCTCGACCAGGAGTGGCGCCGGGGCGCCCGTGAAAGCACGCCGCTGTCGTTGATCATGGTCGATATCGATCGGTTCAAGGAATACAACGACTCGCATGGGCACCAAGCCGGGGACGAGTGTTTGAAACAGGTGGCCGACGCGCTGATGGGAGCGGTCAACCGTCCCGGCGACCTCGTCGCGAGGTACGGCGGGGACGAATTCACGATCGTCCTTCCTGGCACGCCCGCCGAGGGCGCCGCGCAGGTCGCCGAATCGCTGCGCCGGCGAGTCGAAGCCCTCGACATTACCGACGCCAAGGGACACCGGGTCACGATCAGCCTCGGCATTGCCTGCATGGTCCCTTCGCGGGACAAGCACCACACCGACCTGATCCGGGCTGCGGATCAGGCGCTGTATCAAGCCAAAGAAGAAGGGCGCAACCTCGTCCGCCGAGGCTCATAGCCGAAGCGGCCCCTTCTGAGCCATGCCCCATCGCTGCCGTATCGACCGGTTTCTGATTCTTCAACGATTTCACGCGCACCCCTTGTTCACAGTCTAACGACCGATGCCGAAAGCACGGATTCGTCCGGTTTCCCACCCCAATCCGAGTGGAAGTCCTGGTCCCAAGGATGCGCCTTCCTCCGAAGAACGGGACCACCCCGCTCATGCCGAGTCCCATAGGATGTTGCTGGCGCTCCTTGAAGCCGGCGGCGCCGGCGCCCTCCTGTTCGACCGTCAGGCCCGTTTGACCGGAATCACCGCCAGAGCGAGGCGTCTCCTGGGAATTCCGTCGGATGTCCGTCCCGCATCCGCCGCTCACTCGGCGCAACAGAGCCGGCGCCTCTCGCTCCCTGCCGAGATCGACCACATCCTTCAGCCCCTGAAAGAGCGCCTCCTCTCGCGCCAGGCCGGCCAGGAAGCCGCAGATCCCTCCCCCCTGACGCTCCCGGTGAAAGTCGGCGGCGCAGCCGGCCTTCAGGCCGCCGTCTTTCCCTGCGGTCCGGCTTTTGACGGAATGTACACGGTCCTGTTGTCTCCGGCTTCCACAGACCTCTCGGACGTGACCACCCATTTGCGCGCCCTCACAGTCGAGCATGCGACGGACGCGATCTTCTGGGTCGATGTCCACGCCCGCATCCTCTATGCCAACGAGGCGGCGGCGCGGACTCTGGGTTATACCGCGGCGGAATTGCTGGCCATGACCTATGACCAGATCGATCCCCATTTTGCTCCGGATGTCTGGGCGGATCATTGGGAGCAATTGAGAACCCGGGGCTCGTTCTCCTTTGAATCGGACCATCGGCGGAAAAACGGGCTCGCGTTCCCGGTCGAGGTCAACATGAACTTCCTGGAGTTCGGCGGGAAGGAATACAATTCCATCTTCGCCCGAAACATCACGGACCTCCGGCAGGCGGAGACCCGCGAAATCCTGCGCCGGGAAACGCTGGAATCCTACCAGCAGGCCATCGTCAAGTTGATCAGCGACCCGACTCTGCACGACGGCCACCTGGAGACGGCCTTCCGGGCCATCACGGAAACCGCCAGTTGGTTCATGCGGGTGCGGCGCGCGAGCATCTGGCTGTATGACGACGAGCGACAGTCGATCCGCCTCCATGATCTGTATGAGCGCCAGCGGGGCCTGCACACCTCCGGCTTGGTCCTCAAGGTCGCGGACTATCCCGCCTATTTTCGGGCGCTCGAGGTGGAAGAGTTGGCGCTCGACGCCACGGACGCGAAGCAGGACCCGCGCACGAGGGAGTTTGCGGACTCCTACCTGACCCAGCTCGGCATCGGCGCCATGCTCGACGCGCCGATCCGCGTCAACGGGCGAGTCGTCGGGGTCCTGTGCCACGAGCATGTCGGCGGCCCACGGAACTGGTCGCCCGAGGAAATTTCCTTCGCCAACTCGCTCGCCTCGATCGCCACCATGGCGCTCCAGGAATGGGACCGGCAACGCACCGAGCAGGCGCTGCGCGAAGCCAAAGACACGGCGGAAGTCGCCAATCGGGCCAAGAGCGAATTCCTCGCAACCGTGAGCCACGAAATACGGACGCCGATGAACTCCATCATCGGCATGGCCGATCTCCTCTGGGAGACCGACCTGAATCAGGAGCAACGGACCTACGTGCGGATCTTTCGGCGCGCCGGCAACACACTGCTGTCGCTGCTGAACGACATTCTCGACCTGTCCAAGATCGAGGCCGGGCGGCTGGAGTTGGAATGCATCGACTTCGACCTGGGCGAGCTGCTGGAAAAGACGGTGGAGATGCTGGGCCTCCGCGCGAATGAGAAAGGCATTGAACTGGCCTACCACACCGCGCCCGACGTGCCGATGGCGCTCCGCGGCGATCCCAACCGGCTCAAGCAGATCCTCACCAACCTCCTCAGCAACGCCGTCAAGTTTACGGAGAACGGACACGTGTTGTTGCGGGTGGAGAATGACCCGGATGATCCCGCGCCGGGCGCGCTGCGGTTCAGCGTGGCCGATTCGGGCATCGGGATTCCGGCCGAGAAACTGGACGCCATTTTCCACAATTTTACCCAAGCCCACAGCGCCATTCACCGCCAGTATGGGGGAACAGGCTTGGGCCTCTCCATTTGCCGCCGGTTGACGGCAATGATGCAAGGCCGGCTTTGGGCCGAAAGCCGGTTGGGGCAGGGCAGCACGTTCTTCTGCACGGTTCGCCTGATCCCTCAAGACACCGCTCCAGGGTCAGATCCCCTCCCCGTGTCGGGGCTCCGAGGGCTGCACGTGCTGGTGGTCGACGACTACCCGGTGAATCAAGCGATCGTCCGCGAGGCCTTGACTCCCTACGGCACGTCGGTGGTGTCGGCCGAGGACGGAGCGCGGGCGTTGATCGAAATCAAGACGGCAGCGCATCAGGGGCGCCCCTTCGACCTGGTGCTGCTGGATTCGATCATGCCCGGCCTGGGTGGATTTGAGATCGTCGAACGGATCCGGACGGCCTCGGAGGAATACGGCACTCCCACCATGGTCATGCTGGTGTCCCAGAACTGGGCCGATGAAATCGCCAAGATTTATGAGCTGGGCCTCGGCGGCTATATCGTGAAGCCGATCCGCCGCTCGGAACTATTCCAAACCATCAATATCGCCCTCGGGCGCGCCAAACAGACCCAGGCTCAGGCTCAGGAGCCGGCGCCCGCCCCCAAATCCAGCGCCATGCCGGCGTTTCATCCGCTGCGCCTGCTGGTGGTGGATGATTCCCAGGACAACCAACTCTTGGTTCAGAGCTACCTGAAGGCGACTCGCGACCAGATCACACAAGCCGAGAACGGACAGGTCGCCGTCGACCTGTGCCGGACCCACCCGTTTGACGTCGTGCTCATGGACATGCAGATGCCAGTCATGGACGGACTCACGGCCACGAGGAAGATTCGGGAATGGGAACGGTCCCACCGGCGTCCGCCCATGCCGATCATCGCCCTGACCGCGCTCGTGCTCAACGAAGAGCTGGCCAAAGTCCAGGAAGCCGGCTGTACCGGCCGGCTCACCAAGCCGATCAGAAAACCGACGCTTCTCGCAGCCCTGGAACCCTATCGAAAGAAGGAGCCATGCTGAACCAGCAGACGCGGCGCGACCCGCAGCCCGCCATTTCGGTGCAGATCGACGAATCGCTCAAGGATCTGATTCCGGGATTCCTGGAGAACCGGAAGAAAGATGTGGAGAAGATTCGCCTGGCGCTGGAGCAGGCCGATTTTTCGGTGATTCAGACCCTGGGGCACCGCATGAAGGGAGACGGCGGCGGGTACGGGTTCGACGGCATCGGCGAGATCGGCGCCGCCTTGGAGCTGGCCGCCGCCAGACGCGACTGCGAGAGCATCCATCGGCAACTCGCCAAGCTGGCCGATTACCTCGACCGCATCCACATCACCTACGTATCATAGTTCCCTTCGGCTCAAAGCGTGCCCGGCGTGGTCGCTCTTTTGCCCCTGATCGCGTTTCTCGATTCTCAGTCGGTCCCGTCCAACGTTCTCGTGTAAATACGTCCATTTTCACCGTCCCCCTACAAGCCGGGTTGCTTTCAAAGACAGAATCGCGTATGCCTTTCCGCAGCAGTGGCCGTGCTGATGAGAAAAGGTGGCCGCCCCTAGGGAGAAAGGATTCTAGGGAA
Organism: Nitrospiraceae bacterium; assembly: GCA_040981105.1. Lineage (GTDB taxonomy): Bacteria > Nitrospirota > Nitrospiria > Nitrospirales > Nitrospiraceae > Nitrospira_G. Next base: position 190,463 of record JANRMO010000001.1, read on the forward strand.
ACTACATGCTGCGCGCGTTTGCCATGGCGCATTTCAGGTTCACCCTCGAACCGGTAGATCGCCTGGCCCTGCATCCCCGCAATCCCGGCAACACGCTCCGCGGTGCCTTTGGCGCCACCTTCAAGCGGCTGGTCTGCCCGACGCCGGCCGACTGTCGCCAGACCTGCGCGATGAAAGCCACTTGCCCGTACGGGCAGATCTTTGAGCCGAGCCCTCCGCCGGGGGGCGAACGGTTTCAGCCTAAATTGCGCCTGTCCTTCATCCCTTTGTCTCATGCATCACTCCGGACTCACACATGCGAGAGATCTTAATTTCAGTGGCGGGGTTAACGCCGCAGATCATCACCGAGACCTTGTATCACTTGACTCAAGTTCGTAAGCCACCTGCAACGATTTCCGAGGTCTGGGTGATCACGACGACTGCCGGCAAACAAAAAGCTGAGCGGGAACTGCTTCACCCACGCCACGGCCACTTTTTCCAGTTCTGCCGCGAGTACGACATTGACGCGAAGAAGATTCTCTTTGGCCATGAGCAGATTGTGGTCGTCCGAAATAAGGACGGCCAACCGCTGGGTGATGTCCGCACACCTGAAGACAATGCCGCGCTGGCTGACTTCGTCACCACATTTGTTCGGAAGAAGGCCTTGAACCCGGATATCGCTTTGCACTGTTCAGTCGCCGGTGGCCGCAAAACGATGGGCCTGTACCTGGGCTTAGCCCTTCAGCTTTACGGTCGCCCTCACGATACTCTGTCTCATGTGCTCGTCAGTCCTCCCGAACTCGAAAGCGATCCTGCCTTCTATTACCCACCAAATCAATCCAAGAGGATCACGGTGAAGGGACGGAAGCTTCACACCAGCCAGATTAGGGTCGAACTCGCTGAGATCCCTATTCTCAAGCTTCGCGGCAAGCTTCCCGCTCTCGACACGGGCGAAGTGCCCTACAGCGACCTAGTCAGGCGTGCTCAGCAAGACTATGCCCTCTTGAACACACCGCCGCAAGCCGTGGTGGATACACGAGCACTCAGTCTGCTGGTTAATGGCCGCCGTATTCGCCTGTCTCCTCTCGAAACCGCCGTGTATGTGCTCTTTGCCGAAGCCCGGCGCAGCTCTTGTGGCAAGACCGGATGTCCTGGATGCACCAAGTGCACGTTTGCGGCCTCAGACTTTCTCGGGGAAGAAGGAGTCACGCGGGTGCGCCAAGCCCTGCGAAGCCTAAAGGCCAAGGATGCTCGACTCGAGGAACTGCGAGGCTGGGGAGCCAGAGAGCCCACCGATCCGGAGAAACGGTTCCGCGAGGTCAGGAGTCGTCTGAACCGGAAGATCCAGCGAGGCTTAAGTGGGGAAACATGGCCGGCGCTTTACACCATAGCTTCGCTCCGGCCGCCTGACGCAGACCGAGTTCGCTACGGCATCCGGCTTGATCCACGGCTTCTGAGCATACGGTAGATAACAATGTTGCCGGCAAGGTTGCCAAGCTTTCTTCGCCCTTCCTTCGATGATAGTTTGGCCGTGAAAGGAGAGAGCTGATGAACCTGAATCGGCGGTCGTATGAGATCAAGCTCGTGACCCCGGCATTCCTGGCCGGCGCAGATCAACAACAGCCTGAGTTGCGCGTGCCTAGCATCCGAGGTTGTCTCCGTTGGTGGTTTCGTCTTGCGGAACATGGAGCAGGCACCTCATTGGAACAGATTCGGAAGAAGGAATCAGATTTGTTTGGTTCGACAGATAAAGGACAACGTTTGATCTTGAGGATTCGCCCGGATGGTCCTTTGAAGGCAGAAACCCCGAGCTATCGCGACCTCCCGTTTGACCATCAGTATCTCTGGTTCCCATTGAGGCCGGAGAGAAACTCAAGCCAACCGATCACACGGCCGGCACTCGCGGCAGGAACCAGTTTCAAACTGGAGGCGATCGTTCCCCCATCTATCCAGAATGGGGAACAAGTTCTAAGGCAACTGGACGATCTGGTCGCCCAATGGGTCCTGTTTGGCTCAATTGGTATGAGGAGTCGGCGATGTGCGGGATCACTGTGGTTTTCGTCGCAATTGCCCTCAGGCAGCAGCATGCCTGCTGGCAAGACGAATATTGAAAGGACCCTTGGTGATGCTCGGAAGTCGCTTCCAATTGAGCTTGTTGTCGGCTCAGAGTCTTTCGCAAAGTGGCAAGACGCAGTCAAAGCTGCTGGCAACCATTACAGAGGGCAACGCACCAAGGTGAAGGAGAACAAAGGCCGCATGGCTTTGCCAGGTCTCGGATGGCCCATCATGAAATACCGGGGCGCCAATGGGGACAAGATTATTGTGGATGGTCATGACAGTGAACGATTGGCTTCTCCAGCGATGCTGAAAGTGATTCCGGACGGCCAAAAGTTTCGTTGGCTTCTCGTCGTGATTAAACGACCGTTTGTCGATTGGATCAAATCCGGCGAAGGGGAAGTTCGTCAGGCTGAAGTGGTGGGCAACTTCGCACAAGGTTTTGAGACAGCCAGCGCGCCACAACCAAGCTTTAGTCGAGGTCCAAGACGATGAACATGAGAGGGAGAAATTCATGACCGACGAGGCAGTGTGGCGTCTGAAAGTCCACGCGTTTCTGCACGATCCGCCTGAGAAGGCACTGATTTTGTTTGAAGGTGGGCACGCAGCGCGCGGACGAGAACTGGCTGAGCGGCTTGTAGGCCCGGCTCCGCAAGGAGCCGAAGATGCAATTAAGGAAGCCGATCATCTGGCTTCTGCCGCCGACCGGGAAAAGTTCCTGGGAGGCGCTCCGGACCTTCGGTGGAGCAATAAGCCAGTATTGCGCCATCCTTTGTCCGGGGACGCAATTGATCTAGGCCAGTGGGGATGGATTGGAGTTGAACCCGACAAAGCCCGTGCTGAGGTTGACCACGCTGTGAAGCAGCTTCTTGATGCACTGGATGGTAGCGGGTCAACGACGTCGGAACGGAGATTCTGGGCTCTCTGGCGACTGTTGCCCGAATATCTGGCAAAGGGCGGAGAAGGCCGCGACCGGATGGGAATTCTATGGGAGTATCTACCGGCTGAAACGAGAATGCCGGACCACTCGATCTGGGACCACCAACGGCTGGTGTCGGCGCTTGCACCGATCTTGTGGCAGAAGCAAGAACCTGCGTTACTGCTCGTGTCGTTCGGCCCCGTGCAGGGATTCATCGGAACTGCCCGCCGCACTGCGGATCTCTGGGCCGGTTCGTTCATCCTGTCCTGGCTTGCCAGCCGGGCGATTCTTCCTCTCGCGCAAGCCTTCGGTCCGGACGCGGTGCTGTTCCCCGCTCTCTGGCGGCAGCCCCTCTTGGATCAGTGGCTCCAACAAGAACCACTCCATTTACCGATTCCCGGAGCACGAGACCCTGGTCGGGAAGCTTCGCTCCCGAACCGTTTTCTCGCGGTCGTTCCACAGGATAAGGCCAAGGGGATTGCCGAGGACTGTGTCTCAGCCCTTCATAAGGCATGGAAGAAGCTTGGACAGGATGCGTATCAGGAGTTTGCCAGGTACACCAATACATCCACCGATGACATCGCGGCATTTTTTGACCGCCAGATCCCGGCGCACCTGGAGGCCTATTGGGCGGCCTTCCCATGGCCGAGCGATCTTACCCGATGTGAAACCATCCTCAAGACACGTCTATGTGGTCTGCCGAGTATTTCAACGATTAACCTTGATGGGATCCGCGAGTACCGCCCAAACGCGGGGGCTTTCTATGGAGCCGCATACCGAGCCGTGGATCTTACACTGGGTGGAGCCAAAGCAACCCGCGTCTTTGAATCGGGCGAAGAGCCGGGATTGAAGTGCAGCCTGTGCGGTCATCGGGGGGTGATTCATCCGTCAACGCACGAGGGTAAAGGCTGGTGGAGGAAGCTTGGCGACGCAAAAGCTATCCGCGTCAAGAAAGGAGAGGCCTTGTGTGCGGTATGCCTCGTGAAACGTCTAGGGCCAGAAATTCTCACAAGCGAACTCAATAAAGCTCACGGCGTGCCATCCACGAGCGAAATTGCCGCCGCTCCCTTCAAGTTCGCAGTCTTACAGAGTGGAACCTTTTCTCGTCTAAAACCGGCCATTCAAGCGTTGGTTGATACTGCCAAGGCAGATGGGAACCTGGACGCATGGACTCTCTCGAAGGTCTGGCAAGCGACCAAGTGGCTACCCGAATCCGATCGCGGACACGCACAAGATTTCGCCCGGATTGACGGCGAATGTTTCTGGGTCTCCACCGAGCCGGAACATGAGCTTGAAGAAATTCGTGTCGCTCCCGAAATGGCGAAAGCTGCTCGCGCCCTTGTTCGGGAAGCAGAGCATCTGGACATTGCTCCCCCATTCCAATATCTCGCCCTGCTTCGAATGGACGGCGATGACATGGGGAAATGGCTTGGTGGAGACCGATCAGTCCTGCTGGATCAAACACTGCATCCTGACATAGGCGATTGGCTTCGTGGACTACTTCCCACAGATCACCCTTTGTGGCAAAAGCAACGCCGGATGACGCCAGCCACCCACGCGGCGATTAGCCGGGCCTGCAATGCCTTTGCCCTGACCGTGGTGCCGACTTTGGTCCGCGAGAAGCTCGCATACTTGATCTATGCCGGAGGCGACGATGTCCTCGCGTTGGTGTCGCTCAATGACGCCTTAGAGCTAGCCCACGACATACGACTGGCCTTTGGTGGCCACATGGAAGTCGAAGACAGCAAGAAAATTCCAGGGTTCAGCAAAGGGCGAGGCTTTTACTGGATCAACGGTGAGTTAATCCAGACATTCGGGAGCCGAGCGGGCTTGTCCGGCAGCCTCGTGATCTTCCACCACAAGTATCCGCTTCAAGTCGCAGTGGAGGAATCACGGCGTGCTGAAGAGTGGGCGAAGTCCACCGATAGCAAAGATGTGCTGGCCGTACGGATCATGCGCCGGAGCGGCCAGCCCACCCACTGCCGGATTCGCTGGACGAATAAGGACCGGAGTGCCGATCCCGTTCACGACCTTTCCGCGATTACCACAGCGGTGCGAGAAAAAGCGCTCTCTCCGCGATTCTTTTCGATCCTGAAAGGTTTGCTTGAACGGCCAGAGGCCAAACAGCTTCCGCCGGAGGCAATTCAACTACTTGTCAAACGTGAACTGGGCCGTCACTGGGACAATGGCCAGGCCGAGAAGACTCAACTCTCTCAGGACACTGTGCGATCTGCAATCTGGGAACTGCGGAACCAGACGCCATGCCGCGAAGAATGGCTTGCAGCCTTGGAGGCCGCGGTATTTTTAGCGCGGGGAGGACGATGAGGACCATCTTTCTAGAACCGCTCGATGTGTGGGTCTTCCGGGATGGTCGTCCATTCTCAGCGGGCGAGGACCATCATGCCAAGTCGGTCTTCCCTCCTTCGCCGTTCACTGTTCAAGGCGCGTTGCGATCCAAAGTGCTGGTGGAAAACTGCGGCAACCTGGACAAGTACGCTGAACGTGATGGTGGTCCGGCTTGCCCGAAGTGTGGTTCAGTGCCCGAGTGTCCCCTCCGCCAGGAAGTTGGCACTCCCGGCAATCCCGGACCGTTTCGCCTTCGCTATGTTTTGCCGGCCCACCAGATAAAAGGTTCACTTACCACCTACTTCCCTCTCCCTAGACACGTGGTCCGCGTCAAGGGGAAGACAAGCTGGCATTTCCTTTGTCCCCAGCAGGGAGCTGAGGTGACAGGGCTTCCTGCCGGCCTCCGTCCGCTGGGTGTTGCCGGAGCAGAGCCGGTGGAACACCTTGAAGGGTGGGTGGATGCTCCTACGCTTCAAACGCTCCTGGAAGGTGAAATTCTCCAAGGTCTCGACCCAACTCGCACGCGTGGAGAAAACGGAATCCTCGTCGAGGAACCCAGGGTCGGAATCGGTTTGCAGCGAGGCCGCAGGACGGCACAGTCCGGTCAGTTCTTCATCGTGGACGCTCTTCGGCTCCAGGATGACTGGGGGCTTGCTATCTCCTTCACCGGATTACCAAGCCTGCCGGTGCAGGGATTTCTGGACATTGGCGGCGAAGGTCGAGCGGGACACTATCAGACTATCTCAGATATTCAATGGCCGGCGTTGCCTGCTGAACATATCGGACGAGAGCGTCGTTTTCTCCTTTACTTCGTTTCACCCGCCCTATTTGGCAGTGACACGGCTAGATGGACATGGAAGCCGAGCTTCTTGGGAGATCAACTCACCGGGACACTGCCCGGAGCGAAAACCCGTGTCCGTCTGGTTGCGGCAGCCATCGGCTCGCCGCTCAGAGTCAGCGGCTGGGAACTTGGGAGAGGTGGCCGTGGCGGGCAGCCTCGCCCGATGCGGCCGACCGTGCCTGCAGGAAGCGTGTATTTCTTTGAACTCATCGATGGGCCAGGAGAGGACGTGTTCTCAGTCCACGGTCAGACGATGACGGATTGGGGAGCCGAGTTCGGTTTTGGGCTCGCCCTCGTTGGGAGGTGGTAAGCATGGCAAAGCTCGCAATTCCGCTTTTTCTCTATACCGAGACCCCCTTGCATCCGGGAACAGGAGCGCAGGTGGGGACGGTTGACCTTCCGATTCAGCGCGAACGCTACACAGACTATCCCATCATCCAGGGATCGAGCCTCAAGGGTGTCTTTCGATCTCTAGCACGGGAGTGCAACTGGCAGTCTGACGAAATCGCGGCGATGTTCGGGCCTGAGACTGGCGAAGCCGATAAACATGCTGGCGCGATTTCGTTCACAGACGCACGTATCCTCCTGTTCCCTGTGAGGGCGATTGGGACCGTCTTTGCTTGGACGACTTGCCCTCATGTGTTGGCACGGCTCAGACGCGACCTTACACACTGCGGCCTCGACGGTCTGCCTAATGTGCCGGCTCCACCGGCCAAGGACGGTGCGCTTGTCCCCACTGGTTCAGCACTTCTTTCGGGTTCTGCACAGCAGGGTCCAATCATCCTCGAAGAATTCTCCTATACTGCGGAGGCGAATCAGGACATTAAGCAGTTAGGCGACTGGCTGAGCCGACAACTGTTCACAAACGACGCGGCCTTTGGCTTCTGGAAAACCAAGCTTGCTGCCGACCTCGTGGTTCTTCCAGATAATGAGTTCCGCGAATTCGCAAAGACGGCCACAGAAATTGTCACGCGTGTCCGTTTGGATGAGAACACGAAGACCGTTCAGCCAGGTGCACTCTGGACGGAGGAACACGTACCGAGCGACAGCGCCTTCTGCGCGCTAGTCTTGCTTCAAGATCCAATGGCCGACAACAAGCAGGCCAGTTGGACCGCCGCGTGGGTGTCTCAAAAGATCAAGACCTTTGACGGCCAACGAATCCAAGTAGGTGGAGACGAGACCACCGGACGAGGGTTCGCGTTGGTGCGTTTCGGGGGAGGCAACGATGGGAAGGCTCGCTGAGCAGGATCGCGCCAAGTTCGCGCATGATCGCATCCAGAAAAACCGGGACGCCGGTGGAGAGACTAATGGAAAACTTGCCGGCGAGTATCGCCAGCTTGTGATGGGGCTTCCTGCCATGATCCAACAGTGCGGGCTTGGTCAGACCATGGCCTTTCTTGCCAGCAAGGGGAAAGGTCACCACGCCATGGCTCTTGCCGATCTGGAGGAGTGGCTCGAGCGATTTGACTACGCCAAAGGGAAGGACGGAGTTCTCAAAGCGCTGATGGACGGTGACAGCCGAGGCTACCGTATGGCAACAACCGAAGCTTTAGCCTATCTGCAATGGCTCAAGCGCTTCGCCGAGGCCGCCATCGAAAAACCCGAACGTGGAACAGCGCGAGGATGAAGTATGCCAACCTGGGATCGCAGAGGCAGTAGGCCGGGTTCGTCATCACCCAGGGGACCTGGGAGGCCTGGACCGCCTCCAACTCATCAAGGCTCGCCGGGCAGCCAAGCTGGGCCGCCTCAATTAAGCCGGCTTCCACTCCCCCACAAGGACAAGGTTGCAGAAGAAGTGCTGCGCCGCCTTCAACACCCTGTGCATCCAGGCCTTTGGCTCACCCGGTTTGTTCGGTGGGGACCAGTGCGTCAAGGCCCAAATCAGTGGGACTTCAAAGTAGTAACCACTACCCGCAGCGGAAAACAGAAAGAAGAAGACCGCAAACGGGATAACCTCGACCATGCGGCAAGGGCGGCCAATGTTGAGCCAGTTCGCAAGTTAGCCACTGAGTGGCGTGCTCGCCGTGAAGCGTGGCTCAAGCCGTTAGAGCAACAAGGGCTGGCCTGCCGGTTCCGCGCCAAGACTGATTGGCGTTTGGCCATCGGGCTGGCAGGGGCGAGCCCGCTTGAAACCAACATCGTATTTCACCGTCTCTACGGCGTCCCCATGCTGCCAGGCTCAGGATTGAAAGGGCTGGCATTGGCAGTCGCGAGGTCCAACGGTGAACACGAAACAATCTTCGGCACACAGAAGGCCGCGGGGCTGGTTGATGTCCTGGATGCCATCCCCATCTCACCGCCCGGAAAGAATTGGATCGAAGTGGATATCATGAACCCCCATTATCCCGACTGGTACCAACAGAAGAAAGACAAGCAAGGCAAAGCGTTGGCTCCATCTGACGATCAGAGTCCGAACCCCATCTTTTTCTTGACCGTCTCACCTGGTGTTGAATTCGAGTTTGCCCTCCTGTGCCGGACGCGAACTAACGAAGCCAAGGATGCTCTCAACAAAGCCAAGGCTTGGCTCATCGAGGGCCTGAAAACCCTGGGAGCCGGAGCGAAGACAGCCGCCGGTTACGGATACTTCGTGTGAGAGCCATGACAATCCTCGTTTTGACCGTGGGCGGGTCACATCAACCACTGGTGACGGCAATCCAAACGCTGAAGCCGGACCGAGTGGTTTTCTTGTGCTCAGACGAGACCCCTACCGCCAAGGGCTCGTACGTGCAAGTCATCGGCGAAGGCAAGATCATCAAGAGCGACCCTAAATTGGACAAACCCGACCTTCCAAATATTCCAACGCAGGTTGGTTTGTCCCCCGACCAATTTGACGTGGTGAAGATTGAGCACTTCGATAATCTCGAAGCGTGTTACCTCGAATCCATCCGGATTCTCATCAAGCTGCATCATGAGCAGCCTCACGCCCGCCTTATCGCTGACTATACAGGGGGAACCAAGTCCATGACCGCCGGCTTGGCTCTGGCGGCCGTGGATTCGGAGTGGTGCGAATTGAACTTGATTGCAGGGACCCGCACGGACCTTGAAAAGGTGAGAGATCGGAGCCAGTTTTCCAGACCCATCGCCGTGTGGGACCTGAGAGGCAGAAGAAAGCTCGAAGAGGTTCAGGCCCGCCTATCCCGCTTCGATTATGCGGGAGCAGCCTCTATGCTGGAAAGAATTGGCCAGATGCCAATCAGCGAATCCTTTTCGGACAAGGTGCGGGCCGGGTTAGCGATCTGCCGAGGCCTCGATGCATGGGACAGGTTCAATCACGATGAAGCACGGACCCTATTGCAACCATACCGGCCGTATCTCAAGGAGTCCAGCATCATGCTGGATGATCTCTGCCGAGTAGAGCCGAGAGACCCCTATCTTCGAGTTGAAGATCTGTTTCTCAATGCAGAGCGGCGAGCGATTCAAGGTCGCTATGACGATGCAGCCGCACGGATCTATCGAGCGCTGGAATTGATAGCTCAAGTGCGGCTGAGGGCGAAACACGGAATTGACACTTCGAACGTTGACTTGCAGAAGATCCCGGCACAGCGTCGGGCTTCATTTGAACGTCACCGCTCAGACACCGGCAAAATCCAAATTCCCTTGTTTCCCTCGTGGGCTCTTCTCCAAGAGCTGCACGACGACCATCTTGGGGCCTGGTTTGCCGAGAACAAATCCAAGGTCCAAGACTTCTTAGGGGTGCGGAACTCCTCCATCCTTGCACACGGACTGGAACCAATTGATTCAGCCCGGTGGCAGAACAAAGGTAACGTTGGACTCATACTCTGTCGGCAAGCTTTAGCAAGTATTCCACGATCCGAAAGAAGTGAGGTCACCGTGCACCAGCTTCCTCAAGAACTTAAAGTTTTCGAGCACGCGTAAAAGATGATTCGCTGGGTCTGTTCTGAATGCTGTGTACCATGCTGAACTCATTCTCCCTCGCCCACTTCAGGTTCGAGTTAGAGGCGGTAGATCGCCTGGCCCTTCATCCGCGCAATCCCGGCAACACCCTCCGCGGCGCCTTCGGCGCCACGTTCAAACGGCTGGTCTGTCCGACGCCGGCCGACTGCCGCCAGACCTGCGCGATGAAAGCCACTTGCCCGTACGGGCAGATCTTTGAGCCGAGCCCTCCGCCCGGCAGCGACCGGCTGAGCCTGAATCAGGACATTCCGCGGCCCTTCGTGTTCCGGCCGCCGAACGGGCTTGAGACGGTGGCTGGACCGGGCGAGGCCCTGTCCTTCGACCTGATCCTCATCGGCAGAGCGCTCGACTACTTTCCCTATTTTGCGGTCACGTTCCGGGAGTTGGGCGACCAAGGCATCGGGCTCGGCCGAGGGCGCTACGCTTTAGCTCGCGCGCTCGCGCTACGCGAGGCCGTTGCCTGTCATCCGTTTTCCGTTACCCGTGAGCAAGCTCCTGAGGGAGAAGAGGTTTACTCTTCCGCAACACAATTGGTTCGACCCTCTTCATTCCGCTTAACCTTCGATGACTGCCGCCGTCTCGCTTCTGAACGGTTCACGGGGAACAGCTTACAGCCAACGGACCGCGGATCGCGGACGACGGATAACCGAAAACGGATAGCGGTGCGCTTCCTCACCCCGACGCTCCTCAAAGCCGACGGCAGGATTGTTGAGCGCCCCGAGTTCCAGCACCTGATCAAGCGCCTGCGCGACCGCATCAACGCGCTCGGCCATTTCTACTGCGACGACACGCTCGACGTAGACTTCAAAGCCTTCGGCGAACGGGCGGAAGCCATCCGAACCGTGAGTTGCAAGATCAGATGGGAAGACCGCGACCGCCGGTCCTGGAAGACCGGTCAGGCCCACGACATGGGCGGCTTCGTGGGCGAAGTGACGTATGAGGGCGACTTCGAAGAGTTCCTGCCGTTGCTGATCCTTGGCCAGTACACCCATGTGGGAAAGTATGCGGTTTGGGGAAATGGGCAATATGAAGTGAGAGTTATATAATGGTCGCCGACTCTCGAAAGAGCGAAGCGAGATGATTGCTGTCCCCAAAGAGTTGCTGTGGGATTATCGAGAGCCCCCCCAGGATCTGTTGTGGCGTTTGCAGCGGATCGCAGACTTTTTCCCTCTCTACGGGAAAGACCGTGACACGGTGGCTCTTCTCTATACCTATCGCGATCGACTGAAGGTCGATGGAGCCACGAAAGCGCTGATTGAAGAATATCATCGCGCCTGGGAGACCCATCCCTGAACTCGATTACCGACAATTCAATTCTGACGGAGGAACAAAAAACCCTCCTTGTACGCTTCCGGAACTCCCCGCTCCGCGAGCACTTTTACCTGACCGGTGGAACGGCCCTGTCGGCGTTCTATCTTCGGCATCGGCACTCCGAAGATCTCGACTTCTTTACCGAGCAGGAAGTCGATCTGGAGTCCGTCCTCGGTTTCCTTCGAGCGATTCCACACGTCGCCAATATTCAGCATGAGCGGAAATACGATCGCCGGTTGTTCCTGCTTCATGATTACAATCAGCGGACCATGAAAGTGGAGTTCACGAAATATCCGTTTCCCCCGCTTGAGCCGCGCCTGGCCGTCGAAGGCGTCCAGGTTGACGGTTGGCGAGACATCCTGGCCAACAAACTCATGGCGCTCACGGATCGAAAGGATTTCAAGGATTATCTCGACGTCTATTTTCTGCTTCGCGAGTTTCCGACAATCAGCCTGTGGGACGCAATCCAGCAGACTCAGCGGAAATTCGGCGTCACAGGCATCGACCATATCCTCAAAGGCAGATTTCTGGAAGACCTTCCGTCGCAAGGCGAGCTGCCGATGCTCAAGCCCTATGATCCAGTGGCAATAGCGTCCTTCTATAAATCCCTGGCGAGAGAACTGATTGCCCGATCCTTGGAGAAGGAGCGATGAAGGTTCGACGGCTCACGGCGAACGGACTCCGGTTCTCCGTCGCCCGTCTTCCGTTGCCCGTCGACCGATCACGGGCTGTTGAAAGCGGTTTGCGGGCAGCGGTAGACGGTCAGCGGGATGCGGATAGCGGTAAACGGATCACGGAACACGGCTCACGGTGAGCGGCTCGCGGATTGCGGGCAGCGGTGAACGGTTCACGGACAATAGGAAGTACGCGGTGTGGGGAAACGGACAGTATGAGGTTATGGAATGGCATCAGCGGTAAGCATCCCGGCGGTGGGCGATACGAAGGATGAGAATGGTTTGGGCAGAATCGTCGATTTCGAAAAGAACGCGATAGTCGCCGACGCGGACGCGCCACACATCGTGGCCTCCCGCCAGCTTGGTCACGCCATGAGGGCGAGGATCGTTTTCGAGGGCAAACAGAACATCGGCCAACCTGGTGCGAATATCGGGAGGAAGCTTAGCGAGGTCGCGTTCCGCGGCAGGTCGGAGCAGAACCTGGTAGACCATCAGGCAGTCTTGCCAGGTTTGCCCAGAACTGCACGGATGGGCTGTGATGATCCAGGTTCAGCCTTGGCTTCTTCAGCAAGCAGGTGATCAATGGCATCCTGAAGATAGGGAGGCAGTGTTTCCCAATCAGCATGAGCGGCAAGGGTCCGAAGGAATTGCCGATAATCGTCATAGGACACAATGACGTCGATAATCTCACCCTGTTCGTTCCGGACAAATCGAGGGGGATGAAGCGATTCTTTTTCGCTCATGGAGGCACTCTAAGGCAAAGAGATGCTACCAGCACTGGCCGTAAACGGTCAAACGGGACTCCGGTATCCCGTTTTCCGTTGCCCGTCTTCCGTTATCCGTCGACCAATGACAGGTCACGGATTCCGGGCCGCGGTTTACGCTAACCGGTCAGCGGAACGCCGAGAGCGGGAAGCGGTGTGCGGATGGCGGGTCACAGTCTTCAGCGTTGTGACCTCGGATGTCACATGGGCGTGATACCTGATGGGCCACCAGTGCACACCACGCTCCATACATCGTGCGGATACAAGGTCCTGTGCACGACAAGGGCGGACGGTTCTCCATCGACCGATAACAGTTCGCAGGCGGTGGCTCGCGAATTGCGGTTCGCGGACTGCGGACGACGGTTCACGGTAAACGGATACGCAGTACACTCACGTGGGGAAGTATGCAGTATGGGGAAATGGGCGGTATGAGTTAGTGCGGTCTTTGGAAGACAAACTATATAAGAGTGATGTGATGCTGCGATATACAGGTCATCCAATTGCCGATGTCGGCGTGGCAACGTTATCGGCGTTCTGCGAGAAACCTGATCCTTCGACTTTAACCAAGAAAGATCTGCTTAAGGTGGCAAACTTTCTGGAGAAGGAATACTTCTCGGGGAAACTGCTCTCATATCTCACCTGTGTCTTTCCGAACGCTGCTTATGTTCAACCAGGTGCGCAGCCCGGTGCAAAAATAAAAATGAAATCCGAAAATATCGCGCAATTTAAACGACAAGTCCTCTATGCATTTCAGGAACCACCTGATCCTCACGCATCAGGCCTTCGCTGTATATTCTCTGGTGAACCAGCTAGCCGGATCGTCTACAGACAACACGTGCCGATGATCACGGGGGAGGACGTTCTCAACTTTTTCCCTGCAGGCACCGGCGGCCTGCCTATTTCAGGTGCCTATCTTCTGGCAATCCAAGCTTTCCCTATGGGCGCTCGTCGTTGTTACGGGCGGGCCTTGGCAGTTCATTGTCCCGATGATCCGAAGCTTACCTATGCCTTCGCTCACCGGTTCCTCAACGATAATCGAAAGCTCCTCCTTTTAACTGACAAGTCTAAAGAAAAATATCTCGATGCAAAGGCCCCGAAAACCTTAATTGTCCATGTTCTATTAGAAATTGAACACGAGCGCCGAGAATGGAGTGAGGACGAACCGGCACCATCAGTCACGGTGTATCACCTGACCAATTCCGGTCAAGGCCCTGATATTGATCTTTTCCAACTTCCTTCTGAGGTCGTCAAATTCATCCGCGCAGTATCTCGAGCTGGTACGAGTCAGGTTTGGCAAAAGATACAGTCTTCGGCGAGAGAGAGAACTTCAGAGGATGACAAGCAGAAGAAAAGCAAGGGGAGAAAGAAACACAAACAAGCTACAAACACGCACGGAGAGAAACCCTGGAACCCTGAAATGAATCGTAACTATCTCTATGATGACCTATTTGATCTACCAGCCAATGCAGCCCGCTTTGTCCGCACCTATTTTCTTCGTCAAGCCCATCGGTTCGCACGCGAGAGCGACCCGCGCCGGGACTATCACTTAACCCGGCAATTCGATCTCGTCTCCTGGGACATAACACGCCTATTTCTGAAGGAGGTGATTGGAATGGAAAAGAGCCGGATTGAGGCGATCCGTTCACTTGGCGATCGGGTCGCTCAACACATCGCATTGGACAACGACCGACGCCTTTTTCAGGGACTTTATCGGGCCAATCGGTATGTGATCTTGAGGAATCTGCTCATCAAAGCCTCCAACGTCCGTCTCAAGAAGGGACAACCTCCTTTACTGGGGCTGGATGAGTTCCTGCTCGTCTTTGAAGAAGGAGAGGAATTGGCCAGAACAGACTGGACGCTGGCCAGAGACCTGGTGTTGATTCGGGTCATTGAAGAATTGCATCGGCAGGGCTGGTTTGGCAAACAACCCGATGCGCTTCAGGAACTAGAAACCGAAGATGAAGCTGCAAATCTGGCAGCATCATAAGTATCCCTGCAAACAGGGAATCCGCTTTTGAGGAAAAGGAGGAGCGAGACATGGCTTTTGTCACTGGAATGATGTTAATCGATGCTCCAGCATCGGCGCTGAACAATGCTGGGAAGGACGAGACAGCACGGGTTGAAAATGCAATGGCTGTGAAATTTATACGCACGCCAACTGGGCCAATTCCATATGTGTCGGCACAGGCGGTTCGATATTGGCTGAGAGAAACTCTTTCGAAAAACGATGCTGCCTGGGCAATGGCACCAACGTACAAGGAAAACGAAAACCTTGCCTATCCAGCCAGCAACCCGATCGAGTATTGGGATGACGATTTGTTTGGATACATGCGCGCACCAGATTCCAAGTCTAAAGATCGTCGCCAGAAAGATCCAAATTATCAAAAGCTAACGCCGCTGGAAGAAAAGAAAGGGAAGGAAGTCAGTATAACGCGAATCTCTCCATTTAGGGTTGGTACTCTGGTCTCTCTTGGGCCAGTAAAGCTTGTCGAAGATTGGGGAACAATGGCTCGGCATGATGGAGACCCCGTTCTCTATCAGCACCAATTCTATAGAGCGACCCTCCAAGGACTCTTTTCGCTCAACCTGACCACTGCCGGCACATTTTTCAACGGAGGGCGAGTTGGTTATCGGAATCTTGATGAAAACCGCATTCAAATTGCTAGGGAACGGCACCTTCAAGAGGCAACAGTTTATGGACAACCTGCTTTCCGTTTATCCCACCAAGACCGAGCTAAACGTGTCGCATCCCTGATACGTGCGATCGGCGAGATGGAAGGTGGCGCTAAGTTGACGCTCCACTATACTGACGTAACACCGAGTCTGATTTTTGCTGCCGTCACGCGATCTGGCAACCATCCCTTTTACCGAATCGTCTGCGCCAATAGTAATGGTCAACCTGCGATCAGTCTCGATGCGCTAAAAGAAATTTTGAAGGTCTACAAGGACCAACTTCTTTCTGATGTATTTGTGGGATGGGCTAAGGGTTACTTGGATGATCATCGGCAGGCCGTCGAATTGCTGAGCGATGCTGAGCGATCTAGCATTAAATTCCGGTGGGGGCACCCGCGGGAGGCAATGATCGCTCTGGCAGAAGAACTCAAACAAAGCAATAACAAGAAATGGTACGACTGACATGCGAGTCCTTCGCATTGAGATAGAAGCGCCAACCTGCTCCTTTCGTTACCCCCACTTCTTGGTTGGACGCCAGTTAAGCTTTGACATGCCTCCTCCCTCTACAATATTTGGCCATATTGCCAGCGCCTTGGGAGAATGGCCGGACTCAACAAGTCTCCAGTTTGCTTATTGGTTTACGGCCCTTGGCAAAGGGGAGGATTTGGAAAATCAGCAGATTGTGGTTCCTGCTGGAGGACGGTTTCAAGTTGGGAGAGAAACACACTCAACTGTTCTTAATGCTACCGTGCAGCCTACTCGTCGGGAGTTTCTTTTGGGAGCCAGGCTTGTTCTCTATCTGAACCGAATAGACCTCGCTGATGCATTCTTACAACCCCGCTTTCCGGTCGTCTTGGGACGCTCGCAGGACCTGGCCTGCTATAGCAAAGTTGAAGAAGCCACACTTGAACGGTCAGACCGTGGATACTTCGAGGCAACGATTCTGCCTTCTCATTTCCGCAGGCGAACCGCACGCGGCACCACCGTCTTGATGCCGCGCTATATCGGTCCCCCACCACAGAGAGAACCAGTTTTCGATCGCTTCATCCTTCTCCGGGATATTGTTTACTACTCGTCAGTCGAAGAAGGCAACCTGTTTGGCTCCCGACAGGTGTTGCACATCAAAAACGAGCCTTTGGAGCTTTGGATTGACCCCCAATCACCTCCAAAACATGGAACCCATAGAATTGTGTGGTTTCACAGTTTCACAGGTAGTTCATAAAACAGTGGACACTGACCACAAGACAACCCTGGCGGAAATTTGGGCTAAAAGTCCACGGCCTGGTTCGACTCGAGGAGAAACCCTTATAGGCCATACCGCTGCGGTCGTAGCTCGCTTAGGCGATCTTCACGAACTATTTCCTAACCTTGCCGAGCGAGTGGGCGAGCCTCGCCTGTGGCATCGAGCGTTCTGGGCATGCGTTCTGCATGATATGGGGAAAATCGCGAAAGGGTTCCAAGCTCAACTCCGCCCGGGTGGAGAATCATGGGGGCAACGCCATGAAATCCTCTCGCTAGCATTTATTGAATGGGCTCTGCCTGATGGCAATGAAGGCGACCATCCATGGGTTGCAGCCGGTATTGCCTCGCATCATCGGGACATCAGTGACATCACTCGACTTTACTCTGAACTTGATGATTCCGAAGACGACCCTGTCTCCTCTCTGTTGGCAGAGGTGAGTGACCCCATAGTGGAAGCTGTTGCGAACTGGATAGCAATAGATTCTTCTAAATTAGCAAGGAAGAACAAACTGCCAGAGCTTGAAGTCTTTCCTGACCTGCCAGCACACCCCGCAGCCAATTTTCGTGAACTTGCAGTCTCGAGAATTCACAATGCATTAAAGGCTTACCGACGGCTTGTCCGGAAACTTGGAGAGCAACCTTCCTCGTCATCCGAAAACCTCACCGCCCTTGTCCTTCGCGGACTCGTTCTTCTCGCAGACCACACTGCTTCTGCTCATGTACGCCCTGCAGATCTCCCGTTTAAGAATATAGAGGAAATGGTGAAGATCTTGGGCCTGGGCCGCACAGATGCACTCTTTCCACACCAACGGGAGGCAGCATCGCGCTCTGGGCATGCTCTGCTCGTTGCTCCAACGGGGAGTGGGAAAACGGAAGCCGCGATTCTCTGGAGCGTCAATCAAAAGGCGAACGGTGATTGCCGTGGACGCATCTATTATCTCCTCCCCTATCAAGCTAGTCTCAATGCCATGCACGCTCGGCTCTCTCGCCATTTTCCTGAAAGCGTTTCACTCCAGCACTCCCGCGCACTTCAGGCTCTTTATCGAAACCTTTTGGAGAAAGGGTATGTCCCAGAGAAGGCAGAGATCGTCGCGCACCGCGAACAGGCTCTTGCTCGTCTCTGTCATCATCCGATACGGGTTCTGACTCCCTATCAACTTCTCCGTGGAGCCTTTCGATTGAAAGGCTACGAAGCACTGCTCACAGACGCGGTTGATGGTCTTTTCATCTTTGATGAGATCCATGCTTATGAACCAAAGCGGCTGGGCATGATCTTAGGCATGATTGAACATCTTCGAAGAAATCTTGGAGGCCGATTCTTGATTATGTCGGCAACCTTTCCGTCGATACTCGCCGGAGTTCTTCACCGAGTTCTTGGAGAGGTCGTGCATGTCAGTGCAGGAGATGCCCTCTTTAAACAATTCGCCCGTCATACCATAAGAATTGTGAAGGGCAGGATCACAGAACCCGCCGTTCTAGAACAAATCGCACAGCGTGCGTCCGGAGGTGAATCAGTACTGGTTGTCTGCAATACAGTTGCTACTGCAATCAATGTTCATCGCGCTCTTAGTGAACCACTCTCATCGATCGCTATTGTGTCTGAGCTTATCCATGGCCGCTTTAACGCCCGAGATCGATTTGGCAAAGAACAAAATCTTCTTATGAAGATGGGAACCCGCAATCGACAGCAAACAGCGACCCCGGCAGTCCTTGTCGCTACTCAGGTTGTTGAGGTCAGTCTGGATATTGACTTTGACACAATCTTCACAGAGCCGGCGCCTCTTGAATCACTGATTCAGCGTTTTGGGCGAGTAAACAGAGGTCGTCGTCATACTTCGTGTGACGTTCATGTCGTAACAGAGCCTCTGGGGGGTCAAGGTGTCTATGAGAAAGAGTATGTTGCCGGTTCGCTTCGGATACTGGAAGAAAACGCCAATACAATTATTAATGAGTCGCAGATTGGTCCCTGGCTCGACAGAATATATGCTGGCGCTATTCACGAAAAATGGGCTAAGGAAGTATCAGACTGCCAGGAGGAGTTTGCCGTAGCATGCCTGGCAAACCTTCGCGCTTTCCAATCGAGCGATGAGTTGGCGGAAGCATTCGACAAGATGTTCGATGGCACAGAAGTGCTGCCAAAGGTACTTGTGACGGAGTACGAAAATGCACTCGACCAGGACCCATTGCGTTCCGGTGAACTCCTTGTTCCAATCTCCTCTGGCCAATTCTGGCAACTTCGACGAGCCGATAAGGTGTTAAGCTCATCTGGCGCAGATCCTATTGTTGTGGATGTGCCCTATGATTCGATCCATGGGCTAAAATTGAACTAATCTTTGGGAGATTTCAGTACTCCTCGCTTTCTCCGAGCGGCCTGCCTATGCCCTGGCCTGCCTGCAGGGCTGCGGGCAGGCAGACAGGCGCTGCTGCTTCTGGAACTCTGGCGGCGGTCTTTCAGACATGCGGAATGAGATGACCAACAGCCGGCATTTGGCGATAATGCTGGGCATGCGCTGGAGATGACAATGGAGAACAGGCCATGAAGACGTACAAAGGCATCGTGAAAGGCAACACGGTGGTGCTCAAGGACAAACTGGATGTGGCGACGGGACTGAGGCCCTCGTGCTCGTGAAGGCCACGGAGGAAGAAGAACAGGACATCATCAACCGCCAAAAAGCCATGCTGGAAACTGGATTTGCGATGGGGAAGCTCCAGTATCGGAAGCGAGACGAGCTGCATGAGGATAGAGAATAGGTTTATTGCCGTGGAGGAACCTAACGATGAAAGTTTACAGAGGAGTCATCAAAGGCAACACGATTGTCTTAGAAGAGAGGCCTGACTTGCCGGATGAGTGTCAGGCTCTAGTCGAGATCAAGCCGCTCGATCAGGCCGCAAAAGACAACGAGATCACGAAGCGCCAGATTGAACTGTTGAAGCACCCGCATAAGGGTGGAAGGCTGCGCTACCGCCGCCGCGAGGAACTTTATGACCGCTGGTGAGCGGCTTATTGATACCACTGTTCTGGTTCACGCCTACGTGCATTTGGACGCACGAAAGCAGACTGTCGCGCAAGCCCTTGTCCTCGCCATTTGGAATGACGGCGGCGGGCTCACAACCATACAAAACCTGTGCGAGTTCTTCGCTGTTGCGACGAGCAAGATCGAACGCCCCATGCCGGTTGATCAGGCTGGACGCATCGTGAAAGAAATCCTCGGTTCGACGAAGTGGCGCGTCCTGGATCGGCGTCCGGGAACCGTTGTCCAGGCCATCGAGTTGGTTATACTCCATCGTGCCTCCTTCTGGGACGCAGAGGGGGCTCCGGAAATTCGGACAGTGTGGTAAGTGGTAGCCTGGCTTCACCACCGCCACCGCGAGGTGGCCGACGAGAGGAGCGAGGCAATGAAACGCACGAGACGGAATCATGGCGCCACCTTCAAGGCGCAGGTCGCATTGGCCGCGGTCAAAGGCGACAAGACGCTCGCCGAGTTGGCCGAGCAATTCAGCGTCCACCCCACTCAGATCACCGAATGGAAGCAGCAACTGGTGGGCCGGGCGGCGGACGTGTTTGGCGGGACGAAACCGTCGTCGGAGGCACCGGATCTCAAGACGCTTCATGCGAAGATCGGGCAACTGGCGTTGGAGAATGATTTTTTAGAAGGCGCGCTCATCAAGGCGGGCTTGCTGAGCGCAAAGCGATGATCGATCGCACGCATCAATTACCAATCGGGCGGCAATGCCAACTGCTGAAGCTGGCCCGGTCCACGGTCTACTACCAGCCCGTGCCGGTGTCGTCGGAGACGCTGGCCCTGATGCGCCGGGTTGACGAACTGCATCTGCAGTATCCGTTTGCCGGCGCCCGGATGCTCCGGGATGTCCTCCGGGGCGAGGGCCATGGAGTCGGACGGCGCCATGTGGCGACGCTGATGCGGCGCATGGGGATCACGGCAGTCTACCGCAAACCCCGCACCAGTCACCGGCATCCCGCCCACCGGATCTATCCCTATCTGCTGCGCCAGCTCACGATCACGCGTCCGAACCACGTGTGGGCGGCGGATATCACCTACATCCCGATGCAGCGCGGCTTCGTCTATCTCTGTGCCATCCTGGACTGGGCCAGTCGCCGGGTGCTGGCGTGGCGGCTGTCCAATACGTTGACGACGGACTTCTGCGTGGAAGCCGTGCGGGAGGCGATCACCCGGTATGGTTGCCCGGAGATCTTCAACACCGATCAAGGCTGTCAGTTCACCAGTCAGGAATTCACCGGGCTTCTGACAGCCCACGGCATTCAGATCAGTATGGATGGAACCGGGCGTTGGCGCGACAATGTGTTCGTCGAACGGCTGTGGCGGAGCCTCAAATATGAAGAGGTCTATCTCCACGCCTACGAGACCGTTACCACGGCCCAACAGGGGTTAGGACGCTACCTGACTTTCTATAACCAGACGAGACCCCATCGGGCTCTTGACGGGCGGACGCCGGATCGCGTGTACTTTGACAACCTGCCCGCACGGCACACTGCCGCGTAGGCAAAACACCGCGAGGCGCCACTTAAGAACTGAAAGATTCTGTCCAAACAAGCGGAGCCACCTCACTGGTCGGTTTGCCTCGATTGAACCGCTTTACGATCTCAAGTAGTATCTACACCGTATCTACTCTAAGGAATGGAGGTCGGCAGAGATGAAAACCACCGCCCAGAAGTGGGGCAACAGCTTGGCCATCCGAGTACCGAAGAGCATTGCCCAGCAGGCGGGGCTCAAGGTGAAAGATGATCTGGAGATCGAAGTACGAAAAGGCGCGCTTGTGCTAAGGCCGCACTTGCGTCGTGTCTATCGGCTCGAAGATCTGGTCAGGCGGATCACCCCGCGTAACGTCCACAGAGAGATTGACTTCGGCGGGCCAGTGGGCCGAGAGGCGTTGTGAAGAGCCGGCGGCCTTATGTGCCGGACCGTGGCGACATCGTCTGGCTGCAGTTTAGTCCACAAGTGGGCCATGAACAGGCCGGACATCGACCAGCCCTTGTGCTTTCTCCGGCCAGCTACAATCGCCGCAGCGGGCTCATGCTGTGTTGCCCGATGACTAGTCAGCGGAAGGACTATCCCTTCGAGGTGGTGATTCCGGGTGAACCGGATCAGAAAAGTGTCGTGCTCGCGGACCAGGTTAAGAGTCTGGATTGGAAAGCCCGGAAAGCGGTGAAAAAAGGGACTGCCCCGGTTGGCGTGATCGCGGATACACTCAGCAAACTTCAGACGTTGCTGTGACAATCACAAGGGTTATCGCTAACTCTGATGCATAGGCGATTCGGAGAGCGTTGAGAAGGAAACAATGAGAAGCCCGGCCTTCGTCCTCCTGGTTCTTCTCGGGGCCTCTGTAAGTCAATACTCATGCCTGACCCTATTTGTTTTAACATCCTTCCGATCTCTCGGTTGTACCCGCCGCTCACCGGGCGTAGCTCCTCTATACCAAGCTTCGCTTGAACCGGTGGCTATTTTGCGCCTTATCGTAACTGACGCCACCGGAGAGACACCTCAAGTGTCTTTTCTCTTCTAACCGACCTTCGGTTGAACCGCCGGCTCTTCAGGCGCAGCCTTCTTCATTGCCGCCCGCGGATAAACACCACCAGGGATTCCGCCCTTCCTTTCAATCCCAGTAAGACTCGATCGTACACCTATCGCTACCTACACTTTACCCACAAGAAATGGATCGACGAATGAGGCTGGTCAAGCTTACCTCACTCCCATCCCGCCGCCTGTAGCTTTTCCCCGATGTACTGGACCTGTTCATAAAGAAAACGATTCACTCGTTCCATGAAATCCTTGGAAAGAACGACTTTGGTTTCTTGCATGGTTACGGGTGCCCAGGCACTGATTCTTTCAATTGCTTTTATGGCTTCAACCTGTCGGTTCTTATCGGTGATGTTGGAATCATTGTGAACAATGAGATTCCGAAGAGCATTAAGATCTTTGAGTTTCTTCCAGGAGGCCGCTTCGAATGGTTGCGGTATCCCAACGACCTTCTTGATGTAGGTATAGGCACGATTGATTCCTTTATCTTTCAAATCCGACAGCTTCACATCGTTTGGATAATCCTTTTCCAATTCGGTGCACGCCTCGTTCATAGCGAACTCGAACTGGTTGTAAAGCGAGATGAATATGGCATAACGAACTGTGTTTGGATAAAGGGTGGCAAAGGCCCATGAATTCAAATCTTCTCTGGCGCTTCGTCGGGAGAGTTTTTGAATGTCAGCCCAATACTGTTCGCCTTCCGAAGTCAGATATTCTTCAAGTTTGGTAAACAGATTGATGTAATGCTGTGAGAGAAATTGATGAATAGTAAAACGAGCAATCGGATCGCCTTGTCTACCTGTACGGCGTAGATTGAGTTCTGGAAATCTATGGGACATAGCAGCCTCTCTAACTTCAGAAACCATCAATCGCGATCTGGCCGAATCCGTGCCCTCACGATTACGGATAAAGTTCAGAGGAGAGAGAACTAACAAAAACAGATTGGAAAGGATAGTTCCGTCACCGTTCAGCCCCAGTTAGGAATGTTGGAGTCTTTTGCAGGTCGGGCAGTTTCTCATGTGTTCAGACATCTCGGCGATTTTCTCCAGGGAAAGAGAAGAAGAGTCCAACATGTAGCCAGTTGCGACGGGACAAATCCCCATTTTGTCTGCGAGGCTGAACATTGAGGCTTCCTGACCAAGGGCCAATGCACTCAATTGTTCCCGGCGCGCATTTTCATCTTTTGGCAAAGCAGCAATTAAGGCAAATGCCTGCTTCACCGAGGACTGGATCAATGGTTGGTAGAGTTCCAGAACGGCGGCACCAATAACGGCGAGAGAATTAGAGTCCAAAAAATAGATAGTGATGCTCTGCGAAGAATTTAGACATTCAACGACCCGTCTGTGGTTTGGGTCAGCCACATTCCAAAAAATCTCGAACGACAAGCCGCTGCTAAGGTCGTCTTCCAGATTGAGAAACCAACGAAGTAACAGGTCGGTCTCGAATGGCTTTACACTGAGACATTCAAAGATAGGTAGGGGATCACTTATGACCCAGTGGTCTTTGGCCTCAATTTTTAAGAGTGCTATTAGGTCACCATCCTCGCCGAATGTGACTACGGATGTGCAGTCTGGATGCTTCAAGTCCGAAACGTCGACGTTCCCAAGATTCGCTCCCTTAATTAACGGAACGCAATTCCATTTCTTGACGTCCAGGTCGGCACCCGATGCGGAACAGAGCCACTTACCTGTGTCCCGGTCAAATTCAACTGGGGAGCCACAAATACACACTTTTCTAATCGTCGCCTTGAAAGATCCCCGGTCATCGATCTCGACCTCGTTTGGTACCTGGGTGTCCTTAACCCGAAAGGTCGCAATAGTCAGGTAGTGTGATTCGAACGAATCCATGATCGGGCAAGCATACTCGAATTGGCCCGCGGGGAGCCACATAGAATCGAGCGAGAAATCCGTGAAGTAAACATTCGCAGACTCCGCATAACCGATTGTGTACGGTCCCAGGGACAGGCAGGCAATTGAATTGGCTGGCAGCAATAGATTCCCCCGCCTTTACAGGCGGGGCCCTGCCGCTGGATTAGCAAGCCCTGAGGTTGGCGAGACAGTGTTACTCGTTACGTCCCTAGGAGTAACCCTGACCAAAAACATGCAGGCGGTACATATCTGGCTCTTCCCTCCACCTAGAGAAACCGTAACAATCGAGGACGTGGCGACGGCTAATATCCAAGAGCAAGAGCTTGAGGGTCTGCCTGACTGTTAACGGAACGCAGACAGGTCACCAGATTGATTATTGCTGATCATCCCTGACCTCACCTACTCTCAAAAGGCAGCAGCAAAGAACTCATCTGCACTCGTGTTTGCGAAGGGAGTTGGAGCCGCGCTGCCATCTGCCGGTATTGCAAACAAGTCCCGTGGGGTTGAGGAGATCTGCCCGCCGGTGCGTCGCTCATAAAAGATCATGCTGCCTAGAGATCCAACAAAGTCCTCGTTGTCCTGGCTTGCTGCGAGGGGTGTCAACCCCGTTCCATCTAACCGCACGCTGTAAAGGTCCAGTGGGCCAATCGGCGAGCTGCCTGGCTGTTGTCGTTGAAAAATGAGGCGATCACCGACGACAGCCGCGAATAACTCATCGAGAGCACTAGTCACAAGGGCTACTTCTCCTCCCGTGCCATCGGCTCGGATGGCGTAGAGGTCATCCTGGCCCCCATTATCGCGGCGGAAAATGATGCGGTCGCCAGCGACTCCAGCAGTGAATTCATCTCCCGGACCGGTAGCCAGGGGTACTTCTCCAGTACCATTCAGGTTGACGCTATAGATATCGGTTTGGCCATTCACTGTTCTTTCGTACACAACTCGATCACCAACCACCACAGCAAAGAATTCATTGCCTGGGTTGAGGGAGAGCGGAGTAGTCCCCGTACCGTCCAGATTGACCGCATAGAGATCAAACTGGCCGCCACCTGCTACTCCCCGCATGTAAATCATACGGTTACCCGCCACAGCCCCGAAAAATTCACTGTCCGGACTTCCGGCGAGCGTAATGGGGGCACCCGTACCGTCGATATTCGCGATAAGAAGGTCTGCGGGAGATGAGGGGTCATTGCGTCTCACAAAGATGAGCCGGTTTCCCACCGTGGCTTGATCGAACTCTTCGAGGGCAGTCGTTGCGATCGGACGAACGTCGGTTCCGTCAGCATTGATGCTGTAGATGTCCGTGTTGTTGCTTTGCGGGTTGACCTGGCTCCCGACCCGTCGTTCATAAATAACCCGCTCGCCGACGATACTTCTAAAGTATTCATCATCCCCGCTACTTGCCAAAACCCGTTGTGTCGATCCATCAAGACTTACACTGGCCAGATCCCTGAGTCCGCCTATCGTCTGGGAAATGCCATACACCAACCAGGTTGCTGTCACACCACTTGCGAATTCATCGGCCCCGGTACTGACCAACTGAGCGGCACCTGTGCCATCAAGATTGACCTTCCAAATATCGCGAGGAACAAGAGGTCCCACAGGGCTTGTATGATAGATGACTTGATTCCCAACTACGCGAGAGAACCGCTCGCTGATTGTGCTGTCAGCCGCGAGCGTGACTACTGCGCTACCATCGATGTTGCTGAGATACATATCGAGATTCCCATTGGTCGAACGACCAAGAATGACTTTCGCCAATGGAGATGGGCCGGGGGATTTTGTCCCCACAAAGATGAAGCCATTCGTTCTGGCGCTGTTAACAGCGGCACTATAGAGTCGATTCGATCCTGCGTCGAAGTACCCTATGCCGGTAACCGTGCTATTTCCGTTAGAACATACACCACCCCCGAAGGTGACTGTGACGTCGTACACATTCCCCTTTGCTCGTGGAGCGACGGTTCCCGTAAAGGTGCAGCCGCTATTCCCAACACCTGAAACGGCACCACTCTGTGAAATAGCCACAGTCGCAGACTCGCCGATGCTCCCTACAACAGCGGCTGTTCCTGAATAGGAACCCGCGATCGTGGCAAGAGACGGGGTTAGATCATAGGCAGCGTCATAGACACCGCTAAATGCAACGGCCTGGTTCAATGATGGATACGTGATGGTCCCGCTCAGCGACTGCTTTGCCACATAATTCCCTGCGATGGTGGCATTATTTATTCCACCCCCTTCAAGATTGAAGTCTCGTGCATCCATGGAAGAAAAGTTGCCATTGCTGGAGCTTGAGGTGCCTTGAACACCTCCTGCGATAATTGAGCTGTTGTTGGGCGCCGAGTAGAGAACCCAAAAACTGCCGTTGTCTAGGATAATGCCTGTGACAGTTCGAGCCGTGGTTGTAGTCCCGGTCCAGAGTCCTTCGGCTGTCACAGCGGAAACAGGCGGTGCGCTTGTCCCTTGGTCCCCTCCACTACTACATCCTGCGAGGCACAACAAGGCATTCGCCAGCATGACCTGAACGGAGGCCATTCGGTTGTTTTTCATCTCCATCCCTCGCAAATAGTTCCTGACCGTAGGACCAGGCTGTTTCGTCTCTCCAAGGTTTCGGAACCCTGAGAAGAGCGGGGCATTCTCGACCTCTGTCACGCATGTAGGCAATACCACGTTTAGGGAACATCTAAGGTTCCTTAGGGAAATTGGACCATTTAGTTGCCTCGCGTAATTTCCCAAATTTTCAAGACGGCTCTTCAGGAAATCGTGTGTGATGCGCCGCCGCTCCACCCGGTCGGTGACTTCCTGGCTGACATATTCATGACCGCTTCTACTGCAACCGCCGTGCGACCCGTTGCGATCAAAGAGCAACGGGTGGAACGTCACGAACCGTCATGAAGAATGTGGGCTAGACCATCCGGACATACTCCCCGGCCGCCGCCCCGTGATGGTCCTTCCGGAAAGTACAAGCGAACTGATGAGAAATCTTGTGCTCTCCTCGCCGTTGCGCTATCTTCGCACACCGTGACGCTTAAGATTGGGCTCGTACAGATGCGGTGCACGGGCGATGCGCGCGAGAACCAGGCGGCGGCCGAGGAGGGGATCCGCGCCGCGGCAAAACGGGGCGCGAAGGTCGTGTGTCTTCCCGAACTCTACCGCAGCCTCTACTTCTGCCAGAGCGAGGACCACGCGAACTTCGCGCTGGCGGAGCCGATCCCCGGGCCCTCGACGAACGCGCTCGGCGCGCTCGCGAAGAAGCTGAAGGTCGCGATCGTCGGCTCTCTCTTCGAGCGGCGCGCGGCGGGGATCTACCACAACACCGCGGTGGTGCTCGACGCGGACGGCTGCCACGTCGGCACCTATCGGAAGATGCACATCCCGGACGACCCACTCTATTACGAGAAATTCTACTTCACCCCTGGCGACCTCGGATTTCAGGCGTTCGACACCAAGCACGGCCGCATCGGGACCCTTATCTGCTGGGATCAGTGGTACCCGGAAGCGGCGCGCCTGACCGCGCTGCGCGGGCCGACGGTCCTGTTCTACCCCACCGCAATCGGTTGGCACCCGAGCGAGAAGAAGGAATGGGGCGAGTCGCAAATCTCCGCGTGGCAGACCATCCAGCGCTCGCACGCGATCGCCAACGGGGTCTACGTCGCCGCGGTCAACCGCGTGGGCCACGAGGGGGCGAGGACCGCGGGCATCGAGTTCTTCGGCGCCTCCTTCATCTGCGACCCCTACGGACGCATCCTCGCCGAGGCGTCGAGGAACCGGCCCGCGGTGCTAGTGGCGGAGGTCGATCCGAGGACCGTTGAGACCGCGCGTCAGCACTGGCCGTTTCTGCGAGACCGGCGGATCGACGCGTACGGCCCGATCACGGAGCGGAGCCTCGAGAAGCGATGACGGTCCCTCCCGCCCGCCGCGGGTACGCGATGCCCGCCGAGTGGGCTCCCCACCGCGCGACGTGGATCGCCTGGCCTCACCACCGGGCGGACTGGCCTGGCAAGTTCGCGGCCATCCCGTGGGCCTATGCCGAAATCGTCCGCATTCTCTCGCGCCACGAACGGGTCTGCATCCTCGTCCAAGACGCCGCCATGGAACACCGGGCTAAAGGCCTGCTGCGGAAGGCCGCCGTTGACCTAAAGCAGGTCGACTTCTTCCGGATCCCGACCGACCGCGTCTGGACACGGGACTCTGGACCCATCTTCGTGAAACATAAGGACGGCGGGAGGATCGCCACCCACTGGAAGTTCAACGGGTGGGCGAAGTATCCCAACCACAAGAGGGACGACCTGGTGGCCCCGCGAATCGCCAAGGCCGCGAATGTCCCTGAATACCGCGTCGTCCACGGCCGCCGCGATGTCGTGCTGGAGGGGGGCGCGATCGACGTCGATGGCCGCGGAACCCTGATGGCGACTGAGGAATGCCTGCTGTCGCCGGTCCAGGCGAGAAATCCCGGCCTCGGCCGCGAGGGGATCGAGCGCGTCTTTCGCGAGGTGCTCGGGATCACGCAGGTGATCTGGCTGGGTCGCGGCATCGCGGGGGACGACACGCACGGCCACATTGACGACCTGGCCCGCTTCGTCGGACCAGGCCAGATCGTGCTCTGTGAGGAGAAGAACCCCAAGGACGAGAACTATGTGATCCTGAACGAGAACCGCGAGCGCCTCCAGTCGGCTCGCGACGCGTCGGGACGGAAGGTGGATGTGATTCCGCTACCCATGCCGGCTCCGCTCCTGTTCGATGGGATGCGCCTTCCGGCAAGCTATGCGAACTTCTACATCGCCAACAACGTTGTGATCGTGCCGACCTTCAACGATCCGAACGACCGCCTCGCGCTGGGGCTGCTGGCCGAGCTCTTTCCTCGCCACGTCGTCGTGGGGATCCATTGCGTCGATTTCGTCTGGGGCCTGGGCACGCTCCACTGTGCGACGCAACAGGAGCCTCTGTAAGGAGCATGGAGCGATTCAACGCCACCTCAGGCCTTGCCATCGGGCATATACCCCTCCCCTTCACACTCCCCTGCTCTTCTCCCCTAACGCTCGCCTGAGTTCGACCATCCCCAACGTGTCTCTCGCGCAATAGGCGCGCAGCGCGTCCGCGATGCGCTGTCGCTCCACCCAGTCGGTGACTTCGAAGACCATCCGGACGTATTCGCGGGCCGCGACCGCCCCGTCGCCGATCTCGAGATCGTCATAGGACAAGCCCGGCACCACCGCCGGGAGCACTGACTTGATCGAATAGGAGCCGCCGAAGGCCGGATGGTAGTAATGCTCCTGGACGATCGCCAAGAGGTCCCACAAGCGCTTGATGACGGCCTGCAAGGCGGATCGATGCGGTGGAAATAATTCGGCCAACTGTTCGAGCACCGACCGTTCATATTGGGAATAGACGCAGATCGTCCCGCGGTCCCCGAGCGAGTCCAGCAAGCGCCGTGTGAATTCTTCGCGCGGATCCTCAGGGGCTTCAGAGAGATAATCCTGATGAAGGAGGCGCCCAGCCTCTGTCTCGATATGATCGGACCACTGGACCGGAATCAGTTGATAGGGGCGCGTCATCGGATAGCGCGGGATCGCCGGCATGAACGTTTCAAAATCGAGATGGTGGACGGGGTACCGCACCCTGGCCAGGGCGTCGGCCAGAGCCGGGCCGATCCATTCCCGGTTGTCCTTGACCCGGCGCTGAATGATCGTGAGCGACACGGATTCGGGAATCTCGTCGATCGTTTCCACCCCTTGATCGATCAGCACCTGCGCCGTTGTCTTCCGGCCCGGCAGATGGTACACCCAGCGAGCTGGTTTCGCTTGTGTGCAGTGGTCCCAATAGGGACATTCATAAGGCGTATGGCAATGCGCGCCGGGCTGGATCGCCGGAGAAGCGGGCGATTCGATCATCGCCCGCATCGCCGCCAGGCGGGCCGGCAAATCCTTGAGCCGGTCCATGACGAGCTCGGTCACATCGCACAGGGTGAACAACTGCGTGAGATCGATCTCACCGCCCGGATAGAGGTATTCGCTATTGAGGTGCATCAGGCAGACGCCGGACAGGGAAAGTCCGACTCCGATCGCGACATAAGCTTGGATGGCCAGATCGTCGAGGTGGTACCCTTTGAGGCGACCTGAGGACTTAACCTCAATCAAGCGCCAGCACGCTCCGTTCCCGTCCGCCGGCTCTTCGCGCTGGAACACGTCCACCCGTACGAGCGTGCGCTCGAAGAGCAGCGCCGCCTCGAAGATGGCCGGCACGGTCGGGTCCGCCATCAGCGCCGCCGTCTGGTCGAGCGCATCTTGCTTGTGCCGGTAATCGGCCTCGACCAGCTTGCCGCCGGGAAAATACCCGCGGGCTGTTTGGCCGACCGTCGAGCCCATGTCCAAGATGGCTTGGGTGGACGCATCCGGCGGCCGCGCCAGCTCCGGCGCGTGAATGTCTAGATAGAGCCGTTTGTGGCATTGGAGGCCGGCGAGGTAGCGAGATTTGGAAAGACGGGCCATGGAGAAAGGCGCGTGGAGAATGAAGTTGCGTATGCCGATCAACGTACAAGACCGTTTGTGATACTGTCCAGCCTCACCCTGTGTCCGCCTTGGTAGGACGGTGATCCTGTGAACGGTCGCGTGAATCAGATCCGTTGGTCGGTCTTGACCCTGGCGCTCCCGGTGACCGTGAGTAGTCTCCTGCAACGGGCCGAAGGCATTCTCGGGGTGTTTCTGGTCGGGGGCCTGGGCGCCGAGCCGATCGCGGCGGTGGGATTGAGCCAGCTCTTGATCTTCATCGCCACCACATTGCTTGCCGGATTTTCGGTGAGCGGCAACGTGCTGGTTGCACAGCTCTGGGGCGCCCGCCGGACCCGCGATGCCGGCGCCGCCGCCACGCACCTGCTGCTGATCGGCCTGGCGGTCGCCGGTCTCCTGGCCCTGATCGGGGCCTTGCTCAGCCCCATGCTGATGCGGCTCCTGGGCGCGGAGCCGTCGGTCGTGACCATGGCGCGGCCCTATGTGACCGTGATCTTCGCGATCCTGCCGATCACCGTGACCATTCAGATCTGTTCGGCCGTTCTCCAGGGCACGGGCGACACCCGCACCCCGGCCCTTGCGCTGATCATGGTGAACGCGGTCTATGCCGCTCTGGCCTATGTTTTGATCTATGGCAAAGCCGGTTTCCCGTTACTGGGCGTGCGGGGCGCGGCGATCGGCGCCGCCGTCGCCGAGCTCGGCGGCGCCCTCTTTCTCCTCCGCCGGAGCCGCCACCTGTTGAACTGGCCGGCCGGCGTCCGGTGGGACCTGCTCCGGTCCGCCTGGCAGGTGGGAGCACCGGCCTCCGGCGAACGAGTTGTCCAACAGGCCGGCGTGCTGCTCTATACCAAGCTCGTGATCGCCTACGGGACGGTCGCCTATGCCGCGCACCAGGTGGGTCTCTCGATCGAAGCCCTGTCGTTTCTGCCGGGCTACGGATTTGCGGTCGCGGCCGCCTCGATGGTGGGCCAGAGCATCGGGGCGGGCAAGTATCAGCGGGCCAAGATGGAAAATTGGGAGGCGAACCGCCAGGCGGCGCTCATGATGGCGGGGATGGGCATCGTGTTCTTTTTCTTTCCCTACGCCCTGCTCCGCCTCTTTACCGACGAGACCGCGGTGATCGAGCTCGGCACGTCGTTTCTCAAGATCGTGGCCCTGATCCAGATCCCGCTCGCGCTCACGATGGTCCTGTCCGGCTCGTTGCGCGGAGCCGGCGACACCCGCTTCATCATGGGGGCCACGTTTGTCGGGATGTGGGGCGTGCGGATTCCGGTCGCCTACGCGATGTCGCACCTGCTTCCCGGCACGGTGATCGCGGTCTGGTGGGGCATGGTCATCGACTGGACCGTGCGCATGGGGCTGCTCATCTGGCGCTATCGCTCCGAACGGTGGCAGCGGATCAAGGTCATTCGGTAGCTCTGACGCTGACATGTCCGATCGGAGCAAGTCATGTGAGGAAGCTTGACTTAGTCTCTATGATGATCCACTATATGGTCATGATTAAGATCAACATTCACGAAGCCAAAACCCATCTCTCCCATTACTTGGCTAAATTGAAAAAACAAGGGGAAACAATCGTGGTCTGCAATCGCAATCAACCGATCGCGGAGATTCGTCCCTTGCCGGCGCCTCCCGCTCGCAAGCGCCCGCTTGGATTGGCCAAAGGGCTTTTCACAATCCCCAAGGAGTTCTTTGAACCGCTGCCAGACGATCTCCTCGATTCGTTCTCCGGCAAGACAGGATGAAGCTGCTGTTAGATACCTGCACGTTTCTTTGGATAATTACCGACGATCAAGCCCTGTCGGGCCGTGCAAAGGATCTCTTCACCGATCCGGCCAACGAAGCCTATCTCAGTGCTGTTTCGGTCTGGGAAATGGCGGTCAAGTTCAGCCTTGGCAAACTCCCTCTCCCTGAGACGCCGGAACGGTTTATCCCGGAACAACGCGAACGCCACGCCATCGTTCCACTGGCACTTGAGGAGCAGGCCGTGCTTTACATCCATCGCCTTCCTGCGCTTCATCGGGATCCCTTTGACCGTATATTGATCTGTCAGGCCATCCAACATGAACTCACCTTGCTGACCCCTGACCCGTTGATTACACAATATGCGGTGAAAACCGTCTGGTAGGAACGCACCCGCTGCCGCATCGAGCAGCCCTGAAGTCACACCTGGAACTGAGCCCCGTAGAGGCCTGCGTAGACCCCTCCTCGCTCCATCAGCCGGTCGTGCGTGCCTTCCTCGACGATCCGCCCGTGGTCCAACACGATGATCCGATCGACGTCATGCAGGGTCGAGAGCCGGTGGGCGATGATGAAGGTGGTCCGTCCCCTGGTCAGCTCGCTGAGGGCCTCGCGGATTTTCACCTCGGTTTCGGTGTCGATATTCGACGTGGCTTCGTCAAAGATGACAATCGGAGGATTCTTGAGCAGCACGCGGGCGATCGACACCCGCTGCTTTTGCCCCACGGAGAGTTTGACACCGCGCTCGCCGATCCAGGTGTCATAGCCTTCCGGCAACGCCCGAATAAAGTCATGCGCCCGCGCCGCCTTCGCCACCGCCTCAATGCCGGACTGATCGGCCGAGAGGTCGCCGTAGGCGATGTTCTCGCGCACGGTCCCGTTGAAGAGAAACGGTTCCTGCTGCACCAGCCCGATCTGGCTCCGGAGAAAGGCCAGCGGCAGATCCCGGACATCGTACCCGTCGATCGCCACCGATCCGCCCTTCACGTCGTAAAACCGCATCAGCAGCTTCAACAGGGTGCTCTTGCCGGCCCCGCTCGGCCCGACCAGCGCCACCCGCTCCCCGGCTTTCACGGACAGGGTCACGTCCCGCAAGACCGGCACATCCGGCCGATAGTAAAAATGGACCCGGGAGAACCGGACGTCGCCTTCCAGACGATCGGCCGGGGCCGCTACGCCTGGTTTATCTGTCACCTCTGGAATTGTATCGAGCACCTCGAACACGCGCTCGCTCGCAGCCAAGGCATGTTGCAGCATGTGGTTGACGGAATGGATTTGGTTGATTGGCACGTAGAACAGAGCCAGGTACGAGAGGAACAGGACCAACTCGCCGAGCGTCAAGCGGCCTGCGAGCACCTCGCCCGATCCGTACCACAGGATCAACACCGTCCCCAGGCTTCCGACAAAGATCATGCTGGGGGAATAGACCGACCAGAGGTACATGGCCTTGAGGTTGCTCTGGCTGTACTCCTGACTTAGCCGATTAAAGCGGCCCTGCTCGTAGGCCTGCCGGTTAAAGCCCATCGACTCACGGATCCCGGAGATCGCATCCTGAAGGTAGGCATTCAGCTCAGCCAAGCCCTTCCTCACCAGGTGATAGTAGCCATGCACCTTGGTCGTAAAGCGGCTTGCGGAAAGGACGAGGATCGGGATCGGCACCAAGGCCAATAAGGCCAGCTTCCAATTCAGACTGACCAGCATGACCATGATGCCCAGCAGGGTCAGGGAGGCGGTCAGCACTCCCTCCAGGCCGTCGATGAAGATCCGCTCGACATGCTCCGTATCGTTGGAGATGCGGGACATGATCTCGCCGGTGGAACGGTTCTCAAAATAGCTGATCGACAGCCTTTGGAGCGCCGCGAAGACCTCCTTGCGCAGATCGTGAACGACCTGTTGCTCCAGCCGGTTGTTCAGCCTGATCCGAAAGGACGCAAACAGATTTTTTAACCCGTAGGCCAACACCAGGCCGGCCAGTATCCAGGGTAGCAAGGAGGGTTGATTCGCCTGGATCACGTCGTCGATGACGACCTTGATGAACCAGGGGGGCACCAGCTCCATGGCGGTCGCCGAGGCGGCGCAGAGCACGGTGGCCGCAGCCAGCCACCGGTAGGGACGAAGATAGTAGAGGACGCGTAAGAGGGACTTCACGAGGCCTTAATGAATGATCGTTCCCTCATGATACAACATCGGCGTGCGCGGGACAGACCGTTCGAAGATTTTTCTCAGGCGGGCTGGCCCTATCAGCAATGGGTCCGTTCTGTCAGGGACGGTCTCGTGTCCTTGCCGGTTCCCACACGGACTTCGATCCGGCCGACGCCCTTCACGTTGGCACAGAGGTCGCCAAGGCCCGGCGTGACCAATCTGAACGGACCGCCTTTCGCATCAGGCAAGGGCTCTCCATCCAGTTCGTAAATGAGCAACCCATGCTCGCGCGCCTGCTGCAACGTCAAGGTGGCGGCGTACCTGCCGTCCAGCGAATGAAACGTCACATGATCGGCCTCGATTTCCAACGCCGGCACGTTGAGCAGTCCGCTCACCCTGATCGCCCGCCCCTTCATCCCCGACGTGACGGTCCCGACGTCGGCCACCTGGTGGTCCTGCGGCAATTGACCGATTGCCTGTCGATCAAGGGTCACCGGTTGGACCACGGCCCCGTCGATCCGGAGGATGCCCGGTCCTGTCCGGTCTTTGGTGGTCACAACCTTGATCATCGCCGTCAACGCCTCGTTGACCGGCGTGGGGATGCCGAGTTCGCGTGCCTTTTGTACGATGTAGCCGTTCAAGTAGTCGATCTCGGTCGGCCGGCCCGCCTTCCAATCGTCGTACATGGAGGTATGGATGTCCCGCAACTCCTGCGACCACTTGACGACCCGGTCCGCCATGTCCGGCGCGAGCGGCACCTTCAGCGCGGCCGACACCGCCATGACTTCCTGGACGATCGTATGGATGACCCGCAACAGTTCCGGATGGTCCAGCGCCTTCGCCACCCGATCGTTGACGAGGACCGTGAGCGGGTTGAACACGCAATTCCAGCACATCTTCTCCCATTTGCTGCGTCGTACGTCCTTGGAGAGTTGGCAGGGAATGCCGGCCTGTGCAAAGAGATCGCGGATCTGCAACAGGCGCTCGGTCTCGTGCCCCATCAGCTCGCCGATCGCCACCGCGCCCTTCTTATAGTGCTCGATCACGCCCGGCTCGGCGATTTTGGAATAGATGAACGCCACCCCGCCGACGACGCAATCTCGTTTGAGCCGGGCGATCAGCCGGTCCTCTGTATCCACGCCGTTTTGCAGGGTCAACAAGACGGTCTTCTCGGTCATGACCGGCTCCAGTTGCGCCATCGCCTCGTCGAGGTCGTAGGCCTTGACCGACAGGATGATCAGATCCGGTGCGGACAATTCCCTGGGATCGGAGGCGGCGGGCGGATGCACTGTGAACGAGCCTCCGGCGCTGCGAATGGTCAGGCCGCGCGCCTTCACGGCCGCCAGGGTCCTGGACCGCAATAGGAACGAGACGTTCGGATTGACTTTGGCGAGATGGGCCCCGAAGAAACCGCCCACGGAACCTGCCCCCACGATCATCACATTGCGCATGATTCATCCCCCCGACGAGACAAATGAGAGCGGTACTATAGCACGGAGGAGAAAACCCCGACACCGGCGTATAATCGCGTCTCGTCATGAGCAACAGGATTGCTGAGGTCAGGGAACGAGTGGCGGGGGCGCAACGCGTGACCGTCCTCACAGGCGCCGGCGTCTCGGCGGACAGCGGCGTGCCGACATTCCGCGGGACGGACGGGCTCTGGCGGAACTTTCGCGCCGAGGATCTGGCCATGCCGGAGGCATTTGAGCGAGATCCTCGGCTCGTCTGGGAGTGGTACAACTGGCGCCGGGAGTTGATCGCCACCAAGAAGCCGAACCAGGCCCACGAGGCTCTCGCGACCTTGGAGCAGCAGGTCCCGGACTTCTGGCTGATCACTCAAAATGTGGACGGCTTGCATCGAGCGGCTGGCTCGACCAAGCTCTCGGAGATTCACGGCAACATCTGGAAGGTCCGTTGCACCGGTTGCGGCGCGATCGGAGAAAACCGTGAGGTCCCGATCCGCCTGCTCCCCTATTGCCCGGGCTGCGGAGGGCTGCTCAGACCCCATATCGTCTGGTTCGGGGAATCCCTGGCGCCGGAGGATATCAATCGGAGCTATGCCGCACTGGAAGGTTGCGAGGTCTTACTGATCGTCGGCACGTCTGGGATTGTCTATCCCGCCGCCTCGTTCGCCCCCATCGCCAAGGCAGCCGGGGCCTTCGTAGTTGAAATTAACCTAGACCCGACGCCCAACTCCACCCTCGTGGATGTCTCATTGCAGGGGCGTGCCAAGGATGTGGTTCCGCTGCTGGTTCCCTGAGAGGGCTCCACGGATCGGTCGACACTTGTCTGCATCGACGGCTTGGACCGCCCATCGGTAGACTCTCGACTATCGTGGATTCAGCAAGTCCGACAGTTCAGACAAGGTTTTGATCGTCTGAAACGGATTGAGCCCCTGAGGCGGCTCGCTCTCCGGTTGCTCGCCCTGACGCTGGATCAACAGGCCGGCCAGGCCTGCCCTCTGCGCGCCCACCACATCGTCCCGAAGACTGTCTCCAATATGCAGGGCTTCCTCCGGGTCGAGCGCATGTTTTTCCAAGGCCAACCGAAAAATCCCTGGTGCCGGTTTTGCGGACCTGGCCAACGACGAAATTGTGACCGTATCGAAATAGTCGGCGATCCCGAGCCCCTTAAGGACGCCGAACAGTCGCGAGTCAAAGTTCGAAATGATGCCCAGTTCCAATCCGCGATCCCGCAGGCCCTTCAATGCGTCGATCGTTTCCGGATACAGCTCCCAAAATTCCGGACCGTCGAAGCGCCGAAACACCTCTTCAAAAAAATCGTCGAACCGGTCGAACATGCCCACGCGATAGAAGACATTGTGCACGACATCGAACCACCAGAGCCGCTCGCACCGTTTGATCTCGGCCGGATCGGTGACCTGGAAAGCCGGCGGCGGCGCATCCTGCATCGCGCGCTTGAAGGCTCCCTTGATCGCCTCGCGCGAGTCCGGTCCGCGGCGGAACCCATACGGAACCGCCAGATCAAGGTAGATGTCGGCGACGGACCGCTTCACCCGAAACAGCGTCCCGGCCGCATCAAAGAACACGACGTGGATCGGCGAATCCGTCAATGCCATCCCCGGCTGGTCCCCGCACCGATCAAACACACCTCGATGCTCACTTGGCAAATCGTCATGCTAACCACGTGAAATCGGGCATTTCTTTTGACAAGGTCCACCCCCTCTGCTAGCGTCGATTCCATTGACAACAAGGGGTTTCTCATGGCGTCCAAACTCTTTGTCATCGACAGCAGCCCGGCCGTCCGCCGCATGATCGAACAACTGTCCTCCGACCAAGGATACGAAGTCTACAGTTTCCTGGACGGCCCCTCCGCCCTGGAGGCTGCCAAGAAGATGGCGCCGAAGGCCGTCATCGCGGACTATCACCTGAACAAGATCACCTTCTCCAGTTTTTGCAAGGAACTCAACAAGCTGGATAATCTGACCGACACCCCGATCATCTCGCTGATCGACTCCGCCGATCACCCGGACGAAGGATTGTACCGCTCGCTCGGCGTCGCGGTCTTCCTCACCAAGCCGATCCAACCGGGCAGCCTACTGGACACTCTGCAGTCTCTGGAAACATCCGGACAGGCGGCAGCCAAGAAGAGCAAAGCCAAACGGACTTGGCCCCCCACCTCACAGGCCACCGACCTGGAGGAAGGTGACAGCCCGGCCGAAGACGGTGAGGAGCTGAATTTCTCCTTCGAGCCTGCCGGCTCCAAGGAGGCCTCCCCCCAGGGACCATCAGCCGATCCACCGGCACTCGCGCCACACATCGATCAACCGTCGCCGCCGGATCAGCCTCGCGCCACGGCCCTTACGCAAGCGACCGAAGCCCGCCCCTCTGAGACCCGTTCCTCCCAACCCTCATCGTCGCCGAGACCTCCCATTGCACCGCCGCACTTGGAGATGGCCAGCAAGACCTTCTTCGATGCCATGGCCTCGGGCGTCGCCAAGCAGGTGACCGAGTCCCTGACAACGTCGGTTCAGAGCCTCGTGTCCCGTGAGGTGGACCGTCAGGTCAACGAGAAGGTGCAGGATGCGGTGCGCGCGCACTTGGCCGAAGTCCTCTCGCCGACCGCCGTAGCCGGTTCAATCGAGCCGATCGTGCGGCGGGAGTTGCCCAGTCTGGTCAGCCAGCAGATCTCGAGCCATCTCGTCTCGCTG
The DNA here is from genome assembly GCA_040981105.1 of Nitrospiraceae bacterium. GTDB lineage: Bacteria > Nitrospirota > Nitrospiria > Nitrospirales > Nitrospiraceae > Nitrospira_G. Next base: position 229,161 of record JANRMO010000001.1, read on the forward strand.
GAGCCGACCGTCCTTCAGCGGATGGAGGAAACCACCAAACCCGCCATCGAATCCGCCGTCCAAGCTGCGGTGGAGCAAGCCGTCCTGACTGCCATCGAACCGGCGGTGCAGAAGGTGCTCCCCGATGCCCTGCGCCGACAACTCGGCGACCTCGAGCACGTGGTCACGAGCACGATCCAGGAGATGGTCGGGGGCCTGATGCGCGACGTGCTGGAGCGCGTGGCCCGCGACATCGCCCAGACACGCATCGAACAGGCCGTGCAGGAGATCGTCCCCGCCGTGGCGGAAACTCAGGTGAGTGAAGAAATCAAACGCTTGAGTGCGCTCGAATAGCCACCTCCAAGCAGGAATCCAGACCGTCAGGACTTCTTCGTTTTCTTCGCCGCGGCCCGTCGCGCGCGGGCCAATGCCTTCATCCGTTGCACATTCTTCCGGTGTTTCCGCCTGACCTTCCGATCCTTCTCTCGTCCTCTCGGCATCGTGATCCTTCTCCGGGTTAAGTGGGCGCGCCCGCATTCCGTCGCGGCGGAGGCGCTCGATCTATAACACAGGAGTTTCGGACGTACAAGCCGGATCCGGCCGGTGCGCGCTTCTTGTTGCGCTCCGGCACGCATGCTAAGATGCGCTCCTTCATCGCCCGTCACGAAGCTCCATGAGCCATCGCGAACTTCCCAAAACCTACGATCCGCACGAGGTCGAGCAACGCTGGTACGAGTTCTGGGCCGGACGGGGCTATTTTCATGCCCGCGTGGATGACCCGGCGCAACCCTATACGATCGTAATCCCGCCGCCCAATGTGACCGGGTCGCTCCACGTCGGCCATGCGCTGAACAACTCCTTGCAAGACATCCTCATCCGCTGGCGACGGATGCAGGGGCGCAACACGCTCTGGGTCCCGGGCATGGACCACGCCGGCATCGCCACGCAAAACGTGGTTGAGCGGCAACTGGCGGCGGAGGGCCTTTCGCGGGAAACTCTGGGACGTGAGAAATTCATCGAGCGGGTCTGGGCCTGGAAGGAACAGTCCGGCGGGACCATCCTGCGCCAGCTCAGACGGTTGGGAGCCTCCTGCGATTGGGAACGCACCCGTTTCACGATGGATGCCGGGCTGTCGAAGGCCGTCCGCGAGGTCTTTGTCCGGCTCCACGAGGACGGGCTCCTCTATCGGGGCGAACGGTTGATCAACTGGTGCCCGCGCTGCCTGACCGCTCTCTCGGACATTGAAGTCGAACATGAGGAGACCACGGGAAAGCTCTACACGATTCGGTATCCGCTGGCGGACGATCCGTCTCGATGGCTGTTGGTCGCGACGACCCGTCCGGAAACGATGCTCGGCGATACGGCGGTCGCCGTGCATCCGGAAGACGACCGGTATAAGGATCTCATCGGCCGGCAAGTCGCGCTGCCGCTCACCAGCCGAACCATCCCAATTGTGGGGGATGCCATCCTCGTGGACCGCGAGTTCGGAACCGGCGCGGTCAAGATCACGCCGGCCCATGACTTTAACGACTTCGAAGCAGGCGAGCGGCATGCACTCCCCCGGATCAAGCTCCTGGATATCCACGCCCACCTCAAGGCCGGCCTCCTCGCGGAAGGCGCCAAGGCCGACCAAGGCGTGATTCAGGCCGTCGGCGATCTTCCGGTCGCGAAGGCTCGTCCGAAGATCGAACAGTTGCTTGCAGAACGAGGTCTCTTGGAAAAAGTCGAGCCGCACAAAATGGCGCTCGGCAAGTGCTACCGCTGCAAGACCGTGGTCGAGCCCTTTCTGTCAGACCAATGGTTCGTGAAGATCAAGCCGCTGGCCCGGCCCGCCATCGATGCGGTTGAGCAGGGCGACATTCAGATCATCCCCGAGGCTTGGAAGAACAACTATCTGGGCTGGATGCGCGACATCAAGGACTGGTGCATCTCCAGACAAATCTGGTGGGGACATCAGATCCCCGCCTGGTATTGCGAGACCTGTCATGGGAAATCCTTCATCCGTCGAGCCTCTGACGGAGTTCCGGTCATTCCATCCGATGCCGTGCCGCTCGTCGGCTTATCGAAACCGGCCTCCTGTCCCAAAGGGCACGGCGGGAGTCTCGTGCAGGACCCCGATGTGCTCGACACCTGGTTCTCCTCCGCCCTCTGGCCCTTCTCCACGCTGGGCTGGCCGGACAAGACACGGGATCTTGAGAAGTATTATCCGACCTCAACGCTCGTGACCGGGCTCGACATTCTGTTTTTTTGGGTCGCGCGCATGATCATGATGGGTCTGAAATTCATGGGTGAGGTGCCCTTCCGCGAAGTCTATATCCACGCGTTGGTCCGCGACGCCGAAGGGCAAAAGATGAGCAAGTCGAAGGGGAACGTGATCGACCCCCTCCATGTGATGGAACAGTACGGCACCGATGCCTTGCGCTTTACCCTTGCCTCCATGTCCACCCCGGGCCGCGACATCAAGCTCGCCGAGGAGCGGATCGAGGGCTATCGCAACTTCGCGAACAAGATCTGGAACGCCGCGCGGTTCATCCTGATGAACCTGGAAGGGCCGCGAACAGCAACACCGGCGAAAGAGCGCTCACTGCCGGATCGATGGATTCTTGCGCGGTTAAGCGAGACGATTGGATCCGTGTCGCAGTCGTTGGAACACTATCGCTTCGATCAAGCCTGCTCGTCTCTCTATCAGTTTGTCTGGCATGAGTACTGCGACTGGTACCTTGAGCTCGCCAAGGTTGCGTTGCAACAGCGGGACTCACCGGAAGCCAAGGCCACGAGGCAGACCTTGGAGGAATCCAGCGAAGCGCTCATGCGGCTGTTGCATCCCTTTATGCCCTTCTTAACGGAGGAGATCTGGCAGACGCTCCCCCACGAAGGTGAGAGCGTGATGATCCAGAGCTACCCTCGCCCCGATCCGGCCTGGGAGGACAAGGAAGCGGAAGAGGCGCTCTTACTGCTTCAACAGGCAGTCAGCCTCGTCCGCACCGGACGATCGTTGCTGAATTACAGTCCTGCCGTGCAGGTGGCCTTCTTCGTCGAATGCCAGCAGGCCGGGAACACCAGCGCGCTGTCCCGAATGACTGCCTATCTCTCTGCCTTGGCCAAAGGACCGGCGCAAGTCGCCGCCTCCCAAGGCTGGCCAAGCGAGAAGTTGCTGCAGCTGACCAGACAGGGCACGACCATCGGCCTGACCGTCATGGGCCAGGTGGACCTGCAGAAGGCCCTCGCGCGCATCGCCAAGCAGCGCGATGATGAAGCGCTCGAGCGTACTCGTCTCGAAGGCAAGCTCAAGAATCAGGAGTTTGTCGCAAAGGCGCCCCCCGAAGTCGTGGCCGAGCACCAGCAGCGGCTGGTCTTGATTCAAGACAATCAAGCCATCCTCGACAGCAGCCTTACCCAGCTCACGAACATGCTGGAACGGTAACCCGATGCAGCCTCTTTCGCCTGACCAGCTTCACGGCATTGTGATGGCGGCCTTGCAGGAAGATGCGCCCTTCGGCGACGCGACCACGGCCGCCCTGTTTCCCGATCCTGTGTCCGCCTCCGCAGTCGTGCTGGCCAAGCAGCATGTGACCGTGGCGGGGCTCGCGGTCGCAATTCAGACGTTTCGAGAGGTTGATGCCGCCTTGACCATGACCGAGCACGTTCCCGACGGCTCGACGGCGCAAGCGGGCGCTGCCCTGCTTACGATCGCCGGAGACGCCCGGTCTATCCTGCGGGCGGAACGGGTCGCGCTGAATTTCTTACAGCACCTCTCCGGGATCGCCACGCTCACGCGCGCCTATTGCGACGCAATCCGCGGCTATCCGGCCAAGATTCTCGATACGCGGAAGACGCTGCCCGGCCTCCGAGCCTTGGAAAAATGGGCGGTGAGCCTGGGCGGAGGGACCAACCACCGCTTTTCGCTGAGCGACGGCATTATGGTCAAGGACAACCATATTGCGTTGCTCGCGCAGGCGGGATTGTCGCTGGCGGAGGGTTGCCGCCTTGCGAGAGAACGGGCCCCGCATCGCCTGCGGATGATTGTCGAGGTCGATGCGCTGGAGCAGATCCCAATGGCGCTCGACGGCGGAGCGGACGTGATCCTCCTGGACAACATGATTCCTGCCGACGTACGAAGGGCCGTTGATCTGATCAAGGGCCGGGCGCTGGTGGAAGTCTCGGGGGGCATCACGCTGGCGACGGTCCGGGACTATGCGGCGGCCGGGGCCGACTTCATCTCGATCGGAGCCTTGACCCATTCGGCGCCGGCGGCGGATATCAGCCTTGACCTCACCCCGGCGTAAGTGCATAAGCGGATGATCTTCGCGGCGGTCTTGCCGCTTGTTGGCTTTCGCCGCCTCGCTTGTTGAATGATCTGACCCAAGAAGCCGTCGCCTCGTCATTGCGAACCCGTGTCTTCGGACGGCATTTGCACGTCCTCTCGCAGACCGACTCGACCAATTCCGCCCTGCTCAAGCTGGCTCAAGCAGGAGCCGAACATGGCACGGTAGTCTGCGCCGATCACCAGACCGCCGGCCGCGGCCGTCGGGGCCGGTCGTGGTTCTCCCGTCCCGGCGACGGTCTCTGTTTCTCGCTGCTGCTCCGTGGCCGCCGGCTTCTTTCTGATGATGTCCACTGGCCCGCATGGGTTCCCCTTGCCAGCGGCACGGCCGTTGCGCTGGGCATCGCCGATACGGTCGCCATCACTCCACAGCTCAAATGGCCGAACGATCTCCTCCTCGGCGGCCGCAAGCTGGGCGGGATCCTGTCTGAAAGCCTGTTGACGACTCAGTCTCCTCCGTTCTTCATCGTCGGCATTGGACTCAACGTCAACCTGCCGCAGAAGGACCTGCCGGAAGATCTGCACGACACAGCCACGTCATTGATCATGGCCACCGGCCGGCCGGTTGACCGCGCGCGGCTTCTTTCCAATATTCTTGAGCGGTTGGAAGAACAGCTTGAACCGGTGCTGGACGGCGAGATCGCGCAGGCCATTTCGGCCTATACAGGGTTGTGCGCCACGATCGGCCGGCAGGTCAGCATCGAGTTCGCGGCCGCGCCTCCCTTGATCGGGCTGGCCGAAGCCGTGGCGCCGGATGGAGCCCTCCTCGTTCAATCCCTCTCCTCCAGCTCCGGCCCCCGGAAGGCGGAGACGGTTGCAGTCCGGGTTGGAGATGTGGTCCACTTACGATGACGGGTGAACGACAGGCACGTATCCATGCTGCTCGCGATCGATATCGGCAACACCAATCTCGTGTGCGGGTTGTTCGAGGGGCCGCGCCTCCAGGGCCATTGGCGGCTTGCCACCAACCACCAGAAGACCGCCGACGAATACGGGCTCGACCTTCGCGGGCTGCTTCAATTGGCCGGGTTTCAGGTCGAACAGATCCATGGGGTAATTATCTCAAGCGTCGTCCCCTCGCTCACCTCCACGATCGAGGCAATGAGCGAGGCGTTTTTCCACCGCATTCCCTACCTCGTCTCGTCCGACACCGATTCCGGCTTGCAGCTCCGGTATGCCAATCCGAAAGAGATCGGGAGCGACCGGATTGTCAACGCCGCCGCAGCCTACGCCCAGTACCGGACGGACCTCATCATCATCGATTTCGGCACCGCGACGACGTTCTGCGCCGTCACGAGACGGGGGGAATATTTGGGCGGCGTCATCGCTCCCGGGCTGGGGATTTCCGCGGAGGCGCTCTGGTCCCGGACGGCCAAGCTGCCCAAGGTCGCCTTGATCAGCCCCAAGACCGTCATCGGGCGCGACACCGCGAGCAGCATTCAGTCCGGCCTCATCTTCGGCTATGCGGGACTGGTGGATGAAATCGTGGACCGGATGCAGCGGGAGCTCTGCACGACCCCGACGGTCATCGCGACGGGCGGGCTCGCCTCCGTGATTGCACCGGAATCGAGACGCATTCAGGCGGTCAAGCCGTTTCTGACGCTCGAAGGTCTCGAACTCCTCTATCGCCGCAATCGAGGCGACCTCGTCGATCGAGGAGAACCGGCCTGACCCGAAGGTTCGATTTCTTTCTCGCCTCTTTTCCCTGCCTGTCCTGCTCGCATGTCTGCTCGTCCAGATTTTCTGCGCTGTTCCTGTTGACTTTACCGACCCGGTGGCTATCTACCAACAACCATAGGTATACCCAGTGGATGAAAACATGGAAAACGGCAACAGTCTCAACGACTTATCCGATCAGGACACGGCTGAAGTGGCATCAAGCGACGGCCAGCAGGTGAGTGATCTGCAGCAACTTCGTGAGAGCCTCGCGGCAAAAAGCGACGAGGCGAAGGCGAATCACGATCGCTACCTCAGGACCGTGGCGGAGCTGGAAAATTACAAGCGGGTCTCCCAGCGCGAACAGCGGGAGAGCATTCGCTACGGCAACGAATCCATCCTGAAGGAACTGCTTCCGGCGATCGACAATCTGGAGCGTGCCATTCAGGCCGCCAAGACCAGCGCCGGAACGGACGCCTTGATCCAAGGGGTGGAATTGACCCTCAAGCAACTGCAGGAGGCGATCGGCCGATTCGGGGTCAAACCGATATCCTGTATCGGTAAACCCTTCGATCCGACCTGCCAGCAAGCGGTGACCCAGGTCGAAAGCTCACGCATCGCGCCGGGATGCGTGGTCGAGGAGTTTCAAAAGGGCTATCTATTGCACGACCGTGTCTTGCGGGCCGCGATGGTGAGCGTGGCGACAGCCCCTTCGGCCCCAGACTCGGAGTCCGGCCAGGATTCTTGACGCAACGGAAAACGAAGCGGTCCGCTCGTCGGGTCATCCGGCCGGCGGGTGGCAGCGCCGCTTCGTGAGGAAGGAGAGACCCAATGGGAAAAGTTATCGGCATTGATTTGGGAACCACCAACTCCTGTGTGGCCATCATGAGCGGCGGCGATCCCGCCGTCATCGCCAATGCGGAGGGGAGCCGCACCACGCCGTCGGTGGTCGCGATCACCGACAAGGGCGAGCGACTGGTCGGCCAAATCGCCAAACGCCAGGCCATTACCAACCCCGAGAACACGATCTATTCGGTGAAGCGCCTGATGGGGCGCAAGTTCCGCAACCGCGAGGTGCAGGACGCCATGAAGCGCCTCCCCTACAAGGTGGTGGAAGCCGACAACGGCGACGCGCACGTGGAGATTCGTGGCAAACGGTACAGCCCTGCCGAAGTGTCGGCGATGATTCTGCAAAAAATGAAGCAGACCGCGGAGGACTATCTAGGCGAAAAAGTGACCGAGGCGGTCATCACCGTCCCGGCCTATTTCGACGACAGCCAGCGTCAGGCCACCAAAGACGCCGGCCAGATCGCCGGCCTGAACGTGTTGCGCATCATCAACGAGCCGACCGCCGCCTCGCTCGCCTACGGCCTGGACAAGAAAAAAGACGAGCGCATCGCGGTTTACGACCTGGGAGGCGGCACCTTCGACATTTCGATCCTTGAGATCGGCGAAGGCGTCTTCGAGGTGAAGTCCACCAACGGCGACACCTATCTCGGCGGCGACGACTTCGACCTGCGGATCATGGACTGGCTCGTCGAGGAGTTCAAGAAGGATCAAGGCATCGACCTTAAGAAGGACCGCATGGCGCTCCAGCGGTTGAAGGAGGCCGCCGAGCGGGCCAAGATCGAGCTGTCCTCCTCCCAAGAGAGCGAGATCAATCTGCCGTTCATCACGGCCGACGCCAGCGGTCCGAAACACTTGGTGACCAAACTCACGAGAGCGAAGCTCGAACAGCTCGTCGATGACCTGATTCAGCGCACGATCGAACCCTGCCGGAAGGCCTTGGTCGATGCCGGGGTCGGCGCGCGGGACATCCACGAGGTGGTATTGGTCGGCGGCATGACCCGCATGCCGAAGGTCATTCAGACCGTCAAGGACTTCTTCGGCAAAGAACCCCATCGGGGCGTCAACCCCGATGAGGTGGTCGCGGTGGGGGCCGGCATTCAAGGCGGCGTCCTTAAGGGCGAGGTCAAGGATGTCCTCCTGCTGGACGTGACGCCGTTGACCCTCGGCATCGAAACGCTCGGCGGGATCTTCACCCACTTGATCGAGCGGAACACCACAATTCCGACTAAGAAGAGCCAGGTGTTCTCCACCGCCGCGGATAACCAGACCGCGGTCACGATCAGGGTCTTCCAAGGGGAGCGCGAGATGGCCAACGACAACAAGCTCCTCGGCCAGTTCGATCTCGTGGGCATTCCGCCGGCTCCGCGCGGCGTGCCGCAGGTCGAGGTGACGTTCGACATCGACGCCAACGGCATCGTGCACGTCTCGGCCAAGGACCTTGGAACCGGCAAGGAACAGTCGATCAAGATCACGGCATCAAGCGGCCTCAGCAAGGAGGAGATCGAGAAGCTCGTCCGCGACGCGCAAAGCCATTCGGACGAGGACAAGAAGCGCCGGCAGTTGGCCGAAGCCCGCAACCAGGCCGACACGCTGATCTACGGGACGGAGAAAAATCTGAACGAGCACGGCGACAAGATCTCGGAGGACGAGAAGACCAAGATCAAGGATGCGGTGGCCGCCTTGCGCAAGGCGATGGAAGGCAACGACCTCGACGCCATCCAATCCGCCACCCAAACCCTCACCTCCGCCTCCCATAAGCTGGCCGAGGAGATGTACAAGAAGGCCAGCGCCTCCGCCTCCCCGGGCGGCTCCGGAGGACCGGAAGGCAACGGCGGTGCGACCGGGAAAACCGATGAAAAGGTTGTGGACGCGGAGTTTGAAGAAGTAGACAAGGACAAAAAGTAGTTTACAATCTCAACGACGGGGCCGATCTCCGAACCGGAGGTCGGCCCTCCTATTGACCGACTTTCCAACCGGCCGTGGCATCCGTGAGCAAACGCGACTATTACGACGTCCTCGGAGTGGAACGCACCGCCTCCGACGACGAGATCAAGAAAGCCTTCCGGAAGTTGGCTCGCCAACATCACCCCGACCTCCACGCGGCGGACAAGGACAAGAAACAGGCGGAAGAAAAATTCAAAGAAGCCAACGAAGCCTACGAGGTCTTGAGCGATCCGGAGAAGCGCAAGCGCTATGACATGTTCGGCCATAGCGGGGCCCAGGGCGGGGCCGGGTTCGAGGGATTCGACTTCGGACAGGGCGGCGGATTCGGGGACATCTTCAACGACATCTTCGAGGACTTCTTCGGCGGGACGCGCGGCGGACGCCAGCGGGGCGAGCGAGGCTCCGACCTTCAATACAATCTTGAGCTGACGTTCGAAGAGTCGATCTTCGGCAAGGAAGCCAAGCTGAAGATTCCCCGCTGGGAGGTCTGCCACGACTGCAACGGCACCGGCGCCAAGTCGGCCGCCTCCATCAAAACCTGTCCGAGTTGCCAGGGATCAGGCCAGATCCGCCTGCAACAGGGATTCTTCAGCGTCAGCCGGACCTGCCACCATTGCGGCGGAAGCGGCCATGTCATCACCGAGCCCTGCAAGACCTGCCAGGGGCGCCAACGGGTGTATAAGGAACGGCTGCTGGCCGTCCACATTCCCCCCGGCATCGAAGGAGGGATGCGGCTCCGGCTGGCCAATGAAGGGGAGCATGGGGTCAACGGCGGTCCTCCCGGCGACCTCTTTGTCGCCGTCTCGGTCAAGCCGCACCCCGTATTCTCTCGAAAGGGGCAAGAGATCTACTGCGACGCGCCGATCAATTTCGTCACGGCCGCCCTCGGCGGACAAGTGGAGGTGCCGACGCTCCATGGGACGGCGACGATCAAAATCGCTCCCGGCACCCAGCACGAAAAACAGGTCCGCATCAAAGGCGCAGGCGTGCCCAGCCTCAAGGGCGGGCAGCCCGGCGATCAGGTCTGCGTCGTCAAGATCCACATTCCCACCAAACTCACGCAGCGCCAGAAAGACCTCTTGGCCGAGTTTGCCAAAGAGAGCGGCCTCACCGCCGCGACGGAAGGAGATGGATTTTTCGACAAGGTCAAAACGCTCTTCGAGTAACGTGCTCGCCCCTTGCGTCCTGGTTGACCCTCTTCTATCGTCTCCCCATGCCGGCTTTCTTCGTCTCGAGTGAACAGGCGGTCGGGACCACCATCGTCATCCGCGGCGATCTGTTGCGCCATCTTCGCACCAGCCTGCGGGTTCGACCGGGCGAAGAACTCAGGCTCACGGAGGACCATGTCCGCCGCCATCGCGCTCGGGTCACATCAGTGACCGCGGAGCAACTGACCGCGTCCGTGCTCGATACGGCTCAGCGGCCTGCTGGGACGGCGCCGGCCGTGATCCTAGGGCAGGCCCTGCTCAAGCATGATCAGATGGACTGGGTAATCCAAAAGGCGACGGAACTGGGCGTCGCCTTCGTCATACCCCTTATCACGAGCCGGGGTGTCGTGCGGCCGGACGCCGCGCGTATCAAGGCGCAGCGAGAACGGTGGAACAAGATCGCCTTCGAAGCCGCCCAGCAAGCGGAGCGTTGGGATATCCCGGAGGTCATGGAACCGCAAGCCTGGCCCGATTGGGTGGGCGCCCTTCCCTCCGCTGCCACGCGACTGTTGCTGCATGAGCGCCGCCGGTCGGTCCCCCTGTCGGATATCCCGCTCTCCGAGGCGGTTGGGGAACCTTTCGTCCTGGCCATAGGGCCGGAAGGAGGCTGGACTGAGGATGAAACCTATGCCGCCGACCAGGCGGGATTTCGATCGGTCAGCCTGGGTGAACGAATTCTTCGGGCTGAAACGGCGGCTCTCGCCGGGCTGACCCTCCTCCAAGGGAGGTTGGGACAGCTTCGCTGAGGGACAGACTGCTTCGCGACGGCTCCACCGTTACGGCATCAGAGACAGAATCGTTCCGTTCTCCCCGACCGCCCAGCCGCGGGATGCATCGGCAAAGGACAAGCCGAACAGCGAATACTTGGCAATCGGCGGGTGAGGCAGCCAGGTAATCCCCGCATCGGCGGTCGAATACAACGCGCCGCCTTCTCCCACCGTCCATCCGGTCTTGGAATCGGTAAAGCGGATTTTCAGGAAATCCGTGACGCGCTTGCACCCGCCGACGCAGGAAATCGAGCGATCCACCCATTGTTGCCCGCCGTCGCTCGTTTGCAACATGATCCCGGCGTTGCCGACGACCCAACCGTTGGCGTCGTCCAGGAACGCGACGTCAAAGAACGTCCCCGCGCTATGGCTGGATTGCGCCTGCCAATTGGCGCCGCCGTCTTGGCTGACGAGTATCGTTCCAAGGGCTCCGACCGCCAGGCCATGTTGTTCGTTCAAGAACGTGACCGAGTAGAGATTGGCGGTCGTCTCGCTGGATTGCTCGACCCAATGTTTGCCCCCATCCTCCGTATGCAGAATGACGCCCCGGTCTCCAACCACCCACCCTCGCCGTCCGCCGAGGAACGTGATTCCATAGAGCGTCGCTTGGATGCCCGTCGGCTGGGGTATCCAGGTTTCGCCCCCGTCGGTCGTGGCCAGGATCGTCCCGTTGGCCCCAGTCACCCATCCCCGACGGTCGTCCGCGAAGAAGATCCCGGCCAACAGCGTTCGCACCCCACTGGGGACCGCTCGCCATTTTTTCCCGCCGTCGGTCGTCTTGAGAATCGTCCCGCCGGCTCCGACGGCCCAGCCCAATTGTGGAGATCTGGCCTGCACGCCCATCAAGGTGTTCGTCGTCCCGCTTTTTTGCGGGATCACGCGCACCCGTTCGGCGCCTTCGGCGATACGAGGGGAGGAGAGCAGCGAACAGAGGAAGAAGATAGCCCAGCCCCAGACGATTACCGGCATAACGCTCGATCGGGACTGAAGACCGGCAAACCGTATCGCGGATCGGTCGGCATGGGGGAAGAGACGATCGCGTTTATTCCTTGATACCGAGGGGGGCCATGCCATGTTCCTCGAACAGCCCCTGCTCCGGAAGCCCACGGTGCTCGACGGTGAACTCTCCGACCGGAACAGTGATGTACTGCTTCGGTTGGCAGCAAGACCCGTCCGGCAAGACATCCCATGACCCCCGGCGCACCATCAACGTCCCCTTTGAGAGATCTGGCAAGAATTCTCCCGGCTTTCCCACGCCGAAGACATGGCGGCGCGGGACGACGACTTTGATTTCGTTGTCGGTCCAGGACAGGATGTGCAGCGCCACGCCGTTCAACAAGACCTCCGTTCGGGACACATCCTCGCCGAATTGAAAACGATCACCCACATAGGCTTGACTGCTCAGACCAAGCTGGATGGCCTCCCGCATGATGAGAAAGTCTCCGAAGCCCGTTCCCTTGATCGTGACGACCTCATCAAGCCCGGCCGAATGGGGTTCGTAGGACGTGACCTGGGGGGTGACGACCGTAAAGTGCCCGGCCTCGGTCGTCAGCACGGTTCGTTCGGCGCAACAACTGCCGTCCGGATTGGGCTTGACCGCTCCCCGCTTCACCACCACGGGCCCGTCCTTCGCGCTGAACGGCACCCAGACATCAATTCTGTCCTGATGCCAGCGATAAATGATCGCGGGCACCCCGCCGATCTCGACGGCGTTTTCCCCTGGATCAAAATCCGCAAAGGCATAGGGGGTCTCGCCGCTTTCCGAGTAATAACCGAAATTCTCGCCGCTGATCCGGAGGAGGGTGCCGATGGGTCCCTTCTCAGGCTTAATTTTCGTCACCTTCGGCACCGTCACGGTGAACTGTGACAATGTGCGCTGCATCCCGGCCTTCTTCAGAACCAAGGGGCCTGATTCGGCGCCGAGCGGCACATGGACCACGATCATCGAGTCCTTCCACTGGGCCACGACAGCCGGATGCCCGTTGAACAGCACCGCGTCGTCTGTCCCCTTGCTGTTGCCGAACCCCAACCCGAACAGCACCACCTTGGTGCCGATCGGACCGCTGACGGGATCGACACGCACTGTCGGCATCAATGAGATCTTGACGCTGTTGCTGAGCACATGTTGCACGGTGGCGCAACAGGAGCCGTCGGGAAGCGGGTCCGACGAAGCCAGCCGGATGTGAATGTCTCCGCTGGCGGCATTGGCGGGAACTTCGACCTCGATCTTATCGTCCCTCCAGCGCCGCGGCCGGACCACGACGCCTCCGATCACCACATCGTTGACCCCGAACATGGAATTGGGGTCGCGCGGGCCCGCCGTGGGGCCGAAATGTTCTCCCAACAGTTGCACGATTTCACCAGGCTCCGCCTCCGCAGGGACAACCTCCCGGATGACCGGGCGCTGGACGGTAAAGGTCCCGGCTGCAATCTTCTGCTTGCCCTTGTGGATCTCGACCGGTCCGTCCTTCGCTTCGTAGGGCACTTTGACCTCAATCAGGCTGGGGTCCCAACGCTGGATCAAGGCCGGTACGCCGCTGAAGAGGACACGGTTCTCCCTCGTGGATTGGAACCCGCCAAATCCGCTTCCAACGATGGACACAGTGGCGCCGGGAGCGGCGCTCGACGGCTGCAGTTGCACGGCCACCTTGGATTGTTTGGGGGACTTCTTCGGCGATGCGGCGAATGCCTCTTCCACTGGACCGGCCCAACTCGCCAGCAGGAGCATCAGCCCCACAACCGAGCGGATCGTCGCACCACCTCGAGATTGTATTGGAACGTCAGGACAATATGAGTTCAACATGTTATGAGCTTTTGTTGCGCGGATGAATGATAGTGGAGCCCTGCCTGTACCAGTAACTCCTCACGCAACAGAAATGGCTGTTCGAGATGGAGTTATCGTGAGGCGACGGACGATGTTGGACTATAACAAGGCATTTTTTTGAGTGTCAAGGCAGCGGGAATGGGGCGGGTGGTTTACGTATCCGTCGAAATTTCGACGATCAACTCCAGCTCAACCGGCGCATTGAGGGGCAACTCTGCGGCGCCGACTGCCACTCTGGCATGGCGGCCCGCCTCGCCGAACGCCGCCACCAGCAAGTCCGAGGCGCCGTTGACGACGGCCGGCTGTTGGACGAATCCTTCGGCCGAGGCGACATGACCGGTCATGCGCACGACCTGACCGATTCGGTCCAAGTCGCCGAGTTCGCTCTTGAGAATGGCCAGCGCATTGAGCAATGCCAGCCGCGCCGCCTCCACCCCCTGTTCGACCGTCAAGTCTCGGCCTAACTTTCCCGTATAGGACAGCCGGCCGTTTTTCATCGGGAGCACGCCGCTCAGGAACAACAACCGGCCCGATCTGACGGCCGGCACATAGTTGGCGACCGGCTTGGGGGCGGTCGGCAGTTCCACCCCCATCTCTCTCAGACGTTCCTCGCAGGACATGGCTCCGACCTCTTCTCCATGACGGCGGTCACCGGCCGCCGCTCCCTCATCCGCCCCGCAATGCGGCCAGGTAACTGTCGCCCGACGGCAGGCGCGATGCGCCGAACGCTTCCGCAATCGTTTGCCCCAGATCCGCGAAGGTCCGAAGCGTGCCCAGATTCACCCCCTTGGCGACGCGCGGGCCGAACATCAACAACGGCACAGGGTCGCCGGTCGCCTCTCCTCCTCCCAGCACATCCCGCGCGTGGTCGGCGGTCAGACACACCAGATCGCCGGGCTTGAGCTTGGCCTGAAGCTCCAACAGGCTCACATCGAGCTTTCCCAACGCCTGGGCCCAGTTGGAGGCGAACGATGCGGCGCCTCCCCATTCTACGTCATCGAACAGGCCGGCGACGATCAGCCCTCGCGGCGTGGTGGTCAGGGTCTTCATCAACTCGCTCCAGACGGCGGCTGTCTTCCTGACGGAAATCAATCTGGTGAAACCGGTCCCGTTGACCAGATCCCCGACCTTGCCGATCCCCGTCACCAATTGTTCGACGTCCACGAGCGCTTCAAACAGCGATGTTCCCGGCGGGGCCAGGCAACTTTCCCGCGCCTGATCCAGCCAGTGGAAGGCTCCGGGCGGCCCGCCGATCGGCCGAGCCACCACTCGTGCAAGCGGACACAAGCCCTGCGCAGCCTTTCTCA
>JANRMO010000002.1:0-1212 GCA_040981105.1 Nitrospiraceae bacterium
ATGCCTGAAGTCTATAACTGGCAACTGGGCCGCAAGATGCTCTATCCCTACGAGGAGCGGCATCCGAAGTGGCAGTTCGCCTTCGTGTTCAACATCAACCGGTGCTTGGCGTGCCAGACCTGTTCGATGGCCGACAAGTCCACCTGGCTCTTCTCGAAGGGCCAGGAGTACATGTGGTGGAACAACGTGGAGACCAAGCCCTACGGCGGGTATCCCCAGTTCTACGACGTGAAGATCACGCAGTTGATCGAGCAAGTGAACCCGGGCGGGCAGGTGTGGAACGTGCGGGTCGGCCGCAAGCACCATGCCCCCTACGGGGTGTTCGAGGGGATGACCATCTTCGACGCCGGGGCCAAGGTCGGCCAGGCGGCGATCGGCTACATCCCCACGGACCAGGAGTGGCGGTTCGTCAACATCTACGAGGACACGGCTACCTCGATGCGCGCCCTCGTGGAAGGCATCGACAAGACCGGCTTCTCCCGAGATGAACCCTGGCGCATGACGGGCAGCAGTCTGCCGGAGCATGAGACGTTCTTCTTCTATCTCCAGCGGATCTGCAACCACTGCACGTACCCGGGCTGCCTCGCGGCCTGTCCCCGGAAGGCCATCTACAAGCGGCCGGAAGACGGCATCGTGCTGATCGACCAGAACCGCTGCCGCGGGTACAAGAAGTGTGTCGAGCAGTGCCCGTTCAAGAAGCCGATGTACCGAGGCACGACCCGGGTCTCGGAGAAGTGCATTGCCTGCTATCCGCGGATCGAGGGGAAGGACCCCTTGACGGGCGGCGAGCCGATGGAAACGCGCTGTATGGCGGCCTGCGTCGGGAAGATCCGGATGCAGTCGCTGGTGCGGATCGGCGAGGACGGGCTGTGGGCCGAGGACCGGTGGCACCCGCTGTACTTCGCCATTCGGGTGGAGCAGGTGGCGCTGCCCCTGTACCCGCAGTGGGGAACGGAGCCGAACGGGTTCTACATCCCGCCGCGGTGGAGCCCGCGGGGCTATGCCCGGCAGATGTTCGGGCCGGGCGTGGACAATGCGATCGAGAAGTACCTGGTGCCGAGCCGGGAGCTGTTGGCGGTGCTGCAACTGTGGCGGGCCAGCCAGCAGATCATCTTCCGGTACGACGTGATTCCGGGCCCGAAGGTGTTTGAGACCCAGATCCACGGGAAGCGGTTCGAGATGTACAACGACACCGTGCTGGGCTTCAACAAG
>JANRMO010000003.1:0-193570 GCA_040981105.1 Nitrospiraceae bacterium
GAGCGTGTCCGTCCGCACCAACAACGGCATGTCCGTGTAGGCCTTGAGGAAGTCGGTATCCTGGAAGTTCTCATCGAAGATGATCTTGCAGGCCCCCAGGAAGAGGGCATTGTCGGTCTCCGGCCGCACCGGAATCCAGTAGTCGGCGCGGGAGGCCGTCGGATTGTATTCCGGCGTGATCACGGCAATCCGGGCGCCGCGCTCCAGACTCTCCAGCTTCCAGTGAGCTTCCGGCATCTTGTTCTCGACGAAGTTCTTGCCCCAACTGGTGTTGAACTTACAGAACCGCATGTCGGCCAGGTCCACGTCGCAGTTCTGGGTGCCGTTCCACCAGGGTTGGGAGGGGTCCTGGTCGCCGTGCCAGGTGTAGTTGTTCCAGTACCGGCCGCCCTGCGCTTGATCCGGACTGACCTTGCGCAGCCAGGCATCCAGCAACGGCAGCGTGTTGTTGTTGAATCGAGTGTTGCCGTGTTTGCCAATCAGGCCCAGGATCGGCATGCCGGCGCGGTGCTTGAAGCAGCGGACGCCCGCGCCCTTCATCATCTCGATCATCTCGGGCGGATAGCCCTGCTCCCGCAACCGTCGGGCCCCGGCCTCGCCGCTGTACCGGGTGGCAATGACGACCATCGCCTTGGCGACATAGGTGAAGGCCGTGTCCCAGGAGACGCGCATCATGTCGTCCAGGTAGCGGCTGTCGAATTTGTACTTGCTCTTGGTCTCCGGGGTGAGCTCCGGAGAGCCGGCATCCATCCACTCCTTCCAGCCCTTGCGCATCAAGGGGCCCTTCAACCGATAGGGGCCGTACACGCGGCGATGGAAGGTGAAGCCCTTCAAGCACATGCGGGGGTTATGGGCGAAGGTCCCGCGGTTGCCGTAGAGGTCTTCGTAGGTCTGGTGATCATAGTTCTGCTCGACGCGCATGACGACGCCGTTACGGACGAAGGCGCGGATCCGGCAGCCGTGCGTGTCGTTGGGTGAACAGCACCAGGTGAAGGAGGAGTCATACCGGTACTGGTCGTGGTAGACGCGCTCCCACGAGCGATCCGGATAGTCGCCGAGGGGGTTGCCCACCTCGATGACCGGCTGGAGGGCCGTCAGCGCCAGCGCGCGATCGGCAATCGCCGCGGCCGCCACCGTCCCCGCCGTGACCTTCAAAAATTGTCGTCGTGATAAAAACATTGAGTGCACCTCCTCAAGTTAGAGCTGACTTCTCAGCCTGACTACTCCGCTTCATTCACACCACCAAATCCTTCCCACCACCTCCTCTCTGTCGGTGAATTTCATGTTGAATCCGATTCGTAGGCATCGGGGAATGAAAATAGAAACGTGTACCCACATGAAAAGACGGTGCATGTAAAGCAACTATCAAACCACTGGGGCGTGAGACTGATAACCTAGTGAATGAACGAAGGAAATTGTGCAATTTGGATGGGACGGAAGTCGTGGTCACGATTGATAGGCGTTACCAATCCGTAACTGTCCGGATGACCGCTTTAAGCCTGTCGATGGATGTGATTAAAAAAGTACGAAAAAACAATTTGTTATATGAGCGGAAGATGTGTTACCGGTTGAGTCGATTTATCCTGAAGGTAACGCTCTTGCGGGGAGAGGAGAATTGGCGGCGAAGTGGAGCGGAGTCGGTGGAAGCGAATTCAGTGGTCTGCTGTTGCATGGGGTGGGAATGCCATAATGATGAAGGGGCGATACGTGAATTAAACTTCTCCGAATGAGTCTTCCGGTCACATGCGGGTTATTCATCACTTACCATCGTGCAGAAGTTGACAGTGGAGAGTCAGATTATTAGAATCCCATCTTCTCGTTCCATAGGACCGGAAGGATCGGAAGCTGAAGAGCGGGAATAGCTCAGTGGTAGAGCATCGCCTTGCCAAGGCGAGGGTCGCGGGTTCAAATCCCGTTTCCCGCTCCATATTTCAACTGCTTAGGCCTCGCCGCACCGCGGTCCCGATCATTCGCTTTTTCGGAGAGTGCTCCGGCAGTCTTCTCCGACACCCGTCTCGCCTTTTTCAATCGTATGCACAGAGCGGAAGACGGAATGGGTTTTCCGACGGGATCTCTCCGACTGTCTAGATGGCGGAGCGACGCTTCCAATCCGGACAATGCAGGAAGTGATGAGATCAACTCATTCGGTCTGGTCACGCCGTGGTATTGGGCTTGGGAAGCGAGCGCAGGTGGGCGAGCCATTCATCCGCTTGCCGCAGGTCGCGAAACGTGAGGGTGGTTCCTCCGAATCGCACCCGGCAGTAGAATTCCGTCAAGGATGCAATGATCGGTTCGGCTTCTTTCCAGTCGGTTCCCACGCGGTGGAGAAATTCATGCGGTGTGGTCCAGACCGGTTTGCTGTAGCCGCGGGTGCGCAGGATCCGTAAGGCGCGGATATAGACCTGCTGCGCGGCGCTCTCTTCCTCCGTTGGCCTACCCTCCGACCTCCCTCGTGATCGCAGTAAGAACCAGAGGCGAACCTGCCAAAGAAGCCATCCGACGAGGAGCGCGCCGATCAGAGCGGCGAGGCCGTACCACTGTGATCGTTGGAGGACCTGTGTCACGGCCCGCGCCCATATCAACCAGGTGTTGAGGGTCAAGAACAGGAATTCGGTCGCTTCGGTGCGCAATGAATGCGTGCCGTCCCGAAGGCTCTGCACGACCGCGAGCTGATCGCGGGCGCTGTATTGCACGATGAACCGGTCCCACTGCAGGCGAACGGAATCGAGCATTCTGGCCCCGGAGTTCCACCAGGGCTCGGGACCGGCCGATCCGACGGTTGGCGTCGGATCGAACGTCACCCATCCGGATTGAGGGAAATAGGCCTCCACCCAGGCATGGGCGTCTCGCTGGCGCACCGTGTAATAATGTCCGAACTCGTTCCACTCACTGGGTAGAAACCCGGTCACGAGACGGGCGGGAATTCCCAAAGTTCGAAGCAGCACCACCATCGCCGTTGCATAGTGTTCGCAATATCCCGTTTTTCGCACGAAGAGAAACTGCTCCAATGGCTTGACGGACTGAGCCTGTCCGACGTCGAGACTGTAACGATAATGACGTTGGAGGTATTGCGAAAGCATCACGGCCTTGAGATAGGCCGTTGAGGCGCTGGCGGTTGCCTCCTGCGCCAATTGTGCAACGCGTGGCGTGAGCGGCGGCAACTGCAAGAAATGCCGGCGGATGTCCTCCGGATAGCTAAATGACGTCGCAGCACGGTCTCCCTCACCAACCGAGACCGGTATCGACCAGACTGTATACTGCATCCGTCCTGTCGGCGGAAAGGGCAGGAACAGGCTCCCCATTCCGTCGGTCTGAAGAGTCATAAAGTCCCCATCAATCGAGCGGGGGAACGACAGACCGAAGAGAACGGTGGTGTCAAGACCTTCCAAGAGAATGGTCTGAACCATGGGGGCGAGTTGCCGTCGCTCTTGGACTGGGCTTGGTCCCGACTGCAGTCCGAATCGGCCGGAGGCGTGGTCGCTCAGGAGGCGCCGCCGACGGAACGTATTCACCCAGGAGGTTCCGTTATACCAATCGTAGGCCATGCCTCTCAGATACAGGGCTTGATCGTCATTTGCCGTCCTGCCTGGTAGTTCCATGCGCATCACGACGCTCTCATCCAGTTTGATCGGACCGAGAACGCCGAGGTCCACCTTTTCCGTAAACCCGACGGTACGCATGGCGTCGTCACGATTCTTTTGGAAGAATCCGATGCCGATACGAGGAAATGTGAAAAAAATGATCAGGGTCATCGCAAGCGCACCTCCCGCCAGACCATTCGTAGACCAAAAGAATGGCGCGGTAATCCGTCCGATTTCCGGAGGCGGGTCCGGCACCAGCTCAGTGGTGCGGTCGGTTGGATCGGCGTGCATGACCAGTTGGTACAACAGTAGAGTCCACACCCCGATCAGCAGATAGGCCACCACCACGGTCCCGTACCACGCCTCCGTCGTCATCGAAGCCGAAGCGAGGATCATGATGAAGCTGATGGCGTAGAGTTGGAGGTAATCGCGCCTCTGACAAAGGTTGAACAATTTATTGACCATGAGCCCGATCAGGAAATGGACTCCGGCCTGCAGGAGGTCGTTAGAAAACCACAGGTAGTCGATCCAAAACCAGATGAAAGCCACCAGAATCAGGACGTTCCAGAAGTGCAGGGATGCGCCGATCGGTGGTGCCGGGCGTGAGGACCTTTTCGCAAATGTGGCCAACACGGCGAGCAGAGAGCCGAAGCCGAGCAGTAGAAAGCCGGACGGCAACGCGGCCGTTAGCGCAAGGCCGGTAAAGGCCACGCTGGCCAACAGCAGCGAGCTAAGCCGGAAGGCGTTGGTCACGTCCATGGAGAAGAACTCCGTGCTCCGGGCTGCCGAGGTCAATGAGGTGCGTCTCCCGCCCGTAGCTCCGCAGGAGGTCCGGTGTAGACCACGGCAGGATGGCGATTATGAGGCCGCGGTCGTCAATATCGGGGTGGATCTCAGGCGTGAGCCGCTCGATGCCGACCGGCGGTTCTTCCGGGAGGCAGGTGGCCAATGGAGCGAGAATGTGGCGCAGGTCCTCGCCAACGGTGTCGCTCTGCGCGGTCGTCGCTCCAACCACCAGACGGACTCGATATCCTTGTTCGTGCAGGTGCGCGACAACAGAAGCGGCCAGCGCGACCGCCGGTTCGAATCGGTCGTGCGCCTGTGCGGGCGTGAGGAGAGAAAGATAGATCGTGGCCGTATCCTGGGTCTCGGCCTCGGTTTCACGCACGATGAGTTGAGCGGTGCGGGCCGTGCTCATCCAATGAATACGGCGTGAGTCGTCTCCCGGCTGATAGACCCGCAAATTATAGAGATCCGGTCCCACGCCTTTCTTCGCGAGACGGGTCTGGGCGCCGGCGGTCGGCATTTCGGGCATCAATGTGCGAGGAATGAGAGTCGGTTGTGGCAGGACCGTGATGGTTGTGGCGCAGGGAACATAGGCTCGCTTGACGAAGAGGCCGAAGGGAAATGGCGTCGCCAGGATCATTCCCTCGATGCGGTGCAGGCCGCGTCGCGGTAGGGTCAGGGCACACGAGACCATCTGCGAGGTCTGTGCGGGCAACTGTCTCAGATGCATCCCGCGGTCGAACTCCGATCCTTCGACCACGTCATACAGGCGAAGTGAAAAGCTGGGCAGGCGTGACTTGCGGTTGGAAATGGTGACGGTCAATGTCCCGGTCTCCCCGGCGTAGAGGAAAGACGGTGCGTAGCGGTAGATCTCCAATTTGCGCAGGCAGAGCTCGGATAGGAACCCGGACATGATGATCAGGCTGAGCATCATCGCAAGCAGCAGGTAGAAAAGATTGTTGCCGGTGTTGATGGCTGCAACACCGACGGCAACGGTAAATAGGATGAAGCGCCTCCCCTCCGAAGTCATCCGAATGGAACGGTGGCGGACAAGCTGTCGTATCAGGATCCGCCATTGCGAAGGGCGCCCAAGGCCGCGCGGTCGCCAGGTCGTACATGCGGCTGGAGGTGGGGGACCCACAGGTTCGTTGGTGGTCTTGTCGACTTTCACAGGGCGGCCGTTCAGCGTGCGGCAGCGTCCGATCCGGGTGTCCGGTCAGAGAGGAATTGGAACGGACTGCATCAGGTCATGTACGACGCGTTCCGTTTGATCGACGGCCTGGCCGCGCACGGCATGGACGCGGTTGAGCATGATACGGTGGGACAGGACCAGCGGCGCCAACTCCTTGATGTCGTCCGGCAGGCAGTAGTCGCGTCCGCGCACGAGGGCCAGAGCTTTGGCGGCCTTGCAGAGCGCCAATGCGCCCCTCGTGCTCACCCCGAGACTCAGGAGGTCGGTTTGACGGGTGGCGAGCACCAGTGCCAGCAGGTAATTCATCAACGTGTCGTGCATGCGCACCTTCTCGACCTGGTCCTGAAGGTCGAGGACATCTTGAGCCGTCACGACCGGGGCGAGTTCTTCGGCCGGGTGGAGCGATTGTGGGCGGTCCAGAACCTTTTTCTCCTCCTCCGGCGAAGGATATCCGATCCGCAGGCGCATCAAGAACCGATCGACCTGGGATTCGGGAAGCGGGAACGTGCCGTGGTATTCGGCCGGGTTTTGCGTGGCGATCACCATGAAGGGTTGATGCAGCGGATAGGTCTGATTGTCCACCGAGATCTGAGCCTCGCTCATCGCCTCCAGCAGACTGCTCTGCGTCTTGGGCGTTGTCCGGTTGATTTCGTCGGCGAGGACGATATTTGCAAAGATCGGCCCTCGCATAAACTCAAATGCCTGCTTCTGCCGATTGAAAATGGAGATGCCGACGATGTCGGATGGAAGGAGGTCGCTGGTGAACTGAATGCGCTTGAAAGCACAGTCAATGGAACGGGCAAGACTGTGTGCGAGCGTCGTCTTGCCGACGCCTGGCACGTCCTCGATCAGCACGTGACCGCGCGCCAACAGGCACACGATCGTCATCTCGACCACTCGGGACTTGCCCTTGATGACGCGCTCGATATTCTGCTGAATGTTCCGGATGGCCTGTGCGTTGTTCACAATGTCGGTGACAGGGTGCGGTCAGTGTGATCGGAAGGACATTGGGGAAAAGTCTAACAGAGGGTCCGGGGAGCGTCAATTTTATCGCCATTTGCGGAGGCCATGAAAAGCGGCTCCCAGAGCCGGTTCTCACGATATGCAGATTCGGTTACCGCTCGGGAATCAGCACCAGAAACCAGGGGGTGGTCTCCTCTCGAAGTCGAGGGAAGTGACGCGCCGTCGAGCTTGTGGGCATATCGGGAAAGGTGGAGCCCCGTCGAACGAGCACCTCGCGAAAGCGGAACGTCCCTGCCCCGCCGGGTAGGACGGTGCTCGGGATATCACGGCGGAGTTCCGTGAGTTCGGCGAGGCGTTGTATCTGACCAGGAGGCAATGTCAGAAGATCGTGGTAGAGCCGGCCGAACACGTCGGGCAGGGTTCGCTCGGTGAACAGCACCTCCTGCGGGCGCAGCGACGAATCGGCAACGATCTGGGCCAGTAGCTCCCAAAATACTTCCGAATCGACGGCACCGAGCACACAGAGGAGGCCGCGGTGCGCGATCACATCAAGCAGCGCGAGCGGCCCGCGAATTTCGAACTTCCATTCCGGGAAGAGCAACACCCGACCTTCGTGGAGGACTTCCAGCGCCGGCTCGCCATGGGACTGCACAGGTCGATAGGCCCCCCGGGTTTCTCGCAAATGCCGGTCTATCACTCCAAGGGAGAGCCGTGACGGTTCATAGGCAAAGGTTGGATTGGCCGGTGCCCAGCAGGTGACGAGATGATATTGTGGGAGGAGCGCGCAGGGACGATTCGGACCCTCCAGCGCAAACATGTCTTGGTCCCCCCAGTAGCGAAATTGTAATCCCGGCCTGGTCTTGAGGCTGGCCAGCCTGTCCCGAGTGGCCTGATACGCCGTTCCTAAGGAGGAACCGGGCTTGATCCGGTCGAGTGCATGTGTGGTGAGCACCTGGCCTCGTTCGCGAAGATACGGGAGGTACTGGGTGGCCAACTCGTGGACGAAGGAGAGGTCGCCTGCTCCGAGGTCTAAGAGGGACGGGGCCTCGACTTCGAGCAGGAGGTCAAACGGGTTGGGATGTCGGCGCAGGAAGGTGTCCGTTTGATCGGTTGTCCAAGGAGGGGTTGCGGCTCGATCGTTTGACAGGTCGGCCAGGCCAAAGTGCACACAGAGCGCGCGCAGAGCCTTAGTTGTCGGGAGCCCGGTCAATTGCTTGAGAGGGGCGCTGCTTCGCTCGTGAATCGCGGGAGCATGCCCCCAACTCAGGAGAGACGCCAGCAACGGCTCACGAATCTCGGCCGTCAACGGTGAATCCTGGATCGTCTCGGACAGCTGCCGTAGTGTCCCAGTAAGCTTGTCGCCAGCAACGAGAGTGCGGGATGCCTGCCATTGGTGCGGCTTAGACGAGCGGAGCGTCTTGAGATGCGAACGGAACTGGGCCAGGCCAGGGGAGTTGTGTGGAGGCGGTGCGTCGTGATCAGCTTGTGACGTCACGGAAAGGTATAAAGGTATATTGATGGACTCGTTCGAATGGAGAGCAGCATAAGAAGGGCTGCGTCCCCCGTCAAGCCGCGGTCTTGCCGCGGCTAGGCGCCTGTGCTAGGGAACAGACATGGATAGATGGCTTCCGAAATCGATCCGCCTAGTCGCGATGATTTTCTGCGTGAGTGTTGGCGTGTCATGCACAATGGCTGCTGCCGACCAAGATACGCCGGCTCCTTTGCGGTTGGATGTTCGTCCGGAGAACCCGCCTGCGGCTCGGACGACTCAGGAATGGAAGCCGGGTACGATCGTGTCCAGCGAGACCGGAGAATCGGTTGGCCTTGAGGCCTGGCTTTCGAGGCTTGGTGGTTTCGATGTGATCTATTTGGGAGAAGAGCATCAGAATCCCGAACACATCAAGGCGGCTGTCCTAGTCCTTCGAGCGCTGCTCGCACAGGGGCGCCATCCGCTGCTGGGAATGGAGATGTTCTCTTGGGACGGACAGCCAGCCTTGGACCGGTACGTGGCGAGGGAGCAGGATGCGGACCGGCGATTTCTTGAGGACGTCCGGTGGACGCAGAATTGGGGAGGATCATTCGAAAACTACGCACCGTTGGTCGGCTTCGCGAGGGATCACGGGATTTCGGTGCTGGCACTGAATCCGCCGCGTCCGCTGGTCCGGAGCGTGGTCAAAGATGGGATGAACGTGGTTGTGAACGGGGACGAGGCGGCACAATGGGGCATGAGGCGCGAGGAGTTCGTGGAGGATGCCGGCTATCGTGAAGCCATCTTAGATCAGCTCAGGGCTTGCCATGGAGGAGGAACCGAGCGCGACTATCAAGGAATGTACGAGGCGTCGTTGTTCCGTGACGAAGGCATGGCCAGGACGATCGCCTTCGCTCTCGCTCGGGAGGCCTCAGCGGGAGTACCGGTCCAGGGACCTTTTCTCAGCTACACCGGAGGCGGACATATCCAGTATCGGTTGCCCGTTCCCAATCGCGTGGCACGCAGGACCGGCCCGGACGTCAAGCAGGTGACCATCTATATGACCTCGTTTGACTCAGCTCGGCTCGATGACGTGCAGGATATGCTGAACCGGCACATTGCCGACTATCTATGGCTGACACCGGTGGGGCCGCAGGGGCCTCCACGGCGCTGTCGCTGAAACCCCGGTCGTAGGCGCGTCCGGAGTGTAGAAAGGTTCAGCCGCACGCAGCCGGACTTTGGCCGCCCGGTGCAGAACCCAGTCTTCAATACCGCTTTTCTTGACAGGTGTGACCCTCGGCGGTACAACCGGACAAGATCAACACGAAGCTCGGAGAGTTGCGGATCCCCTCCCTCATGCGAAATTCTATTCCCTGCACAGCGAGCCGCCTTGGGCTTCTTGAACCGACGATGATTCAATCCATTGTCGAGCAGAAGGCCTATCAACGAGGTAGTCAGTACTTTTCGGAAACGCGCGTGCGCCTCCTCGATGCCAACGAGCATGAGATTGCGGCGACGGTGAGCGGAAATTCTGGTGTGTATGAGCAGACGGTTCGCCTGAAGGACGGCCATCTGGTGGCGTCCTGTTCCTGCTCCTTGAGTGAGCCGCCCATGTGCCGGCATTGCGTGGCCGTGCTGCTGGAATATCACCGATGGGTATCCCTTCGGCTGAAGGGCGGCGGTTCGTCTCGGTCAGGGGCGGAATCGGCGAAGGGGAATGGGAAAGCACCGTCCGGCGCCGCTCCCGCGGTGACCGACCTCAAACTGAGTGAAGTGATGGTGTTCGTCGAGTGGCTTCAGGCTGCGGTAATGGCAATGGAGGCTAAGGATCGGATTCCTGACTCGCCGCAACAAGCGGGCAGGTTGGTGACGGGTTGGATCACCGCCATCAACGAACTGGACCGGCAGCGGAAGGAAGCCGAGGAGGCGCGGCAGGCGCTTCAGGAAGCGACGGCGCAGCGCGAGGGACAGCTCCAACAGGTCCGCCAACAACTTAAGACGGTTCAGGAAGAATGCGAAGGCGCCAAAGCCAGAGGCCAGCACCTTGAACGGGATATTGCCGGCTACCAGGCTATGGTCACTAAGCTGACCGCGCTGTCCCGTGAAATCTGCCAGTTCGATCAGCAGATTAAGACGGTCTCCGGTGATCTCACAAAGAGCGGCAGTCAGTTGGAACAGTTGTCGCGCGCCTTTCGAGATGTGGCGACTGCCCTCCAAGATCTGGGTAAGCAGCACCTCTGACCCCCTTTCCGACAGCCCCTTGAAATAGGCCTAGCCTGTTCTGTAGAATCACCCCCTCTGCTCAATCCAGATCATCAAACAGAGGAGGGAAGGGGTATGTTCCGTAGGATGTTCGGCCTCACCGGCCTCATGCTCTTTAATGCGTCAATGGCGGTTGCCAATGCCCCGACGGATGGTCCACCGGACTATAGCGGCATCACCGGTATGTACTATGTGCTGATCGGTATGGTCCTGGCGTATGGGGTGTACGACACCTTCTTCAAGAAGTCCTAAGTCGTTCTCTAGGTCATCCTGCTCATCAATTTCGCGTTGCCGACGCGAGTGCGGTCTTGCTGACAGGCGAATGTCGCATGTGTGGGTGTGTGTGTCATGTGCCCAGTTCCTATGGCGACTCGTGTCGAGGGAGCGGTTTGGATAGAAGCGGTTCGATTTTTGTAAAGACGGTCTCGACAATCCGCTTGTAGCCTTCGCCCGTGGGGTGGATGCCGTCCGATTGATTCAGCGCCGGATTTGCGGCGACCCCATCGAGGAAAAACGGAATCAAGACAAGGCCGTAGCGGCGGGCAAGGTCGGCATAGAGAGCCTCGAATCCTTTCGTGTAGGTCTCCCCGTAGTTCGGTGGAAGTTTCATGCCCGCCAGGATGATGGTCACGCGGGCTTCCTTCAGTAGACGGATGATGGCCTCGAGATTGGCTTTGGTCTGTTCGAGGCTCAATCCGCGCAATCCGTCGTTGGCTCCCAATTCCAGAATCACAAGCGTTGGAAGACTCTTCAGAATCCAGGGGACTCGCCTCAGTCCTCCCGCCGTTGTATCTCCGCTTACTCCGGCATTGATGACTCGATACTGATATCCCATCGACTCCAACCGTTGTTCCAGCAATGCGGGATATGACTGTTCGCGGGGAACGCCAAGTCCAGCGGTAAGGCTGTTGCCGAACGCGACGATGCGCGGCCGGTCTTCATTGCGTAAGGCCTGATCTGTCGAAACTCCTTGTGTGGCCGTCGGGACTGTCGGGTTCGTCGCCGGTTCCAGTCGGCCGGAAAGGACAACCTGGTGGACAATCGCCAGCAATAGTCCCGTGATGCTGAAAAAGACGCGGTGTCTCATCCCGTCCTCAGTATAATATGACGGACGTACCATGCGGTAACGTTGGAGCCTCGACACCATGATTCGAATACACGAGTTGGTGATGCAGCTTTCAGGCGGCGGCCATACGGTGACTGTGCTCGACGGCATCTCGCTAGAGATCCCCGACAAGCAGACAGTCGCTATCGTCGGCCCTTCGGGGAGCGGAAAATCGACACTGCTGGGACTCATCGCCGGGCTGGACCGTCCGACGGCCGGCTCGATTCAAATCGACGGCCTTGAAGTCACCGAGATG
Organism: Nitrospiraceae bacterium; assembly: GCA_040981105.1. Classification (GTDB taxonomy): domain Bacteria; phylum Nitrospirota; class Nitrospiria; order Nitrospirales; family Nitrospiraceae; genus Nitrospira_G. Next base: position 11,614 of record JANRMO010000003.1, read on the forward strand.
CCGGAATCCGATCTGGCTCGGTTCCGTCGCGAAAAGATCGGCTATGTGTTCCAATCATTTCATCTGATTCCCACTTTGACGGCGGTCGAGAATGTTGCGGTCCCTTTGGAATTGAGCGGCGTCGTAGACGCCTCCGAACGGGCCGATGCGCTCCTGGAGGCTGTCGGCCTCGCCGATCGCCGAAACCATTATCCGGTCCAGCTTTCGGGCGGGGAGCAGCAGCGGGTGGCGGTGGCCCGAGCCTTCGCCTGCCGGCCGCCGATCCTGTTGGCCGACGAGCCAACTGGGAATCTGGATTCGGCGAACGGGCGGCAAGTAATGGAACTGTTGCTCGCGTTGCACCGCGATGCAGGAACTACCCTGATCCTTGTGACGCATGAACCTCGGCTGGCAAGCCGCATGGAACGCATCATTTCGCTTCAAGATGGACGGATTGCCTCCGATGAGTATGCCCGTGACGGCTTCGCAAGCCAGGAGGAGCTGCGATGATCAGTCTGTCGACCCGTATGGCCTGGCGCGAGACCAGTGCCGGCTGGCGACACTTTCTGTTTTTCTTGGTCTGTATCGCCGTCGGCGTAGGGGCGTTGGTCACGGTGAGCGTGTTCGCTGCAAACGTGGAGCGAACCATCACGCGAGAAGCCAGAAGTCTCATGGGCGGCGACATCGAAGTCCGTCTCTCTCGTCCGATCAGCGACGAGGGGCGCGCAGTGTTGGCCTCCTTGGCCGAGCGCGGCATTGCCCTTACCCATGCAAGCGAACTGATCGCCATGGCCGCTGTTCAGCCGACAGCCGAAGGGCTGCAGGTGGACCAAAGATCCCAAGTAGTGGAACTCAAGGCAGTTGAGCCGGCCTATCCTATCTATGGGCAGGTTCGACTCGAACCGGATCGTCCGCTTCATGAGTTACTGATGACCGCCTCATGCGGCAACATCCCCTGCCATGGCGCGGTAGTGCAGGAGTCGCTACTCATTCGCTTGGGTCTTCGGCTGGGCCAGCACCTCAAGATCGGAGAGGAACTGTTCGCGATCACCGGTCTACTGAGAAAGGAGCCGGATCGCATGGCCAACGCCTTCAGCCTGGGACCGCGAGTGATGATTTCCCAAGAGGGGCTGGCGGCGGCAGGCCTCATCAAACCAGGTAGTCGCGTGCGGGAACGCTATCTCCTGCGCATTCCGCCGGGATCGGCGGTGATGCCGCTGGTGCACGAGTTGCGGGGGCGGCTGGAGAGAGAGCAACCTCGTGTGTCGTCTTCACAAGACGCCCAACCTCAACTGAAGCGGTTTCTGGATCAAATGGGGCGGTATCTCGGCCTGGTCGGGCTGACGGCTCTCTTCGTCGGAGGGATTGGCGTGGCGACGACAGTCCACGCGTTCATGAGGGAGAAGATGACGACCATTGCCGTCATGAAGACGCTTGGTGCGACCACAGGCGTGATTATCGGGATCTATCTCCGTCAAGTGCTCTTGCTGGCGCTGTTGGGGAGCCTGTTTGGTGCCGCCGTCGGGCTGGGCTTGCAACCAATTTTGCCGCAATTGGTCAAGACCGCGTTCTCGATCGACTTGCTGGACCAGATCGATTTCGGTTCCACGGTGAGCTGGTCCAGCCTGGTGGTTGTGCTGAAGGGTATCGTGTTGGGACTCCTGACCGCGATTTTGTTTACGGTCTGGCCGCTACTGCGGGTGCGCGAGATCCGGCCGGTCGTGATCTTGCGGCGTGATCTGACGGTGATGAAGCAGATCCAGGAGGCCGGCCATCTGGTCGGATCCGTCGGAGCCCGTGGGGCATTTGCCTCTGATGGAATTTCGATCGCGGCGGCGGCGGTCATTGCCCTCGGACTTGGGGTTCTGGCCGTGTGGCAAGCCGGTTCCTGGACCGTGGGACTGCTCTACGCGGTGGGGCTGCTCACCGCAGTGCTAGTCCTGTTGGGATCGGCTCGGGTCCTGATGTCCCTTGTGCGACGGATGCCTCGTCCACGGTCGCTGGCGGTGAGACAGGCGCTGGGGAACCTTCACCGTCCGGGCAGCCAAGCGACCGGCATCATGGTCGCCATTGGGCTGGCCTTGATGGTCACGAGTACAGTTTCGATCCTAGAACGGGCCCTCGTCCAGCAGGTAGTCACGAATCGGCCCGATGACGCGCCGACATTCTTTTTTATCGACATCCAGCCGGACCAACGGGAGGGGGTGTTGAACCTCATTCATCGGCAGACCGGAGCGCTCGGCATCGAGGCCATGCCGCTGGTGCGGTCCCGTTTAGCGAGTGTCAATGGACAGGCGGTCAAGGTGGTGGAGGACCCCGGCACCTCCCCGGCCGATCGTGAGGATCGGCGGAAAGTCTGGTATCTCACCAGGGAATACGTGCTGACCTTTTCCGAGACCCTTCCCAAGGGGAACGAACTGATCAAGGGCACCTGGTGGCCACCCGGGGTTGCTCCCGACCGGCCGCTGATCTCGATCGAGGAGGAGGCCGCCAGACACCTCGAACTCGACGTCGGGTCTACGGTGGGGCTGGACATTCAGGGCTCTGTGGTGGAAGCGCAAGTCAGCAGTATTCGCAGAGTGGAATGGGGGAATTTCACGACCAACTTCTATATGATTTTGTCCCCAGGCAGTCTGGAGGGCGCTCCATTCACGTATGTTGCCACGGCCAGGGTCGAGCCGGACCGGGAGGTTCCGCTTCAGCAGTCGATGGTCCAGACATTTCCCAATGTTACGGCCATCAACATCGGCGATGTGCTCGACAGCTTCACGGTGATGTTGGATCGGCTTGCCCTGGCGATTCGTGCGGTCGCGCTGTTCTCCATCCTGTCCGGGACGGTCGTGATGGGGGCAGCCCTATCCGCCACCAGATACCGGCGTCTATATGAATCGGTCGTCTTCAAGGCCTTGGGCGCAACGCGGGGGCTCCTGCTGCGGGCCTTTGCTTCAGAGTATGCACTGCTGGGGCTCGCAGCGGGGTTGATCGGGCTCGCGCTTGCGAACGCCTTGGCTTGGGGAGTGCTGCGGTTCCTCTTTGAGTTGGAATGGTCGTTTCATCCTGCGGTAGCCGCGGTCAGTCTGGCGTCGACTGTCGGACTGACCCTGGCCGTCGGATTTGTCGGTACGTTTCGGTTATTGGGGCAGCGCCCCCTGCCGGTCTTGCGACGGGAATGAAGTGGTGATCGATGCGATTGGAGCGCGGTGGGCTTAGAGCGGGGTGTCGTAGAGGTGCAGATCGACGAGGTGCCGGATACGGCGCTCCTCACTGCGGAGCAGATTGACGAATCGAAGTCCCAGGCCCGCTCGAGGGTGCGAGCGGACGATGGCGCAGTCGATGGTGATGGGAAAGGTCCACTGCGAGGGTTGAAATTCCAAGGAAACCGGCGTGCCGATCGGGAGCAGGCGATCGGTTCTGATGCGACAACCTCGGATCGAGAGATTCGTGACCGTTCCCTGCTCGGTCTGGTGAAGCTCCGACGTCTGTTCCGAGCGATACCAGGCCGGACACCTCACACGGACCCGTTCATAGTTCCGACGTTGACTTGTGCAGTAACGCCCAAGCCATGCTCGGAATCGGTATCCGCACAATTGGCACCGGATCGGGTACAGGGTCAACCTCTCCAAGAGACAATCCACCTCGCTTTGAAGTGGAGCGGACCTCAGCTTTGTCGTGTGGCATCGCGGGCATCGGCGCTGAGGCATGGATGGCGTCCTCATCCCAGAAACGGAAGGAATGAGATTTTGTGACCGTCGGTTCCTACAAGGTACGGCGCCTGGTCGCTACCGGCCAATCCCCCGGATGGGAGGGGTGATGTGTCCTGCGACTCAATCGAGCAGCTTAGCAGGATCTCGAAAAGGTCCGCCAGCGTGGTTGCGGCACCCGTTGCCGTCTTCATTGAAGGAATGAGTCTCACATGAAGATGCTTAATCCTGAAGGGGCTGCTCCAGCGGTCTATGATAGTCAGGATGAAGGGAAAGGCGCGTAGGTGCTTCTCTGCCGGTGCAGTAACGAGAACATGTTAAAGGCCGACGGTTCAAACGAAGCTCGGGATGGAGGGGCTTTGCCCGATGAGCTGATGGTTCACACGAGAGTTCGTGACGAAACCGCTGAGATGTCACGCGTTGGACCCATTGCATGGAGGAGAGCAATGGGTACCCCGACGCGGAGCTGCGAGGGAGGAAGACATACTTGAAACAGTATGTCGAGGGGTTGAGCGGCAAGCCTGCCTGGTTGCCGTCTTCAGGCAAAGCCAACCTTGTCGCAGCCGGAGTACCCGTTGCTCCTAGGCGACAACGGGTCGCCCGGCGGTTGCAGTGGAAGTCATCGTGAATAATGCGAGCTAGGACGCTAGGAAGACTGCGGAGCGTTGGGGAACCGATCAGACATCGCCACCGGGTCAATTGAGAGAGAGGAGAGCCCTGCTACCTTGGATGGTTTCAGCTCCTTCCGCTTCGCCGGTTTTCGAGGCCGTCACGAAGACCCGCTCCGGTTCGATCTCGCCCTGGTCGATGAGATAATTATGAACGATTTCGGCTCGATCCTTCCGTAATTGCTCAAAGTCGTGGTCCGTGACGGGCTGCATGTCGAGCAACGCCTGTTCCATTTCTGCCAGCGATAGCGCTGCCGCCTGTGGTGCTCCGTCCGCTGATGAGGCCCCAGCCACCCGACTATCCAACGGAGGCGTCGCCTGATCCTTCCCGCCGAAGGGGTTGAGCTTGGAAAGAAATCCCAAGAATCTCGATCGTGGTTTTGGCGGCGGCGGCAGATTCTCCAGCGTGAGATCCGCGCCGGGAGGGGCGTTCCGTGTGGCGACCGTCAATGCTTCATAGGTTTCTCGCACCATCCGCTCGTATTCGGGCTCATCCAGGACGACGTCGTCGATGGACATCGTTTGCGCCTGCGCAGGGGGCATGGATTTGAGCTTCTTTTCCTTCAAAAATCGACGGAGCTTAGCCCGGGCGATGCCCAGACGATCCTGCTCGTGGTCGTAGGTGGCCGTCACTTCAAGGTTCAGGGACGGTCGCTCGACAAGCGCCTTGGCCAATTTGGCGAGCTTTTCCCGTTCGGCGTCCGTCAACATGGCGCTTCCTGAGGCAAAGGCGATTTCCTTGAGCTCCTCACCTCCTCCAACCACCGATTGAAGTAAGGCGAAGGGAGATGTGGCCACTTTTTCCAATATGTTGACAAGCGCGCGTAAGACCACACGACCTATGGTGAATTCCGGATCGTCCAGGTTCCCGCTGACCGGGACATCGAGGTTGATTTGCCCCTTCCGGTCCGTCAGGACTGCCAAGGCCAATTTGATCGGCAGAGATGTCGCGTCGGGGCTCTCGGTTTTTCCTCCCAAGGTTAGTTGATCGACTACGACCATATTGTCGCCGGAGAGCTGACGCTCGGCCACCTTGTACTTAAGATCGAGCGAGAGTTTTCCCTTTTCGATCGGATACCCCACGTATTTGCCGCTGTAGGAAGAGAACACGGGGACGTCATAGCCCTTCATGGCGACGACGAGATCGAGCAGTGGGTTCTTGCTGTCCGCTTTGAAATCGCCCTTGATTCTGATCGGCGCGCGGTTGTCGGCCTTCGCCGTGAGGTCGATCCGGGTCTTTGTCTGGCCGGGAAGCGTGAAGTCCGTGATCCGACCGGTCAACTGTTGGATGCGGGTGGAGACGACCGGTTGAATCGAGCGGTCGGTGAAGGTGAGGCCGGCGTTTTCGAGCACGAAGGCCTTGACGGCGAGACGAAGCGGCTCTCCCGTCGAGGCCGGAGCCTGCTTGGCATCCTGCGAGGCAGGAGAAGAAGTTCGTTCTCGGACAAGGGTTGCAACATTCATGGTTCCGTCCTTGCCGACGGTTCCAATGCCCTGGAAATTCTTGAGGTGAACCTGATTGATCTGGATGACCGTCGGAGACATGGCCGTCTGAAGGCCGCTCAACCGCAGCCCGTCCCACTTCACGAGCAGGTCGGAAGTTCGTTCGTCTCGTACGGCGAGTTGATTCAGTGCCAGGTCTCCGATGAAGCGAAGCTGCGGCTGCTTCGGAGCGGCTCCGTACGTCACCTTGCCCTGCAATTGAAGATAGCCGCTGGCCACCTTCGCATAGGTCTGCTCCGAGATATAGGGTTGGAGCGAACGTAACTCGAAGTCCTTCAACGTCGTCTCGACCTCTGCCTGGACCGGCGAGTGGTGGAGGGTGCCGGAGACGGCAAACGTTCCCTTCTCCGCCCAACGGAGTGAGGCGTCCGCTCGAATCGGTTGATCCTCCGGGTAGGCGATGTCCTTCACATCGAGATTGATCTGGTCAATGAGCAACTGGGCTGGCGTCGCCGGGACCTCGTCGAGAACGGACAGACGGAAGTTATCCATGTGCAATCGGCCCAGTTGGATGTGCCAAGGCGCCTGGTTTTCGCCGGAGGGTAACGCGGTATTGGTTTCCGATTGAGCCGACGGGGACGCAGGCGATGAGCCGGTGTCGGGAGTCCCTTGAGCGATGAGTTTCTGGAAGTTCAACCGGCCGTCCTTGTCACGATGCGCGAAGAAGGAGCCGTCGGCCAATGCGATCTCGTCCACGGCGACCGTGCGCCGGATGATGTCGGCCGAGATGCCTTGTACGGAGAAATGGGGCAGTGACGATCGGACTCCTTGGCTGTCGGGATCGGCAACGATTAAGCGCGCGAGGTCGAAGCTTCCCCGTTGAACGGCCAGCACCAACGGTTCCTGTGCGAAATCGACATGATAATCGAATGACAGGCTGGCGAGACCCTCCAAGATCTCTCCGTGGAAATGTTGGAGATAATAGGGCGCAAAACTGTTGACCTGAACACCCGAGATCGCAATGGTGCCGGAGGATTTCAGGGGATCCACCGAGAACTGTCCGGACCAGGAGACGGAGGTGTCCGGATCCATCCGAGCAGTGAAAGCATGAGGACTGCTGGCGTTCGGCTCGGTCGTAAAGTTGGTGACAAGAAGCCGAAGCGGTCCGATCCGGGTCTGATAGGGCACGGGGCGGGTGAGGTCGTCAAAGGTCGCTGTGCCCTCCTCGATCGCGAGCTTGGCGATCCTGATCGTCGGCGGGCGGGAGGTCTTTGTCGGTTCAACCGGTTCCGATGGAGGCCTCGCTTCCGGCTGCTGTTCTGAGCGGAGGATGTCCGCAAAGTTGGCCCTGCCGCCCTTCTCGAGAATGACGCTCAGCGACGGTTGTTTCAGCGAGATCTCGCTGAAATTCAAACTGCGCTGGAAGAGGGAAGAGCTTTGGAAGTTGATGAACAATTCTCCGAACGACGCGAACTCCTCCCCGGTCGGCTCGGTGACCTGAAATCCGGTGATCCTGAGCGACAGCGCGTAGGGGTTGAAGTCGACCGCTCGAATGGCAACCTGTCGATGCAGGATGGGCGGCAGTTTCTGCTCAAGTTGAGATTTGAGGACGGCGGGGACAACAAAGAATCCGATCAGGGTGTAGAGCAGGAGCAGACTAGACAGGATGATGAGCCATGTGGTTTTCCTGGGCATGACAACCCCCCGGTAGCCCGACAATGACGGGGTTTAAGATTAGCCTCATCATAAATCACGTACTGAGGGGACGGCAATTGCGAAACTCATGGGGAAGCCTCCAGGGGCGCCGATCGCGGGACGAAGGGACGTAGGTACCGCCGAAGGGCTTCCAATTCATTTGTACGCCACTGCACCACGATGTGCAGCCGTTCCAAGTATTGCTGGGCGAGCTTTCCGCCGAAATCGAGCCGGCGCTCGTTGAAAAAGGTCCGCACGTCATGTTCCAGTTCTGGTGTCGCCAGGTTCACGACTGCGCCGCACATTCGTCGGAGGCCGACAGGTGGGAAGAGGCGCTCCATCGTCTCCCAGTGGTCCTTGATGAACGCCCAAGTCATCTTGCGGGCCGCGACATTGCCGAGCAGGACTCCCAAGAGAGCCGGGGCGTCTTGAGTGCGAATGTTCCCGGTGAGGGTGCTGTCCAGCGTGCGTGCAATCAGGGGTTCAGAGCGGAAGGCCGCCAAACTAAATAGGTATCGCCGCTCCTCCTGTGGTGTGACGGCCTCCTTGAAGCGTCGAACGAATTGTTCATATTGCAGTCCGTCTCCCGTGTGGGCCACGATCGAGATGAGCGCCGGCAGGAGGTTTGGATCGATTCCGCCACTGTTCTGCGGTATGGCATGATACAGCGATTTGGCTCTGGTCTGAGTGGCCGCATCATCGCCAAGCGTGCCCAAAGCCTCGATCAAATCCCCGCGGAGTTGGGCGGTCAGCCCAAGTTCCTCCTGACGCGGAGACCATCCCAAATGTGAAACGGCCGGCTGAACCTGCTCTTGAACCAGCCGAGCGAAAGCAGGACGGTCCCTCGCTTCGATGAGCTGGTTGAGGAGGGCGAATGACTCCAAGATCAGCCCCCAGACATGTCGATCCCGCTCGTCGCGGAACCGAGAGGCAAGATCCAGGTAGGAATCGATCGGGACTTGCCGCGCGAGGCACAGGGCCCAGGCGTCGTTGATCAATGTGAAGCGATCGGTGGAGGAGAGTTGGCCGGGGAGGCGCGCCTGGAGTTGCTCGAAAAGATCGGGCTCGTATCGGACGCGGTAGAATCCATGGCCTCCCTCGTTCACCACCAGGGAATCAAAATCGGTCGGGATGGCCAGCCGCATCGATTCGCTCTGGAGCACAAACTTGTGAGATGTCTCGCGTCCGCCGGCACGGATCTGCACATGGACGGGCACCTGCCAGGTTGATGGAGGTTGAGGAGTTTGTCCGATCGCGACCGGATCCGGTGCCAGGTATCGAAAGCGCTGCTGCTTCAGCAGAATATGTGAGGGACCGTCTCGCTTGACCGTCAACAGAGGATAGCCGGCCTGAAAAATCCACCCGTTCATCATGGCGGAGATGGGAAGTCCTGCAACCTTCCCTAGTGAGGCCCAGAGGTCTTCGGTTTCGGCATTTGCATAGGCGTGCGCTCTAAGATAGGCGCGGATGCCGTCACGAAACATCGCTTCACCGATAAATTGTTCCAACATGCGGAGGACGACCGCCCCCTTGTGGTAGGTGAGGACATCGAACATGCCTCCGGCGTCCTTGGGGTCCCGGACCGTATACTCAATCGGGCGAGAGCTGTCCAATCCGTCGACACTCAAGGCTGAGGCGCGCGATGTCAGAAACATTCGCAGCGGCTGCCATTCGGGCTTCCAATACTGAACCGCCAGCGCCTCCATGAAGGTCGCGAAGGCCTCGTTGAGCCAAATGCCGTTCCACCAGGCCATCGTGACCAGGTCGCCGAACCACATGTGCGCGTTCTCGTGCGACACCACATTGGCCAAATCTTCCAGTTCCTCCTGGCTGGCGGATGCCTCGTCGATGAGCAGGGCGCGCTCGCGAAAGGTGACGGCGCCGAAGTTCTCCATCGCGCCATGGGAGAAATCCGGAATGGCGATGAGATCCAGCTTGTCGCCCGGGTAGGGCATGCCGTAATAGTCCTCGAAAAATCGCAGCGAGGCCGCGGCGATCTCCTGTCCGACCTGCATCAGATGGGTCTTCTTCGGTACGGCCCAGAGTCTGATCGATGTGCGGCCCACTTGGACGGGGGCCGACCCCTCCAGATCTCCCACGACGAAGGCCAGCAGGTAGGTGGACATTGTGATGGTCTCGGCGAAGCGGACGACCTTGCGTCCCTCCCGAACCTCCTCAGACAGTGCTGCGGTATTCGAGAGCGCAGTCAAGTCGGGATCGATGATAAGGGTCAGGTTGAATCGGGCTTTGAAATCCGGTTCGTCCCAACAGGGGAAGGCGCGTCGAGCGTCGGTGGCCTCGAACTGGGTGACAGCCAGGCTTCGGACGGTTCCGGTCTCGTCGGTGTAGAGGCTTCGATACAATCCACGGAGCTGATCGTTCATGGTACCGCGGAAATCGAGTGAAATCGTCCAGGAACCTGGAGCGAGGGTCTCCCGGAAGGTGAGGCGACAGCGTTCAGTTTTCAGATCCAACGTGCAGGTGCCGACCAGTCTTCGGCCGTGATCATCCATCGCCTCGACCGCATCGATCTCCAAGTCAAGTGCGTTCAACACGACCACGGCGGTCGGTTGCCGTACGGCCACCACGATCTTCACCGATCCCTGGAACAGGCCTCTCTTCAGGTCGGGGGCGATCGAGAGGTCGTATCGGTTCGGCAGGACTAGCCGAGGCAGACGATAAGGATCAAGCAGAGGGGCCGTCGGCTCAGTGGTTTGCGCGGGCATTGTAGGCGCATGAAGAAGGGCAGGACGAGGCCGACAGCCGGTGAAGGAATCCAGTATGAACCACAGACCACAAGCCTGTCCGCCAAGCCGCAGAGTTTGAGTGGCAACTCGGCTCAGCCATGAGAGAGCCTCGCGTCGGGATGCGCACGGACGATGATCTCTGTCTGATTCGGATCGCGGTCTGTCGGAGGACTCGAACTGTTTGGCGGATTGTGTGTCTGTCACCGACGGTCATGACCGCTGCGGGGCTGCCTGCGTGACGATACCCTCAGGCGTGCCGACGATGAGCAAGCTGGTCCGCCCCACGAAGAGGCCGGTTTCCACCACGCCGGGAATCTGATTGAGGCGGATCTCCATTTCGGCGGGGTGAGCGATCGATCCGACCTGCAGGTCCAAGATGAAGTGCCCGGCCTCCGTGCGGAATGGCCGACCATTCCGTTCTCGCAGCACGGCTTTCCCCGCAATAGTTTCAAGTTGTCTTGCCGTATTGCCCCACCCGAACGGGATCACTTCGATCGGCAACGGGAAAGAATTTCCGAGCACCGGCACCCGCTTCGTATGGTCGACGACGATGATAAGCTGGCGCGCCGCCGCGGCAACGATCTTTTCCTTGAGCAAGGCGCCGCCGCCGCCCTTGATCAGGCACAACTGTGGGTCCACCTGGTCGGCTCCGTCAATCGCGAGGTCGAGCGTCCAGTTCTGCTCGGATTCGATCAGCGGAATCCCCTGGCTTCGTGCCAGATCGGCCGTATCCTGCGATGTAGGCACGCCTCTGATCCGTAATCCCTGCTTGATGCGATCACCGAGGGCTAAGACCAGATGCCTGGCCGTCGAGCCTGTCCCCAGCCCGATTACCATCCCGTCTTGAACGTACTCGATCGCCTTGAGCGCGGCCTGGCGCTTCAGCTCGTCGAGCAATCCGTTGTTCATGTCTGGGCTTCACAAGCAAGTTGAGCCGCGACCGAGGCGGCGCCGAGGAGGGCGGTCTTGTCGTTCACGATGACCCGGATCGGGATGTTGCCCATCAGCCGCTTGTAGCGCCCTTTGTTGGTAAATGCGCGCAGGAAGGTGCCGTCCTGCAATTTGGCCAACAGCTTTGGGGCGATGCCGCCGCCGAGGTAGACTCCATCCAGCGCCATCGTTTTCAAGGCGAGGTTTCCCGCCTCCGCTCCGTAGATGGCCGCGAACATGTCCAGCGCTTGCTTGGCGATATCCGCCTGTCCTTTAAGGCCGGCCTCCGCGATGACCGCGGGACCGTCGCCCACTCGCATCTGTTCGGCCAGCCAGGTGGGTTCGTTCTTCTTCGTGTCGCGTAGGAACTCGTAAATCGCCTGCAACCCCGGGCCGGAGAGTACTCGCTCATAACTCACGTGAAGGTACTGGCCGCGAAGATGTCGCAAGAGATCGATTTCCGCGTCGCTGTTCGGAGCAAAATCACAATGCCCGCCTTCCGAGGACAACACGTGGAAATGGTCCTTGGCCCACACCAGCGCCGCCTCACCGAGGCCGGTGCCGGCCGCGATCAGCGCCATGCAGCGCTTCACTGCTGGCGGACTTCCTGGATTCAAGGTGGCTAGCTCATCCGGCCTTAGAACCAGCAGGCCATGCGCGGTCGATTCAAGGTCGTTGAGAAGTCGAACTTGTGGGATCTCGAACCGTTTAGCGAGGTCGGCACCGCTCACAATCCAGGGTAGATTGGTCGTCTGACACCGGTTGTCCATGACCGGCCCCGCCACGCCGAAACAGGCTGCGTCGATTTTGAATGGGGCAGGCTCAGAAGCCGGTGCGTCCTGTGACCGGGTTTCCGAGTCATCGAGATCGTCAGATTGGCCCCGGGGCGGCGGCATAGGAGGGTTGAGAAATCCTTCGAGGACTTCTTCGAGCTGACCGTAATCCCGGCTATAGAACGTCTGTTGATGGACCGGTTCGACTCTGGACGTCGTCCATTCGTAAAGAGCGAGGTGGGTTTTGGTGCCGCCGATATCGCCAGCGAGAATCATGCGCTTGGTTCGATCATGATGAAGTTGGTTATCTCGAAGGTAGGGCGGACGCCGCGGTCCTGTCAACATACCATATCAGCCGTCCGTTTGCGGGGCGAATCTGGGAGGCCGGTAGCGGCGCGGCTGACTCCCGGTCTTCCATTACCCTGCGGAGAACCGGAGCCTTGGAGGCTCCGGTGACCAGAAACACGACCGTCTCGGCTGCATTGAGGAGCGGCATCGTCATGGTTAAACGGCGTGAGATCCCGAGCGGAGACGATGTGGGGATGACCAACCGGGTGCGCTCACGAAGCGCAGGACTTGCTGGAAACAGGGAGGCCGTATGACCATCGTCGCCCAGGCCGAGGAAGACCAGGTCAAAGCGAGGGAATGGTGTGTGATCTGGCGTAAAAGCTTCGCGGATCGTGGCTTCGTAGTGAGCAGCCGCCTCTTCCGGTTCCGTCTCCCCACGCATCCGCATGACCCGCTGAGGTGCGATCCGCAAGGGATCGATCAAGACTTCCTTCGCCATCCCGTAATTGCTGTCAGGGTGGTCCGGAGGGACACAGCGTTCATCTCCGAAAAATAGGACGACGGATGTCCAATCGATCCGCTTCGCCCATTCGGGTTGTGTCAGTGTGAGATAGAGGCGGCGGGGTGTTGACCCTCCAGAGAGGACCAGACGAACGAGGGGTTTCCGGCGCAGCGTGGCTTCAACGCTACTCACGAGGAAGTTCGCGACGCCCTCAGCCCAGGCAGAGTCGTTTTCGAGGATCCGGATCTCGTGCGGGGTCGGCATGGGTACTAGAGTTGTCACGTGGGAAGGTCGCTCCGGAGCCAGACGGAAGACATCTTAGGGGTTGGTTTGGAAAAAGGCAAACGAGGCCGGAGCGCACAGCTTGTTACCGACGGGATGATCGAACAATCAGCAACGGCATTCCCTCGGTCACGGTCCAGGCCAGGGACTGCGCGTCCGTTTCGGACAATGACAGCGAGATCATTGAAGGATGCAGCTTGTTCGGCGTCCGGCTGGTATGGGAGGGGGCATGTATCAGCTGCGTCAGGGAGCGCCACCAACGGGCAATCTGGGATCGGAGTCGAGCCCAGACTGATAGGTGGTTGGACGCCTCCACCGAGAGGATCAGCGGCGGATCGAATAGCAGCTTGTATGTCCCGGGCATGTCGCTCAGTTCAATCGGCTTGGCGGGGAGATCGTCCGGCGAACCGGATTTGGTCCGAGCGATCGGGGGTGTTGTCTTGAGGTAAATGGGGCCGTCCGAGCGAGCGACTTCCGCGGTGGTCCAGGAAGAAATCGGAAGTCGATGAAGGTCGAGCCCTCGTGCTTTGATCAAGAGCCGTGCTGTCTGAAGATCAAGCACCAAATAGGTCTGCGGACGAGCAGCGAGACGGATTTCTTGTTCGAGTTCGCGGTTGCGTTCCGCAACATCGGACGGATTGGGTATAGAGGATGGTATGGGATCGGCGGCGTGGAGCGGTTGAATGGAAATGGAGATGAGGAGTGCGAGGGCGCAGGCCGTCACGTGGAGGTGGAGATTCGAGGCAACGCTTCGCCAGATTGCGGCCGCTCTGATGAGGATGGCCACCACCGGCCGGCGCGCGTCTAGAAAATCATGACTGATGTCCCGACCTTCGCTGTCCTGTACACGATCCGAAGGTCTTCGTCGCTTAAACGGATGCATCCGTGCGAGACGTTCTTACCCAGCAACCGGGCATAGAGGGTACCGTGAATGAAGTAGCCCTGCCCGAATCCGAGCGCATATTCCCCCAACACGCCCGGTTCGAGCCGTTCGGCAGGATTACGCGGAACCGCTAGTCCGGCCTCCACAAAGGCCCAATCCGGCTTGACCCAGATGGGATTCAACAATTTGGATCGAATCGCAAAGATGCCATGAGGCGTGTCGAACACCCAATGGCTCTGGGGCTGAGCCGGCTTATCGAGAATTGCGCCGCTTCCGGTTGAAACCACGGCGGTCAGCAGGATCTTCTCGCGTTGTTTGAAGTAGAGAAGGTTCCGAGCCGTGTCCACCACGATGTATGGGTCTGCGGGTGCTAGCCGGGCCAATTGTCCGGTGAGGAACGCCTGTCGAGATCGCAGCACTTCAAGGGGAGGCCCACCGCGGCTCAGATCGGAAAGGGGAATATTCGAAGGCGCGAGAGATGTGGATTGGGAGAATCCAACCCATGCGGCCACGACGAAAAGGAAGAGCATCACCGTCGCTGCCTGCTTCATAGCCGGGACATGCCCCTCTGGAGACTAGCAGGCCGCTGAAGAACTATTTCGATATTCTACCGACATCGAAGGTCTGGATGGAACGGAGCTCATTGTTAATGCCCACAGCATGTTCAGAAGGGCCGTCCAGCGCGGCCGTCGTGGGCCAAGGTCCGAAGCTGTATTCGAAACGCCCGTTGCTCTTGCAAAGAGTCCAAAACGTTGAGGGCCTGCACGGGGCGATCACCCGCTAGGCGGGTACCCGGTCGGCGGACTTTCTCAACATCGTGCCAGGCCTATTCTGCGGCGAATTCGGCGAGGTCGCCCAATGCCTGGGACACGCGATTGTCCACATCGAGTGCGCCGACGATCGTGACCGGGGTCCCGGGAGAGACTTGCTCGTACAGGTGGACGATCTGGGAGTTATCGAGCATGATGCAGCCCAATGTTTGAGCTAGACCATGGTCATCCTGTCCGTGGATCTCGATCGAACCTCCGATGCCTCGACCGTTTGGAACTTCGCCGGAATCCGATGAATGGTCGTAGCGGCGGCGGTCGTCTGCATTCGGGTAGTCCAGCAGGAACGCCCGGTAGAACTTCGTGGCTCCCGGTCCGTGCTTCCTAAGGATGCGGTATTGCCCTTCAGGCGTCGCGCCGTCGCCCTGGTGCCTTTTTTCAAGCATGCCGTTGAAGCCGAGGCGAACCGGATACGTATGAACAGGCTGTCCGTTGCGATACAGCGTTAGTTGGCGGGCTGCCTTATTGACGATGAGCGCCTGCGCACGGCTCGACCGCGACCATTGGATGGTACGAGCGGCCATCTGTTGCCAGGCCTGCACCTGTTCTTCGTCGGCATATCGTCCGAGGACGCGAGTGAGACTGACCGTCTGGGAGCCCACCGATTGGAGCGCGATCTGGGAGAGTTCCAAGGCGCGGGCGTAGCGCCCTTGTTCGAAAACGGTTTTAGCCTGGTGTATGAGTAACTCTGTCTGGATGAGCTGTTTCCCGATGACCGACCGGCTGCCGAGGTCCTCGACACGCTGCTTCAACGTGCTCAATCGTGTTTCCGCCTCCTCAACCTGCTCTTCGGTTGTTCGACGGAGCTCCTCTCGCCGCTGCATGGCAAGAGAAAGAGTCTGGACCGCCTCTTGGGCGACCTGGGACACTTCATCGGCTACGCGGTTCGGTTCCCAGGGCCATCGGATCAAATCGTCATCATCTTCAAGTCTGTGCTTGAGGGACACCCACCGTTCGACGAAATGCGCATATTCCTCCGGTGCAAACTCCGCCCCCCCCACCTCCGTCAACTGACCGTCCAGAGCCTCGACGGTCTGTACCAGTTCTGGTGGGGGAGCCTGAACGCACCCGCCTGCGGCGGTGAGACACCAGCTTCCGGCAACGCAGAGGGTGATGGTCTTAAATCGTCTAACGTTCATGTTGGTCGGTACATTGAAAAAGTCCACCGGCGTTGTTGCGGCACTCCTTGCGATGTGCTCTTGGTGAAATGGGTCCAACGCGAACAGCCTCAACCCTGTAGGGTTTCCGCAGCGGCATCATGAGGAAGAGGCTTTGCCCGACGAGCCGCTGGTTCGCTCGAAGTGTGGTAGGCATCTCCTCGCTCGCTGCGACTGCGCTGGACGACCTAGTTGACCACCCTGCACGAGACTCTGAGATCATCCATAATTCCTCGCTGTGCCGGCATGCAAGGGTAGTCGAAAGGTTTTAGAAGCGCCTGCTCGTGCTGGCGATAACCGGCTCGCAGGCTCGTTATCGGGTTGCTACCTTGGTGGTTCGAGTCCCCTTGACTTTAGCAAGGGCACTCTCAATCTCCTCGGATAATGATCGTGCTTTGTCGGCAATCGCCTTGGCCCGGTATTGTGCGTCCAGAAAATCACCCTGCTCCAGCACCTTCTGTGCCTCTTGCAAAGACAGGGACAGAGCCTCAGCGTCATGCTTGATCGCTTCAAACGCAGGCCGATCCTTTCCGACTGGAGCTTTCGCAACCAAACCTTGTGCGGTAGAAATGGCCTCCTGTGCCGCTTGAAGGCCGCGAGCGGCGGCTTCCTGAGCCTCTTGCTTCTTGGCGATTGATGATCGAATGAGCTGTTGCGCCTCGGAGGTCAATGTGGCCGCGAGTTGTTCGGCTTTGCCGTAGTCCCGGATCAATGAAAACTTCTCGTCCTGGGTTTCGAGTTCTTTCTTTAGCAAACCCAATTGCCCCTCGAGCTTAACAAAGTCCTCTGTTGCGTACTTGGCAGCTTCGGCTGCACGAGCGTCCGCGACCGCCTGTTCTGCAGTATGGATTTGATCGACCGGGGCTCGAGCGCATCCTGACTGAAGCAGACACAGGGCCAGAAGAGCCGTCGTCATTCGTGGTCTCATCGAGTTCATAACCATGTACTCCTCATAACCACTGCCTATCAGTAAAACGTGAGCCATCTCCGGCTGTCGGGTAACCGACCGACGAGGGCTCATCCTACAAATGAAGAGCCAAGGGTTGGCGGCCGGCACCCTGTATGTTCTGCTCCTGCCGGTAATTTTCTATCTGGTTCGTAGCCTCTTGTCCCGTATTGTCCTGTTGAAATTGAACGCTCACCGGGTCCCTACCTTCAGGAGCAATCGCCTGATCTTGCGAGATCGGCTACCTCAGACCTGGGACGGATGGCTGTTCTGGTGGAGCCGTCGCTCCCGGAGATACCATGGAAGCTCCGAGAAGGCCACCAATTGCAAAGAGCCGGCCCTTCGTCGCCAGTCCTTCATCCGACGGAAGAGGATGGAGTTATGAATTCTCATGCAATGACTAGGCCAATTGAGCTGGAAAGCTGGCGTTGAAAAATTTCTCGCTTCCCATCGGCTTGGCGAGCGAGCGATGAAGAGAGATGCATGCAAACTCATGAGGTCCTGTGTGGCGCTCTCGCCACAAGGTGGGGAAAAGCGCCTCAGAAGGGGCTTAGGCTCTACCGTGAGAGGTGTCGCGTCTTTGCATGTGAGAGCCCGTCTCAGGAGTATCGTCATGGAATCGCGGTGATGACCTTGTCATGCTGATGATTCAACGAGTCGGCAAGATCGAGCATCTGACGGCCTCCCCGCCGGATCGCAGATTGTGACCGATTGATTATGGTCATGGAATGTGGAATAGGATCCCAAAGGGGATTCGTTGACAGCGTTCCATGCCGTCCATATAATCCAGACTTTCAATTTCTGAAGGAGTCAGTGATGTCGTTTACATATCAACAACCGTCCAATCTGAAGCGCAAACGGGAACACGGGTTTCGTAAACGGATGAGCACCAAAGGTGGACGGAAGGTCATTGCCCGTCGTCGTGCGAAGGGGCGGACCCGCCTGACTGTCTGAAACTAGGCTCCGGTCTTTGTCGAAGGAGCCCCGTTCCATTCGCCGCAGCGCAACTTCCACTGTTTCCTGCCGTGCAGGGTCCCGGATAATCAGGTCCGATACCGTGCGGCTGACTCAGCCATGCACACTCCGATCCTCGTTCATTGACTCGTGATGGTGGCTTCTGAGGCAGGCGGAGCATGGAAGTGTGCCTGTGGAGATGGAGATGGGAAGCACCGGGGCAGATCGCGCGCTTCGCACCAGGACCGACTCCGATCTGTTCCTCCGCAAGGGGGTGGATATCGAGCGGGCGAAGAGGACGGGAGAGCGGCTGTCCTGCGCCTACTTTAATCTGATCGTGGCGCCTTCTGATGCGGAGCTCAGCAAGGTTGCGATCGTGGTGGGCAAGAAGCTTGGGAGGGCCGTTGTTCGAAATCGAGCTAAACGCCGATTTCGGGTCCTGGCTCGGGCGATCGAAGGGCAGTTGAGGTGCCACCGCCATCTGATCGTCTTTCCCAGGACCGCTTCCCTGAGCGCAAGCTTTTCCGCTCTCAACAAGATGTGGCGGGAGCTGTTGGACCGCGGCTCGCTTCTCGATAAGGGCAAGGGTGCGGGGAAGGGGTAAGGATACCGTATGAGAGACCTGTTGATAGGGATGATCCGCTTGTATCAGGTGGTCGTCTCTCCATGGGTCGGCCCCTGTTGCCGGTTTGACCCAAGTTGCTCGCGATATGCTGTGGAGGCGCTGCGCGTACATGGCGTGTCGTACGGTCTCCTGTTGGCTCTGGTGCGGCTCGGCAAGTGTCATCCTTTCCACCCTGGTGGCGACGACCCTGTCGTTCCGCTGAACAAGGCGGTCTGATCATACGATGGAACGTCGCGTCATTATTTTTCTCGTCCTCTCTCTGATCATTGTGGTCGGATACGACTATCTCATGAAGCAACTCGGCATCATCCCATCGGCTCCCGAGGACGCTGCCCCGGTGGTGAATTCCAGGGACAAGTCCGAACCGAAGGCAGAATCTCAGCCTGCGGAAGCACCAGCCACAGGAAGCGTGCCGGTGCCCAAGATTGCTGAATCGGAAAGCCGAAGTGGAACGATCTCGGCAAAGGAAAGCGAGATCGGTGCTGAGCGGATCGTGACGATCGAGACTGATCTTCTTAGGATCGAGCTGACGAACAAGGGCGGGGTGATCAAGACCTGGCAGTTGAAGCGCTACTCGACCGAGACCGACTCCGGCCCTGAGCCGGTTCAATTGGTACACAAAGGTGGACAGTTTCCCGGCCCGCTTGCGATGCGTGTGTCTGACGAGGCGGCGACGAAGGAAATCCGGCAGGCCCTTTATAGGATCGAGGAGACCGGGCTCCGATTGGATCCGAGTCGCCCGACGGGCCGGGTGACGTTTACATACAGGAATCCAACATCCGGTCTCGCGGTCCAGAAAACACTGGGCTTTCACTATAACAGCTATGTGGTGGATGTTGAGGTGAAAACCGAAGGCATCCAAGGCCCCATCGATGTGGGCATGGGAACCAATTTTGGGATTATCGAATGGGGTGAAGGGTTCATCGGTCTCATCGGTCCTGCTTCGATGGTCGACGACAAAATTGAAAAGGAGACCCCGGAAACAGAAGCTGAACGGTCGGGGATCGTGCAGTGGGCGGCGCTGCAGGACAAGTATTTCATGAGCGTGGTCATCCCCTCGCAGGGCAGGTCGGTCCGGGTCAAGAAGGAGAGCGAGCGGGTGGTGTCCTCGGAGGTCAGGGTTGCGCCCATGGAGGGGCAACCGGTGAGGCTTCAACTCTACGCAGGGCCCAAGGAATACGATACGCTCCGTTCCTTTCAGATCGGCCTGGAAGACACGATCGACTTCGGTTGGTTCATTTATGGGAGTTGGAGTGTCGTCAAGATGGTGGCGAAGCCCCTCTTCTCGGTGCTGCGGACGATCAATGAGGTCACTCACAACTACGGGATCACGATTATTCTGCTGACCGTTTGTATCAAGCTTCTATTCGCGCCGCTCCAGTACAAGAGCTACAAGTCCATGAAGGACATGCAGGTGATCCAGCCAAAGGTATTGGCCCTCCAGGAGAAGCACAAGGATGACCGGGAGCGACTGAACAAGGAATTGATCAAGCTGTACCGAGACCATAAGGTCAATCCGGTCGGCGGTTGTCTGCCGATGGTGCTGCAGATGCCCGTTTTTGTCGCACTGTTTAACATCCTCTATATGACCATCGATCTCCGGCAGGCGCCATTTTTCTTATGGATCAAAGATCTCTCTGTACCCGATCCGTTTTACGTTTTACCCGTCATCATGGGGGGCACCATGGTGCTCCAGCAGAAGATGACCCCGACCACGCTGGACCCCACGCAGGCCAAGGTGATGCTGATCCTTCCTGTGATGCTCACGTTCTTGTTCTTGACCTTTCCCGCGGGGTTGGTCTTGTACTGGGTGACGAACAACAGCTTGACGATCGCCCAACAATTTGTGACGGACCGATTCATCTTCAAGAGGCCGGCCGCCAGTCAGCCTGCCCCTGCCGAAGCGGATTCACGGGCCTGAGCACGCTTCGGAATGTGGGAGAGCATAGAGAGGACAGGGTGACGATCACGGTGATGCCGGTATGACGTCATGGTTCCGGAAGGGAACGATACGATTTGTGCCGTGGCCACTCCGCCTGGGGAAGGTGGAGTGGCGATCGTCCGCGTGAGCGGACCTCACGCAGTGTCCCTCGTCGATCGACTCGTTCGACTTCGTTCCTACCCCAATCTGCCCAGCGTTGATTCTCATCGTCTCTACCGGGCCGAAGTCTGTGACTGTGCCGGTTCGGCGGAGTCGTTGAGGGACCCCGGTCTGAGTCCCGGTCGCGCTCGGCCGGTGACCAACCTGGATCTTGCTCTCGTGGTGGTCATGCGTGCGCCGCACTCGTACACCGGCGAGGATGTCGTCGAGGTCCAGTGCCATGGCGGCCGGTTCATCGTCAACCGAATTTGCGAACGGTTGGTCATGAGCGGGGCGCGACTCGCCGAGCCCGGAGAATTCACAAGGCGGGCGTTCCTCAATGGGCGGCTTGACCTCTCGCAGGCCGAAGGGGTGCTAGAGGCGATTCGAGCGAGAAGCGATGAGAGTTTACGCCTGGCCCAGGAACTCCTCCGAGGGAGATTGTCCGAGGAAATCAATGGGATTGTCGAAACGATCGCGGGGTTGTTGACCCAGGTGGAGGCTGGAATCGATTTTGTCGAAGAGGAGGTCGTGTTCGTGTCCGACCAGGAACTTCTCGTTGGGCTTGCCCGCGCCATCATGGCTGTGGATCGGCTGTTGTCGAGTTGGGAGGAAGGGCGGATTTTGATGCACGGAGCCAAAGTCGTCATCGTCGGTCGGCCCAACGTCGGTAAGTCGAGTCTCCTCAATGCGCTTCTACGATCGGACCGTGCGATCGTCACAGCAATTCCAGGAACAACCAGGGATGTACTGGAAGAGCAGACGCTTATTGACGGGATCGCCGTACGGTTGTCCGATACAGCGGGTGTGCGGAGGAGCGAAGATCCCATTGAGCAGGAAGGTATACGACGCACCGGGATTGCTCTGGAGGAAGCGGATCTGGTCCTGGTCGTGCTGGATGGATCGGAAGAGTTTTCTGCCGATGATGAAGAGGTACTCCGCCGAACGGAACGACGGCGACGCCTCATCGTGGTCAATAAGTCAGATCGTCCGATGCGGTGGAGCCGGGATTGCCTTGCTCCTCTGTCGGAGGGGCAACCGGTTGTGACCTTGTCTGCAAGAACCGGCGAAAATCTCGACACACTTCGATGTGAGATCGCCCGAGCGCTCGTCCCTCGGTCGCTGGAGGCCCGCGAAGGCGTCGTGGTTACGAAACTACGACATCGGCTGGCTCTTGAGCGGGCGAGAGAGGCGCTCGGTTGTGCGAGGGAGTCGGTGGCCGAAGGCCTCGCCCCCGAGTTCTTAGCCGCAGATTTACGCGCGGCGTTGGACTCGCTCGGAGAAATCACCGGCAGAGTCACCACGGACGATATTTTGGATCGGATTTTTGCGGAGTTCTGTATCGGCAAGTAGCGTAGGACCAAAGGGTGTGAACGATGAGCCATTCGTGCGATGTGATCGTTGTGGGAGGCGGGCATGCGGGCTGTGAGGCCGCCTTGGCAGCCGCGCGCGTGGGTGTACGCGTCGTCCTGTTGACGATTGCGCCGGATACGATCGCCCAGATGTCCTGTAACCCCGCGATCGGTGGGATCGCCAAAGGGCATCTGGTCAAGGAGATCGATGCCTTGGGCGGAGAAATGGCGCGCAATACCGATCGCGCGGGCATCCAATTTCGGATGATCAATACCAGCAAGGGGCCGGCGGTCCGTGCTTTGCGCGCGCAATGTGACAAGGCACGGTATCGCCGATACATGCAGGAGACGATTCAGAGCGTGCCGGGGTTGGCTGTCTGGGAGGGCACAGTCGATCGGCTGCTGACGGTCGGAGGGCGTGTGACGGGAGTGGTAACGAACGGCGGAGACAGGGTCTCGGCGAAGGCCGTCGTATTGACTTCAGGAACATTCCTTAAGGGGTTAATCCATATCGGATTGAACCATTTCCCGGCGGGACGAGCTGGAGAAGCTTCGGCCGAGCATCTGTCCGATTGCATGCGCGATCTGGGCTTTCAACTTGGCCGCCTTAAGACCGGTACGCCGCCACGGCTCGACCGCCGAACCATCGATTTTTCCGTGATGACTGTTCAACCTGGTGATGATCCGCCTCCGCCCTTTTCTTATCGCACCGCCGCCATCACGACTCCTCAACTGCATTGCTATCTCACCCACACGAATCAGGAGACGCACCGGATCATTCAGGACAACCTGGATCGATCCCCTCTGTACAGCGGGCAAATCGAATCGACGGGACCCAGATACTGTCCATCGATCGAGGACAAAGTCGTGCGATTCGCAGATAAGGGAAGGCACCAGGTGTTTCTTGAGCCGGAAGGAATTGACACGGATTCCTGGTATCCGAATGGCATTTCGACGAGCTTACCCGTGGATGTCCAGGCCGCGATTCTCAGGACTATCCCGGGACTTGGACAGGCGACCATGCTCAAGCCAGGCTATGCAATCGAATATGACTATTTTCCTCCGAGGCAGCTCTATCCGACGTTGGAGACAAAGTTAGTGGAAGGTCTATTCCATGCCGGCCAAATCAATGGGACTTCGGGGTATGAGGAGGCAGCAGCCCAGGGGCTCATGGCAGGTATTAATGCTGCGGCGAAGATTCTTGGAAATGCGCCATTCATTTTGGATCGATCCGAGGCCTATATCGGAGTTTTGATTGACGACCTGATTACCAAGGACACGTTGGAGCCTTACCGCATGTTTACCTCGCGCGCCGAGTATCGGTTGCTGCTTCGGCACGACAATGCAGACATTCGGCTGATGGGGCACGGTCGCAGGATTGGGTTGATCGACGAGGCGACCATGCGACGTTGTTCTGCCAAGAAGGAGCAGATAGAAAAGGCGG
The DNA here is from genome assembly GCA_040981105.1 of Nitrospiraceae bacterium. Taxonomy (GTDB): domain Bacteria; phylum Nitrospirota; class Nitrospiria; order Nitrospirales; family Nitrospiraceae; genus Nitrospira_G. Next base: position 34,890 of record JANRMO010000003.1, read on the forward strand.
TTTCCCAATTGTGCGAGAGAAGGATCCCGTGGTCATTGGAGGTAAGAGAACGACTGAAGAAGCGAGGGCTCGAAGGAGTCCTGCCAACGCACACGCTCGCGCAGTTGCTGAAACGACCAGGCGTCTCGTGTAATGACCTCTGGGAGATCATCGGAGAAGATCCGCCTCTCGTGGGCGATCTTGTTGATGCCACTGAAATGGAAGTGAAATACGAAGGCTATATCAACCGACAGATCAAGCAAGTCGAGCGGTTCAAACGATTTGAGTCGAAGTCCATCCCGAACAATTTTTCCTATGAGAGCGTGAAAGGATTTTCGCGTGAAGTCCTCGAAAAGCTGAATCGTGTCCGCCCGTCATCTATTGGACAAGCTTCAAGAATTTCTGGTATCACGCCGGCTGCGATCTCGATTTTGCTGGTTGCGCTGGAGAAGGGAAGGCGCCAGGGGAAGGAGGTGTCTGAATGCGACGATCAGGAAGGTTCTTCCCTGTCATGCAGCCGTGTGGAATAACGGAATCGTCGACTCTGGTTATAGCTGCCCATAGACCGATCATCAGCACTCATCATTCCTGTCTCTTCTATAATTTCCCGTCTTGACCTCCCTTGCAGATTCAAGTAGATGTTCCACGTGGAACATTTTGGCGAGATTGTTTCAGCCTGTCTCGCTGACCATGTTCACCTCATCGGGCTTACGCTCACGCAGACACAACTCGATCAGTTTGCCACGTTTGCTGACCAATTGAGCTGTTGGAACGAAAAAATCAACCTGACGGCGATTACAGAGTCGAAAGATGTCGCGATCAAGCACTTTTTCGATTCGCTTTACGGGGTGAATGCGCTACGGACTCCGCGGACAAGGCGGATGGTAGACGTTGGAAGCGGAGGAGGGTTTCCGGGGATTCCGCTCAAGATTGTGCTCCCGGAACTCCCTCTTACCATGGTCGAGCCAAGCGGTAAGAAGGTCGCGTTCCTCCTCCACATGGCCGGTCTCTTGAAGTTGTCGCAAGTGCATGTTTTAAATAGACAAATTGAACATATTTCACGTCAGGATCGTGGTATGGATGGGCCGATTTCTTTTGTCGTCAGAGGGTTAAAAATTGAAGGTCGGCTTCGCCATCTTTCATCCTTACTGAATTCAGGTGATCGCCTGATCGTCTATGGCACAGATCCATGGTTACCTCACTTCGTCGATCCTCATCTGGTTCTGGTCGATGAGATACCCTATCAACTCCCGCTTGACCTTGGAAAGCGAAGGCTAATCGTGCTCGAAAGGAATGCTCGGCCTTGAGACGATGGGTCATTAGAAAGAGTCGGAATGTTCCACGTGGAACATCACGGGGATGTCAGAAAAATGCGAAATGAGACCATCCAAGAAGGGTGCGGGGCATGACCCGTCTGATCGCTGTCGCCAACCAGAAGGGAGGAGTTGGAAAAACGACGACTTCTATAAATTTGGCCGCATACCTCGCAATCAATGGGGCTCCCACCTTGCTCGTCGATATGGACCCTCAGGCCAATGCCACGAGTGGTCTTGGCGTATTACCGAGAGAGCTCACCAAATCAATCTATGATTGCCTGATGCGATCGGCCAGGGCATCCGAGGTGATCGTTCAGGCCGGCGTGCCGCAACTAGCCGTTCTTCCAGCCAATAGAGAATTGGCCGGGGCCGAAGTTGAGCTGATCCAAGTTCTGTCTCGGGAGTTGGTCCTCAAACGGGTGCTGGAGCAGGTACTGAACGACTATCGATATGTGATCATCGACTGTCCGCCAGCCTTTGGATTGTTGACGATCAACGCTTTGGCCGCCGCCACCTCCGTCTTGGTACCGGTGCAATCTGAGTATTACGCGATGGAAGGACTTGGGTGGCTCATGTCAAATGTCGAGCGTGTCAGGCAAAGCCTAAACCAGCACCTTGAGCTGGAGGGAGTGTTGCTCACCATGTTCGATATTCGGAACAGCCTGGCCAAACAGGTCGCTGAGGAAGTCCGCGCCCATTTCAAGGAAAAGGTCTTCAAGACGATGATTCCCAGGAACGTCACATTGGCGGAGGCGCCAAGTTACGGCCGGCCGGCGCTCCTTTATAACGCCGGGTCGGCCGGAGCCCAGGCCTATCTTGAATTCGCAAAGGAGCTCATGAGTCATGGAGAAGAAAGCCCTAGGTAGAGGACTTGATGCCTTGCTGCCGACTGCGGCGCCGACCAAGCCCGCTCCCGAGCTACAGGATGTACTCGAGATCGAGTTGGACCATATTCTGCCCAATCGATTCCAACCGCGAAGGCATTTCCCCGAGGGCGAACTCGAGCAGTTGGCGGAGTCGCTGCGACAGAACGGCTTGCTTCAGCCGATCGTTGTCCGCCGTAAGGGCGACGGTCTCTACGAATTGATCTCGGGCGAGCGGCGATGGCGTGCGGCGGAGTTGGCGGGGCACGGCACGATCAAGGCGCTGGTCAGGAATTGTAGCGATGAGGAAGCGATGGCGCTGGCGCTGATCGAGAATCTTCAGCGAGACGACCTCAATCCGATGGAGACGGCGCACGCCTATCACCGGATGGCGACCGAATTCGGAATGACCCAAGATGTGATCGCCCAGCGGGTCGGCCGAGAGCGGTCCTCGGTGGCGAACATCCTGCGCCTGCTCAATCTACCCGAGGAGGTCCAGCAGATGGTGGCTGCCGGGACCCTGTCGGCCGGTCACGCAAAAGTGCTGCTCGGGGTGCCGGCAGCGGAGTCCCAGACGCGGTTGGCCCGAGAGATCGCCGCGCGGCAATTGTCGGTACGTGAATCTGAGAAACGGGTCTCCACGCAGGTGCGGGACAAACGGGAGCCGCGCCATCGAACTCCAACTCCGGCGTTTCAGGATCTCGAAGCACGGCTGCAGAAAAAACTCGGCACGAAGGTCGTCATTGAGAAGGCGGGGGACGGCGGCCGCATCGTGCTGCATTATTTTTCGTCCCAAGAGCAGGAAAGACTCCTTGACATCTTACTCGCGTGAAGAGACATTCTACAGTCCGTCCGTCGATACGGCGACGACACATTGCTTTTTCCTGGTGCTCAATTGATGCTTTGTTATACTTCAACGGAGGTGACGCATGTGGAATAAGGACAAGACCGATGACAAGCGGCAGCCCGGTCCGGGCGACGATTTCGCGAAGGCGACGAACGGACAGAGCGCCGTGGTCGAACCAACTGGCGCCTTGGAGGGCATCAACGCGTTTGTCGGGAAGGGCGTCAATTTCAAAGGCACGATCAGTTATCACGGAACAGTCCGAATTGACGGCACGCTCGAAGGCGAGATTCATACCGAAGGCACATTGCTGATCGGCGAAGATGCCGTCATCAAGGCGAAGGTGACGGCCGGGACCATCGTGTGCAAGGGGCAGATCACCGGCGACATCCTGGCCAAGGAAAAAGTCACCCTGCGCGCACCGGCCGTGATCAATGGAGGAGTGGAAACGCCCATGCTTTCCATGGAGGAAGGCGTTCAGTTTAACGGCACCATCGAAATGTCGGCGCCGGCAAGGACGACTTCCCATGCGGGAGAGAACATGGTTGCGGCGGGCGCCTTTAGCTGACCGAACCTCAGCCGGTCGCCGACCCACTCCCCATCACACATTGTGAAAGGGAGGAGCAGACATGTGGACTATAGGTGAAAAGAAATCAGGGGCGGCGGTCACAGAAGACGAAAATTTCACCTTCCTCGGCAAAGGTGCTCACTTCAAGGGGGTCGTCAACTTCGAAGGGACGGTCCGCATCGACGGCAAGCTGGAGGGGGAGATCCATACCACCGGGACACTGGTCGTCGGGGAGAACGCGGTCATCAAGGGGATCGTCACGGCCGGGGTGCTCATGATGAGCGGGAAGGTCAACGGGACGGTCACGGCCACCGATAGGCTGCAATTGCTCAAACCCGGAATTCTGGTCGGTGACATTCGGACGCCCAATATCTCCATCGAGGAGGGGGCCAGGTTTCAAGGGATGTGCGACATGGGTGCCGAACAGAGCGGAGACCAGTACTCCGATCTTCCCACCAATGTGCATGATCTCGCCGCCCATCGTGGTAAAGCGCTTGCCTGACGCAGTATAATTTCGCCGAACATATGGCTCGCCAGACTGTGATGCTCGGCATGAGCGGAGGAGTGGATAGCTCCGTCGCCGCCTCGTTGTTGGTCGCCCAGGGCTACGATGTCCGGGGCGTCACGCTCCAGGTCTGGGAGCATGAGGACGAGACCGTGTCGGCCTCCAAGCGCTGGCAGGAACGCGGCTGCTGCAAGGTGGGCATTGCAAAGTTTGTCGCAAAGCGGCTTGAGATTCCCCATGAGGTGATCGATACCAGAGAGCGGTTCCGCCGGTCCGTAATCGACGACTTTGTCGGGGGGTATATCAACGGACTCACTCCCAACCCCTGCGTGCGTTGCAACGAACGGGTGAAGCTGCGGACACTGGTCGAACTGGCGCATGAGCGCGGGATGGACTATGTGGCGACCGGGCATTATGCCCGAATCCTCCGCGAGAAAGACCGATGGACTTTCCACCGGGCCTTGGATACCGGGAAAGATCAGAGCTATTTCCTCTATCGGATCGATCCGGCGTGGCTTCCCCGAACCCTCTTTCCTCTCGGTGGAATGCGGAAGGCGGACGTGTGGCGTGAGGCCGAGGCGCTTGAGCTACCGATCGATGAGCTGAAGGAGAGCCAGGAGATTTGTTTCGTCAGCCATGGCGACTACCGCACGTTTCTTGAACAGGAGGCGCCTCAGGCCCATCGTCCCGGTCATTTCATGGACGCCGAGGGGCGGGTGCTGGGTAAGCACGAAGGCGTTGCGTTTTATACGCCGGGGCAACGTCGTGGACTCGGCGTTGCCGTTGGACAACGGTTATACGTGCAAAAGGTCGAGCCAAGGATGAACGTAGTCGTTCTAGGACCTGACGAGTCGCTCTATTCGGACGCCTGCGAAGTCGGCGACCTTCACATCATTGACCCTACACAACTGAGTAGCCGACAGGAGATCCAGGTCAAAGTCCGATATGCGACACCGGCTTCTCCCGCATCCATCGACTCGATGGGCGAAGGAACTCTTCTCGTCCGCTTTCACCAGCCGCAGCGCGCGCTGTCTCCGGGACAGTCTGCCGTTTTCTATGACGGGTCCAGGGTTCTGGGAGGGGGAATCATCAGTCCGGTCCGGCCGGTCTGTACCTCCTGAATCGGCCTATCGTTGTCCATCCGCCTATCGTCGATCGGACAGCTCAGTTCTTGACAGTCCGCGCTCCTGAATGCTAGGCTGCACCGCTTTTGTCGTGCCCACCGCACGCAGAACTCCTGCAACGACAGGTCTGCTGTTTCAACACAACGGGATAAACGGTGAAGAAGACATCGGTAGCCCGCCGCTACGCAAAAGCTCTGTTCGAGCTGTTGGACCCGGCAAATCTTGCGCAGGCGAGGACTTCATTGACGGCGGTCGGAGGAGCCCTCCAACAGTCCGCAGACCTTCAGCATGTCATGGCCTCTCCCGCCTTTTCGCTTGATGACAAAGTCGGGGTATTGACGGAACTTGGCCGACGATCCGGTTGCCCGCCGGTGGGACAAAATTTTTTGAGTCAGTTGGTCAAGACCAATCGGGTCGTCCTTCTGCCGGACATCGCTGAAGCCTTCGGCGTCATGGTCGATCAGTCCAAAGGGACCCAACCGGTAGAAATCGTGTCGGCCAGACCGCTGGACTCATCGGCTCTTGAACAGATCAAAACGCGGCTTCGCGCGTCGCTCAAGCGCGAGGTCGACCTTGCGGTACAGACGGATCCTGCCCTGTTGGCCGGACTGCAAATCAAGATCGGCAGCACTGTGTACGACAGTTCTCTGAGGAACCGGTTGAACAGCATGAAAACGTTGCTCATGCGCGAGTAGAACGGCGAGGCGTTCTCGACAAGCGTTGGCTAAGGAGAGGCGATGCAGATCAAAGCCGAAGAAATCAGCTCGATCATCAAGGAAAAGATCAAGGGGTTCGACCAAGCCGTCGATGTCAGCGAGCGCGGCTCCGTCATTCAAGTCGGAGACGGTATCGCCAAGGTCTATGGGCTTGAAGGGGCGATGGCGGGCGAAATGTTGGAATTCCCCGGCAGCGTCTACGGGATCGCGCTGAACCTCGAAGAAGACAATGTCGGTGCCGTGTTGATGGGCGAGGACACGGGGATCAAGGAAGGTGATCCGGTCAAGCGAACGGGCCGCATCGCAGAAGTTCCCGTTGGAGAGGCGTTGGTCGGCCGAGTCACGAATGCCATCGGCCAGCCGATCGACGGGAAAGGGCCGATCACATCCGATAAGACGCGGCGGATCGAGGTGGTGGCCCCTGGCGTTGTGACGCGGCAGTCCGTCCGAGAGCCACTCCAGACCGGACTCAAGGCCATCGATGCGATGATTCCTATCGGCCGAGGCCAGCGCGAATTGATCATCGGTGACCGGCAGACGGGTAAGACCGCCATCGCGGTCGATACGATTATCAATCAGAAAGGCCTCAACGTTTTCTGCGTCTACGTGGCGATTGGACAGAAGCGGTCGACCGTCGCCCGCGTGGTCAAGACGCTCGAAGAGCATGGCGCAATGGACTACACCACCGTGGTCTCCGCCACAGCCAGTGACGCCGCCTCTCTTCAATTTCTGGCCCCCTATGCCGGTGTCGCGATGGGCGAATACTTTAGAGACAACGGCAAGCATGCTTTGATCGTCTATGACGACCTGTCGAAGCATGCCGCCGCCTATCGGCAACTGTCGTTGCTGCTCCGCCGGCCTCCCGGCCGTGAGGCCTATCCGGGCGATGTCTTTTACCTGCACTCCCGATTGCTCGAACGGGCCGCGAAATTGAGCGACAAGCTCGGCGGCGGGAGTCTCACGGCCCTGCCGATTATCGAAACACAAGCCGGAGACGTGTCGGCGTACATTCCCACAAATGTGATTTCGATTACCGACGGACAGATTTATTTGGCCAGCGATCTCTTCTACTCGGGCATCCGGCCCGCCATCAACGTCGGCCTCTCGGTGTCTCGGGTCGGCGGTTCGGCCCAGATCAAGACCATGAGACAGGTCGCCGGCACCTTACGCCTCGACCTGGCGCAGTATCGCGAGATGGCGGCCTTCGCGCAGTTCGGTAGTGAGCTCGACAAGGCCACGCAAGCGCAGCTCAATCGTGGTGTGCGCATGGTCGAACTCCTGAAGCAGGGCCAGTACAAGCCGATGTCGGTGAGCGATCAGGTGCTGTCCATTTTTGCCGGCGTGAATGGGTTTCTGGACGACGTGCCGGTCAACAAGATCCGGCAATTTGAGGAGGACTTCCTGGCCTACGTGAAGCAGAAGCATCAACAGATTCGCCAGGAGGTGACCGCCAAGGGCAAGATCGACGAGGCCTTCGGCGCAGAACTAAAGAAGATGTTGACCTCGTTCAAGCAGGAATACGGCTATACGACGAAGTAATCGCGGAACCGACAATCGCCCTCGGCTGTTCAAAAAGGTAACGGGGTACGACAGCAGGATCGGCCGGGTGGCGATCACCAAGGAACCGAAGCATCTCGTCGGCGGGGCCGAAGCGTTGAAGTGAGACCAGTGCTGAGTTCTCAGTGCTGGGTGCTGAGTTGGAGAGAATCGAGCTGCCTTGCTCAGCACTCATCGCCCAGCACTCAGTCCTTTAGAAAAGGAGCAAGCCGTGAGCACAGCCGGGAGAGTCGTGCAAGTCATCGGGCCGGTCGTCGACGCGGAGTTTCCGCCCGGACACCTGCCTAACATCTACAATGCATTGCGCATTGAAGCCCCCGAGGACAAGCGAGCCGGACGTCCGGAGATCAAGCTGACGCTCGAAGTTGCGCAGCACCTCGGAGAGAACCGGGTCCGCGGCGTGGCCATGACCAGCACGGACGGGCTTACCCGAGGCATGGATGTGAAGGACACCGGCGCCCCGATCTCCGTGCCGGTGGGCCGAGAAACACTGGGCCGGCTGATCAATGTGCTCGGTGAGCCGGTGGATGAAATGGGCCCGATCACGGCCAAGAAATTCTATCCAATCCATCGCCCCGCCCCGCGACTTGAAGATCAGGAAACCAAGACCGAGGTGTTGGAAACAGGCATCAAGGTCGTCGATCTGCTGGAGCCCTATTCGAAGGGCGGCAAGGTCGGACTCTTCGGCGGCGCTGGAGTCGGCAAAACCGTCATCATCATGGAGTTGATCAACAACATCGCGCTGCACCATGGCGGCTACTCCGTGTTTGCCGGCGTCGGCGAGCGGACGCGCGAAGGCAACGATCTCTGGCACGAAATGCAGGAATCGAAGGTCATCGATCCCAAGGATTTTTCCAAATCCAAGGCCACGCTCGTCTACGGGCAGATGAATGAGCCTCCGGGCGCACGGCTGCGCGTGGCCCTCACGGGGCTGACCGCCGCGGAATATTTCCGCGACGAGGAAGGTCAGGACGTGCTCCTGTTCGTCGATAATATCTTCCGGTTTACGCAGGCGGGATCGGAAGTCTCCGCGTTGCTTGGCCGCATGCCCTCCGCGGTCGGTTACCAGCCGACTTTGGCGACCGAGATGGGCGCGCTCCAAGAGCGAATCACCTCGACCAAGAAGGGATCAATCACCTCGGTGCAAGCCATCTATGTGCCGGCCGACGACCTGACTGACCCGGCACCGGCCACGGCCTTTGCCCACTTGGATGCGACCACTGTCTTGTCGAGGCAACTGGCGGAATTGGGGATCTATCCGGCCGTCGATCCGCTGGACTCAACGTCGCGGATCTTGGACCCGCAGATTGTGGGGCAGGAGCATTATCAGGTGGCCCGCGGCGTACAGGGAGTATTGCAGCGGTATAAGGATTTGCAGGACATCATCGCGATTCTCGGCATGGACGAACTGTCGGAAGACGACAAGATGGTCGTGGCGCGCGCCCGCAAGATGCAGCGGTTCCTTTCGCAGCCCTTCCACGTGGCGGAAGCCTTCACCGGTACGCCGGGCAAGTACGTGAAGCTTAAGGATACCGTCGCGAGCTTTAAGGCCATCCTCGAAGGCAAATATGATCACCTGCCGGAACAGGCCTTCTACATGGTGGGGACGATCGACGAGGTGGTGGCGAAGGCGGAGAAGCTGGGAGTGAAGGTATAGCGCAGGCGACCCGAGCGTCCTCTTTGCTCGCGCAACGCGCGGTCTCGGAAGACCCTCGTTGGACGTGCGCAGTGGAGGACGCATCGCTCCTCTCGTCTAACGAGAGGTATCGGAGAATAAATGGCTGGAAAGATTCTGTTGGAGGTCGTGACGCCGGAGAAACTTCTGCTGAGCCAGGAGGTGGACGAGGTCATCGCGCCCGGCTCGGAAGGCGAGTTTGGGGTGTTGCCAGGCCATTGCCATTTTCTTTCCACGCTCAAGATCGGCGAGTTGCGCTACCGTTCCGGCAACAATACCGGTTACATGTCCATCCTCTGGGGGTTTGCCGAAGTCACCCCGGCCAAGGTGACCATCTTGGCAGAGATCGCCGAGAAGGCCGAAGAGATCGATATCGAGCGGGCGCAGGCGGCGGTCGAAAAGGCCGAAGCCCGCTTGAAAGCCGGCACGATCTCCTCCGAACTCAAAGAAGCCCAAATCAGCCTCGAAAAGGCCCGGCTGCGGAAAAGGATCGCCGAGCGGACCCGCCGCAGCGGACATTAATTGCAGGACAAGCCTCCCGACCCCCACTTACATCTTCTGGCCCGTCAGCGCATTCTCGTCCGTCTCGTCCGCTTGATCGTCCTCATCATTCTCCTCGCCGGGGTGTACTACTACGCCATCAAGCCGTTGCTGAGAATGCTGGGCTTTCGGAACTAGCTGGTCCTAGGAAGTCGAACCCCACTCGGTAAAGCGACCGCCCGCGTGTCTACAAAGAGATGTGGAAGCGATGGCCGTGTGGTCCCTTGCTCCCGGAGCCCGCACGATCGGAATGTGCTCGCTCAACGGCCGCAGTAGGACCACACGGCCATCGCTCCCTGAAGAAGATCATTCAGAAAGGCCATGGGAGGCCAAACCGGGGGAGGTCAGTTTGACAGGACGCAGAGTAGAAAGTAGCCTGTGACCATTCGTCTTGCCCCATTAGCCTGATTTCGAACATGACCGACGCTGAACTACTTGAGGAGCTGCAACGGCAATTTGAGGAAAAGGGAATCCTCCCACTCTCTGAAGAGGAGGGTGCCCTTGTAGCCAAGTTATTATTCACTTCTCGATCACTCTCACGAGAAATATTCAGAGAGGCTTGGAGTGGCTTTGTAGCCGATATTGGCCTTGGAGCTTTGGGATGGGCTGTTCATTTCGGTGTTGCACTTTGGTACTGGGAACACGAAATGCCGCTTCATGCTGCCTCTGTATTCGAGTACATCCATCGAGACGTACGCCAGGGATACGATTGGATGAAGGAAATTGGGGACTATCAAGCTGAATATCTGCCCAGAATGCTGCAGCTTTACGCCGAGCTTTCTGATAGTGAGAGAGTGAAGCAATTATTCGGTCGGCTTGAGGAATTGTATGAGGATGGTCACATTAGGGTCTCTGAATATACTGACGGGCTGATTGTCACTGCTGAGACGACAGGTGGGCGGGGAAGTGCTGACGAACATTCGTTATTACACAGTGCAACTAGAACGATACGCGACCTGCTCGAGCGCTTGGATACGGAGCGTCGAGAAAAGGAAGCCTTACGAGTCGAAGCAGATACTGGAGCTCGATTCAAGGATGTGTGCGCAAGAGCACAGCGAGAGCTCCCAACGAAACATGGTGATTCATTTGCCACCTTCTATCCAGTGACACAGCAATATCTTGTTGAAGCTACTGCCTGGGCCTCCAAGCCGTTCAGAGACATTGGGCCGACTTGGCCACCAATCATGTACCAGAAAGCCATCGAATACGAATTTAACGAGAGAGTATGGACTCCTTTCCGCAAGGCCTCCCCAACCCTACCAAGCGAATTCAAATCCGAAAGGCTTACGATCAATCAGATGAAGAGGTGGCTAACAGCGCATGAGCCGCTTGTTAGTGCGTTTCGTGACGATGTCTGTAGGCGCCTACATTTAACACTGCGTCTCTCTCCTGCTTTGCAAATGGCGCTTCAGAGTTTAGTTGATCATAGTACTCGTGCACGGCACGGAGATCGAAAGCCTTATACGGTTGTTAACCTCGATGAGTGTATGGAGGCTATCTCAGAGGGGCTTGCGATCTTAGAAATCATCGCAGTGTTTCATCCGCGCTAGGAACAAGGAGATAACTTTCCAACACGACTTCCAACCGAAACTAACAGATCTCCATGGTCTGGTATTGACTTGGTCAGGATCGATAAACCTTGCCAGTGCGGATTCAACGTGCATCTGACAAGCGTTAACCGGCCATGCAATTTCCCATCGAAGCCAAGCTGAAGGACGGGACGCCGGTGGAACTGATCCTGGCGGACCATCGGGACTGGCCGGGGCTGGCTGCGCTCTATGAGCGGATCGTGGCGGAGGGCACGTCCTATCCTCATGATCGGCCACTCACTCCGGATCAGTTTCAGGACTATTGGGTGCGGGGAAAGAGCACGGTGATCGTGTACGAACGACCTCGGAAGGAGAAGGCCGACCTCCTCGGGGGCTTTTACCTAAAACCAAATTGGCCTGGGCGGGCGAGACATGTGGCGAATGCCGGTTTTATCGTGGCGCCGGAATGGCGCCGCCGTGGACTCGGCTGGCTGCTCGGCGCGATGATGCTCGACTATGCCAAGTCCTTGGGCTATCGCAGCGTGCTCTTCAACCTCGTGTTTTCTGAGAATCACGTCGCGCGAAGCTTGTGGGAGAAATTGGGGTTCCGCGTGATCGGAACGGTTCCGGGCGCCGTGCGGAAGAACGACGGGACCTATCAAGATGCCTCGATCATGTTTCGGTCGTTGATGTCGGAGGCCAAGCGGTGATCGTGTTGTCGCTCAGCGCCAGGAGCCGGTCGCCTTCCTTGAGCCATTGGGCTCGAAGCGATTGGTCCATTCCACCAGCGGCCTGACAAGCCCGCGCATCTGTCCGCTAAAGTCTCCCCTCGCCGAGTCGCCGGCCAGAGGATCCACGACGGAAAACCCTGCCGCCTGCCGTTCGAAAAAATGCACGTGGAAGGGTTCTTGACAGAATGCGCTCGGACTTACGAAGAACGTTCCCTCGGTCAGAAGATTACCCGGAATCCAAGCCGTTCCCACGAAGCGACCGACCGGCCGCACCGATCCTCGCCATTGCGGATCGAGATCAAAGGTTTCGAACAGATCCATGCCCTGTTCGTTCGTAATCGTCACGCTGGGCGTCACAGGCGAGCAGGGACGCAGCACCTCATATTCCATCTCCACCGCAAAACCCTCGCGCACGTCGATGGTGTCCGTGAGTTCTCCGTCACAATTCTTTATCCGGATACTGCGCAGCTTCATCGTATTGTCGCCGGGGGCGGTCATCAGGTCTGGCCACTCCCTGAAGGACCAATCCTCGAAACCTCCATGCAGGTAGGATGAGACGACCTGGTGCGCCGGCCCGTCTGCCACCAGCCGCCCTTTCTCCAGCAGCAGCACCCGATCGCAAAGTCGGCTCATGGCCTGCATGTCGTGCGACACGAGCACGATGGTCTGTCCCATTGACCCGAGGTCCTGCATCTTCTGCATGCACTTCTTTTGGAACTGGAGATCGCCCACAGCTAGAGCCTCGTCCACGAGCAGGATCTCCGGGTCCAGGTGCGCACCGACCGCGAAGGCCAGTCGTACGTGCATGCCGCTGGAATAGCGTTTGACCGGCGTATCGAGAAACCGCTCGACACCGGAGAAGGCGACGATTTCGTCAAACTTCTTGCGGATCTCCCGCCGCTTCATGCCGAGAATGCTGCCGGTGAGATAGATATTGTCCCGCCCGGTCAGCTCGGGATGGAAGCCCGTCCCCACTTCCAGAAGGGTGCCGACCCGTCCGCGTACGACCGCCCGCCCGGACGTCGGCTCCGTCACCCTGGACAGAATTTTCAGTAGGGTGCTTTTGCCTGATCCGTTCCGGCCGATGATCCCCAAGACATGGCTGCGCGGGATCTCAAATGACACGTCCTTGAGCGCCCAGAGGGACTGTTGTCCGTGTGTCGCACTGGAGGCATTCGCACGATTGCGGAACACCGACGACACCATTTGTGTAACCCGCTCGGCCAGGGAGCCGGATGCATCCAACCGCGTCCCCATCTGATACGCCTTCGCCAGATGTACGGCTTGTATTGCGATATCGGTCACAAAATCCTCGTCAGCGTCTCGGACCGGTGAGTGAAGCTTTGTGGCTCCTGAACCGTCGGAAAAGAGGCGGGCCTCCCTGTGTGTCGGAGGTCCCTGTGGCGGTCAGGAGCTGCAGTTGGGATACATCAATCGAGCGGGCCTGCAAAACCGTTCCGTCCGGATCGAACGGCAAGCAGTAGGCAAAACGAAGCTCAAATCGGCCGCAGAGGGTACGCCGTTCTTCTTAGCGTATCGGACAAATCTCGAAAAGAGGTGGAATACTCCTGAACGTGTCCCCATCCGATCCGGCATTATTCATGATGATGATATCTCCTGCCTCCACCGTGCGACTCGTTGCCACTCAAAAGCAACGAGTGTCCCGCTGAGGAAGGGTGGGTATGAGGCCACTGAATGATTTATAGCCAACCGAATGCGGCTGTTCCATGTCGAATGGCCGGTTGAAGTCGAAATAAGGTGGCCTCCCAGGAAAGTTGCCTGCGTTGTGAAAGATGGACTCTTAGCCTGCATCATTCAGGATGCGTTGCTGCTGCGTTGACCTGGTGCAAGGGGGGAGCAACCGCTTCTCCGTTTCGGCGCAGCGACAAGCCAATATGCGGCTTCCAGGACATGTGTCGGCAGGCGGATTCGCCGCTCGGTCGGCACACGGACTGCTTTACGTCTCCAACCATTCCTCGCGACTCCACGTCCCTGGTTCGACCTTGATGAAATGGGTCGAACGCGACGAGTGGTCCTGACCGGAGCGGGGTCGGCAGCCGGCTGAAGAGCCATGACGGCGAGTGAGAAGGCCTGCACCGCGGCAAGAGGGCGGTGTACGCCCTTTGCCGTACGGCTAGCCTCTGCGCGCGGCGATCACTCCGCGGCTGAGTACCAGGCTGGCGAACCCTTCCAATATCCTCGCAGGGTGCGCATCGGAACCGATCAGCGAGGTACCCGCGGCCGGTGTCCTCGTGTAAGACAGCTCAGCGCATCCGGTCAAGAGAGATCCGTACTCGTCTTCTACGATGTCCCTGTGTATCATAACTGATGCACCTGTTGCTACCCTGTTCGACGCGCAAGCGAGAGTGCATCAAAGGCGACGGGCGCCACCCGCCATGCAATGCCGAACTACTACTGATGGGTGGCCGATTGAAGGCATCGCCGAGTTGCTCGACCGAAAGAGCGCCACGATCAATTGCTGAGTTGTCTTGACGGTCCGGAGAGGCGTAATCTACGCTCGATTACCTGGGCGCCGGTTCTACCCAGAGTCGCGAGAGACGACCGAGCGCGGTTCCGGCCTTATCCGAATAACGAGGGGTGGAGATGACGTATTGTGTGGGGGTGATGCTGGATTCGGGCTTGGTGCTCGCGTCGGATTCACGGACCAACGCCGGCGTGGATCAAGTCGGTAATTTTCGCAAAATGACGGTCTTTGAGCGCCCCGGTGATCGGGTGATCGTCATCCTGACTTCCGGGAATCTTGCTGTGACTCAGGGAGTGATCGCTCTGTTAGAACAGCGAGCACACATGAACCAGCAGAATATCTTGAACACCGGGTCTCTCTACGAGGTGGCCTGTCTGGTCGGAGAGACCTTGCGCGAGGTGCATAAGCGAGACGGGCCCTATTTGATGCAACACAATATTGACGCCAGTGCCGGCTTTATTCTGGGAGGGCAGATCCGTGGCGAGCGGCACCGGTTGTTCAACATCTATACGGAAGGCAATTTCATTGAAGCCACTCCGGATACGCCGTACTGCCAGAACGGAGAAATCAAGTACGGGAAGCCCATTATCGATCGGGTCATCACCTATTCGACCGGCCTGATGGAGGCGGCGAAATGCGTCCTGATCTCTTTCGATTCGACCATGCGCAGCAATATTTCCGTCGGTCCGCCGATCGACCTCCTGTGTTATGAACGGGACAGTCTCAAAGTCGGGCTACAACGGCGACTCTGGGACCATGACTCCTATTTCGACAAGGTGCGAGAGCAATGGGGAGCTGGGTTGAAAAGGTTGTTCAGCGAACTGCCCGATCCGTATTGGGACACGTGATGGTATGAGCATTCGGGTCGCACTGAATCACACGACCCACTATCATTTCGATCGGGCGGTGAGCCTCTCGCCCCATGAAATCCGTCTGCGTCCCGCTCCCCATTGCAGAACCCGCATTCAGAGCTATTCGCTGAACGTTCGGCCCTCCGATCATTTCATCAACTGGCAGCAGGACCCCTACGGCAACTACCTGGCTCGCCTCGTCTTTCCGGAGCCGGCTACCGAGTTGCAGGTCGTGGTGGATCTGGTCGCCGACATGACGGTGATCAACCCGTTCGACTTTTTCATCGAGCCTTCTGCCGAGCGGGTTCCCTTTGCGTATTCGCCGCAGTTGGCCAAGGAACTGACCCCCTTTCTCGAAGTGGAACCCTGCGGTCCGCTGCTCAGCGCCTGGCTTGCGCGATTCACGTTTGCTGATCGCGGCGAATCGAATGCGACCACCGACTTTCTGGTCCGACTCAATCAACGGCTTCAAAGAGAGATCGACTATATCGTCAGGCTCGAACCAGGCATACAGAGTTGTGAGGAAACATTGCGCCTCCGACGAGGCTCATGCCGTGACAGTGCCTGGTTGCTGGTGCAGCTTTTGCGGAATTTCGGCCTTGCGGCTCGGTTTGCGTCCGGATACCTGATCCAACTGGTCGCCGATGTGAAGCCTCTCGACGGACCGGCCGGACCCAAGCAGGATTTTACCGATCTCCATGCTTGGGCGGAGGTCTATATCCCCGGCGCCGGCTGGGTCGGACTCGACCCGACGTCCGGCTTACTGGCAGGAGAGGGACATATCCCCTTGGCCTGCACGGCTTCTCCATCCAGCGCCTCGCCCGTGATCGGGAGTACGGGTGTCTGCGAGTCCATGCTGGACTTCCGCATGGCCGTGACACGGATACACGAGGATCCGCGTGTGACGAAGCCCTATACCGATGAACAATGGCAGGCCATCGTGGCGCTGGGTCTCCAGGTCGATGCCGATTTGCGAGCCGGAGATGTGCGGCTCACGATGGGAGGCGAGCCGACGTTCGTTTCGATCGACGATATGGAGGGGGCTGAGTGGAATACCGAGGCGTTCGGTCCCACCAAGCGCAGGCTCGCGGGCGATCTCCTCAAACGTCTCAAGAACCGTTTTGCGCCGGGCGGGCTGCTGCACTATGGCCAGGGCAAGTGGTATCCCGGTGAGGCGCTGCCACGCTGGGCATTGGGCTGTTACTGGCGGCTGGATGGCGAACCGGTCTGGCACGATCCGACATTGTTTGCCGATGAATCAGTTTCTTACGGCTATTCGGCTGATCACGCGCAGAAGTTTGCGGCCCGTTTGGCCGAGCGGTTGAATCTCGACCCTGCCTTTGCCATCCCTGCCTATGAAGATGTCTGGCATTATCTGATGGAGGAACAGAAGCTGCCGGTCAATGTGGACCCGCTCCAACGGGACCTTAAGGATCCTGCGCAGCGACATACCTTGGCGCGTCTGCTGGATCGGGGATTAGGGGAAGTGGCCGGCTATGTCTTGCCTCTGAGAGCGGTGGCGCCGACGCTCCATCGCTCGGGTCCGCGCAAAGCCCGATGGATCTCCGGCCCATGGCCGCTCAAGCGAGGACGGCTGTTCCTGTTACCGGGAGATTC
This sequence comes from Nitrospiraceae bacterium, assembly GCA_040981105.1. Taxonomy (GTDB): domain Bacteria; phylum Nitrospirota; class Nitrospiria; order Nitrospirales; family Nitrospiraceae; genus Nitrospira_G. The sequence continues at coordinate 51,790 of JANRMO010000003.1, forward strand.
ACCGATGGGCTATCGGCTGCCCTTGACCTCGCTCCCCTGGGTGGCGCCGGAAGATGTTGAGGTGGACCCGGAGCAAGACCCACTTGAAGCGCGTGAGCCCTTAGGACCGGTAGGAGGCCGACCGCGTTCGTCGGGAACACCAGATCAACTCCAACTCGCGCTCAATAGGACATGGGCGGTGGGTGAATCGGCTCAGGCTGTGCTTCGGACCGCCCTCTGTGTCGAAGTTCGAGAGGGACGGCTGCACGTGTTCATGCCGCCTCAGTCCTACCTGGAAGACTATCTCGATCTGGTCAGCGCGGTTGAGGAGACTGCCGCTGAGTTACAAAGCCCGCTGTGGGTGGAGGGCTATCCGCCTTCCTATGATCCTCGAGTGCAGTCCTTCAAAGTGACTCCCGATCCAGGCGTCATTGAAGTCAATGTCCACCCGGCCAAAACCTGGGACGACCTGGTCAGCAACACACAGATCCTCTACGAAGAGGCGCGTCAGGCACGGTTGGGCACGGAAAAGTTCATGCTCGATGGACGTCATACCGGCACGGGCGGCGGAAACCATGTCACCCTCGGCGGCCTCACCCCCGCGGACAGTCCGATGTTGCGTCGGCCGGATTTGCTCAGAAGCCTTACCACCTACTGGCTGAATCATCCTGGATTGTCTTACTTCTTCTCAGGCATGTTTGTGGGGCCGACCAGCCAGGCGCCCAGAGTGGACGAAGCCCGTCACGATCATCTGTATGAGCTCGAGATTGCGTTCCAACAAATGGCGGCCAAGCAGACTGCCGGACAGGACACTCCGACGCCCTGGCTCGTGGATCGCTTGCTGCGGCACTTGCTCGTGGATTTGACGGGCAACACGCACCGTGCGGAATTCTCCATCGACAAACTCTACTCGTCGGATTCCGCGATGGGACGTCTGGGTTTAGTGGAATTCCGGGCCTTTGAAATGCCGCCTCATCCCCGCATGAGCCTCTCACAAATGTTGTTGTTGCGCGCCCTCGTCGCGAAGTTCTGGAAGCAACCCTATCAGGCTCAGGTGGTGCGCTGGGGAACCGAACTGCACGATCGGTTCATGCTGCCGCATTTCGTCTCTCACGACATGAACGACGTCCTCCGGGATTTGCAAGCGGGCGGATATGCATTTCGCGCCGACTGGTTCGCACCGTTTTTTGAGTTCCGCTTTCCCCGATACGGGAGCGTGGTCTACGACAATATTGAGCTGGAACTGCGGCAGGCGATCGAACCCTGGCACGTGTTGGGAGAAGAAGCAGCGGCCGGCGCCACGGCGCGCTACGTGGATTCTTCCGTGGAGCGGGTGCAGGTCAAAGTCAACGGCATGACGGAGACACGCCACATCGTGACGTGCAATGGCCGTCCGATCCCGCTCCATCCGACCGGGACGCGCGGGGAATTCGTCGCGGGAGTCCGCTTCCGGGCCTGGCAACCGCCTTCAGCGCTGCACCCGACGATTCCGGTGCAGGCCCCGCTGGTGTTCGATCTCGTGGATACCTGGACCGGCCGTGCGATCGGCGGCTGCACCTACCATGTGATGCATCCGGGCGGACGGAACCCTCCTTCCTTTCCGGTCAACGCCAACGAAGCCGAGGCTCGGCGCGGCGCTCGGTTCTGGCCTTACGGCCACACGCCAGGTCCGATGACCATCCAGGCCGAAGCGCGGAATCGGGACTTTCCCCTTACCCTCGATCTGCGGCGCAACCCCCCCTCCATTTAGCTATGGTGTCCTGAGATTCCGGTGATAATCCGTTCGCCCTGAGCTTGTCGAAGGGCGAGAAATTTTATCGCGTTCTGTCTCTGCGATTCGACCGAGCTCACCGCAGGGTTCGGCGAGCATGTCCTGAGCCAGTCGAAGGGCTCATCATGAACGAACTTCCTGCCCACAACACGAACGTTCGTTGGCCCTTCGCGTCGCGTCGATCTTCACTGTGGTTTCTCCATCGCCAGGCTCCCCTCGATCGGGCGTATGGCGAAGAATGTGTCATAGATGGCGTCGTCGATCCGGTTCAGCTTGGCCTGGAAACTATCGACAAATTGGTGCAGGCCGTCCGATAAGAGCTCCGCCATCTCCGCGTAATCCATCTCCGACCGTAAGCGACCCAACCGCTTTTCCGCGAGAGTATGATGCCGGCCGCTGTCCGAACCGACGATCGCATGGAGTGAATCCTCGGCCTTGATGAGGCAATAGCGGACGGCTCGCGGAAAGTTCGGATTCAGAATCAGAAATTCGACCACCGGATTGGGCGCGATTCGACCGTGCTGCTTGCAATACATCTCCAGGGCGCTGGCGGACTTCAACAAGGCGGACCACTGGATGATGTCGAACGGCGTGCCCACCTCGGCCACCGTCGGGAGCAGCATGAAGTACTTCACGTCGAGAATACGGGACGTCTTGTCCGCCCGTTCCAGCAAGCGGCCGAGCCGGGCGAAATGCCAGCCTTCCCCGTGCGACATGGTGGCATCGGTGATCCCCAGAAACAGATGGCTGTTCGCTTTCACGTCCGCTAGGAACGTATGAAGATTTTGGCTGGCCAGCCCGTGAGACACGGCGTCCCGGACCATCAAATGGAAGCGGTTGACCTGTTCCCACATGTCGGTAGAAATGATTTCCCGCACCGATCGGGCGTTTTCCCGTGCGGCCACCGCGCAGGACAAGATCGAATTGGGGTTCGCCGCATCGGCCGAGAGAAATCGGATCACGGCCTCCTTCGTGGCCTTCCCATACCGGCACGTAAAGCTCTCGTGATCGCCCGTGGTCGCCACCAACGGCTCCCATTGCTCCGCCGTTCCTCTGGGGAGGTCGAGCGTGAGATTGAGATTCACCTCGATGAAACGGGCATAGTTCTCCGCCCGCTCAATATACCGGTTCAGCCAGTAGATGGAGCTTGCCACCCGGCTCAGCATCGTTGACCGCGCGCCGCCTTGCCGTCGGTCCGCTGCTCGCTGAAGGGGAATGTGCCGCTCACGAGAGGACCCATGTATCCTTGTTCCCGCCGCCCTGAGACGAATTCACCACAAGGGACCCTTTTCGTAACGCCACGCGTGTCATGCCCCCCGGCAACACATACACTGTCTGTCCATGGAGCACGTACGGACGCAGATCGACGTGGCGTCCTTCCACATGGTCGTCAACCAGGGTGGGAACACGCGAGAGGGCCAGCGTGGGCTGGGCGATGTAATTCCTGGGGTCGGCATTGATGCGGCGGGCGTACTCATCCCGTTCCTGTTTCGAGGCCTTCGGGCCGATCAGCATTCCATACCCACCGGCTTCATTGGTGGCCTTGACGACCAGTTCGTCCAGGTGCTCCAGGACGTAGGCCCGATCCTGTCTGTCCGAACAAAGGTAGGTCGGGACGTTCGGGAGAATCGGCTCCTCCGTCAGATAATATTTGATGATCTTCGGCACATAGGCATAGATCGCCTTATCGTCGGACACGCCCGTTCCGGGCGCATTCACGAGGGCGACCCGGCCCTTCTTGTAGGATTCCATCAACCCGGGAACGCCGAGAACCGAATCGGGACGGAACGCGAGGGGATCCAAATAGTCGTCGTTGATCCGACGATAGATGACGTCCACGCGCTGCAATCCCTTGGTCGTCCGCATGTGTACCGACCCGTCCACCACCACCAGATCGTTGGCTTCGACCAATTCCACTCCCATTTTTTGCGCGAGGAGAGAATGCTCGTAATAGGCGGAATTGTAGAGCCCGGGAGTCAGGATCACGACGGTCGGATCGGGAAGATCCGAGAGATACCGGAGCGTGTCCAAGAGCTGACTGGGATAGCCATCGACCGGCCGCACGCGATAGGCGTCGAACAGTTCCGGAAACGTCCGCTTCATCACCTGCCTGGCCTCAAGCACATAGGCGACGCCGGACGGGCAACGCATGTTGTCTTCCAGAACGTAATATCGGCCGTCGCCGATGCGAACCAGGTCGATCCCGGCGATATGGCACCAGATGCCCCGAGGCGGATCAAGCCCCATGCAGGCTTGAAGAAAACCCTTGCAGGAAAAGATCAACTGGTCGGGAATGACGCCGTCTTTGAGGATGCGTTGTTCGTGGTACACATCGTCGATAAACAAATTCAGGGCGCGCAGACGTTGGCGAAGCCCCGATTCGATGTGGTCCCAATCCCGCGCCGAGACGATCCGAGGCACGATATCGAAGGGGAAGATCTGCTCATGCCCGCCGTCGCTTCCATATACACCGAAGGTCATGCCCATATTGAGAATGACACGTTCGGCCGCTTGCTGGCGTTTCTTGAGTTCCCCTTGCGGTAGGGACGCAAACTTCCGCAGCAAGAGCGTGCTCTCGGGCCGTGGTTGGCCTGTCCCCTCGTACAGTTCGTCGTAGAACTCGCCCGGGTCATAGGCGGAAAATCTCATGATCGATCTCTTCTGTCTTTGTGGAGCTGCTCGTGCATGACCTTCGCAACACCACCGCCAGGCGGGCATCCGCCTGGCGGACTCATTTCGCATCCTGTTTAGGGCTCCAGGGGAATCTGAATCACAATCGCCCCCATCACCTCTCCGGCCTTGAAGTCGTGTTTGGGGCTGTTGGGATGCGCATTATGGCAGCCGATACAGGCTTGGGCCACTGCGCGGTCGGCATAGATGGCCTCAAAATACCGCTCTGTGCCGTCGGTCGTCAAACGGGTGTGAGGCTGCTCCGGATGTTCTTGGACCTGTTGCAGCCCGGCCTTTTCGGCTTCGCTGGCGGGCGCATTCTGCCGGTTGATCGGCCAGAGCCCGATCAACCGGTATCGGATCCTCGTGCCGGTCAGCGATGCGAGGTCGCTGGTCTCCCTCAGAAATTGCGCCGGGAGTGGAAGGGTGTGAGCGGCTCGCCAGTTCTCCGATGCGACCAGTTTACCCTGTTGCTGCAAACGCTCGACGACCTGCAGCGTATAAAACGTGCGATGGGCCTCGATCACGGCATGCACGTAATCCGCAACAGCCTCGACGGGGAGGGTGACCGTCCGGGAGGGTTCCGCAGGGTAGGTCGGAAGCGGGATCAGGATGGCGAGGAGAGCCAGGGGTGCGAGCATAGCTACGGTACGGCCTCTCATGGAACGACCTCCTTTCTCCAACCGGCCATTGCAGGCTATTGTACGCCGGTCCTCCCATGAAGGTCACGACCGGGTCATCTCCACCCGGCAAGGCGAACTCAAGATCACATGGCCCTATCCGATAAAGACATAAGCACCACCGGCTCGGCCTCAATCCAGTCGCGCACCTCAAGTATTCCGAATCGCTATGCCCACACCGGTCGAAGAGATCCGAGCGGGACTGCATCCTGATTTGCAGCCGCTGTTCTACCGGCATACCTGCGGACTCCCCGCACTTCAAGCGACATGCCGCACGATCATGCGCCAGATCGACGACCGGGGGAATGCCGACGATCTCTCGCGGACCGTCCGCCTGGACCCCGGGCTCACCTGTAAGATTCTCCAACTTGCCAACAGCGTCGCCTATAGCCCGGCCCAGCCCATCACCTCAGTTCTCCATGCCATCACTTGGCTTGGACAGGACATCGTGCGGGCGCTGGTCGCCACCGCCGCCTTGGTCGAGCAACTCAAGGAATGGCCCGAGCGGCACGAACTGGTGATGGTCCTAATCGTGAGGGCGATGTATGCGGCCGCCTATGCGACGGAGATCGAAACCGCCATGCAAATTCCGCCGAAGGGCGGTCTATTTAGCGCGGCCCTGCTCTATTCGCTTGGCGATCTGGCGATTGCCTACCAGGCGCCGTCGTTGTGGTACGCCATTTCGGAGGCGGCCTTGCGCGAGCAGGCAACCGGGACATCCGGGCGAGTGGAAGCCGGCATCCTGGGTGTCACCAAACGTCAGGTCTCACTTGCGCTGGTGGAACATTGGAAGCTGCCGGCAGACTTCGGTCATCTGCTTGAAGCCCAGGCGGGACTGCCCTCCGCCCGGTGGCGGACGGAAGCGGAGGAGTTCCATGGGTTGGTTGTGGGCGCCAATCTTCTGACGGAGGCGCTCAGTACGGAGAGCGACCCGGCGAAAGTCTCCGGGATCACCAAGCAGATCCAGATCGGCAGCGGCCTTGAGCCGATGGTCTTACATAAGCGATTGGTGCAGGCACAGGAGAAAGCGAGGCAAATCGTTCGGTCGGTGGGCTTGCCGGATTCGTTCGGTCGGCCCGGCGGCCCTCCATCGGCGCGCTCTGCATCAGAAGCCCACCAACTTTCCCACCGGGCGGACTGGGCGTCGCAGGAATGGAAACGACAAAGCGTTCGGCCGGCAGCCTCGACGCCGATGCAGACCCGTCCAATGGAAACGCTCCGTGAATTCCAGCGCACCTTGGACGAGGCGAAAGATCTCCACACGTTGCTCTCCTCCTTCGTCTCAGTTTTGCAAACCAGCGGCGGATTCATGAGGATCGGTCTGGCAATGTTGAATCCGACGGATCGTGATGCACTTGTGGGACGGCATGTGATCGGCGCGATCCCGGTCGAACCGTACCTGGCCTCCCTGACGGGGTCGCTCTCCCGGCAGCATCCATTTCTCGCCTCGGTGCTCGCGGGGCGAGACCCTCTGCTGGTGAAGGATCTCGCCCGCGGTCATCATCCCCGTCCGTCAGACGAATTCCTAGAGGTTTGGAAGGCGACATCTGCCGTTCTGGCCTCTCTCCGGGTCCATGCTCGTCCGATCGGGCTCATCTACGCCGATAGGGGCGAGGCGCCTCATACGGTCACCGAAGAGGACTATGAGGTCTTCCTTGCGCTCTTTAATCAGACCGTCCTGAGCATGAACCGTCTGACAGGTGTCCGTTAGCAGAGGTCCGCCAGCTCCACCAGCGATCCGCCTGGCTGGTCAGGCCACGAGAGTCCCACGCGATAGTCGGCGTGCGCACTCCTGTCGCATTCGATCGGTGGATTTCGTACACTCCTGTTGTAAGAGAAACCGACGACCGACTAGGAGCGCCGATGACAGCAACGCCGCAATTTCCTGATGAACAGGTCTGCGAGGGTGCCTTCAAACGCCAGGCGGATGCATTCCGAGATTGGGTGACGGAAGACGGGAGTTCCGGCTATTCCGCTGCGAGCGGCCGTTACCACCTGTACGTGTCATGGGCCTGCCCCTGGGCCCATCGCACCATCATCGTGCGACGACTGAAGCGACTTGAATCGGTCGTTGGCATGACCGTGGTCGATCCGATTCGAGACGAACGGGGATGGGCATTTCGTGAAGGGCCCGGCCATTCGCTGGATCCCGTCAATCGCTTCCAATTTCTGAGCGAAGCCTACAGGGCCACCGATCCCCAGTATCGGGGCCGCGTCACCGTCCCGGTGCTCTGGGACCGAGAACGTCGCCGGATCGTGAGCAATTCGGACGATGACATCATGCGGATGCTCAACCGCGCCTTTAATCGGTTCACGTCCAGCGATCTGGATCTGTGCCCAATCGGGCTTGAACGCGAGATCGACCGGTTGAATGACGTTCTCTATGAAAACATCAATGACGGGGTCTACCGGGCGGGATTCGCGACCTCTCAGGCGGTCTACGAGCAAGCCGTCACGCGCCTGTTCGATGCCCTCGATACATTAGAATCACGTCTCTCCGCTCAACGATACCTGTTCGGCGAACGATTCGTCGAAAGCGATTGGCGCCTCTTTGTCACCTTGCTGCGGTTCGATCTGGTCTACCACGGCCATTTCAAATGCAATCTGCGTCGAATCGTCGACTATCCAAACCTCTTCGGGTATCTCAAGGATCTCTATCAGGTGGACGGCATCGCGGAAACGGTGAACGTCGATCACATCAAACGCCACTACTATGTCACGCACGACGAGATCAATCCGACCAGAATCGTTCCACTCGGCCCGATACAAGACCTGCGCTCGGACCCTGGCCGGCGCCACCTCGGTGTGGGCGGGCCTTTCCCCGGCAGCGCCCCCTCCCCGCGCCTGTGACGACTTGCCGGTCCGGCAGGCGTCCGTTCTTCATCATCCTCCAAATCGCGAATTGATTGGAAGAATCGGCCCGCTGCCTCTACTCTCATCCGGAGAGAGGTAGACATATGAGCAACCCAGGGTCACTGAAACCGTGGAGGAGGCGAGCAATTCTTGGGATCGGGGCGTTCACCGGACTTCTCTTCCTGCCGGCTGGTCTAGGAGCCGCAAACCCATCGTGGTCGAGCCCCGAAATCATCATGCGATCGATCAAAGAGGAGGGCGCAGCGTCGGTCGTAGCGCGACTCACACTCGATCCGCATGAGTGGAAACATGTTCTTGAGCAGGTGGAGCAAGGGAGCAGCCCCTGGCTGGAAGTTGGCCGTGCGTTGCGACCTGGAACCGGGGTTGGAACGAGGCACCCGTTGGACGTCGCCCTCCATTCGGCCTTGCCGAACAACCCTGAGCAGGTCTTGAGGTGGGTCGGACACGGTGTCTCCATCGATGACGTTTGTTCTGTCCCACATGCGGAGTGGGACCCGGCCAAGGCTCGTGACTATCTCAAACGGGCGAAGCAGTCGCTGAAGAAGCCCCTGCAGGCTGATATCGAACCGAAGCGGAGGCGATGCATCCGTCAGCTTGAACAAGCAGCGGTCCGTCTCCGGCAACGGTAAACTAGACATCACGATGTGATCTGCCCCCGTATTGTGGCTCCGTTCCGCATGTCCTCACGCAGGCAAGATAGCCCATGTCTTGCAGACCGGGCAGGTCACCTCATCATGACCAGTAGGGTGCTGAAAAAGTCCGTCAGCTTTGTCGAGGCACGCATGGCAGTCTGTTCTCTGTGCGAGGGGTCTCACGCCAAGAGGCTCAATTCTTAAGGGGTTTCTCCGTTCGCCACGATCCATCCGAAGGGCGAACGGATCACACGAAGCGTGGCATGGACCGCGTCGCCTGCCCACTTGCTGCGGCCTCGCTGGACGACCTTTTTGAGCACCCTGAATGGAATTCCGACATGATCCGAGAAGGTAGAACATGGTCTCGTTCGAGGGTGCTCGAAATGTTTTCAACAGTCTGCTAGAAGAACGGGATTGCCCGGGACCGGCGGAAGCTGCCATGGGCCGGCTGATCGAGAGCCCTCCAGATGGATCTGGGATGCCTTCGGCTCCATGAGAGCCTGCCTCGGTCTCCTGCGGTCCGCTAAACCCTCATCAAGCTTGTTCTGGCCGAAGGGGTATGGTAGAGTCCCGATACCTCATCGGAGAGGGGCCTGCGATGAGGAGAGAGTCAAGAGGCCCATTTACGATGTTGTTTTGTTTGGGGTTCTGATCGGAAGCCGATCCTAAGCCGCTTCATGGTTTGCGTCTTCGGGCAGACTTTTCCCGTTCTCTTCCTCCCTCAAGACAATATCGCTTCATCACTTTCAATAAGGAGGAACCCCTCATGGGTTCAAAAATTTTCGTCGGTGGGTTGCCCTATGCGGCAACGGAGCAAGAGTTGACGGACTTGTTCGGACAACACGGAGCTGTGGCGTCCGCGCAGATTGTGACAGACCGGTTTACCGGCCAGTCGCGCGGGTTCGGCTTCGTCGAGATGACGTCGCCGGCTGAGGCCCAAACCGCGATCAATGCCCTTAACGGGACGCAGTTCGGCGGTCGGACGCTGACCGTGAACGAGGCGAAGCCGCGTGAAGCCCGCTCCGAAGGCGGACGGAATGGCGGATTCGGCGGGGGGGGTGGAGGCCGCGGCGGCAAGCGCGACCGCTGGTAACCGCCAGTCAGTCTGAATAAAAGGGGGCGGCCTTCTCTGAAGGCCGCCCCCTTGTCGTTTGTCCAGGCTCCTTTCGCTGTGCCTTCGCTGTCCATTCTTCCGATCATCTGTCAGGTGCTCTCCTGAAACGGCCCTGGTAAATCGCCGAGACGGTCATGTATGCTACCGGCCCTGCGGGTTCGTGGTACGCGCATGTGAGGATGGTTAGGAAGGAGGGCCTCCCATGGAGACGATCATCGCTCGTGGCTCGATGGTTGTGGCGCTGGTGTTGGCCGCTTGTGCCCAAGACACGGTCCGCTTGGATCCGGCGACCAGAGAGTCGCTCAAGACTACTGCCGAGATCAAGGTGATCCATCACGTCGCTCCCGAACTCTATGTCCCAACCAACCAGCCGCGAGTAGCCTATGCGGGCGGCGGAGGGTACACGGCGCTGGAGTCGCAGAGTCGCGACCTCCTGATCAAAGAGTACGATCTGAAAGATCCTGTCCTCCGAGTCAAAACTACCTTCTCGGCTGCTGCGGGGAAAAAACTGGGGGGGCCGACCCTGACGCCCGTGCCGGCTCCGTTCATGATCGGTGAGGGACCGGATCGACTGAAGCTGCAATTCGGTCGTGAAACGATCCTCGATTTCGCCACGACCTATTGGGGTGTGCTCCCTGTCCCGTTCGAGCCGACCGACATTGTGGCGTATCGGGCGCGAGCGCGGCTTATCCGGTTTCCAGAGGGCAAGATTCTCTGGCAAGGCGGCTGTGACTTGGAAGGTAAGGAGACTTCCTCCGGGTCGAGGGGCGCGAACGTGCAGACTCCCAAGACCAGTGGGCTCAAAGAGGCCTTTGACCGATTGGCGGATACCTGTGCAGACCAGCTTGTCGCCCAGTTCCTCGGCAAAGAAGCCGACAAATAGTGGCAGGACGGCCTTGACGGTTCGAATCGTTTCTCCAAGGGGTGGCGTCGGAAGGACCTCGCTGATTGGCTTTCGTGCTGACACAGTTCAGAAGTGCACGTACCGCGGTATTCAGTGGAGCGCCGCCCTCCTCCTCACCAGTCAGCTTGCCGGTTGCTCTGTGGGCATGGCGATCAGCGGGAAGCCGGAGCCTCGGCTTGAGCTGTTGCACGTCGGGATGGCCCGGGAGCATGTGGAAGGTATCCTCGGACAGCCTGTCGAGACGGCACAGACCAAAGACGGCTACCACACCGCCGTGTATGTCTATACCCGTGGCAATGAGCCCAGTGCCGGCCGCGCGATCTTCAATCTTGTCATGGACGGCTTCACCCTCCTGCTCTGGGAAATTCCGGCTACCGCGGCCGAAGCTTCGCGTGGAGAAGCACGACGTTACCCGGTTGTCTACGACTCGGAGGACAAGGCTGTGGCCCTGAACGACTACGGAAACCTATAGAGGCCACTGGATCGGACGCGAGCCTTATTCCGGCTGAGGGGATTACGCTGACACAGACACCCAGGTCCCGCCACGCGATGAATTCGCCTCGCACTTGGCCGGACGTTCAGACCGACGTGGTGATCACGTCCGGCGAAACTCCCAAACGTGTTGACCTGTTCCTCACCTCTCGCGACCCCGCCCTTTCGCGGGCGATGATTCAACGCCTCATCGAAGAGGGTCGGATTCGCATCAATGACCGACAAACGAAGCCCAGTTACAAGATCAGGCCCGGGGATCGCATCACGTTGGTCATCCCACGACCGGAGCCGCTCGAACTGAAACCGGAGGCCATCCCGCTGGACGTGCTCTTCGAGGACGAGGCGTTGTTGGTGCTGAACAAGCCCGCCGGTCTGGTCGTCCATCCGGCGCCGGGCCATTGGTCGGGCACCTTGGTGCATGGACTCCTGCATCACTTCAAGCGGGGCGAGCGCGCCCTCTCGACGATCGGCGGCAAGGAACGGCCCGGTCTCGTGCATCGGCTCGATAAAGAGACCTCGGGGGTCATGGTGATCGCCAAAATGGATGAAGTCCATGCGGGGCTGGCCGCGCAGTTCAAGGCCCATACCATTACCCGAGAATATGAAGCGTTGGTGTGGGGCTTTCTGAAAAAACCGCGTGGGGTCATCGAATTGGCGATCGGCCGGGATACGAAGGAGCGGAAAAAGTTTTCTGCGCGGACGGCAAGACCGAAACCCTCGGTGACGGAGTATCAGGTTCTGGGACGCTTCGGGAAGACAGCCACGCAGGTGATGTTGCTGCCCAAGACCGGACGCACGCACCAGATTCGGGTCCATCTGGCGTCCATCGGCCATCCCGTCCTCGGCGATCCAACCTATGGAGGGCGAAAGGTCCGCACGGTTGCCGAGTGTGAGATTCCGAGAGTCATGCTCCATGCCAGGCTCTTGGGGTTCATCCATCCTCTCACTCAGCGCTACCAGCAATTTGTCGTAGATGCCCCGGACGACATGCAGGCGGTCCATCAGGCGCTGCAGCAACGCTCGTGAGGACGCGGTTGCCCGTACTCGACACATCGACTCTTGACAGCGCGGCAAGGTGAGCGTATCAGTCTGCTGCGTCCGATGAGCGACAAGCATGGAAAGCAGTCACGTTCTGGATCTTCTCGGTAGCCTGATCACGCAGCTCAAGGGCTATGCGGTCTCGTTGCCGGCCGTGGTTCACCTGGGGGCGCTTCCGGGAGGACTGAAGCCCAAGCCGGAGGCCATCGATGTCTATGAGCAGACACTCTCGCGGTTCCGCGGGCAGGCTGGGGGCACACCCTACAGGCGATTAACGCCGCTCTTCATGGATTCGTTGGAGGCGTTTGAGGCCGGCAACCTTCTGGGAACGGTGCAGCCGCTCTTGGCCGTCCTCGATCATCTCGACCGAATGGCCCGGGATCAGGATATTGCGATGTTGCCGGCCGAAATGAAACGCATGGCCGAATATCGCGTCCATCTCCACAAGATCCTTCCTGGAAATGAACCGGAGTTGGAAGGGGCGGGAAAGGGGATGGTCTAGGTCCGGCGCACTCGATGGGCGCGCGATCGGCGGCTTCGTGGGACGCGCGAGCTGTTTCGCGCGGGAGGTGCTACGTAGAGACGAAGCTTAATGACCCATTTTGGGTCCTGTGGCATTCGGTCCCGCGGTCACCAGCCTGACACGAACCAATGATTTGCAATGGGGGCAGGTGGTGCGAATCGTGTCCTCGTTCTCGTGATCGAGCTGGTCTTCTTTGAGCCACATAAGTTTGAAACATCGGGGACAGGTTCGGACTTGTGTCGCCATGGTGCATCCTAACGTCGTAGATATCCTCCGGCATCCGGTGACGTGCCGGCGGGCGGTACTCTAATACAGAGACCTCGTGCCACTCAAGACCAAGGTGTCGACCAAGCCGAAGGCCTTGCCAAAAGTTCGGAAATCCGCCGTGACGATTGTCTATGCGGACGGTACCGACATTCCCCCCCAGCACCTCTTCCGTCTCTACCAACAGGCTCCCTGGGCTAAAGGACGGACCATCGAGGACGCGAAGACCATGCTCAAACATACGGATGAGGCCGTGACAGCATGGGACGGAGAGCGCCTAGTCGGCTTCGGCCGTGTCCTGACCGACTATGTGTATCGGGCCACGATTTGGGACGTGATCGTGGACAAGGCCTACCAGGGTCGAGGGGTCGGCACGGCGATCGTGAATCGGATTGTGCATCACCCGCGATTGAAGCGCGTCGAGCTGTTTTGGCTCTGTACCCGCATGCCCCGTTTCTACGAGCGGTTGGGGTTCAGCTCCAGGGAGCAGACCGGCATGGTGCGGGCGACGCGTAAGCAGGCGAAGTTGGAGTAGCCCACCTTGTCGTCGGAGCATCGAATCCAACGAGATTCCATCATCCTCTTTGCCGGCGGTCCTCTGTTAGAGGTCCGCGAGGCAGCTCGTATGATTCACCATGACCCCTCCCGCAACCGAGGTGCGGCTCATTGCACTGGAATATGCAACGGCTGAAACGTCACGAATGCTCGTTGCGGGCCAGGTTGGAACCTGGCCCGCCCGCATTCATTATCAGAAGGTGTAGCGAAGCCCGAGGAGCAAGCTCATGCTCGTCGCATCGAAGTTGCCTTCGGCCCCCCCGACCTCAATTCCGCCCCGATTGCGCTTCCAGGCGACTTCTGTGTTGAGCGCCATGTTGGAGGTCAAGGGGAAATCAACGCCACCGGCGAGACGGAAGGCGAAGGTGTTACTCACGTCGGTTCGAGGTGTTCCCGTCTCTTCGCTGAAGGAGTTGACGTTGACGCCGATGCCTGTCGAAAGATAGGGCATGGCGTTGCCGAACCGACCCGGGTGAAACTCCAGCGTAGGTAAGATCGACACGGTGTTGAGTGTGCCCAGGTCCAGGCTAGGCCGTTCGTTATCAATGCCGCGGTGTTCCCAATCGACCATCAGGCCGGCCGAGAACCATTTGTTCAATCCGTACATGGCCTGAACGTTCACCGCGGGACTCAGGCCCCCGTCTGTTCCTGCCAACATCTCCTGCGTGAGGATCGAGAGGCCGGCTCGCACGCCGATTTGCCAACGGCCCTCCTTGACCTGGCCTTCGTGCACCCATTCGGCCGCCAATGCCGTAGACCACGAAACGAAGCTGATGCCGAAAATCAGCGTCAACAGGCCTGCCGTCGACCACCAGACTCGTCCTTTCATCATGTCACCCTCCCTCCTCGCTCCTCGGCGATGAATCGAAAGACTGCCGGCATCGTGATGATGCCGTGGGCGTCCATGCTCGACGCAATCTCGAAACCGCCGCTCGACTCTATAGCCCATTGATCCCTCAGATGCAAGCGAAGAGCGGAGCGAGAGAGGAGGTTACGGCAGAGGACAGCTATCGGATGTCCGACGGGTAACAGGACGGTCTGCGAGACAGTATCTTGGAGACCGGATCTATTCTAATGGGGCGGAACGGAGGCCGCGATGCGTCGGTGTTTCGGCGACAGCAGCGCCGACAGGATGAAGATCAGTGTGGCCAACAACACGATGGTCGGACCCGAGGGAAGGTCCCACCAATATGATAGAAGCACGCCTCCCACCGCGCAGGCAGTGCCGATGAGAACCGCGTAGGAGGTCATTTGCGCCAGACTATGCGTCAACTGGTAGGCGATTGAAGCAGGGATCAACATCAAGGCAAAGACGAGGATCGCTCCGACGATCTTCAGCGACACGACAATGGTCAGGGCGATCAACGAGAGTAGCAGATAAAAAATCTTGCGAGCGGGGATGCCGGACGCCTCCGCCATTTCCTGGTCGAATGCAATAAAATACAGTTCCTTCGAGAAGAGCACGATGGTGCCGAGCACCAACAACCCCAATAATGCAATCGAGAGGAGTTCCTCCGGAGTGACGGCGAGTACGCTGCCGAACAGATAACCGTAGACCTCCGCGTTGTAGCTCTTCATCAGGCCGATGAACAGGATCGCGAGCGCCATGGTGGCCGTATAGAGAATGCCGATCGACACGTCCAATTTCATCCGGCCCTTTTCCTCCATCAAACCCGTGACCCAGGCGGTGGTGAGTCCGAACAGAATGGCCAATGGCAGGGGCGGGCCGCCGATCAGGTAGGCCAGGGCGACGCCGGCAAAGGCGGCATGGGCCGTGCCCGCCCCGATGAAGGCCAAGCCGCGCAGCACGACAAAGACGCCGATGAGCGAGCAGAGGGCCCCGACAAGGGCCGCCGCCAACAGTGAGCGTTGTAAGAAGTCGTAGGTGAGGAGGTCCAACATCGGTGAGTCGTACTGAATGCCGGGCTGAGCGTATACCGCGTCCTGTCAGGAGAATCAAATGCCGTCGTCGGGTCGAGGTCCTCGGCGCGAAGCCGAAGCAGGCTAATGATGATGATAGTCCCTCACCGTGACCATGCCGTGCTCGGAGATGACGAGGTCTTTCTCATAGACCTGCTGCAAGACTTCCGGTTTGAGCACCTCGTCGGGTGGCCCGGCGGCGACGACCCGTCCCTTGAGCAGGAGCAATCGATCGACATGCGGGCTGATAAGGTTAATATCGTGCGTTACGAACAGAACCGTTAATCCCATATCCCGATGGAGTTGGCGAATCAAATCGAGCACACCATGCTGGGTGGCGAGATCGATGCCCGTTGTCGGCTCGTCAAGCAGCAACACCTGAGGCTGTTGAGCCAAGGTGCGGGCGATCATCACCCGTTGTTGCTGTCCGCCGGAGAGCAACCCCAGGGCATTCTGTTGATAGTCAGCCATGCCGACCTTCTCCAATGCCTCCAGTGCGATTCGTCGATCCTTTCTGCCGGGACGCTTCAACAGGCCGAGGGCTCCGAATCGTCCCATCATCACCGCTTCGAGAACCGTGACGGGAAAGTTTCGATCCAGTACGCCCTTTTGAGGCAGGTAGCCGATCCGTGCGCGATGGTGGCAGCGCAGCGCTTCGCAGGAACAGTCGAAAATGTGCAGGTGCCCCGAGAGAGGGGGTAGGAGGCCTAGGATGGCCCGGCAGAGCGTGGTTTTTCCCGAGCCGTTCGGGCCGATCACGCCGAGAAATTCACCGTCGAAGATATCCAGGCTCATTTCTCGGAGAGCGACGGTTCCCGGAAAGCCGAAGGTCGCGTCGATGAAACGAATGATGGGCTGTGCCATGCGAAGGCTCGAACCGAGTTCGGCCCGTGTCACCGGGCGGAGCGTGCCGGTTGATCAAAGGCGTGGAGCAATTGGAGCACATTGTAGCGGAGCATGTCGAGATAGCTGTCCGTCCCCGGCAGCGCGCCCGGCAACGGCGTGAGGATGGCAATCCGCGCCCCGGTTTCTCGCGCGAGCAGACCGGGCAATTTCTGATTCAATTGAGGCTCGGACACAATCACCCGAATGTGGTGAGTGCGAATCAAGTCGACGAGGGACTGAATGTGTCTGGCCGAAGGTTCCGAGCCCGGTTGGGTTTGGATCTCGCCCACGATCTCCAGGCCGAACCGCTTGGCGAAATAAGGCCAGGCCGGGTGATGAACGATCAGGCGTCGATCCGGCAGCTTCCGAACCAAGTCCGACAATTCCGCTTGCGCACGACGCAATTCTTGGAGGTAGGCCGTCTCGTTGCGTTGGAACTCCTCGCCATGGGCCGGGTCTGTCTGCATCAGTGCGGCGGCGATATGACGAATCATCGTCACTGCGTTCTCCGGATCCAACCAGACATGGGGGTTCGAACCGGATTGATGATCGTGCTTCGGGATCTCCATCGGAGCCGGCATTGTTGCCGAATGGTCCGAAGGCGATGCCGGCAAGGCGATGCGATCGGGCAAGAGCGGGATATCCTTGCCCGTCGTAACCAGGGATAGGGAAGGATTGTTGGCGCTCCGGATCATTCCGGACACCCAGATCTCCAGACCCACACCGACCTCGAACAACAGTTTTGCCTTGCGGACGGCTATCAAATCGCTGGGGCGAGGCGAGTAGGAGTGCTCGCTCTCCAGTCCTGAAATGAGCGTCGTGACACGGACGTGAGGGCCGCCGATCCGTTCCACCCAATCTTTGAGCACCGGGATTGTGACGACCACGGGAATGGGATCCGAGGCCCGTACCACAGGCGCAGGAGTGAGCATGAAGGCGACTGCCAAAACCAGGAGTGTGACGAGTAGTTTCACGAATCGAAGGGGAGACCGAAGGTCTGGCACGAGGACACGGAGAGACCCTAGCCTGCATGTATCATGGCGGTTTGTCGCGGCGAGTCCACGATTGTAGCAGATATCTTCATAAGTCAAGCAGGCTATCATCGGGTTGAAATGAAGTCAACGGAGGGTTGTCGGGCGGAACGGACGAGAGGTGTTGCGCGCGAACTTGACCCGCAACAGAAGTTCCATTAGCGTAAGCCGCTTTTCCGGGTGTGGTGGGATTCGGGGCTGAATTCCTTCAGGGAGTTATCTCGTCCAACGGGGAGGAGGCTGGATTGCGCAAGCGCGTGGTGGGTCTGATGTCGGGAACGTCCGGAGATGGAGTCGATGCTGCCCTGGTGGAGATCGATGGTCACGCTGACGCGCTTGAGGTCAGCCTGCTCGCTGTTGCCGTCACCCCCTTGGCGCCCGATCTTCAACGGCGCGTCTTGAAGGCGGCGCTCGAAGGCTCCGTCCATGAAATCTGTTATTTGAACGCCCTGCTCGGCGAGGTCTTCGCGCGGGCCGCCCTAAAGGTGATGAAGAAAGCGCATCTCACACCGGCCGAGGTCGATCTGATTGGGTCCCATGGGCAAACCGTGCACCATCTGCCGGTCGGCCGACGGGAGCGGGGGATCGGGCTCGTGCGCGCGACGCTCCAGATTGCTGAAGCGGCGGTCATTGCCGAACGCACCGGCGTGACGACCGTCGCCAATTTCCGCGCCCGTGACATGGCAGTCGGGGGGGAGGGGGCGCCGTTGACTCCCTATGTCCATCATGTGCTGCTCCGAGTTCCCGACAAGACGAGGCTTGTCGTCAACCTCGGTGGCATCAGCAACGTCACGGTGCTGAGACGGGGAGCCGGCTTGGATCAGGTCCAGGCGTTCGATACAGGGCCCGCAAATATGGTGCTGGATGGTTTGATCAGCCAGATGACCAGGGGCCGGTTGAGCATGGATCGTCAAGGGGCCATGGCACGGTCCGGCCGCATCGATGCTGTGCTGCTGAAGGAACTGATGCGCCATCCGTATCTGCGACGTCGTCCGCCGAAGTCAACCGGTCGTGAGGAATTCGGCGCCGAATTTGTCGCACGAATCCGGGCCATTCAGAGACGAAAGCGACTGGCCGATCGCGATGTCATGGCCACCTGTGCGCGATTCACGGCCGAATGTATCGGCGCGGCGCGCCAGTGGCTGCCAAAACAGCTCGATGAGGTCGTCGTGGGCGGCGGCGGCATCCACAATCGAGCGGTGATGGGCCACCTCGCGCAGGTCCTGGCGCCGACGCCCATACGCACGTTTGACGAGGTCGGATGGTCGAGCAAGGCCTTTGAGGCTATCGCCTTCGCCGTCTTGGCCTATCAAACCATCCATGGACGGTTCAACAATGTCCCATCGGTGACCGGGGCGACGAAAGCGGTGGTGCTTGGCCACATCGTGCCTGGGCGGCCGGAATCGATCTCGCGACTGATTCAGGGACTTGGGTCTTCGGCACGCTGATGGAAAAGGCTGTCTGGATGGTGCTCAGCGTCTCCTGCCTGCTTGCGGGTCTCTGGCTCTGGCGCGGGATAGGGCCATGGCGGGAACGCCGGTTGGACGACGGAACCCTGGTCAATCGGGTCGGCCTGACGGCGCAGCCGGTGCTCTCTCGTGAAGAACTCGAATGCTACAACGTGATTCGCTTGGCGGTCCAGGATCGCTATCTTGTCCTGTGCCAAGTTCCGCTGTGGGTGCTGATCTCCATGCGAAACGGCAATCGGCGCGAGCGTGCCGCCTTGATGGGCCGCCTGGCGTTGAAACGCGCGGGCTTCGTCCTCCTGCATCCGGGAACGGGGGAGGTCTACAAGGCGATCGACATCGGGAGTCAGCAAGGTCGTACGGCCGATCAACGTCGGCGCGATCGGTTGATCTCGCAGGTCTACGCCGCAACCAGGATCGAGCATGTCCGACTCTCTCCTCAGGACGTACTCTCGGTTCCCCGTGTGGCGGCCAGCTTGGGGCTTGATGCAGCGGAGTAGGTCAGATGGAACGTGCCGGCTCGATGCGCCGTCGGCAGGTGGTTACGGCTCCACATCGCGGTCACCGGTGGGCGAGTATTTGGCTAACTCCTTCCGAGCCACATCGGCTTCGACCGTATCGGGCCATTCGGAGATCACGCGTTCAAGCGTGATGCGGGCTTCTTCCTGCTGTCCAAGCTTGCTATATGTCAGCCCGATCTTCAGCGTGGTAGCCGTGATTTTTGGACTCACCGGATAGTACGAGACCAGTTCGGAAAAGGTGTTCATCGCCGCTTCGTATCGCCCCAGCCGATACTGACACTCTCCCATCCAGTAGCGGGCACTTGGGGCGAGGGACGACTTGCCGTGAATGGCGAGAAAAAACTCGAAGCCCGCGAGCGCCGCTCGATAGTCCCGCTGCCGATATTCCTGCATGATGCGGTCGTACAAGCGCCTCGCGGATTCCGACTTGGATTGGCGGGCGGCAACCTGCCCGAGCGGTGGTGCGGGCTCTCGTTCAACGCCAGGATCATTTAAGGGAGCCGCCATGGCATCCCGATGTTCGGCCGAGAGACCGAGCACCATCACGGTCAGGAGTAGGGGCGGAATCAACAACGTCATCGTGCGTCCCTCACTTTCTACCGTCTTTTCGAAACAGGACTGGGTCAAGAGATCACGCAACTGCTGTGCCATGAGGATCAATGTGGCCGGCTGTGCCGAGAATTGTCCCTCAGGCCATTCGACCTGCAATCCCGCGAGCTTCATCCAGGAGATAGAACGGTCACCTCGCGCGTGATTGCGCTCGATTGGATGGACGCTCACCAAAAGGTTCGCTCAGGAACACCTCCTGTATCCGGCCAGCATGGCCAATCCAATCCTGGACGGGTATCGATGGCCTCCGGCAGCGTCGAAACTTGACTTCTCGCCAATCGCTGCTCCAGGATCGATCGCTGGAAGACCCGGTTCGTTTTGACCGGTTCGACCGTATCGACCGCCGATCATGACCGTCTCAACCGGGGCCCCGCTTCTGTTTGAACAGCCGCCGCCAAACCCGGCAGGTGGGCGCACACTGATTGTGGACGCCGCCGATTCCAAGGCCTTTGCTCGCCCCAGCGAGGCGCTAGTCCAGGCGGGTCGAGACGACCTTGTCTTCATCCGGCCCGGGATCTATGAAGACAAGATCTTTGTCGCGGACCGCCCCGTGACGTTGATCGGGGCCGGCCGCGATGCCGTGCAAGTGTTTAACCGTCGTGGGGGGCCGCTCTATTTACAACGGGTGCTGTCGGGACGCATCAGCGGGATCACGTTCCGCTACGTCGGCAGCGACCAACATTCGGCTGTGAACATCTTCGATTCCGCTTGCACGATCTCGCACTGTCGGGCGGCCGACGGCATCCTCTCAGGCGTCGTGCTCTACGGTCCGGAATGTCGCGTAACGTTTACCGACAACGAAGTCCGCGGCAACCGCGAGTCGGGAATCTTTGTGTTCGGCGGAGCCTGCCCTCGGATTGCGGACAATCTTTGTGTCGAGAACCATCATTTTGGTTTGGCTGTCCGCGATCGCGGTACACATCCCGAGTTCGTGCGCAACCTCTGCAAAGAAAACTGTCTGAGCGGTATCCTGCTGTTCTGTGAGGCCCAGGCGCTCCTGCTCGACAATGTTTGCCGGGACAACCACCATTGGGGCGTCGTGATGACGCCGGACTGCCGCACCACCCCTGTTTGCGGCGAACTGCAGAACTCCAACGATCTTTTGTCCAACCCTCGCGGCGCCCTGCAGGTGACCGAGACCCCGCTCGCTGACATCGGCCGTTAGCTAAAGCCCGCCCGAAATCGGGTTGTTTAGCCTGATGAGCGTAGAGGTCATACAAAACCCTCCGTTGACCCGGTTCGATGCACGGTCAGGAGGTTTTGAAATGACTTCTAGCGAGATGCCGAACGACTCTTTTCGCCCCGTGGAATCGTCAAGGACATCGAAGATTCAGATGCCGATGGACCGCCATGCAGGATGCTCAAAACGGCCGTCTTTCTCACCCGCCCAACCCCGGCGCGCCGAGACGCGCCTCTCCACGGCCGCGGCCGCAGCGAGCGAAGGGGCGAATCGTACATATCGCACTCCCATTGCATCAAGAAAGGACCGCACTGAGAGTCCCAACCAAGCGGCGGACGATTTCAGCATCCTGCTACAGCCACTGTTTGCGGTGGAAATACCAGAGCATGCCGCCGGCGACGAGGACCATGACCATCAGGGTGATGGGATAGCCCAGCGGGGATTTCAGCTCGGGCATGTAGTCGAAGTTCATGCCGTAGATGCCGGCAATGAAGCTCAACGGCATGAAAATCGTCGTGATGACGGTGAGCACCTTCATCACCGCGGTCATGCGGTTGCTCGCGCTCGACAGATAGAGTTCCAGCATGCCTGCGATGATGTCGCGGTACGTTTCGATCGCATCGATGAGTTGGATCGTATGGTCGTAGAGGTCGACGAGGTAGGTGCGTGTAAATTCGGTGACCATCTGTGATTGCCCGCGCTGGAGCGTGCCGATCACTTCGCGAAGCGGCCATACCGCGCGACGCACGAAGAGCACGCAGCGCCGCAGACTGTAAAGCTCTTTGAGAATTTCCGGTTTGGGATCGCTCAGGAGCTGTTCCTCCACCCGTTCGGTCACCTCTCCGACGCCTTCCAGTACTCCGAAGTAATTGTCCACGATGGCGTCCAACAGCGCGTACACCAGATAGTCGGCGCGTTGCGTTCTCATGCGCCCCCGCCCGGTTCGCAGCCGTTCCCGCACGGCGACAAAGGGGTCGTTCCCGTTCTCCTGAAAGGTCAGGACGAAGCCTTGCCCGAACACGAAACTGATCTGCTCCGTCAGGAGATGGCGATCCGAAACGGTATAGTTGAGATTCTTCACGACGATGAAGCCGTAGGTTCCATAATCCTCGCCCTTGGGTCGCTGTTCCGTATTCACGATGTCTTCCTGCACCAGCGGGTGCAACTGAAACAGGGCCCCCAGCTTTTCGATCAGGGCGAGGTCGTGGATGCCGCTCACATTCACCCAACAAATCTGATTGTCGTTCAGTAGCGCAGGAAGCTCGTCGAGATTGGCCAACGTGGGCTCCACATAGCCATCTGCATTGAACAACATGAACTGGAGCGTGACGGGTCCGGCTTTGGGCTCGCCGATGTGCACCAGCGTGCCGGGCGGCAGGCCGGCCTTGCGGGATCGCCGCCGCTGGCGTTTGGGTTTGGGGCTGTCCGCCGAAACGGATGGGGCCGATTGATCGCTCATCGTCTGCGAAGTCCTGGTGCGGAGCGCTATAACCGGGGCGCACTCTACCTGGTGTGTGCGAAGCGTGCAACAGGTCGGGGGGGCAGACCAGCGGTGCCGGCCAACATAGGAATCAAGGGCTAAAAGGAGGTGAGAGCGGCAATATTGGCTAATTCCGGAAGAAGGCGGAGCGGGCTCCGCCCTGTTGCTTGGCAAGATACATGGCCGAGTCGGCCTGTTTCAGCAATCCGTTTGCGCTTTGGTCGTCCTGAGGAAACAGGGTGATCCCGATGCTGACCCCCACTGCCGCCTGACGGCCTGACAGCACACAGGGCTGTCGGACCGACTGTATGATCCGTGTAGCGACGGTCTCGACGTCCTGCTCCGTCGCCGTCCCTTCGAGGATGATCGTAAATTCGTCGCCGCCCATGCGCGCGACCGTATCGACCTCCCGGACGCAGTTCTTCAGCCGGTCGGCCACGATCTTGAGGACCCGATCGCCGGCGTCGTGTCCCAGTGAGTCGTTCACGGCCTTGAACCCGTCCAGATCCAAGAGCATCAGAGCAAAGCCCTGCTGTGTGCGCCGAGAGCGGGCGATGGCCTGAACGAGCCGGTCTTGGAAGAGGGCGCGGTTCACCAAGCCCGTCAGGTGATCGTATTGGGCCAAGTAAGTGAGCCGCTCCTCCGTCCGCTTGCGTTCGATGGAATAGCGAATCGACCGCGCAAGCAAATCGCCCTGAATCTGACCCTTCACGAGGTAGTCCTGAGCGCCTTGTTGAACGGCTTGGAGAGCCGCGGACTGGTCGACAAACCCACTCAGCACGACGATCGGAATGCCGGGACTCGTTTCCTGAACCATGGTCAAGGTGTTGAGGCCGTGGCCATCCGGAAGCGACAGGTCCAGCAGCACCGCGTCAAACCGGTCGCGGCTTAAGATCGCGAGCGCGTGAGTCAGGTCGGAGACATGGGTGACGTGGAACTGATCGGCGTTCCAGTCCGAAAGAATGTCCTGGGCGAGTTGCGCATCAACAAGGTTGTCTTCGACCAGGAGGATCTTCAGCATGCTGAAGCTGTTCCAGGGTGGGCAGCACCGGCCAACCCGATCGCGCACCGCATGACGAACCGGCTGCATGAACCGGCTTGACCGGGTAGACCAGGCTGGACCGGGTAGACCGGATTGGCCGGTCTCGACCTTTCAGCGGTCAGTGTAGCCTGCCGAATGGGCCTTGCCAAAGAATTCGCACAAATGGAAGGCGCCAGGATGGTTTGAATGATGAAGATGTTCGGGGGCTCCTCAGCCGATAAAACCGGGAGCGTGATGGGTTCTGGACCAGCGCTGGCCCGCCCTTTCTGTGATCTCCGCATGGTTCGACTGATTAGTGCGGTTGACCGGCGGAGCAACAAATGGTCTTCACGACCGAGGCAGGAGACGAAAGCAGGTTGGTTGCGGAGGACTGTGAGGACTTCATATCATCGCGGCATGAGAACCTTCCGTTGCGAGGACCACGTTGTTCGAGCCCGCATGGCAGGACCGCTGTTAAGGCGCATCCTGTATGCCGGTGTGGCTCCTTCCCTTCTGCTAGCTCTCTCGGCCTGCAATGGGGGAGGCGACTCCGGCAGGGTAGGAAGCAATCCTTTGCCTTCGCCGCCCCAGCTCCCTCCCACCGCAGTGACACTGCAACCCATCACCATGGCGCTCAGTGCGCCGGTGTTTCTGACGGCGCCTCCCTCAGACACGACCCGCCTGTTTATTGTGGAACAGGGCGGCGCGATCAAGGTGTTCGATGTCGCAACCGGCGCTCTGCTCTCCACGTCGTTCCTCGATATTTCCGGCATCATTGCGAGCGGTGGTGAACGCGGCCTGCTGGGCATGGCGTTCGATCCTGGTTATCAGAGCAATGGACGGTTCTATGTCTACTACACGGATACGAACGGCGATCTCGTGATCGCCCGGTACCTGGCCAGCAGTACGAATGCCGATGCGGCGGACTCGTCCTCAGCCGCGATCTTGCGCAGAATCGCGCATCCCACGTTCTCCAATCATAACGGCGGCATGCTGGCCTTTGGGCCGGAAGGTTGCCTCTACGCGGGACCGGGCGACGGAGGAGGAGGCGGGGACCCCAACAACAATGCGCAAAACACAACCTCGCTGTTGGGCAAAATCCTTCGGTTGGACCCAAGCACCGGCAACGCCTGCACGAATGGCATCGCGAATCCCTTTGCGATCGCAGGAGGCGCGCCGGAGGTCTGGAGCGTCGGGCTGCGGAATCCCTGGCGCTTCTCATTCGATCGACAGACCGGCGATCTCTACATCGGTGATGTCGGGCAAAACACCCGCGAGGAGGTCAATGTCGCGGTGGCCCCACAGGCGGGCCGGCAGGCCAATTACGGCTGGCGCTTGATGGAGGGATTCTTGTGCTTTAATCCCGCGAGCAATTGCAATCCCGGCGGACTCACCTTGCCGGTGCTCGACTATGACCAATCCGGAGGCGCCTGTTCGATCATCGGCGGCTATGTCTATCGTGGCACGGCGATCCCGGCGCTTAATGGCACATATTTCTATGCGGACCTCTGCGCAGGCTTTGTCCGGAGCTTCCGGTATCGGAACGCACAGGTAACGGATCAACTCGAATGGTCAACCCTGAGCCCGGGGCCGTCGATCACCAGCTTTGGCGAAGACGCGCAGGGAGAGCTCTACATCATGACGCTGAACGGCGGCCTCTGGCGCATCGCGCCGATGTAAGAATTCCAAAATGGAACAGGCGCTATTTACGTCGTGATGATCTTTCCGGGTGTGACCGCAGGAGGTTGGGTGCCTGTGACAAGCTGGGACAACAGGCAAGTGGCAGCGACCACGAGCGCCGGGGATTATTCTCATGGCAGACGACAGACAGCATGTAAAGGAGAATGGCTCCATTATTGTATTAGGAAACGGATGGCCCGGCGACCGGGTGACGTCCGCAGCCTGCCCCTCGGACTCTGACCATCCGGCGGCATGCCACGCCTTCGCCCTTGCTCCACCGCCGAGACCGCTTTACAGTAGACCCGTCATGCTCAACCGCATTCGCATCGATCCCGCGGTCTGCGGCGGCAAACCTACGATCAGGGGCCTCCGCATCGCAGGAGACTTCGTCCTCAAGTTATTGGGAGAGGGCTACACGGCCCAGGATATTGCGCGCGAGTATCCGGAAGTCGATCCGGAGGATGTGTATCAGGCGGCGAAGTACGGGGCCTGGCTCGCAAGTGAACGCACCTCCGCGGTGTCATGAGGCTGCTGGCCGACCTGCACATTTCTCCCAGAACGGTTCGGTATCTCCGCGAACTCGGTCACGATATCATCCGCGTGACAGAGGTGCTTCCTCCAACCGCTTCCGATCAGATCATCTTGGCGAAGGCTGCAGAGGTGGGGCGCACGGTCTTGACCCAAGACCTGGACTTCTCCCACCTCATCGCCCTCTCCGGCAGCACCGTCCCTTCGCTCATGACCCTTCGGTTGTCTCCGGCTCTCATCGAGCATGTGAATACCATCCTGCAACGCACCCTCCCTGAACTGGAAGCGGACATTCAGCAAGGTATGGTGGTCACGGTAGAAGACCATCGCATGCGCCGCCGCCCGCTGCCGCTCCCCGATCGGTAGGCGGACGCGCATGCATGGCAGTCGGTCTGGGACCGCACCAATGCCAGACCGGAACGGGCTGGGACTGGACATAGAGGGATCAATCGAACAGGGAACTCCGGGATCGACGGGGCCCCGAACCTCCCTGCCTCTGGTATCGGTGCGGGTGAAAATGGGCTGTCGCGCTCCACTCAGCCGGCTCATGGGTAGCAACCACCACCGGATCACGGTACAATCGGCGCACCAGTCCCCTCATGGAGGAGGCACCAGAATATGAAAGAGACCCTGGTGGCAGAACTGCTGAAGCTGAGCCCGGCGGAGCGCATCCAGCTTGCCGAAGACCTGTGGGACAGTGTCGCGGCGCACCCGGAAAGCCTTCCGGCTTTGTCGGACGACCAGCGTAATGAACTCGAGCGTCGCGTCGCCGAACACGCGCGAAATCCAGACTCAGCCCTCACCTGGGAGGACGTGCGCGCGCGGCTGTGGTCCCGTCTCGGATGACGCGGCGCATCGTCTTCCGGCCAGAGGCCGAGACCGAACTGGCTGAGGCGGTGGACTGGTACGAAGCCCGCAGTCAGGGTCTCGGCGCCGAGTTCCTCCGGTCGCTCGATGCGGTGCTCGCACAGGTGCAGCGCCACCCCACACTCTATCCCGTCGTGTTCGGCACGGCGCGGCGCGCGGTGTTGCGGCGATTTCCCTACAGTCTGATCTACGTCCTTCGCGACGACGAACTCCTCATCGCTGCCTGTATCCACAGCAGACGAGATCCGAAGCGCTGGCAGGAACGGATCTGAAACACCGTAAGAAAGCCGAATCCGAGACCGGGGACTGGCTCGCCGCTGTGGCGTGCCTGTCCCCCGAGCAGGGCGCGGACGCGCCTGGCACCCCCACATCACCCAATCCCTCACATGACCGGATCTTCAGTGGCCATCGGCATTCATGGCACCACGCACGCACCAGACACGGCCGGCGGAGCCGGTCTTATTGCCTGTGCGCACGGAGCCATCGCCGAAGACCACGACCCGGGTGTCAGCGGGCATCCAATAATCCCCAGATGTGGGCAGCGAATTCTCCCCACCTCCTCACCAAGGGAGGAGCGAGATGGGACTTGACGAGGCGAGCGAGACGACGATCATGCGCGTCCAGGTGGACCAACCTGGGGAGGCGTGCATGGTGGATCAGGAACGGTGGGTGGAGATCCGACGGTTATTTCATGAGGAGCGAGTGTCCATTTCTGAGATCGGGCGGCGCGTGGATGTGGATCGCAAGACCGTGCGCCGCAGTCTGCGACAGACGGTCTGGCAACCCTATCGCCGGGCCGCCGGCGGAGAGACGCTGATGACCGCCCATGCCGACTTTGTGCAGGCCCGCGCCCCCCAGGTCGGGTACTCGGCGCGGATTCTGTATCAGGCACTGCGGGCGAGCCGCGGCTATGCCGGCAGTTACGACACCGTGAAACGGTGGGTGGCCCCTCTGCGCGAAGTCCAGGGGCACGCGGACCGAGCCCTGCTCCGATTTGAGACCCCGCCCGGGCAGCAAAGTCAGATTGATTGGGGGCAGGCCACGGTGCCCTTCCGTACCGGCCCCGTCGTTGTCCATGTGTTCGTGCTGACGTTGGGCTTCAGTCGCCGTGGGTTCTATTACGCCTGTGCGGATGAGCGGCTCGCCCAGTTTCTCGAGTCCCATGAGCGGGCCTTTGCCCATTTCGGCGGTCACACTCGGGAGCATCTCTATGACCGTCCCCGCACCGTGTGTTACCCGGATGACACGGGGCGGCGGATCTGGAATCCCCCCTTCAAAGCGTTTGCTGACTATTGGGGCTTTGAACCGCGGGTCTGCCGGCCCTACCGGGCACAAACGAAGGGCAAGGTCGAATCGGGCGTGAAGTATGTGAAGCGGAACTTTCTCCCCGGACGGACGTTCGTCGATCTCGTCGACTTTCAAGCCCAACTCGATGAATGGAACGCGACGATCGCCGACTGTCGACTGCACGGCACGACCCACGAACTACCGATCGCGCGCTTTGAGCGAGAACGCGGGCAGCTGGTGCCGCTGGCGGGGCACCGCAGCTTCCAGCAGGAGGCCCGTGTCTCCCGCATCGTCGCCGAAGACTATTTGGTCAGCCTGGCGACCAACCGCTACTCCGTGCCCTTCCGCCTCATCGGCCAGCGGATCGAGGTGCAGCGACGAGGCGACCTGGTGCACATCTTCCATCGCGACCGAGAGGTGGCGACGCATCCCGTCTTATCCGGCACCCACCAATTCCGCATCCTGCCCGAGCACGGCCCCGGCGCCAGTGCACGGACGGCGCGCCAACGCCGCTCGACCTTGCGTGACCCGGCGCGTCTCCCCAGCGCGCTGCCGGAGGTCGAAGTGCGGGATCTGGCGTGCTATGAGGCGGTGGGCGGGAGTGTGCCCGTGGAGGTGCGCCCATGAACCCGGCTCAGTTGGAACGGCTCCGTGAACAACTGACGCGCCTGCGGCTGCTCAAGAGCCGCGAGCGGCTCGACGCGCTCTTCCAGGAGGCGGCCGCCAAGGACCTTTCCTACGCGGACTTTCTCGACCAGGTGCTGGGCGAAGAAGTCGCGGCCAAGGCGGAGAAGAACATCACGATGCGCACCAGCCTGGCTCCGGTTCCCTTCGTGAAGAGCCTGGAGGCCTTCGACTTCAGCTACCAGCCCTCCCTGGATAAGAAGCAGATCCAGCAGGTGGCGACCTGTCACTTCATCGAGCACGGCGAGAATGTCGTGATCCTGGGGCCGCCCGGGGTGGGCAAGAGCCACCTGGCCATCGGGCTAGGGCTCAAAGCCATTGAACAGGGCTACCGGGTGTTGTTCACCACCGCCGCGGCCATGATCGCCACGCTCACGCGGGCGCTGACGGAGAATCGACTGGACGACAAGTTGAAGCTCTACACGATTCCCCGGTTACTGATCATTGATGAAATCGGCTATCTACCGATTGACCGCACCGGAGCCAACTTGTTTTTCCAGCTCATCTCGCGTCGCTACGAGAAGGGGCCGATGATTCTGACCAGTAACCAGAGCTTTGGGGCCTGGGGCGAGGTGTTTGGGGACCGGGTGCTCGCGACCGCGATCCTGGATCGGGTGCTCCACCACGCGATCATGATCAATATCCGCGGCCACTCCTACCGGCTCAAAGAGAAACTCAAGGCCGGACTGGTGCGCGTCGAGGAAGCATCATCGGCAACATAACTGAGGCGGGGAATTTTCGTGCCCCGAACCGGGGAAAATTGGGTGCCCCTTGACATTGGCTTCCTCTTTGTACTTGCCGGGTGGGCGATGTATCTGTCCAATTTGCTGGCGTTCGCATTCCTTCCCCTCTTCGCCTTGTACTTGAATCGATTTCAAATCGTGCCCGAGGAACGAGCCTTGTGCGCCAAGTTCCCGGATGCCTTTACGGCGTACAAGCGTTCGGTTCGCCGGTGGTTATGACCGAGGCTCGTGGTGAACCGGCCCTTTATCCAACGTCTTGTCCGATGGGGCTGAACCTGTATCGGCCGCGGCGAAGGTTCTTCTGCGGCTCGGTGATCAGACTCGCTGTTGCGAATCCGACACCATGGAGCCTAGAATTGACCTTTCTGCGAAGTGTTCTGCCCTGGGATGGAGCCCAGGCGTCAGTCGGCGATGGGACGGATGGGACGCAGGAGCAACGATGCCAGAAGAGGATGGAAGTTCTTCTACCCGGTGTACGTTTTTCCTGCTCATCCTGGCTCTCTTTCTGCTTGGTTCGTTCGTGCTCCCCTCTTTCAATCTGAGTCGAAGCCAAGCCCATGCCGCAGGCGGAGGGCAGACGAAGTTCCAGCGCATCTCGACACAGTTCATCGCGGCGTTGGGCGATCCAGGTGCGACTTCCGGGAGCGGCGCCCAGGCGTGGGGTCTGTGGCCTCTGGACCCGGGTCCTCGGGGCGTCGAGCTGAACAGCTATAAACGGTTAAGGGATGCAGGTGGCGTCGCCCCGGCGCGGTGGCAATTCGACGGCACGGACTGGTGGCTGGAGGAACACGGCTTGATTATGGAGCAGCCGACCTTTCCGCTCCCTCCCGGCAAATACCTGGTCACGGGCGCCCGCGACGTGACGACTGTGCTGACCGTTCATCCCGCCGACAAGAACGGCGACAGGCGTTGGGATCTCGATGAAGGGGCGACGCTCTATGATGTGACGCACCTGGCCTGTCGCTCCGCGCGCTATACACCGGCAGCGGGTGGTGGTTCGTGCTCGCCGGCAAACGTGCAGCAGACTGCGTTTCCAGTTGCGCCAGGGGGATCGATGCCTCCGGTCGAGGGCTGCACGAAGCAGGACTATGCGGTTCTCATCGTGATCGGTGTGGGCGTGGAAGACTGAGCACCGGTGACGACGGACAACAAGGAACGCGACGAACACCTTCACGGTGGCGGGCGCTCTGTGACCACTTTTTTCACCAGACTAAGCCGGAAGGGGGAGAAAAGGACGCGAAAGGATGGAACCAAGCGTAGTTGTTCCTGAGGGAGAGCCATCGGACCATCCCGATGCGCCGGAGAGAAAGAGGTGTCGTATGCGATCGATCATACTGCTTCTGGCTGGGCTCGCGAGCGTGTCCTGCATCGCCGCGCCACGCACGGAGTTCATGGGACCGAATGGAAAGTTGATCGCATCGGTGAGCTGTAACGGATGGTTCCACACGATGGACGATTGCCGACAACGTGCCAACGACCTATGCTTGGCCGGATACGAGTCGATTCGCCTGGCGTCGGGAGCCGAGACCGTGTCGAAACGAGGCGGCTTGGAAGATTGGCCGTCTCAGAAAATGACGATTATGTGCCGGTAGGAAAGGCTCCTCGTGGCGTCACAGGACGTTGTCTCATCGCGACGAGGGAGGAGAGGTGACCATGAGCAGCGGACGAATGTTGATCTCGATGTTACTGCTCGTCAGCACTGCAGGCTGCGAGTCTCAGACCCGGCCATTACGATACACCAATCCGTTGATCGCCGATGCGAAACAAGGTCAGGACTGTCGGCATCAGGTGTTCGGAATGGGTGGGATGGCGGACGTGACCGGGAGAAAGGCGATGCGCCAGGGCGGGATCACCCAGCTTCGGAGTGTCGAGTATCAAGTGAACACGGTTCAAGGGGTGGGACGCGAGTGCGTCATCGCGCACGGAGAATAGCGGATAAGATCATGTGGAAGGGCTGGCAACGTCGCAGGATGGCCCCAACGAGTAACGCGGGAAACGGGGTCAGGTCTTGAACGCGGGAAACGGGGTCAGGTCTTGCAATCACACATTTCTCCTGCCTCAGGCATCGATAAGTGGGCGGCCAACTGAGAATCCAAAAGCAAACGGGCTACCTGGCGTCACCAGATAGCCCGTTTGCTCACTGCGGAATCAAATTGGTTGCGGGGGAAGGATTTGAACCTTCGACCTTTGGGTTATGCGTACCGCTACAGCTTTCGCTGCCTGGTTGGACCAGTTCGTGGTCTGGACTTTCCCTTCACCCTCGGCTGGCTCGCGCCACCGGGAGGGTGCCTGCCATCAAGTCTCTACACCTTCTCAAGGACCGGTATGGCCACTTGAGCTTGGCTCGGGGTTACCCCGCCAACGGCTTCCCCGACTTTGACAGGTGATCTCGCAGAGGTTTCCCCCTGCGCAGCCCTTTGCAGGATCAGATGCCATGCGTTCCGATAAGCGGCGGAACCATGACCCATGGGCATCGTGCTCACGGAAATCCTGCGGAATGAGCCCAACGAGCTACCAAGCTGCTCCACCCCGCAGGCGGATGCTAACAGAACGGTTTGACCGAATACAAGATGTCGCGCAGGAAAGTTGCGCCGCATCGGTGAAGAATGGTAACACGCATTCATGCGGATCATCTTCATGGGCACACCGGAGTTTGCGGTCCCTTCCCTGGAGGCGCTGCTGCGCTCGGAGGATCAGGTGGTCGGCGTCGTCACGCAACCCGACCGGCCGAAGGGACGGGGCCAAGAATTAACGGCCCCGCCCGTCAAACAACTGGCCACGCGGTCGGGGATTCCCGTCCTACAACCGACCAAAATGAAAGACCCCGGCTTTCTCTCTGCGCTCCAAGCCTGGCAGCCGGACGTCATAACTGTGGCGGCATTCGGGCGAATCCTTCCTCCGTCTATTTTGTCATTGCCGCCTCGGGGCTGCATCAACGTCCACGGGTCTCTGTTGCCCAAGTATCGTGGTGCCGCTCCAATTCAATGGGCCGTCATCAACGGAGAGCGGGAGACCGGCATCACGACCATGTTGATGGACGAGGGCATGGATACCGGCGCGATGCTGTTATGGGAAGCCATTCCAATCGAGCCGGACGATACGGGCGGCTCGGTCGGGGTCAAGCTTGCGCAAGTGGGAGCCAGGCTGCTGATCGAAACCCTGCGGCAACTAAAAGCCGGGCAGTTGCATCCAATTGTCCAAGACCATAGTCAGGCCACGCTGGCTCCGATCCTCAAAAAGGAACATGGGTTGATCGACTGGAACCTCAGTGCCTCAGCCCTGTCCAATCGCGTGCGTGGGTTGACCCCCTGGCCCGGTGCCTACACCTTTGTCCAGCATCATGATCATGTGGAGCGATGGAATATCTGGGAGGCTCGGGCCGATGCGAATTCCGGCTCCCTCGGCCAGCCCGGTACCATCATCAAGGTGGAGAAGGACCGATTGCTGGTGGCCACGGGACAGGACATGCTTGCCATCACAGCCCTCCAGCCGGCCGGGGGGCGGCGTATGACCGTCACCCAGTATTTGGCGGGTCATGCGATCGCTCCCGGCCTGGTGCTGGGTTCTCCTCCGGCAGCAGCATGATGAACCCATCCACCAAGGCGCATCGTGAAGTGCGGCTTGTGAAGCGCTCAGAACGAACCGTGACAGAAAAACTCCGGCGCAAGGGCGCCAGGGCGGTGGCGCTGGACGTGCTCGGCTCGGTGGAGGAACGGCGACTTCATGCCGAGGACGAACTGGATCGCGCGAGCGCCGCCGCATCGTTGGATCAGCGGGACCGGGCCCTGCTGCTGGAGTTGGTTTACGGAGTCCTGCGACAGCGGAGCCTGCTCGATTGGCGGGTGAATCAGGTGGCCGATCGTTCCATTGAGCGGCTGCCTCCTCCGATCCGATGGATCCTACGGCTCGGCGCCTATCAGATCCTGCTGCTGACCAAGATACCGCCTCGCGCGGCTGTCCATGAAACGGTGGAGTTGGTTCGAGGCACTCGCCTTCACAACCAACCTCACTGGACGGGATTCGTCAATGCCGTGCTTCGGGCCTTGTTGCGGGCTTCCGATGTTCCGCTGCCCGATCCTTCGTCCGATCCGCGAATCGATCCCATCGAATCGTTGAGCCTCCGCTATTCCTGTCCGTCCTGGCTGGTCGAGCGGTGGATCGCGCGTCTTGGCACTGAAGGGGCCGAAACCCTGTGCCGGCAGGTAGCCTCAGCACCTCCGCTGACGCTGCGCGTCAATACGATTCGGTTCCAACGGGCCGACCTGCTTGCTGCCTTCCAAGAGGCCGGTATCGTGGCCTGGCCGACGGATGTCAGCCCGGATGGAATTGTCGTTGAGGGAGGCGGGAGCCCCGTCGAGTTTCCTCTGTTCCGGGAGGGAGGATTCTACGTCGAGGATGAGGCGGCCCAGGTAATCCCGCGACTGCTGAGTCCGAATCCGGGAGAGCGAATCCTGGATGCCTGCGCAGCGCCGGGCGGCAAGACGACGCATCTGGCCGCACTTATGCAAAA
Source organism: Nitrospiraceae bacterium (assembly GCA_040981105.1). GTDB lineage: Bacteria > Nitrospirota > Nitrospiria > Nitrospirales > Nitrospiraceae > Nitrospira_G. The sequence continues at coordinate 85,698 of JANRMO010000003.1, forward strand.
CCAAGGAGAGGTCATCGCCCTGGATCGCAGCCTGTCTCGATTACGGCTTCTGAGGGACAACCTGCTGCGATTGGGCGCGACCAACGTGAAGTCGTTCGTCTATGACCTTGCAACGCTGTCGCACCCCGATCGATTACATGAACGGACCGGCCAACCGGCCACGCCAACACAGCCCCGGACCGACTTCTTGCCGGACCTGCAGCGACCGTTCGATCGGATTCTGCTCGATGCGCCCTGCAGCGCTTTCGGTGTGCTGCGCCGGCACCCCGAAGCGAAGTGGCAGAAGACCGTGGCCAACCTTATCGAGGGACAGTCGGCCCAGCTCGATCTCTTGGATCGAACCAGCCGTCTCTTGCGACCCGGCGGCGTGATCGTCTATAGTACCTGCTCGACTGAGCCAGAAGAAACCACCCAGGTGATCGACCGCTTTTCCGAGGCGCATCCGGAGTTTCTGCAGGAGTCGGTAGCGCCGGAGCTTCCTCCCGTTGCCCAGTCGTTCGTCAACGCACGCGGCGAATTCTGCTCAGCCGTGAACGCATTCAACATGGACGGTTTTTTCGCGGCACGATTCCGTCGGTCCGCATGATGACTCGCCCGGCCCTGAAGATCGCCCCTTCCATTCTTTCCGCGGACTTCGCGCGGTTGGCCGACGAAATCGCCCGGGTCGAACAGGGCGGTGCGGATTGGCTGCACGTGGATGTCATGGATGGGCATTTCGTGCCGAACCTCACGGTGGGACCGCCGATCGTGGAGTCGATCCGCAAGGTGACGCGCCTGCCGCTCGACGTGCATTTGATGGTGACGAATCCGGACGACTGCATCGGCGCCTTTGCCGAGGCCGGCGCCGACTATCTCACCGTGCATGTGGAGGCCTGTCCGCACCTGCATCGCACCGTGCAATTCATTAAAGAGCGCGGGGTCAAGGCCGGCGTCACGCTGAACCCCGCCACGTCGGTGTTCACGCTGGAAGAAATCCTCCCCGATGTCGATTTGATCCTTGTGATGTCGGTCAATCCCGGCTTCGGAGGCCAGCATTTCATTCCGAGCGTTCTTGAGAAGGTCAGGAAGGTCCGTGCGATGCTGGATCAAGCCAGAAGCCATGCCTTGCTGGAGGTGGATGGGGGTGTGAAGGTTGACAATGCCGCTTCCGTCGTCGAGGCCGGCGCGGATGTGTTAGTGGCAGGTTCGGCCATCTTTTGCAGCACCGACTATGCCGGCACCATCAAGGCCATGCGCGAGGCAGGCCACGCAATGTCCGGATCTCGCCAAGGACGGAACGCCGTCTCCGGATGACGAAAGTCGAGGTGGCGTGGACCGCGCAGAATTGATCGACAGTCTCCATCCTCTTGAGAGCAAGGTCCTCACGGCACTGGCTCGGGCGACGGGCCAAGGAGCCCAATCCCTGGAGGGCCTCGCCAAGGCGACCCAGCTCGAACCCTCGCAACTCAGCATGGCGGTGGAGTGGCTCCTCGCCAAGCAACTGATTCGCGTCGAATCCGAACTCCTCACCTCTCACGTGTCCCTTACCAATATCGGCGAGCAGTACCTTCAGGGGCGCGCGCCGATCGAACGGGCGCTGGCCACCCTGCGAGCGGCCAGTGACCTGGGGCAGAGCTATACCATTCAAGAGTTGCAGGCGAAAGAACAGATCGATCCGGCGCAGATGAGCGGCGTCGTCGGCACCCTCAAGAAGGAAGGCGCGATCCGGATCGTCCAAGGCGGCTATGTGCAGTCCACCGGCCGATCGAGTTCCACGGCAGATATGCTGCGAGCGCTGTTGGAGCAGTTGAAGGGTGGCCCGACCGACCTCGCGTCCGTCGCGGAGCCGGCCCAGGCCGTCCTTAAACAGTATGCGGTCCGTCGAGGCAATGCGCAGGAACCCTTCCGCATCGACGAGCGCGTCACACGCGATTATGCGCTCACCAACGAGGGACAGGAGGCGGCCAAGGCCTTGGCGCAGATCGGCGAGATCGAGGAAGTCTCACAGCTCACGCCGGAGATGCTGAAAGACGGGTCCTGGCGCAACAAACGGTTCCGCAAGTATACGATCAGCCTGCGACCGCCGCGGGTGGCGCCCGGAAAGCGACACGCGTACCGCGAGTTCCTGGATCTCGTGAAGATGCAGCTTGTCAGCATGGGGTTTCTGGAGATGCGGGGCTCGCTGGTCGAAACCGAATTTTGGAACATGGACGCGCTCTACATGCCGCAGTTCCATCCGGCACGCGACATCCACGACGTATATTTCGTGAAGGAGCCGACTCATGCCTCTGCGATCGAGGAGCCGTTTCTCTCGCGGGTGAGTGCCGCGCACCGGTCCGGCGGCAAGACCGGCTCGACCGGGTGGGGCTACGAATTCAACGAAACGCGCGCCAGGAGATTGGTCCTCCGCAGCCAGGGCACGGCGGTTTCCGCCCATTGTTTGGCGAGCAAGCCGCTCATCCCCGGTAAATACTTTTCGATCGCGCGCTGCTTTCGCTACGACCAGGTGGATGCCACGCACGCCACGGATTTTTTCCAGATCGAAGGGATCGTGCTCGGCGACGATATCAATTTTCGGACCTTGCTCGGGCTGCTCCACCTATTTGCGCGCGAAGTCGCACAGGCGAAGGAGAGCAAATTCTTGCCGGCCTATTTTCCTTTTACGGAGCCATCCGTCGAGCTGCATGTGCGCCATCCGAAGTTAGGCTGGATGGAGCTGGGCGGAGCGGGATTGTTCCGACCGGAAGTGACGATTCCGCTTGGTGTTGACGTGCCGGTGATCGCCTGGGGCCTGGGGCTGGATCGGATGGCGATGGTGGCGCTCGGCATTCACGATATTCGGGATCTGTTCGCGGCGGATCTGGATTTGATCCGGACGACCCGCGGACACTTTTAACGGACACGAGAGCCATGCCGACGATTAGTCTTTACCGTACCGATCTGGAATCGCTCCTTGACCCGATGCCGATGGGGTCGAATGCGTCTGCGCGCAGACCGGCCGCGCGGGCGCGGGAACGGATCTCGATCGAACAGTTGGAAGAGCTGCTCCAGCTCGTCAAGGGCGAGTATAAGGGGCAGGATTCCGATACGGGCGAGTGGCGGGTTGAGCTACAGGACAGCAACCGTCCAGACCTCTGGTGCTGCGAAGGCATCGCCCGCCAGATTCGCATCAAGCGGGGAGGAAAGCCCCTCCCGTATCCGTTCTTTTCCAAGAAAGCCAAGGCGACGCAGCGCATTCTGGTCGGTCCGGGCATCGAGAAGGTCCGCCCTTATGTCGTCGCCTGTTCGGCCATTGGCTATGAGGTGACCGAGGCAGGTCTGGCTCAGTTGATTCAGACGCAGGAAAAGCTGGCCGATATGTTTGGGCGCAAGCGGCGGACGGTCTCGATCGGTATCTATCGTCTCGCGAAAATCCGGTTCCCGGTCCATTACGAATTGGTCAAGCCGGATGACGCGCGCTTTACGCCGCTCGGATTGGATCAGCCCATGACCCTGGGCGAGATGCTGATGGTGCATCCAAAGGGCGTCGAGTATGGCGGAATTCTGGCCGGAGCGGAACGGCTGCCGTTGTTGCGCGACGAGGCCGGGCAGGCCTTGAGTTTTCCGCCGATCATCAACAGCCGGGAGATCGGAGAGGTTCAGGTCGGCGATCGGGAACTGTTCGTGGAGGTGACCGGCACGGATCTCCAGATGGTTATCCTGGCGCTGAATATCTTTGCGGTCAATCTCGCGGACCGAGGCGCGCGGATCGAACCGGTGGAGGTACGGTATGGCCACAAGACGCCGCTCGGAAAATCGGTCGTCGCCCCTTGCGAAATCGCGAAGGCCCACGCCATTTCTCTCGACACGATCGGCGCCGCGCTGGGTCAGGATCTAAGCGGGCAGGAGATTCGGAAGGCGTTGGAGACCTACGGGTATGAGGTCAAGCTGAAGCGGGCACGCGTGGTGGTCAAGCTCCCGCCCTATCGGAATGATGTGATGCATCCGGTCGATGTGGTCGAAGACGTGGCCATCAGCCGGGGCTACGGAAGCTTCACGCCCGTGATGCCCCAGCAGTTTACCGTGGGCGGCTTGTCTCGGATCGAGCGGCGTTCGGATCAGGTGCGGGATCTCATGGTCGGTCTCGGGTACCAGGAGGTCATGTCGAATATTATGGCTTCCAAACCCGAATTGGTGGACCGCATGCGTCTGGCCGGTACTCATTGGGAGCAAGTGGTGGAAGTGGACAATGTGATGTCACTCTCCTATGCCTGTCTTCGCCAGAGTCTGCTGCCGTCTCTGTTGAAAGTCGAAGCGGCTTCCAACCGGGCCTTCTATCCCCATCGATTGTTTGAGGTCGGAGAGGTAGCCAGGCCGGACGAGGGTCGATCGACCGGTTCTCGCACGCTCATGGCGCTGGGTGTCTTGGCGGCGCACCAGTCGGTCTCGTTTTCGGAGGTGCACTCGGCGCTGGACCTGCTGCTCTATTATCTCGGCCTGGACTACGAATTGAAGTCGATCGCGCATCCCTCGTTTATGGACGGGCGCGTGGGCGAGGTCGTGATCCGTGATCGGGCAATCGGTCTCATCGGAGAGTTCCACCCTGAGGTGTTGGAACAGTGGCAGATCGGTGTTCCTGCCGCTGGATTGGAGCTGGATCTCAGCGCCCTGACAGAAGAGGAACAAGAATAGGAGGCGACTTCGTCATCCTGCGGCGTAAGTAGGCATCCCTGAGAATAGACGACGGCCCTGGGATGATGCTCTTTGAGCACCGTCCCAGGGCCGTCTCTTGCGTGTACGTCCGGATCAGGCGGTCGCCACGTGCTGTCGCGCGAGGACGACCAGTTGCTCGAATCCGCTGGGGTCCTTGATCGCCAGCTCGGAGAGGGCTTTCCGGTCCAATAACACCTTGGCCTTCTTCAGCGCGTTCATGAACCGGCTATAGGTCAGGCCATGCTGGCGGGTGGCCGCGCTGATCCGTGCGACCCACAGTTGCCGGAAATTCCGCTTGCGCTTCTTCCGCTCCCGGTAGGCATAGGTCTGGCCCTTATCGACCGATTCGGTGGCTGATCGAAAAAGCCGGCTCTTGGCGCCGTATTGGCCTTTCGCAAGTTTGAGACGCTTTTTTCTTCGTTGTCGGGTTTTCGGCCCGCCTTTGACCCGTGGCATGACGATGTGCTCCCTTCTAGCAGGATGTTGAAAAAATCAGACAGCCGGGTACTCGTTCGGCGGGTGATCGCGTCGCTCGGAGGCTCAACATACGGATTAGAGTATGCCTCGTCTCTGCGCTTGCTACGGCCGCGCTGAACGGCCTTTCTGAACATCCTGGTTGTATGATTCTGGCAGTCTGAGATCGCGTTGCAGCGGCTCCTCGATGGTGTCCAGAATGTGATTCACGGTCTGTTAGTTGTCAGTGGTGATTCGCAGGAACGAGTGATCGGCTCAGTCGTTCTGCAGCAGCCTGGTGATCGTCCCGCTTTGGGTCGGAGACACTTCGCTCTTTCCCTTCAGCCGACGCTTTTGGCTGCGTGTCCTCCCGGTCAACAGGTGCCGGCGCCCGGCCGGTTTGTGCATGACACGACCTGAGGCCGTCTTCTTAAATCGCTTGCTCGCTCCGCTGTGCGTCTTGAGTTTTTTTCCCGCCATGTTCGGTCCTCGTATTCCTGATTCGCTTGTCAGTTTTTCGGCGCCACGACCATGATGAGACTGCGTCCTTCCATCCTGGGCGCATATTCCACCGTGCCGCAGTCGGTGAGATTGGCGATCACGCTCTGCATCACGTTGCGCCCCATTTCCAGGTTCGCCATCTCGCGCCCTCGATAGTTCACGCTGACCTTGGTTTTATTTCCTTCTTCGAGGAACCCTCGGATTTGGCGAATCTTGATCTCCAGATCGTGCTTGTCCGTTCTTGGGCGCAGCTTGATTTCCTTGACCTGCGTGGATTTTTGGTGTCGCCGGCTCTGATGCTCTTTCTTGCTGAGCTCGTACTTATATTTCCCGTAGTCCATAATCCGGCACACGGGAGGCTGGGACATGGGCGCGACTTCGACCAAGTCATATCCGATCTCCTGAGCCCTCCGGTATGCCTCAACCGTCGGGAGAATTCCCAGTTGCTCGCCCTCAGGCCCGATGACGCGGACTTCGCGGATTCGAATTTCCCGATTGACTCTCAGCTTCGGAACGATAAGCCACCTCTTTGAACGTGGATGGATTAGGACCGGCCGGAGGGTTGTGTCATGTCCGCCTGCAACATGTCAAGCAGGGTCGGAACGGCCATGTTCCCCAAATCAGCCTTGTGACGCCCCCTCACGGAGATTGTACCGCTCTGCACTTCGCGATCTCCCACGACCAACATATAGGGAATTTTTGACGTTTCCGCCTCGCGGATCTTCAGCCCGATCTTCTCGTTGCGGAGATTCGCCTCGACCCGAAAGCCGGCTTCTGATAACTGGGCGCGCAAGGCTTCCGCATAGACATGCTGCTTTTCGGAGATCGGCAGGATCACGGCCTGGACCGGCGCCAACCAGGTGGGGAAGGCCCCCGCGTAGTGCTCGACCAGAATGCCGAAGAACCGTTCGATCGAACCCATCAGTGCTCGATGGATCATGATCGGCTGATGCGGGCGGCCGTCCTCACCCGTATAGGCCAAGTCGAACCGGATCGGGTTGTTGAAATCCACCTGGACCGTCGAACATTGCCAGGAGCGCCCCAGTACGTCCTTGATTTTGATGTCGATCTTGGGCCCGTAGAACACGCCTTCACCGGGATCGACCTCGTAGGCGATGTTCCGGCTTTGAAGCGCAGCTTCCAATGCGGCGGTCGCGCTGGCCCAGTTTTCATCGGTCCCAACCGCCTTTTCCGGTTTGGTCGAGAGAAAGACCTCATACTCTGTGAATCCGAAAGTCCGGAGGACGAAGAAGGTGAAGTCCAGCACGCGACTGACTTCCTCCTGAATCTGATCCGGTCGGCAAAACAGATGGGCATCGTCCTGGGTGAACCCGCGCACGCGCAGGAGGCCGTGCAAAACACCGGTGCGCTCGTACCGGTAAACCGTTCCCAGTTCGCCGTAACGGATCGGCAAGTCACGGTAGCTCCTGAGATGAGACTTGTAGATCATGATGTGGAAAGGGCAGTTCATCGGCTTGAGCTGGTATTCGCTGTTCTCCACCTTCATCGAGGCGAACATGTTTTCCCGGTAATAGTCGACGTGGCCGCTGGTTTTCCACAAATCAAGGCGGGCCACATGCGGCGAATAAACGAGCTGATAGCCCTGTTTCAGATGCTGCTCTCTCCAGAAATTCTCAATGAGCAGCCGGACCAACGAGCCCTTGGGATGCCAGAGAACCAATCCGGGGCCGATTTCGTCCTGGATGGTGATGAGGTCGAGTTCCTTGCCAAGTTTTCGGTGGTCGCGCCGCTTAATCTCTTCCAATTTATGGAGATGAGCGTCGAGGTCGGCCTGGCTCGGAAACGACGTCCCGTAAATCCGTTGCAACATGGGATTCCGTTCGTCGCCGCGCCAGTAGGCCCCTCCGGTGCTGAGCAGCTTGAAGGCACCGACATGTCCGGTCGTCGGAAGATGGGGTCCGCGACAAAGATCGACGAACTCTCCCTGGCTATAGAGCGAAATCGGCTGACCGTCCTCGAAGCCCTGAATCATCTCGACCTTGTAGTGCTCACCCCGCGAGCGAAAGAAGGAAACAGCCTGGTCCTTCGGCAGCTCGATCCTCTTCACGGTCAGGCCACGCGCGATGATCTCCTTGGCACGGACTTCGATCTTTTCTAGATCTTCCGGGGTAAAGGGCCGATCAAACGCAAAGTCGTAGTAAAACCCCTCTTCGAGCGCCGGGCCGATGGTCAATTGTGCGGTGGGAAAGACCTCCTTGACCGCCTGCGCCATGATGTGGGTGCTGCTGTGTCGATAGACTTCCCTGCCGTCCGGCGAATTGAACGTAAGCGGCTCAATCGCCGCATCCTTCGTCAGCACCGAGGAGAGGTCCACCGGGCGGCCGTCCACCTTGGCCGCGAGGATGGTCTGATCCAGGTGCGCGCCCGCTTGGCTCAGGGCTTCCTGCACCGTGCAACCAGTCGGAACCTGCCGGCGAGACCCGTCTGGGAGGGTGATTGTGATCGGCACTGAACTCAAAACAAATGGCCTGGAAAAGAAGAAAGGCACCGGAACCAGCACCAGCGGTTCGATGCCTCCGATTACGTGGTAGGCGCGGACGGTCTTGAACCGTCGACCTCTACCGTGTCAAGGTAGCGCTCTCCCCCTGAGCTACGCGCCTAGAATCCAAAGCGGAATGCTAATACATGCTCTTCTTGAGTGTCAAGAAACTGGAACTGGAAAGGTGCCCCGTTCTCCGACGCATCGGTTCCAGTTCCAGTTTCGATTGAAGCGCCGTTTTCGGCAAAGATGCGTCATTTCACGGCAGCCTTCAGTTCCTTGCCGGCTGAGAATTTTGGCACGCGAGCGGCAGGGATCTTGAGCGGCTCGCCGGTGCGCGGATTTCGACCTGTTCTGGCCTTTCGCTTGCTCACGGAAAACGTGCCGAAATTCACCAGGCTGACGCGTTGCCCCTTCTTTAAGGATGACGAGACCGCTGCGGTGAAGGCCTCGAGGGCCGTTCCGGCTGCGACCTTGGTAATGCCGGCCGACGCCGACATCTTCGCGATCAGTTCCTCTTTGGTCATCGGTCTTTCCTCCCGGTACACGCCATGAGGGGTTTCCCCTCAATTCTCTCAAAAGGGGACGTCCTCACGGGTTAATGGTGAAATGAAACTCAGGCCACAGGCCGGCGCCTAGCTGGCGATGGTCTGAACGGATTTGGTTCGAGAAACGGCAATGTGCAGAGCCGTGATTTTTTTTCGCAACGTGTTCCGGTTCATTCCCAGCAATCGAGCAGCCTGAATTTGATTGCCGTTGGTTTCTTTAAGTGCGTGGGTCAGCAGCGGACGTTCGACGGCCGACATGAGCACCGGATAGAGGTTCTTGGCGGACCCGTGGCGCATGCCTCTGACGAAGTCCTCGACTTTAGACTCGATCAGCTCCTCCAGCGACAGCACGTACCCGTTCGGTTTCTGTCCGTTGTGTGCTTCCGGCCATGCACTCAGGAACCGGATGGCTTGATGCAGCGACTGTCGCGATCCTGCGACGACGAGCGTCTTGTGCGAATCGACAATCGTCTTGAGCGGCCCCGGCTCGGCAAAGGCATTGGTCGTGCCTTCGACCAAAGCCACATCGAACCGTTTCTTGGGGAGCAGCCGTGACAGACCCCCGACTTCCTTCGCATGCGTGACCGTTGCCTCTTTGAACATGCGTCTGACCTGTGCTTGCAGGTCTGCATCCGAAGTCACGAGCAGCAGATTCAGGGGTGCGGCACGAACCATGGTGTGGATTCCAGCAGCAGAAGAGGGCGGGATTATGTCCCACCTCCGGCACGTTGTCAATTCGGAATCTTGTGCGCCGATACAACCGAGCCTCCATGGGTGATTCTTGAATGATCGCCGCAAACCAACAGAACAAGCGGGCGCGCAGACATCTCAACAACTTAGAATTGGACGTATTTCCGCATCAACCCACATGATCACGAGCATAATGTGAATCGCAAAATGGATCGATGTGAGTCGCGGCCGTGGTGCCAGATAAAATTCTCAAGCCGATGTCCATGCCGTGATGACGTGCGCAACTCGAGTCGATTCGTCGGACGAGATGGAAGGTGCGAACGGTTGTTACCTTGGCTTCAGACAGCAGTGCGAAAGAACGTGAAAGCATATCCCTCCTAGCCCGCAATATTGATGAGGGCTCCTATGGCGCCTGCACCTACGTCGCTGCGACGAGTCTGGCCAGTCGAAGGGATGTCTCCGGCGGCGTATCAAACACTGAGGAAGGGACACGTCCGTAGGGCGCTTCTCCGTCGGCGCAGTTACGAAAATACGATGAATAGCCGATGGTTCAAGCGAAGCTTGGTATAGAGGGGCTTTACCCGATGAGCCGCCGGCTCACACGGAGTGCGGCGGACGGACACGCCGCTCGCGGCATCGACATACTGTTTCACGTATACCTTGGCTTCTCGTGCTCCGCGTGAGGATACCCATCGTCGGGGGGCTCGTTGCGGGCCGATCCCGGTCACGGGTGTCTTGACAGCTATGATGACGATACGGTAGTCTCCTCACTGAAATGGAATCTCTATCGGATATATAGGATTTATGTCATTGCATGATAAGTAAGCGAATCAATTACGCGATTTTGGTCGTTATCGACCTAGCTCTCTACGGCGGATCCAGCCCGGTTCAGGCTCGAACCATCGCGCGGCGACAATCCATCCCTGCGCGCTTTCTGGAACATGTGCTGAATGCGATGAAGCGGGCGGGCCTGATTGACAGTGTGCGTGGAGCGCAAGGAGGCTACCTCTTGCTGAAGCAACCGAGTGAACTTTCACTGGCGCAAATCGTGGAGGCCGTCGAAGGTCCGATCATGGGACGGACGCTGGCAAGGGGGCCGGCACACCTTCATGGACCCAGTCAGATCGATGGGCTGCTTCGGGTCGTGACGGAACGACTTCGTCAGGCGGAAAACGACGTGCTCAACCGTATCACGCTCCAAGAATTGATTGATCGCTATCGAATGACCCACCGAGCGGACAGCCAGATGTATCACATTTAGCCGCGATCGACCGACGATGGCGGCGGATGCGCGCCTGTTTTCATGGCGCCGAGAGGGACGACGATGACCACAGCCACCATACAACGCGTGCCGGTGCAGACCACGCCCATTCCACAGAATATTCTCGAAGAGATTGAAGCCTTCGAGGTCGAGGCGCAACGGGTGCTGTCGGGCGACCTGTCTGGCGATCTCTTCAAACCCTTCCGCCTCCAGCATGGGATCTATGGACAACGGCAACCCGGCGTCCAAATGTTTCGCATCAAGATTCCGTTCGGAGGGCTCACCGGCAACCAGTTACGTCGGATTGCCGAGTTGGCCGAGCAGTACACGACAGGGGTTGCCCACGTGACGACCAGACAAGACATCCAGCTCCATTATGCCGAGCTGAAGCATGTCGGCACGATGATGCGCGGTTTAGCCGAAGTCGGTCTTACGACGAGAGAAGCCTGCGCCAATACGGTCCGCAACGTCACGGCCTGCCACCTGGCAGGCGTCTGTGCCGGTGAGGTCTTCGACGTCACGCCCTACGCCAAGACCGTCGCGCTGCATCTCCTGCGCAACCCGTTGAACCAGAGCATGCCGCGGAAGTTCAAGATCGCCTTTTCCGGCTGTGCCCATGACTGCGCCTTGACGCCGATTCACGATATCGGATTGCTTGCCGCGCGACACTCCAACGGCGAGATCGGGTTTCGGATGGTCGTCGGCGGAGGGCTTGGATCGACGCCGCGCATCGCGCAGGTGTTGCGCGACTTCGTGCCGATGCCCGAATTGATTCCTACGATCGAGGCGGTGATCAAGGTGTTCGACCAACTCGGCAACCGGAAGAACCGGCACAAGGCAAGGATGAAATTCGTCATTGACAAGCTCGGGTTCGACGAGTTCAAGCGACGATGGGAAGCGGCCTATGCCTCGATGACGCACGGGGCTGTTCGGACGGAACCACTCCGAGTGCTTGAGTATCAGGATGATCCGGGTCCGCTGATCATGCCGTCCAGAAATGGCGGGCAGACCGGTGGCCATGGCAACGGGCATGTGCCGGGCGCACATCTCACGGAAGTCGAAGCCTATGACCGATGGCGACGCACCAACGTCTTGGCCCAAAAACAGCCCGGCTACGCGGCGGTGTTTGTGAAACTTCCCATGGGAGATGCCACCGTCGATCAGATGTACATCCTGGCCGATGCCGCCGAACGGTTCGCAAACGGCAATCTGCGGACCACGATCAGTCAGAATCTCATTATCCGCTGGGTGCCGGACTCAAGATTACCTTCTCTCTACGATCTGCTCGCCGCGCACGGGCTCGCCGAACCGGGAGCGGAACTCGTGGAAGACATTGTGGCCTGCCCGGGCACGGACACCTGTGGCCTTGGGATCACCTCGTCGAAGGGTCTGGCGAGAGCCTTGGCGGAGGTGTTCCCCGCGGGCTCCGTCCCCGACGATCTCAAGGGCACCAGCATCAAGATCAGCGGTTGCCACAATTCGTGTGCCCAGCACCACATTGCCACGATCGGGCTGCACGGTGTCGGCAAGCGCATCGGGGACCATACCGCGCCGCATTATGAGTTGCACATGGGAGGCGCAGTGGACGGTACGGCCCGTATCGGTCAACTGGTCGTCAAATTGCCGGCGAAGAACGTGCCGGCGGCGGTGGCCCATCTGGTCGAGGTCTTCCGCCGAGACCGTCAACGCACCGAAACCTTACCGACCTTTGTCGCTCGGGTCGGCAAGGCCAAGCTCAAGGATGAACTGATTCCTTATACGATTCTTCCGTCGTTCGAGGAGGACGCGACCTACTATTACGATTGGGAGGGAGAGAAAGAGTTCGTACTCGAGGACTTGGGACCCGGAGAGTGCGCCGGCGGCGCCCTCGAATTGATCGACAACCAGATGCTGGAGGCCGAGCAGGAGTGTTACCAGGCGACATTGCTGCTGGAAAAACATCAGTATCCGGTGGCCGTCAATAAGGCCTACCGGGCCATCCTCGCTTGTGCCAAAGCGCTTCTCGTGACAGAGGGAATCGAACCGGCGACCGATGCCGACACATTCCGCGAGTTCGAGTCTCGGCTGGCCAGCCAGGGGGTGATCCCTCCTGTCTACCGGAATTTGCAGGAACGCTGCGGCGATCTCGGACCGAAGGACGCCACCGCGGAATTCGCGCGGGCGCGGCTCGATTTTGCCAAGGGATTCATCGACGCGTGCCGCAACGCCACGGAGGGGATTGGAAAGGATCTGAAACTGAAAGCGTCGGCGACAGATCTATCCTCGACGCCGGCAGACGCCAGGGAGATGGCGGTGAGCGCTGTGCCGGTGTCGGAGCCCTCTGCGGCGCCGGTCTACGATCTTCGTGGGGTTGCCTGTCCGATGAACTATGTCAAGACCAAGCTCAAACTCGAAATGATGGAGGCCGGCGAGCGACTCGAGGTCTGGCTGGACGCCGGAGAGCCGATTCGCAATGTCCCGATGAGCTTGCGCAACGATGGGCACAGGGTCTTATCGGAGCAGCCGCTCGATCCGGACGTGCCGAACGCGCCGGCGGCGCATTTCAAGATCCTGGTTGAGAAGGTCGAAGGGTGACGATAAAGATCGTGCCGGTTCGGACAGGTGATGGCAAGGGGGACGGTCCGCATGACGACGAAAGGTCCTGATACGCCTCCGTCGGAGGAGGAACTGAAGGAGTGGAGCGCCTCGCTCGAGTCGAAACAGCCGTGGGAGGTGTTAGCGGAGGTGCTCCCGCGCTATGCGCCCCGAATCGTTCTCGCCTGTAGTTTCGGACTGGAGGACGTGGCCTTGATCGACATGATCCACCGGATCGATCCCGCCACGCCGCTGTTTTATCTGGATACGGATTTTTTGTTTCCTGAGACCTACGATGTACGGGACCGCATCATCGACCGGTATGGGCTCAAGCCGGACCAGGTTATCCGGATGAGCCCGCTACTGACGCCTGAGGCTCAGGCCCGTCAATATGGAGAGGCCCTGTGGGCTCAGGGGCCCGAGGGGGCGGATCGATGCTGCGGTCTACGCAAGATCGAACCGCTGACGCGCGTCCTCAGGGATTACCGCGCTTGGATCACGGGCATTCGCCGGGATCAGGCTCCGACAAGAGCCGGGGCCGGCATTATCGAGTGGGATCGGAAATTCGAGTTGGTCAAGGTCAATCCGTTGGCCCGTTGGACAAGCGACGAGGTATGGACCTATGTTCGTCTGCACGAGGTCCCGTACAATGCGCTTCATGACCGGAATTATCCGAGCATCGGCTGTACTCATTGCACGACTCCGGTGGGCGACGGCGAAGATCCGCGCTCCGGACGATGGAAGTATCTCGGCAAGACCGAGTGCGGGCTTCACAAGTAATCGACAACATCCTGTCCGAGCATCCCATGAGTGAGAACCAGAGGCGCGCCTTGTGAAAAAGCTCGCCGTCCTCGTGACCACCGGGGCGTACAACCGGTTGCTGCAGGCGCTGGAGTTCGTCGGTGCGGCCACGCAACATGGCGTACAAGTCAGCGTGCTCTTCCGAGATGAAGCGGCCTCCCGCATGACCAAGGATAAGGTCCGCGACATCCCGTTTTCTGACGCCTATCGTGGGCGAGAAACGCGTGTGAAGAATCTGCTGAAGGAGCAACAGCGGCATGATCTGGCCGCGCTGATCCGCGGGATGAAGGAACAAGGCGACGTAAAATTTTCCATTTGTCGCGATTCGCTGTCGTACTTCGACATCACTGTGGATCAGGTCATTGCCGAAATTGACGAGGTGCAAGGATTGGATGCCTTTTGGAAGGAAGACATCAGTGCGGCCGACCAGGTGGTGGCGTTTTGATGCAGACCTTCATCGCCAAGGTCGGAAAGGGGGCCAAGACCTCCAAAGATTTGACCTGGGACGAGGCCAAGCAGGCGATGAGCCTGCTGATCGAGGGGACGGCCACTCCGGCCCAGACCGGGGCCTTCTTGATGGCCATGCGGATGAAGGGAGAGTCGGTCGGTGAATTGGCCGCCTTCACCGCCGTGGCCCGCCAATATGTTCCGCCGCTCGCTGGCCTTGCCGGTCTGAATGTGGTGGATGTGCCCTGCTACGCGGGCAAACGCGACACCTTTTACGCGATCGTGGGCGCGGCGATTGTCGCGGCTGCGGCCGGCGCGTCCGTGCTCGTGCATGGGTGGGAAGGGACGCCGGAGCGGCCGGGTCCCTGGGCGGTATTGGGTCACTTGGGCATTCCCACCGACCTTGGACCGTTGGCGGTGAGCGAATCGCTGCTCGGCAAGGGGTTCGCCTATCTCGACATGGCGAACTACCATCCTCCCTTGGCGCGGGTTCTCGACCTTCGCCGGGAGTTGGGGGTGCGGAATTGTTTTCATCCGGTGGCGCGCATGATCAATCCGGCGCGGGCCCGCTGCCAGGTGATTGGCATGGCCCACCCACCGTATTTCGACAAGACGGTGGAGGCCATGAATATGCTGGGGGCGTCCCACGCCATGGTCATGCGAGGAGTGGAAGGCGAGCCGGAGCTATCGATCGCATCGCTGACCCGGTTTGTCGAGCTACGGGACGGCAGGTCCATTCCCGTGGCGCTCCACCCGAAAGATGTGGGTCTGTCGCTCGGCACCACGCGAGATATGGCCGGCTTCGCACCGTCGCAGCGGCAACAAGAGGCCGCGCTGCTCGTGAAGATTCTCCAGGGCGAAGTCAAGGGCGGGCCGCGGGATTGGGTGGCGCTGAATGCCGCCATGCTGCTGTATGGAAGCGGCGTGATCCCTTCAATTGCCGTGGGAGTGCCGTTGGCGAACGAGATGATCGATCGCGGGGCGGCGCGTGACAAGCTGCGGGCATTGGCAGAGATCGGTGCGGTGACTCCCGGATCGCGAGTGCGGACCGGGTAGGAGCGGGCGAAAGGGACACCATCGATGAAGCATCTCCGGCAACTGGAAGATCAGAGCGTGTTCATTCTCCGAGAGGCCTACAAGCACTTCGACAATCTGGCGATGCTCTGGTCGATGGGGAAGGATTCGACCGTGCTCTTGTGGCTGGCGCGCAAAGCCTTTTTCGGGCATGTCCCGTTTCCTCTGCTTCATGTGGACACGAGTTTTAAAATCCCAGCCATGATCGAATACCGTGACCGGTTGGCCCGCGAGTGGCGGCTCAATCTGGTGGTGGGGCAGAACGCGGAAGCGTTAGCCGCCGGCATGAACCACACGCTGGGGCGGCAAGTCTGCTGCACGGCATTGAAAACGAACGGGCTGAAACAGCTCATCGAGGAAAACGGCTACACGGGGATCATTCTCGGCGTACGAGCCGACGAAGAGGCCACCAGGGCCAAAGAGCGGTACTTTTCTCCCCGAGACAAGCATGGAGAGTGGGACTTCCGAGAGCAGCCGCCCGAACTGTGGGATCAATTCAAGACATCGTTCCCGCCTGGCACTCATATCCGCATCCATCCGCTGTTGGATTGGACGGAGGTCAACATTTGGGAGTACATCAAGTTGGAGAGCATCCCATTCATCGATCTCTATCTCGACAGAGGGGAGGGCATCCGGTATCGCAGCCTGGGCTGCGCACCCTGCACCGCTCCTATCCGTTCGACAGCCAAGACCGTCGATGACATTATCGATGAGCTCCGGCGCACCAAGACCGCAGAGCGGGCAGGCCGGGCGCAGGACGAAGGGCGGGGGATGGAGATGCTTCGCAAGGACGGATACATGTGATGAAGAACGCTGAAAACGACCCCCAGGTTTGTTCTCAGTCGCTCAAACCTCTCAACGTAGGAAAAGGCTACGCCTCGTGGTTTTCGCTCCTTGCGGCCTCACTGGGGAACCGGTTTGAGCGTGCTTCGTCCATGAGATTTCTAGGGGTTCGACGAGCTCTGCGGCCGCGTTGATGGGCCATTTTGATCATCCTGCTGGAAATCGCATGACGGGAGTCTCATGCACGAGCTCGATAGCGTGACGCGCCGCGGTGAGTGGGTGAGGAGGACGACCTGTTTGATCATCCTGGTAGGAAGCATACGATGACGACGACTGCAACCGACGCCCACGTTTCCCACGCGCATCTGAATATCGTCATCGTCGGCCATGTAGACCATGGCAAGTCAACGCTCGTCGGCCGACTTTACGCCGATACCGGCTCGTTGCCGGACGGGAAGCTGGAAAAGGTCCAGGCGATCTGTCGCCAGCAGGGCAAGGAGTTCGAATACGCGTTTCTCTTCGATGCCTTTCTAGAGGAACAGGAACAGGGGATTACGATCGATACGGCCCGCACCTTTTTTTCATGGAAGAACCGGCAATACATCATCATCGATGCGCCGGGCCACAAGGAATTTCTTAAGAACATGGTCTCGGGCGCGGCGCGAGCGGAAGCCGCCTTGCTGCTGATCGATGCCCACGAGGGTGTCAAGGAGCAATCCAAAAAGCACGGCTACCTTCTCTCCCTGCTCGGTGTGAAACAGGTGGCTGTGGTCGTGAACAAGATGGATCTGGCCGGGTACCGCCAGGACACCTTTGTCCGCATCGAAAAGGAATACAGTGAGTTTCTGGCGCAACTGAAGGTGAAGCCGGAACGGTTCATCCCCGTCAGCGCGAAGCTGGGAGACAATATCGCGCAGCCGAGCGGCCAGATGCCATGGTACAGCGGGCCGACCGTGCTCCAAACGCTGGAATCCTTCACCAAGGAGACGGCGCGCGAACAGCAGCCGCTGCGATTCCCGGTGCAGGACGTTTACAAGTTTGACGCGCGGCGAATTCTCGCGGGACGCATCGCCAGTGGGGTCCTCAAGGTCGGAGATCGCCTGTTGTTCTCGCCTTCCAACAAGTCCGCGGTCGTCCAGACCATCGAAGCCTTCAACGTTGATCCCGTTCCCACCGAGGCGAGGGCCGGCCAATCCACCGGCATCACCCTGGATGAGCAGATCTTCGTCGAGCGAGGCGAGATGGTGTCCCATCAGGAAACCGTGCCGCAGGTTTCGACGATGTTGCGGTGTAATCTGTTCTGGATGGGGCGGAGGCCGCTGGAAATCGGCCGAAAGTATCTCCTGCGTCTGGCCACCCGCGAAGTGGACTGCGAGGTCGCGACCATCCATCGCATTATCGACACACAGGATCTGGATGCGAAGCAGGTCCACACCTCGGTCGCCCGGAACGAGGTCGCCGAGTTGACCATCCGCACCAAGTCGCCGATCGCGTTCGATCGCTACACGGACTCCGATGTCACCGGACGTTTCGTGCTCGTGGACCAGTTCGATGTGTCGGGCGGCGGCATCATCACCGAGGGGCTTAAGGATGACCAGACCCAGCTCCGCGAGGAGGCGCGGCGTCGAGACATCGCCTGGGTGAAGGGGGATGTGAGTCCGGACGAGCGAGCGTCGGTGTTCGGGCACCGTGCGGCAATGGTATTGATTACCGGGGGCGCCCATGCCGGCAAATCCTTCCTGGCTCGCCGGCTGGAAGTCCGCCTGATCGCCGAAGGACGTCACGCCTACCTGTTGGACGGACAGAATCTCCGGCACGGCCTCGACAGCGACGTGCGCGATGGAGATGCGAAAGAAAAGGAGTTGGTCCGGCGGTTCGGCGAAGTCGCCCGTCTCATCACGGATGCCGGTCTGATCGTGATTTCGACGACGAACACGTTCAGCCGTGCAGACCACCAGGATGTCCGGACTCTGGTTCAGCCGACGCCGGTCATTACGGTGCATCTGTCCAATCAATCGGAGGTGCCTCCGCCTGGGACCGATCTGGCCTATGCAGGTCCGAAAGATTTCGAAGCCATCGCGAAGCAGATCATCGCCGAGCTGAAGGGCCGCGGTATCCTTTCCCGTCAGGAGGGAGGCGCGCCCTCTGCGCAATATTCCATTTGAAGATCAAGGAATCGACCGGCCTGTGGCGATAGAGGATGTCGAGCCACCCACGTTTCTGCGGTTTGACTCGCCCGAAAAGCCTGTGCTACGGTGCCCGGTTACGGACGGTGCTCTGCGATGAATGACGCCATGACCATGACGCCGGACAAAAATCTTAAGGACATTCTGACAAAGCTCCAGTATCGCGATGATGCCAAGGTCGTGGAGCAGATCACGGCGCAGATGCGGCAGGTTCAAGGTCGCATGGCCGGGATCAAGCACAAGCTGGTGGTCATGAGCGGAAAAGGCGGGGTCGGCAAGAGCATGACGACCGTGAATCTCGCGCTGGCTCTGGCCCGGATGGGCTACAAGGTCGGGTTGTTGGACGTCGATTTGAACGGACCCTGCGTCCCCCGCATGCTGGGGATGCACGGCCAGCGGTTGACGCTGACGCCGGAAGGCGCGCTTCCGCCGATCGGACCCTTGAATATCAAGGTCGCCTCGATGGATTTCTTTCTCGACGCGACCTCCCCTGTGCGCTGGAAGGGGCCGATGGATCTCAGCCCTGTGTGGCTGGGTTTGATGGAAATGAATGTGATTCGAGAGTTTCTCGGCGATGTCATATGGGGGGAGCTGGACTACCTGCTCACGGACCTTCCCCCTGGAGCCGCGGCTGACAAGCCGCCCGTCATCGCCGGCTTTATTCCCGACCTGGCGGGCGCGGTGGTGATAACCACCCCGTCGGAGGTGGCCTCCGATGTCGTCCAGAAGTCGATTACCTATGCGCGCGACATGGGCATCAACGTGCTCGGGGTCGTCGAGAATATGAGCCAATATCGATGCCCCTCCTGCGGGGCGGAGCACGAACTTTTCGAAGGCAACACGGAGGCCATGTGCGACGCTCTGGACGTGCCGTTGCTCGGGAGGATTCCCTTCGACCGAACACTGGCTAAGACCTTCGATAAGGGAATGCCATTGCTCGACGAGAGCTATCCCACCCTGCAACGGTATCGGCAGATTGCCGAACGGGTTGCGACGTTGGCCGAATACCGAAAAGTTTTGGCTGAGAAATTATAGAAACACCGTCATCTTTTTGGCGTGCGACATTACGAGGTGCTGGCATGAAGTTCGTCTGCCTCAACTGTGAAACCTACATGACCTTCCAGAAGGTCGAGCAACCGGCCGAAGGGTCTCTCGGAGTGTTTTTCGGCTGCCCGGCCTGCGGGGCCAAGTTCTCCATGGTTACCAATCCTGGAGAGACGCAGATGGTCAGTTCGCTCGGGGTGAAGCTCGGCGGAAGACCGGCTCCGGCCGAACCCTTTGAAATGACCCGGGGAACGCTGAAGGAAGAAGCCAAGGCCGGCATGGGGCAGATGGCGACCTATCTGAACGAAAAAATCCAGGCCGGGCAACCGGCGCATCAGGCAGCTCATCCCAAGCCAAGTACCTCCGCTTCTCCGAAGGAGGGAGAAAAGTCGGGCGGGTCCTGTCCCTTCGCCGCCGTTGTCGCGCAGATGGGTATGGGAAGCGGAAATAAACAGGCGGAGGCGGCTCCCTCTGGGTTGAGTTGGACTCCGGATGCGACGGAGCGGCTGGAGCGATTGCCGTCCTTCGTCAAGCCGATGGTGCAGGCCAGCGTGGAAGCCTACGCGAAGCGACATGGATTCGCCAGCATCACCCTACAGGTTATGGATGATGCGAAGAGCGAGCCGAACGGACTTAGCTGGACAGCGGAAGCGGAACAACGACTTGAGAATATTCCCGACTTTATCCGACCGATGGCGCGGCGCGAGATCGAACGGCTGGCCAAGGAACGTGGTGCGGCGACCGTCACCGCCCAGGTCATGGATGAGGCCAAGGACAAGTTTCTCAAGTTCATGTGACCAAAGGGGTTGCAGCGGGCTGCGGTTGAGGGCCCATTCGGCAGGCCGAATGGGCCTTTGTTTGTCGGGTGCTGTCGATCGGGCAGTTGAAAGGAATGTCTGATATCGAACGCCGGTCGTTTTTGTTCCGGAATCTGTTGCTTGCGCTGGTGCTCGCACTTGCGCCCTGGTTCTCTCCTTTCGTTTCTTCAGCCCAGCACAACCAAGAGCATCAAGCGGAATCCGACGTCCACTACGCACGGTCCGAGCATGCCCATGTCGTGTCGCAGCTCCCTCAGTGGGAGGGGTCGGCGGAAGGCAGGGCCTACTCCGAGTTCAGCCATCAGATCAGTGCACTCTTCGTCTTGTTGATCGGCTTAGGCGAACTTCGATCCAGCGCCGGCGTCCGCCGCAGAGATTGGTGGGCGTATCTCCTGCCGGGAGCGTTGATGGCGGCCGGGATCTGGCTCCTGATCTGGAGTGATCATGATGCCTGGCCGGTCGGGCACATGAGTTTTCTCGACACCTTCGTCAGGGCCACGAATGAGATCGCGCAGCATAAACTGTATGGCCTGCTCGCCTTGAGCGTCGGTGCGATTGAATTGGCCAGACGCCGAGAAGTGCTGCGATCTCCCGTCTGGCTCTTTCCTCTGCCGATGTTCGCCATCGTTGGCGGGTTCATGCTGTTCTCGCACGACCATGGGGCCCATCCTCACGCCGCGCACATTGCGGTTCATCACTTCCAAATGGGAGTCGTCGCGATCGCGGGCGGGATCGCCAAGACCTTGGCCGGATGGAAGGCCGTCCGTGAACCTCCGGCAAGAGCCGGTTTGGAGCATGCCGGCACTCGCAATATTTTCTGGTGGAACCTCACCTGGTCGCTGCTTGTCCTGACGATTGCCGTGCAGTTGCTACTGTATCGGGATTAGCACAGGACTATGCGTACGACCGCGGTAAGCGATACCCTATCTCCCCCTACCCGTTGAGGTTCGATCAGGCGGTTAGAGCGCGTATTCGTGTTCAGCTCCAACCTGTCATGGGGGTAAACCACATTTGTTCCGAGCAAGATTCAGGCACATCCGTCAGGGGAAAGATCTCGCTGGCTCTCGCGTCGATGCCTGGAGGTTTGCTTTGCCGGGACTATTGCAGCGTTCACCGTTGTCCTTGCTGGTATTTCTTATAATCAATGGCAGGTGATGGAACGCCAATCAGCTTTCTCTTATGGTTGAAGGAAAACTTGTAGGCATCGTGGAGTTGGTAAATATCGGCAAGAGTCCTGGCTTTGGGCCTCAGGCCGGCTCATGCATTCTAATCCATGCGACAGCCTCAGGCGGCCCGTTTCCTACATTGCCTGCTCCCAAAGATAGAAGGGTGGCAGTCGTTGGTCAGAATGTCCTGCTTCGAAATAAAGTGCTATCAGAGGCGAACGTTACTCCTAAAATCTGGCTGAACTGAATGTGGGGCATTCTCATATCGATACCTGCGGCCTTGTTGAGCAGCGCGATATTTTCGGCAATCAATACGTGATCACCTGCTGTCAGCAATAGCGCAAGATCAAAGATATGAACCTGCCGCCGTGCGATGTCTGGAAAGCTGACAACTGAAAGAATCGTAGCAATAGTCACCCAGGCGCTGGTCTCGCGCTCCGGTGCGGTGTCATAGGGGCAATGCGCTCGCGTTGACACCCCCATCGGGACTGTGCTAGCTGTACCAAATTCCACCGGTGTGTCGCAGGAGGTTCTATGGGGGGCCATAGTCATTGGGCCACCACCAAACGGCATAAAGCGGCGGTTGATGCTAAGCGAGGAAAACTCTTCACCAAGGTTATCCGCGAGATTACGATCGCGGCCAGGGGGGGAGGGGACCCGGACGGCAACCCGCGCTTGCGATTGGCTATTATCAAGGCGCGTGAAGCCAACATGCCCAACGATACGATTAAGAAGGCCATCCAACGGGGGACCGGTGAACTACCCGGCGTGACGATCGAGGAATTTTCGCTCGAAGGCTACGGTCCCGGCGGGACCGCTCTTCTGATCGAGATCCAATCCGATAACCGGAACCGTACTGTGGCGGAAATACGCAGTCTCCTCACCAAGAACGGCAGCAGCTTGGCCGAGGCTGGTGCCGTGGCCTGGCAGTTTCACAAGAAAGGTCTCATCATCGTGGATAAGGACAAGGTTGACGAAGATCGGCTTCTGTCGCTGAGCCTCGATGCGGGGGCCGAAGATGTCAAGGTGACGGACAAGACGTTTGAAGTCGTGACGGCGCCGCACGATTTCGAGCCGGTGAGAAAAGCCATTGCGGATGCCCACCTCGAACCGTCGCTGGCTGAAGTCACCTTCCTGCCCCAGAACTCTGTCCAGCTTGAGGAAAAGGCGGCGGAGCAGATGCTGAAGCTGCTCGAAATTCTCGACGATCACGACGACGTGCAGAAGGTTCACGCCAATTTCGACATCTCGGAAGAAATCATGGAGAAGGCTGCGGCAGCCGGTTAACTTCAAGCTGGTTGCCTGTCGAGTCATCGGGCTGGCCGAGCCGGCATGATCGCCTCATTGACGGGCCGACTGGTCCGCAAATCCCCCAGCCAGGCGGTTGTCGATGTGCAGGGCGTCGGCTACGAACTCTTTATTCCCCTCAGCACCTACTGCGGGCTCCCGGAGATCGCGCAGGTTACCAGTCTTCATGTGCAGACCTGCCTCCGAGATGACGCGATTCAGTTGTTCGGATTCCTGACTGAGCCTGAGAAGGCCGCGTTCGGACTGCTGACCACCGTCAGCGGCATCGGGCCCAAACTGGCGCTGAGCCTGCTCTCGACCTTCACGATCCCGGACCTGGCCTCGGCGGTGGAGGGCAGTGACATCGAGAGACTCGCGACGGTGCCGGGCATCGGGAAGAAATCCGCCAGCCGCCTGGTCTTGGAATTGAAGGACAAAGTCGAGCGGTTGTATGGGGTCGGGGGGCGATCGTCACCTGCTGCGAGTCTTCCTGTGCCATCCGTCTACGAGGATGCGACATCCGCCTTGGTCAATCTGGGCTACAAGCCGGCCGATGTCAAACAGGTCTTGAGCAAGCTCCATCTCGAACAGGCCGATCTCACCGACGTCATACGCGCGACACTCAAGCGCTTAGCCAAGGGGTGAACGATGAGACAGTTGGCCATGATGGGACTGGCCGCGGTGATCCTTGCCGCTGGTCTTTCCGGGTCTCCCGCCTGGGCGGAAGAGAAGGGAGAGCCCAAGATCAGGCAGTTGCGCTGCGGGAGCTGTCCGGAGGGGTTTGCCACCACCGCGGTCACTGCCGATCCGAAAACCTGTCCGGACGGTGATCCCACCCTCGTTCAGTGCGTCCCGCTCGGAGGCAATCTCCTGTCCGTGTGCGGAGAATGTCCCGAGGGGTATGTCAAGGTCGGGGGAACGATGGTGCCGACACAGTGCGCGCGAGACGGAGGTGCGATGAGCCGGTGCCAACTTCAAAAAATGGATTCCATCACGCCGAATCCATCACAAGGCGGCCGCTTCTGTCCGCCTGATTGCGCCGGACAATTGCCCACGCCCGGACAGGGGGGCCTGCCTCCTCCCGGTCAGACCTTGCCGCCACCCCCTTCACCGGCTTCAGAGAGTAAGTAGCGCCAATGGATCGACGCCTCGTGTCGCCCGGAGCCATGGATGAGGAACAGGGATTGGAACTGACCCTCAGGCCTCAGACGCTCGAGGAATACATCGGCCAAGTGTCGATGAAGCAATCGTTACAAGTCTGTATCGATGCGGCCAAGCAACGGGGCGAGGCTCTGGACCATGCGATCTTTTATGGGCCTCCGGGACTCGGTAAAACCACGATCGCACATATCATCGCGCGAGAGATGGGGGCAGCGATTCGTTCCACCTCGGGGCTGGTCTTGGCCCATGCCGGAGATGTCGCGGCTATCCTGACCAACTTACAGCAGGGTGATGTCCTGTTCATCGACGAGATCCATCGCCTACCTGCCTCGGTAGAGGAGGCGTTGTATCCAGCGATGGAGGACTACCAGTTGGACCTGGTCGTCGGGCAGGGACCGCAGGCAAAGACCGTCAAGCTCGAATTGCCACCCTTTACGTTGGTGGGGGCGACGACCAGAGCGGGTGCCCTGACGAGTCCTCTCCGGGAGCGGTTTGGACTGGTCTATCGGCTGGGATTCTATGCTCCAGAGGAATTGGAGGCGATCGTTCGAAGGACTGGTCGCCTTCTGCGCGTAGAGATCGACCAGGCCGGCGCCAGGGAAATTGCCGGCCGCGCCAGGGGGACGCCCCGAGTCGTCAACCGTCTGATGAAGCGGGTTCGGGATTTTGCTCAGATCAAGGCCCGAGGGCACATTACTCGCCAGGTGGCTCAGGATGCCTTGGATTGGATCGGCGTGGATCGGGCCGGGTTCGATGAGATGGACCGGAATATTCTCGTCACGATACTGGAGAGGTTTGGCGGAGGGCCGGTGGGAGTCGAATCCCTGGCGGCCGCCATCAATGAAGACCGAGCTACGCTGGAAGAAGTCTACGAGCCCTATCTGATTCAAGCCGGGTATCTGGAGCGGACCGCTCGCGGTCGTTGCGCGACCAGGTTGGCCTATGAGCATTTCGGAAGGAAGAGGGACCTGTTTGCATGACCTCGATTTCCCGCGAGCGATCGCACGCCTTCAGGCGCGGGGTCTCGAATAATCGGCGGAGGGCGCTCGATTCGACCGAGTTTCCTATCCTTGCAAAACTTCAGGGGTTTTTAGTAACATTCCTTTTTTAGTTCTGAGAGAAGCCTTCTCCTTTTCCTGGGCCATCCATGCCAGGGAAGCCAAGCCCGCGCTGCGGAATGGCTTTGGGGTGAGAGGCTCCCCTCCGAGACCAGCGAGAGTGTCAGGGATTCTATTGTGGTGGAGCGGACCCCCCCGGCGATGAACACGGATCTGCACGAGCTACGGCGACGCATCGACCAACTGGACGACGAAATTCTTCGCTTGTTGAACGAGCGGTCGACCTATGTGATTGAAATCGGCAACTTGAAGCGGCAGAACGACGCGGGAGCCAATCTGCATACTCCCGCGCGCGAAGCGGAGATCATCCAACGGCTCACCAGCGCGAATGCCGGCCCCTTTCCAAGCGACGCCATCCGGTCGGTCTATCGAGAGATCATGTCTGCCTCCCTGTCGCTGGAGGGACCGCAAAAGGTTGTCTATTTAGGGCCACGCGCCACATTCACGCATCTGGCCTCTCGGCAGAAGTTCGGCGAGTCCGCGCAATATGTTCCGGTCACGAGCATTAAGGATGTCTTCACGGAGGTCGAACGGGGTCGGGCGAACTTCGGTGTGGTGCCGATCGAGAATTCGACGGAAGGGGTGGTCAGCCACACCCTTGATATGTTCATCGATTCCCCCCTGCTGATCTATGGAGAGGTCCTGCTGGAGGTGTCGCATCACCTCTTGTCCAAACCAGGGGTGAAGGAGGAGATTACCAAGATTTATTCGCACCCCCATGCCTTGGCCCAATGCCGGAACTGGCTGGAAACTCATGTCCCGAACGTGCCGTTGTCCGAAGTTGCCAGCACCGCGCGCGCCGCCGAAATGGCGTCCGAAGACGCCTCCGCCGGAGCCATCGCCTCGGAACTGGCGGCGCAACTATACGGTCTTAAGGTGGTGCAATCGAGGATCGAGGACAACATCCACAACTTTACCCGGTTTCTGATCCTGGCTAAGACCGCTCCCCAGCGGACCGGAAAGGACAAGACCTCCGTGATGATTTCGGTCAAGGACCGGGCTGGCGCCCTCTATGACTTGCTGCGGCCCTTTGCTTCATCCGGTATAAATATGACCAAAATCGAGTCCCGCCCCTCGCGGCGAAAGGCATGGGAATACATCTTTTTCGTCGATGTGGAAGGGCACCTCGAGGAGGAGCGCATGAAGAAGGCGCTCGAGGAAGTGAAGTCTCGGTGCCTCTTCATGAAGATACTCGGGTCGTATCCGGCACACGCGTAATCATGGCACTGACCGTTCATCCCGATATTGATTCGCTCGTTCCCTATGTCCCGGGCAAACCGATCGAGGAGTTGCAGCGGGAACTGGGGTTGTCGCGGATCATCAAGTTAGCGTCGAACGAGAACCCATTGGGGCCCTCCCCGAAAGCGGTGGCGGCGATCGGCCCGGTGACCGAATCGCTGCATCGCTATCCCGACGGTGGGGCATTTCGACTGCGCTCGGCGCTGGCGGAACGATGGAAGGTCGCTCCCGACCAGGTGATCTTGGGGAATGGCTCGGATGAAATCATCGGGTTGCTGGCCCGAACGTTTCTTGCTCCCGGAGATGAAGCCGTCATCGCCAGCGATACCTTCGTGATCTACAAAATGGAAATCACCGCCGCGCATGGAAAGCCGGTCTCGGTGCCGATGAGGAACGGACGCCATGATCTTCCCGCCATGGCTGACGCCATTACCCCGCGCACCAGACTCCTGTTTATCTGCAATCCCAATAACCCCACGGGAACCATGGTGACCGAGGCTGAGGTTCGGACCCTCATGGAACAGATGCCCGAGCGGGTCGTCGTCGTGTTTGACGAAGCCTATTACGAATATGCCGAAGCCGCCGACTATGCCGATTCACTTTCCTATGTGAAACAGGGGCGCCATGCGATTGTGTTGCGGACCTTCTCGAAAATTTATGGCCTGGCGGGGTTGCGCATCGGCTACGGTCTGACCACCTCGGAGATCACGAATTACCTCAACAGGCTCCGCCCTCCCTTCAACGCCAACAGCGTCGCGCAGGAAGCCGCTATTGCGGCGCTGGGCGACGAGCGGCATGTGGCGCGAAGCCGGAGTCTCAATCGGGAACAAATGGACGTGGTGCGGCAGGGCCTCGAGGCGTTGGGTTTTGCGCCCCTTCCGAGCCAGGCGAATTTTCTGTATTTCGATTCGGGACGGGACGGACGAGCCCTCTTCCAATCCCTGCTGCGCGAAGGGGTTATCGTCCGACACATTGACGGGGCGATGCTGCGCGTGACAATCGGCCTCCCGGAGGAAAACCAACTATTTCTTGCCGCGCTCCGGAAAGTCCTGGAGCGTTAACCGATTCCGTATCGATCGTCGAGGCGACACCATGATCATTGTCTTGAAACCGGACGCGACGGAGAAGCAGATCGACCATCTGCTGGAACGACTGCGGGAACTGGGGTTGAAATCACACATTTCCACAGGGCAGGAACGGACGATCATCGGGGTGATCGGGGATGATCGGATTCTGCACAATCAACCGCTCACGGCCTTCCCGGGCGTGGAAAGCGTCACACCGATACTGGCTCCTTGGAAACTGGTCAGTCGTGAGTTCAGGAAAGAGGCGACGGTGATCGATGTCGGCGGGGTCAAGATCGGCGATAGCAAGCTGACCATCATGGCCGGTCCCTGCGCGGTGGAGCGATTGGAATTGACCGTCGGCATTGCCCACGAAGTCAAGGCCGGTGGAGCGGGCATCCTGCGGGGCGGGGCCTACAAACCGCGGACCTCTCCGTATTCGTTCCAGGGAGTGGGCCGGGAGGGGCTCGACTATCTGTTGGAGGCCAAGAAGCAGACGGGGTTGCCGGTCGTGAGCGAAATCCTGGACACGCGCGACATCGATCTATTTCTGGAAAAGGCGGACATCATTCAAGTAGGCGCGCGCAACATGCAGAACTTCGAGTTGTTGAAGGAGGTCGGCTCCTACGACAAACCGGTGCTGCTCAAACGCGGGCTTTCAGCGACGCTCAAGGAGTTCCTGCTCTCGGCGGAATACGTGATGTCGCGCGGGAATCGCAACGTGATGTTGTGTGAACGAGGCATCCGGACGTTCGAAACCCAATATCGTAATACGCTCGACCTTTCTGCCGTTCCGACACTCAAGGAACTGTCGCATCTGCCGGTCATCGTGGATCCGAGTCATGCCACCGGCAAGTGGAATCTGGTCGCCCCCATGTCACGGGCCGCGATCGCGGCGGGAGCGGATGGGCTGCTGATCGAGGTGCATTCGAATCCTGAGTGCGCGCTGTGCGATGGGGAGGAATCGATCAAGCCGGCCAAGTTCAAAGAGTTGATGGTTGAAATCAAAAAGATCGGACAGGCGGTCGGGCGCGAGCTCTAGCCGGTCCGTTCGGTGAAACCGCGGCAATGACGATTTGGACGGGTCGGGGCTTGACGATGTCGCCGATCGGCCGAGTTGGATAGGAGCGATGACAGTACATTTCAAACAGATGACGATCGTCGGAGTGGGCCTGATCGGAGGCTCCCTGGGAATGATCGTGCGGCGAGAAGGACTGGCCGAAACTGTCGTGGGGGTCGGGAGGAGGATCGAGAATCTCAAGACGGCGGTGGAGGTCGGCGCGATCGACCGGTATGTCTCTGATCCTCGTGAAGGGGTGCGAGACGCGGACCTCGTCATTCTTGCAACCCCGTTGTCTACCTATGAGCCGCACCTTAAGGACTGGGGGGCGGTCCTACGGCCTCACGCGATCGTCAGCGATGTGGGGAGTGTTAAAGGAAACCTCGTGATTCAGACCGAAAACCGCCTGCCCGCGCCGGTCCGCTTTGTCGGCGCACATCCCATCGCCGGCAAGGAAAAAACCGGCGTGGCAGCGGCTTCGGTGACGCTTTTCAGGAGAGCTCGTTGCATTGTCACCCCGACGCCGCGCACCGATCCGGAGGCGTTGCAGGCGATCACGGAGTTGTGGGAACGAACAGGTTCGACGGTGCTCTCCATGGATCCCTTTCTCCACGACAAGATTTTGGGCGCGGTCAGCCATCTACCGCACATGGCCGCGTTTGCCCTGGTCAATGCGCTCGCGGAGGTACGGGATCGCATGGCGCCTGACTTGGATCTCCGCCTGCACTCGGGTGGCGGGCTGCGCGACACAACGCGCATCGCCGCCAGTTCGCCCGAGATGTGGCGCGATATCTGCCTGTGGAATCATGACAACTTGGTCCAATTGATCGAGGTCTACGAACAGCACCTCGGGCAATTGAAGGAGCTGATCAAATCCGGTGACGGACCCGGTCTGGAAAAGAAAATGGAAGCGGCCAGGTCCGTCCGGGAGCGACTCAACTGACAGCCGGGGTAATGACTCTCCGCCGTACACCATGTCGTCCTTGACCATCAAGCCGGCTCGATCGCTCCGCGGTGTCATAGATATGCCGGGGGATAAGTCCGTGACCCATCGTGCCGTTCTGTTGGCCGCTTTGGCCCAGGGGCGCAGCTCCATCGCCGGCTATTGTCGTGGTGAGGACTGTCTGAACACGATGCGGGCTTGTCGGGCCATGGGGGTCGAGATCCAGGAGTTCCCCGAGCGGCTCGACGTGCAGGGAAAGGGACTCTGGGGACTTAGCGAGCCGAATGGCCCGATCGATTGTGGTAACTCAGGGACCGGCATCAGACTTCTCACGGGCCTCCTCGCAGGCCAGGATTTTTTCGCGGTCTTGACGGGCGATGCCTCCATCCGGCGTCGGCCCATGGGTCGCGTCGTCCGGCCTCTACGGGAGATGGGTGCCTCCATCGCCGGTCGGCGAGGTGGTGAACTGGCGCCCCTGGCTCTCACGGGAGCCAAGTTACGAGGTATCGCCTACACCTCTCCTGTTGCCAGCGCCCAGGTGAAGTCGGCCCTGCTCTTGGCAGGCCTCTTTGCGGAGGGGGCCACGAGCGTGACCGAGCCGCGGGCCTCGCGCGACCATACCGAGCGGATCTTCCGTTATTACGGCATTGCCTGTTCGCAGCATGGTACGACCGTATCCGTGGAAGGATGTCCCGCCACGGGCTGGCCGGCCAAGGATCTGCATGTGCCGGGTGATTTCTCCGCCGCCTCGTTTTTCCTGGTGGCTGCGACGATCGTGACTGGTTCGCATCTGACGATTCGCCGGGTAGGCGTCAATCCGACCAGGGTCGGGTTGTTGACGATATTGACCCGTATGGGCGCAGATATTCAGGTTATGAATATTGCGGAGGAGGCCGGGGAGCCGGTCGCCGACCTCGTGGTTCGGTCCGCGGCGCTCAAAGGTGTCACGGTCACGGCGGAGGAGATTCCGAATATGATCGACGAGTTTCCCGTTCTCTGCGTGGCCGCGTCGGTTGCCGAGGGAGACACCATCGTCACTGGCGCCGAAGAATTACGAGTCAAGGAAAGCGATCGGATCGCCACCATGGCCGCGGAATTGCGGAAGATGGGCGTCTCGATGACCGAGCGGCCGGATGGGATGGTCATTCATGGAGGCGGGGAGAAGGCCCGATTGACCGGAGCCTGCTGCGAGAGTCATGGCGATCACCGCATTGCCATGTCGATGGCGGTGGCCGGTCTTGTCGCCGAGGGAGCCACGACAATCGCCGACTCGGGATGCATTGAGACATCCTTCCCGGGATTCGAATCTAAGTTATTGGATTTGTTGACACCTTTGAGCTGATGTCTATAATACAAGCGCCACGAGCCGCCGATACACACGGCCGCACTCAGCGGTCCGCATTCGTGATCACCATCGACGGACCAGCCGGAGCGGGGAAGAGTACGGTCGCGAAGCTACTGGCTTCCCGGCTGGGCTTTCTCTATCTCGATACCGGCGCTCTGTACCGGGCAGTGGCCTGGAAGGTCAAGCGAGCCGGCGTCGCGCCCGACGATGCGGCGGGTGTGGAGCGACTGTTGGCGACGACGCGGCTGGACATCCGCCATCCGGATGGTGAAGGGATGCGGGTGTCGGTCGATGGATGCGAGGTCAGCGAGGACCTCCGTGCTCCCGACACCAGCGCGATGGCGTCCGTGATCTCATCCCTTTCGGCGGTCCGCGACTGGCTGCTTCCGGTGCAGCGGCAGATCGCGAAGCAGGGAGCTGTGGTGGCCGACGGGCGTGATCTGGGCACCAGGGTATTCCCGGCCGCGGACGTGAAGTTTTTTCTGGAGGCCACTCCTGAAATCCGCGCTCAACGACGTTATCGTGAACTTGCGGCATCGGGACGGTCTGTCTCGCTGAAGGACACGATTCAAGAATTGGCCGCCCGTGATACTAGAGATCGAACCAGGGAGCATGCACCGCTGGTCCCGGCGTCGGACGCGTTGACCATCGATACTTCGAATCTGGACGTCGAGCACGTGCTCCAGCAGATGCTGGCGGCCGTTTCAGCCAAACTGTGAGTTCGTTGCTGTATGGCATCCTCTGGATGCTGGTCAGATCCCTTGCGCATCTGTTCTTCCGATTCCGCGTCGAAGGTCAGGAGCATGTTCCGAAGAAGAGCGGGGTGCTTCTCGCCGCGAACCATGCGAGCTACCTGGATATTCCCATTCTGGGTTGCGCGGTCCGGCGCCGTCTCTGGCATCTGGGCCGGCGAGATTTGTTTTTTCCATGGCTCAGGCCCCTGATTCAAGCCTTGGGCTGGATTCCGATCAGCGCGAATCGGTTGGATCGAAAAGGATTCGAACTGGCGATCGACCTCATTCGCCAGGGAAAGGCGGTGGTTATTTACCCGGAGGGTGGACGAAGCCTCACCGGGAAGCTGAGAGCAGGGAAGCCCGGAATCGGTCTTGTGGTCGCACAAACCGGATGTCCGGTGATTCCCGTTCACATTGGAGGGACCTACGACGCGTTGCCGCCGGGCGCATCGTGGCCCCGCATGCGACCGTTGTCTGTCCGCTTCGGACCGGCGCTCTCCTTCGACGGGAAACCGGGAGAGCGGCCGGAAAAGATGTTTTATCGAGAGGTGAGCCGGCGTGTGATGCTGAAGATTGCGGAATTGGGAGGCGTTGAGCCACCACGGGAGGCGAAACCAAGAGGAGTCTCTCCCGCGGACGCGACACACGAACCACCGGCCCCACAGTCGCTCAGCGCTGAGAGCGGCCATGGGTCATAATCATATCAGCACCCGACAGAGTTCGGAGGAGTGGGTTGTAACGTCATGACTATTGCTACGCAGCCGACAGGTCAACAATTGGATCGGGGGGCCATGGAGTCCCTTTATGAGGAGACGTTTCGGAATTTCGAAGAGGGGACGATCGTCGAGGGACGTATCGTCGCCATTGGGAAGGATAAAATCGTCGTCGATATCGGATATAAGTCGGAAGGGCTCATCTCGCTGGAGCAGTTCTCGCAGGAAGAATTGAGCCACTTGAAGGTCGGCGACCGGGTTCAGGTCTATATCGAGGACACGGAGGATTCGGAGGGCAATCTCGTCTTGTCGAAGGAAAAGGCCGACAAGATGAAGATCTGGGAGGATCTGGAAAAGATCTTCAAAGAAGAGAAGCATGTGGAGGGGAAGATCCTTTCCAAGATCAAGGGCGGGATGATGGTGGACATCGGCGTGAAGGCCTTTTTGCCGGGATCGCAGATCGACCTCCATCCGGTCCGCGATCTCGACGGATTGATCGGAAAGGTCTTTCCGATGAAGATCATCAAGATCAACCACCGGCGCGGGAACGTGGTCGTGTCCCGGCGCGTGCTCCTCGAGGAGATGCGTGACCGGAACCGCCAGACCACCTTGGCGAATTTGCGGGAAGGCCAGTTGATCCAAGGCATGGTGAAGAATATCACCGACTACGGCGCCTTCATCGATCTGGGCGGCATCGACGGATTGCTGCACATCACCGATATGTCGTGGGGCCGAGTCGGCCATCCCTCCGAAATGTTCCAGATCGGAGATCGTGTAGAAGTGACCGTGCTCAAGTACGATCGGGAAACCGGACGGATCTCGCTCGGACTCAAGCAGAAAACGGCAGACCCCTGGACCAACGTAGCGGTGAAGTATCCGATCGGGACGAGGGTGAAGGGGAGGGTGGTCAGTCTCACCGACTACGGCGCGTTTATCGAGTTGGAGCCGGGTGTGGAAGGCCTGGTCCACGTATCCGAAATGTCCTGGACGCACGAAGTCCGCCATCCTTCCAAAGTCGTGTCGATCGGCGATCAGGTTGAGGCGGCCGTGCTGAATGTGGACCCGAGCAACCGGAAGATCTCCCTCGGGATGAAGCAAACCGCGCCGAATCCGTGGGACGTGGTCGAGACTAAATATCCGGCCGGGACGAGGATCGAAGGCAAGATCAAGAGCCTGACCGATTTCGGCGCGTTTGTGGGTTTGGATGAGGGGATTGACGGGCTCATCCACATTTCCGACATGTCCTGGGTCAAGCACATCAAGCACCCTTCAGAGCTCTTCAAGAAAGGCCAGAAGGTCGAGGCCCTCGTGCTCCGGATCGACAAAGAGAAGGAACGGCTGTCCCTGGGGTACAAGCAGTTGGCACGCGATCCCTGGGACGATGAGATTCCCGCTCGGTTCCATGTGGGCGATACCGTCATGGGGCGGGTCAGCAAGGTGGTGGATTTTGGCGTGTTCGTCGAGTTGGAGGGCGGGGTCGAAGGGTTGATCCACGTGAGCGAAACCAGAATGGAACCGTCCGGCCGACTCGAAGAGGCCTTTAAGCTCCAGGATGAAGTGGCCGCCAAGATTATTAAGGTCGATCGAGAGGAACGGAAGATTGCGCTGAGCCAGCGGGACCACCATTCGGAGGTGGAGTCGCGGCAGGTGGACGAATTCCATGCCTCTCAAGGCGCGGTGGACCAGAGCCTCGGCCGTGCGGTCAAGCAGCGGAAGCGCGGCAAGGGCGACGACGAATAGACGGTCGTCGGTGGATTCACGACCCGCCACGAAGAGACGGCGATGCGAGCATGACGGAGGCGTCGGTGACAGAAGCGAAGTCCCGCAGGAAGGGGTGGCGGCTGACGCTCTGGATTCTCCTGCTCGGAACCCTGTTGACGCTGCTCGGCAGTTGGATTCTCCCCGGGCTGGAAATGCTCGGGGAGGACCGTGTGGCGCTGATCAGGATCGAAGGGGTCATCGTGGATTCTAAAGAGACGGTGGGCGAGCTGAAGCGGTTCGGCGACAACCCGTCTGTCAAGGCGATCGTGTTGCGGATCGACAGCCCCGGAGGAGGAGTGGTGCCGTCTCAGGAAATTTACGAGGCCATCAGGCGGCTACGAACAAGGACGAACAAGGCCGTGGTTGCGTCGATGGGAACCGTTGCCGCATCGGGGGGGTATTACATCGCGGTAGCTAGCGACCGAATCATGGCGAATCCCGGCACGTTAACCGGGAGCATCGGCGTGATTATGGAGACTGCCAACCTGGAAGGCCTACTCAAGAAGCTCGGCGTCGAAGGCGTCGTGATCAAATCCGGGCGCTTCAAGGATGTCGGCTCACCGCTCCGGAAAATGACGGATGAGGAGCGCACTGTCCTTCAAACCGTGATGGACGACGTTCATCAACAATTCATCGAGGCGGTGTCGGAGGGGCGGTCGCTGGCTCTCGCCGATGTGCACACGTTCGCGGACGGACGGGTGTTCACAGGGCGGCAGGCGAGGGACATGAAGCTGGTCGATGAACTTGGGGATCTGGAGGATGCCATTCAACTGGCCGCGGATTTGGCCGGTATCGAAGGGGAGCCTCAAGTGGTGGAACCGCGGAAGCGGTTTTCGATTCGCGAGCTGATCGAAACAAAATTGTCTGGGGCATTGCCGCAGTTCGATTGGCATCCCGGGGTGAGTCTGAAGTACTTGATGGCCTATTGACGGCCGCGCCGGTCTTTCATGCAGCGGAGGGAGGGGGTTGAATGACGAAAGCCCAAATCATCGAACGGTTGTCGGAGCAGGTGCCGACGTTGACGAAGCGCCAGGCCGAGATCGTGGTCAATACGGTCTTCGACAGCATCCGTGATTCCTTGCGGGCTGGCGACAAGACCGAGATTCGCGGGTTCGGCAGCTTTCGCCTTCGCTCGCGTCGAATGAAGGAGGGACGGAATCCGAAAACCGGCGCGACGGTGGCCGTCCCGGCCAAGAAGGTCCCGTTTTTCAAGGCGGGCAAGGAATTGAAGGAACTCTTGAACCAATAACGTCACGACAGGTACGAGGCGTCATCATGGCCGAGTCAACCCAACCAATCGCGTTCGACGATATCATGTGGACTCCGGAAGCGCTCCAACGGATGGAGCGCGCACCGGCCTTCTTGCGAGGCATGGTCAAGCGTTTGGCCGAAAAGAAGGCTCGTGAGTTGGGGTACGCTACGATTACAGAGGAAATTCTCGACCAATTCAAGGGGCAGATGATGGGCAGCATGGGCGGGAGCGCCGGGATGGCCCAAGCGGCGTCTCAGATGCAGGCCGGGCGATTGCCCTGGACGGCGGCGGCGCAAGCCCGATTGGATTCCGTACCGGAGTTCATGCGCCACATGATCAAGCAGATCGCCGAAGAACTGGCTCGCGAACATGGGCATATGGAGGTCAACGTCGATCTTTTTGAAAAGGTCGAAGCCTTGGGCGATCTTCAGGAGGCCTCCGTGCCTCCGATGGAATGGACCGAAGGGGCGGCGGGCAGGCTTCAGGAAAAAATCAAGGAATCACCGGCCATCGCGCAAGAGTTTGTATCCGACATGCTCAAGCGCGACACCGAGGAAATGGCCCGTGAGCAGGGACTGTCGCGAATCGATGAGGCAGCACTGGTTCAGGTGTGGGACCGACCGCAAGAACGGGTCGGCTGGTCCGATGAAGCCTGGAAGCGGCTTCAGACGTCGCCCGACTTCGTCCGGAGCGGCATTCGGAAAGCCGCCGAACGGCGGGCGCGCAAACTCGGGCTCAAGGAAATCGATTCAGATCACCTCACGCAGTTTCGGAACCAAGCGATGATGAAGGCGGTGAAACGCATCCGCTCCTACGGATTTCGGGAACTCACGTTCGATGCCTTCGAGACAGCGCTCCAGAAGACGAAGCGGCTGCAGGGGAACGATCAGGCCGAAAAGCGGCTTCAGGATATTCGACAGCACTTTGCCGATCCCGAGACGAAGAAACCCGAAGGTGGCACGCTGGGTGCTGAGCTAATGGACCGATTCAGGAAGTATCTCAAGGGGGAAGGATCGCTCTAGCAGGGTGGTGAGAAGGGCCACGAGCCTGCTGGGGCAGCCCATTGCTGCATTTTCATGATCCAATCGTCGAAATCCATTCGATGGGCGGCCGGATCGTACGAAGCGAGGATGAGGCGCGAAACTCGCTGCAGGATTCGCCGGCAACGACAACACGGAATGGCTTCTCCAGACGAGCCGTTGGCCCACATGAAGTGCGGTAGGCACCTCCGTCGAATCCTCGCCCGGTGAGGCCGCCCCTCTGGAGAGGCGCGGCCTCGGGGAGCGATTGCGGAGCAAACGTGATCACAGGTTATGTCGGCTCCCTATCTAGGAGTCAGTGGGCGCCGGAGTGCTGGGGCCAAAACTTGTGGCGGATTTGGGGCAGGGGTACGTTGTCGAAGTTGGGAATGTCGTAGAGGCACCGGTCGATCACCTGGACCTCCTCCGGCGTGAACTCCAGCGTCACGTTTTTCTTCCAAAACTGGTCGAGGGTGAAGTAGTCGCCGGCTTGGGGCTTCTCGGCAACCAGCGCCTGCATTTTCTTAAACCCCTCTGTATCTACTCCAGGTACCCGTCCGTTGTTGCGGTCGTGGCACCACTTCAACACCTCGGCGATGCCGTACATGGTTAAATCTATCTTCACCTTCTCCGCCATACACCCCTCCATACCAAGCTTCGCTAGAACCGGCGGCTCATCGGGCGACGCCCCTCTTCATCAACGCCGCCGGAGAATACCACCGGTGATTTTTTCCTTCCATACCAAGCTTCGCTAGAACCGGCGGCTCATCGGGCGACGCCCCTCTTCATCAACGCCGCCGGAGAAGCATCTCCAGTGATCCTCCTCGCTGTTGCCATCTCTCAAGCTACGCTCGGAGCGGCCGCCCCCAGGATCGTTTTCGGCAGCTGCGGAAAACGATCCTGGGGTTGTGCTTCTCATCCGAGAGGCTGCATCTTAGCTCAGACACGGAGCATATTTCAATTTGCTCCTGTCACTGACAATCCCATGGTGTGTGGCTTCGTGAGCGCAGACAATCCTCGCTCCGGAAGTTGGCGCTTCGCTCTTGAAGATCTGCTGCCTCGCCGCCGGTTGTCCTACTCGGCAATGACCAAGTATACTCGCTCTGCACCGACGGCCAAGGTCCCGCGTTCCATGTACCCTCTCCAAGCGACATCATGGCGTATCTGCCACGTCTCGGCCATGATGCTGGTTGCGAGTGCCCTCCTCGCGGGGCTGTGGGGTTGCCCTAAGACCGACGCCTACGATCCGCCCGACCTGTTTTATCTATACGCCCACTATGCAGTCGGGAGAAATCCGACCACCGTCACTACCGCTGATTTCAATCATGACGGAGTGACCGATGTGGTCACGACCAATATTGGCAACAACACCTTGTCGTTCCTCATGGGCAACGGCGACGGCAGCTTTAAGGATCAGATTCAGATGAAGGTCTGTGCGGAGCCGCGGGCCTTGGCGGTGAAGGATCTCAATCATGATGGGCTCGGCGATATGGCGATCGTGTGCGCGGGAAGCGACCAGATCGGCATTTATCTGGGACGACCGGAGGGAGGCTTTCAAGAAGCGCACCTGTATACCGTTCACAAGATCCCGGTTTCCATCGACGGGGCGGATGTGGATGGCGACGGCACCATCGATTTGGCCGTAGCGCTTCGTAACGACAAGATCAAGATTCTCCTCGGACGCGGCAATGGGGAATTCTCGGACGGGCCGCTTTATGAATACGGGGACACGCCCACCTCGCTGGTACTCAAGGATCTCAACGCCGATGGTAAGCCGGATCTGTTGGTGACAAACGGAGGGCGTATGTCGAACGCCGTGTCCGTGTGGATGGGCAGAGGCGACGGCTCCTTTGCCGGTCCGACCGATTATCGCACGGGAAAACGTCCGCTGGGCGTCAGCGTTGCGGACTTTAACAATGATCAACTCGACGACCTCTTTGTGATCAACGGCGAGATGGATACGTTTACAATTTTTCTCGGCAAGGGGGACGGTAGCTTTCAGCCCGGCAAAGAATCAGGCGCCGACGCCGGCCCGAATTACGGAGTGGCAAGGGATTTTGACGGGGATCGGATTTTGGATGTGGCCATCGTCAACATTCAATCGAACGACCTCTCAATCCTTTACGGACGCGGCGACGGCACGTTCCGGTACCCGCCCAGGAACTATCGAACCAAAGGAGGCCCGTTCGCGCTCGCGGACTTTTCCGTTATGACCGAGCAAACAGCGATCCCCGGATTGGTCATCGCCAACAATGGCGCAGGGAGCATCTCGGTGTTCTTGCATCGCGGATTCAAATCTCCATCTCCAACGCAGGAGGCGGGAAAGGGGGCGTCGCGCTGATCGCGCAGAGGTGAGGGGCGAGCCGGCATTTTCCTTGACAGGCTGATACCTCGCACGTACCATCTGCACACGTGTCGATGCCTGACCGTCAGCGCCACTCGCTCGCTTTTCACCCTCTCGGAGTCCGGTGAGGACCTTCGTCTGGTGGTTCGCCATGGGGTCCTTGACCACGTTGGCGGTCCTCATGGTGCAAGGCGGGGTGCGGGATCTTGTCTACGGCCACCATCCCAGCGGCAGTACGCCGGCCTATGTGTCGTTTCTCATGACGGTCCTCGGAGGAGGCATTCTTGCTGGCTGTCTGGCGCTGATTATCAATCGTCTCCGCTAGCCCGCATTGTTCATGACGGTTCGTCGCGAAATGGCGGAGTCGCGAGGCGAGACGGGCGCGTAGAGGCGCAAGACCCCGAAGCATACTTGATACAGTAGGTTGAAGGGGCGAGCCCGCTCGCTTGCACCGTGGAAAACGTGCACAGGCTTGTCGTCGCAGCGAATCCGCAATTGCAGTAGAAACGTTCATGCATTATGCGAGTTAGGTAACCAATCAGGCCACGGGCTGGCCAAGTCCCTTGAAGCGTGTGAGCGAGACAGAGCGGGGTCCATGCGGGTGCCGCACCTGGATTGTGCGTACTGACGATGCATTGTCTCAAGTGTAAGGGGTGTATGCTGATTGAGCGGCATTACACGATGCTGAGCCGACGCCTGTATGCACGCTGCATCAATTGTGGGTTCTGGCTTGATCTGGCGGATCTGCTGCGATTCTTCCATCGCGTTATCGAGAGCGGAGTGCGGGGCCGAAAGGTCCGCGAGGAATTCACTCTCTGATATGTCCTGGGTATTTTCTCCGAGCTGTATCTTGTTGAGGCGACTGTGGTGACGCCTGGGCGAGCGAAGGTCCTACGAGTCGTTGTCCGGGTCTTCCTCTTCTGGGTGATCGGGGGGATGAGCGTCGTCGGTGCGTGGGCTCAGGCTAAAGAAAGTCAAGCGCCCGGCCTGACGCACAAGGCCACGAAGAGTCTCAGGTTGCTCAAGTGGCGGCATGTCCCGGCTCACGGTATTCTCCTCAAGGACATGAAGAGCGGTCAAACGCTTTATCAGTTCCGGGCGGGCGTACGACTGTCTCCTGCGAGTCTGACGAAGATCATGTCAGCGCTGATCATTCTCGAACAGGGGAATTTGAATGACGAGGTGGTGATCAGTGAGCGCGCGGCCCGAGCCCACAAGGTGCGACTCCGCTTGCGGCCTGGTCAGGTGTTCAGGCTGGAGGACTTGTTGAAGGCCATGCTGATCGTGTCCGCCAACGACGCCTGTGTCGCGGCAGTGGAGCATGTGGCTTCGGACGAGGACAGTTTCGTGGAGTTGATGAACACAAAGGCCATGGCCTTAGGACTCAAGGACACCCACTTCGGGAATCCCTGCGGATTCGATGTTCCCGGTCATTACACGACCGCGGAAGATCTGGCGACCCTCAGCGAAATTGCGCTGGAGAATCCGATCTTCCGAGACTTGGTCCGACAAGAACGCGACCTTATCTCACCGATCAACGGGAATCGGGTCTATCTGCTGCACAACACCAATCGCCTGTTGGGACGAGTGCCGGGAGTGGAAGGGGTGAAAACCGGATTCACGTCCAAGGCCGGTCGTTGTCTGATTGCAAAGGTCTCGCAGGACGGGCGGGAGTTGCTGCTCGTGCTGTTGGGTGCGAAGCGAAGATGGACGACCGCGTCAGACCTCATCAAGTACGGCCTGACGGTGCTTCAACTGGCGACCCCGGAGTTTCAAATCTCGGACCGAGAACAAGCTTACGAATAGACTCGTCCGGACGGTCGCCCGTTGGACCGCCCGAGGGAACTGATCACCGCGGCATGATGAACTCGACGTTGACATCCTTCCCGAGATAGTTCACTTCGAAGCCCTGCTGATCGTAGGCCAGCCTGGCCCCCATCACATTCTCGTCGCCAGAGGTTTCCTTTCCGAGGTGGCGCCGTACGTCCTCTGAGCTCTCGCTGTTCAACACGTTGCGGAAGATGCCCCGAGTCTTGAAAGCGAACCGGTTGTTGATGAACAACATATCGACTTTGCCGTCCATCACCCGGACGCCCGCCATCGCGCCGATCGGCTTGCGCTGATCGTACAGCAGGATGAAGGTGCCTTCTTGCTCGGCCTTGACTCCCTGGATCTTTTCGTTCAGCAACATATCCAGAGCCTTGCCTTCGGAATCTCCAAGCTTGACGCCGAAGAGAGAGACGTCCGTACTTTTGATTTGCGCCGGATCCATCAGATCCTGCTTGGTCAATTCATAGGGTTCGGCGAGCGTCCAGGCCGCTGTACCGAAGAGGCTGGTGGCTACCACCGCGGAACATGCCAGAAACCGGACCCAATCGCGCATAGCAACCTCCCTCATCTCGACACTCAAACGTTCAATGGCAGATTGTCTTATCACAGGGCCGGATTCAGGCCGGCACAATCGGCGCATTCTAGCGGAGGGGTCCGGTCGTTGCAAGAACG
The DNA here is from genome assembly GCA_040981105.1 of Nitrospiraceae bacterium. Lineage (GTDB taxonomy): Bacteria > Nitrospirota > Nitrospiria > Nitrospirales > Nitrospiraceae > Nitrospira_G. The sequence goes on from JANRMO010000003.1 coordinate 126,757, forward strand.
GAGGCACGAACCAACCCTCAAGCTGAATCTCATCGATGCCGCAACGGGACGAGCCCCATCCTTCATGACCGCTTCTCCTGCAACCGCCAGCCACCCGTTGTAGTCAAGGGGCAATGGATGTCCTGACTGCGACAGGCTTGGTTGCCGCCTTCCGGCACCCAGGCGCGCGGACTCGCCGCTCATCCCCTCGACATACTGTTGCACGTATGCCTCGGGATCTTGCGGCTCCGCACGGGGGTACCCATTGCTCCTCCGATGCCATGGGCGTCATGCGTGGCATCTCCGCCGTTTCGTGACGAACTCTTGTGAGTAGTGCGGGTTAAGAGACCTGATGCAAGAGCCGGGCAAGTCGGTGGAGGCGGATGAAATAGTCGGTCGCCTCATCCGGAATCCGAGGCAGCAGCGTCTGGAGGTCATCAAGACACTGGAGGAGGATCACGCGACGCTGAGGATCGAGTCCCGCTGGGGTGTCCAGATAACAGACGACGCATCCGCTGATCACGGTATCGAGGGTCATCAGTTCGCCCTGATCGGCGCTGATGAACTTCGGCCATTCGCTGTCGCGGTGTGTCTCCCAGAGTCTGGTGAATTCATCCATTGGGCTTGCGTTGGGATTCATACGGTTACAGCTTACGGCGCCGGCTGTGATCCAAATGCGCCCAGACCCTTGCCCAGCAGCAGAGCGAATGTGCAGAGAGCGAGTCCCCAGAGACGATAGTCCACATCCTCCCGAGAGACGCTCCACGCAACCGCGGGCTTCCGCCACGTCTCAGGAGCCAACCCGACGAAGAGGCCCTTCAGGATCATGGCGCCGCCGACGAGCAACCAGAGCGGTTGGAAGCGAAACATTTCTGGGAGAACCAGCAAGGCCAAGCCCATGAGACCGGTGAGTCCCCACCAGCGCGAGAGACCAGTGTCTCGATCGAGGTAGTTGCGCAGGAGTTCCATCGCAGTCCGGGGCGAGAACACGAGTGCGAGCCCATCGATGGCCCAGGTCACCGCCAGCAAGGTCAGGATCCCGTGCAGCATGTGCGATCATCCGGTCGGCCCCGTCCCGCCGGTTACGGATAGAGCCCGCGGTGGAGATGTGCTTGTGCGACCTTTTCGATGCCTCCCATCAAGGCGGCCATTCGCATGGTCGTCTTGTGTTCCGTCGCGAAGGCCAAGGTCCTGCCAAAGGCGGTGGTAATGATGTCGTGTAACCGCTCTTGAATGTCTTTGGACTTCCACTCGAATCGTTGGGCATCCTGCACCCATTCAAAATACGAGACGATGACGCCGCCGGAATTCGCTAGGATATCGGGAATGACGAACGTGCCCTTCTCTGCCAGGATGGCGTCTGCCTCCATGGTCGTCGGACCGTTGGCGCCCTCGGCGAGGATACGGCATCGGAGTTTGTCCGCGTTCTTCTCGGTGATCTGTTCCGAGAGGGCTGCCGGCACCAAGACTGTGCAGGGCAGTTGTAGCAGATTTTCATTGCTGATCCGGTCACCGGTCTGGATCTTTCCAAGGGGCGTGCCTTCCTCTCGGTAACGTTTGAGAATGTCCGGAATGTCCAGGCCCTTCGAATTGTATATCCCGCCGCTGACATCGCTGACCGCCACGACCTTGAAGCCGGCCTCGTGCATAATGCGGGCTGTGTGCGAGCCGACGTTGCCGAATCCCTGCACCGCAACGGTAGCGTGGGACGGGTCTAGCCGCAGGTGCCGCATGGCGGCGAGCGTCACATCCACCACACCGCGTCCGGTCGCGTCCTCTCGCCCGATGGACCCGCCGATCGAGAGCGGCTTCCCGGTCACCACTCCGGGTGACGCATAGCCGACCTGCTGACTATAGGTGTCCATGATCCAGGCCATCACCTGGGCATCTGTGCCGACGTCCGGCGCCGGCACGTCGCGATCCGGTCCGATGAGGGGAAAAATCTCCGCCGCGTAGCGGCGGGTCATGCGCTGTAGCTCGTCGCGGGAGAGCGATTTGGGGTTGACCCTCACGCCTCCCTTGGCGCCCCCATAGGGCAAACCGGCCAGCGCGCATTTCCAGGTCATCCACATGGCCAGGGCCGCAACCTCTCCAAGCGTGACGCCCGGATGATAGCGGATGCCGCCTTTGCACGGGCCCCGGGACATATCATGGTGGACGCGATATCCCGTGAATACCTCCACGTGACCGCTATCCATGCGGACCGGAATACTGACGATCAAAGAACGTTGAGGCAGTTTCAGCCGCTGGTGCAGATTGCCGTCCAAGTTCATGCGCTTTGCCGCTTCATCAAATTGCGCCACTGCCAATCGCAAGGCGGGCGTATCGAGTTCATTCTGCATGACAGAGCCTCTCCAGGGATGAATGCAAGGTCCACCGGTGTTCCAACCAGGTCCACCGAAACAGGACGGCAAACCAATGGGCCAGCCGGGCGCGCACCTCGTTGACCACCATGGTGTGCCCCAACAGTTCCGCCATGGACGTGACCCTGCAGCCTTCGACCCCGCAGGGGGTGATCCAGCGAAAAGGTGTGAGATCCATCGAGACGTTGAGCGCCAGACCATGCATGGTCACGCCCTTGACGATCCGGACGCCGATCGAGGCGATCTTAAGGGGATGGGACGGACTGACCCAGACTCCATGCAGTCCTGGGCGTAGAAAACCCTCGATGCCCCATTCGGCGAGCGTCCGGATCACGATCGTTTCCAGCCGCGCGACATAGGCCTTGGGCCCGTAGCAGGGGGGCGCGAGCCGAACGATCGGATAGGCTACGAGTTGTCCCGGTCCGTGATAGGTGATGGACCCGCCGCGATCGACTTCCAAAAGTGGAACACCGTGGGCGGCGATCACCCGTGCAGCCTCTTCCCGGTGTTGTGGGGTCGTGCGGCGTCCCATCGTGATGATTGGGTCGTGCTCCAGTAGCAACAGCGCATCTGGATGGTGATCGCGCAGGCGATGTTCCACCCACGCCCGTTGGGCCTGCCAGACGATTTCGTACGGGAGCCGCCCCGGCGTGACGAGCAGCGCCGCACGTGAGGCGGACCGTTGTTCGGTAGCGGAGCGCGCGTTCATGGGGTTCGTCATGGTCCGTCTAGACCCCAGCGGTTGCGGTATGGCTTCGGGCTCATGGGCTCGGACGAGCGTCGCCATTCATGCGTGGCAAAGAAATCGTCTCCTGTCCCGTCCTGCCTTGAAGAGTGAGTTGAGCGGGATTGTGGTCACGCGTCGACAGATACGCATGCCAGAAGTCTCCCAAGTTGTAAATCGCATGGTTGTCGATAGCCGTGATCACATCTCCCATCTTGAGGCCGGCCACGGCCGCAGCCTTATCCGGATCCACATGCGCCACCAGAATGCCCCGGTCGGCTTCGAGGCCGAAGCTGGCGGCGATGCTGGGGGTCACGGTGACCGGGATGAAACCTAAGTCCGGACGCATGATCGTCCCGCGCACCAGCATGGATTGGAGGTGAGGATACACGGCGCCCATTGAAATGGCGTAGCTGATGGCTTGGGCGGATGGGGCCACGGCGACGCTGATGCCCACGACCCGTCCAGACAGATCTACCAGAGGGCCTCCGCTGCTGCCTGGATTGATGGCGGCATCGGTCTGGATCAAGTCGTAGAGGGTTTCTCCGTTTGGCGCCAAGACGGCTCTATCCAATGCGCTGACGACCCCGACCGTGACGCTCGATCCTCCCTTGAGCGCCAACGGATTGCCGATAGCGACCACGGTTTCCCCGATCTCCAGCGCCGGACCTTCGCTGAGACGCGCGGGAACCAATTCGGTGGCGTTGATCCGAACCAGGGCGAGATCCAGCAGGAAATCGCGGGCGACCACCCGTCCCGGCGTCAACCGTCCTGTTGAGAGACCGACTACGACGCTCTTCACTCCCTCCACCAAGTGGTTGTTCGTAAGAATGTAACCGGCGGCATCGATGATGATGCCGGAGCCAGATCCGGCGGAGGCTGTATGGGGGGCCGGACTCGGTGCAACCCCACGCGACATGATGGTGACCACTGAGGGGCGAACGCTGGACACCACAGCCGGTACGGACAGGGGTTTCTCAGGTGCAGAGAGTGGAGGAGTGGCCCGGGCCGCGTCGTCCAACGACAGAGAACCGAGGAGTATCGTGCAGAGTAGGATACGGAACCGGCTTAGGCGAAGAAACATACAAGGCCCTCTCCTATGGATGCCGATATTCTCTCACATTTGCGAGAAATGACCCAAGTGGATGGAGCAAAAAAGGCGGGCGGGTGACGCGCCCGCATCACCCGCCCGCCTGATCCTCTTCTTGCCTCTGCCTGGTCTCTACCGCGGCATCGCCGCCCCGCATGCCGCATAGGGATGGCGGAAGGTCAACGAATCGCGGTCAGCATCTCGCGGACCTCCGGACTCTTGAGTTTCTTGAGCGCCTTCGCTTCGATCTGCCGGATTCGTTCGCGTGTGACCGAGAGCTGATGCCCGACCTGTTCCAGCGTTCGGGGCTGGTCCTGTCCGATGCCGAACCGCATCCGGATCACAAGCTGCTCGCGGGGCGTCAATGTGCAGAGGATACGGTCCAACTCGCGCGTGCGTTCTGACCGGTTGACGTGGGAATCCGGCGGGACGATGTTCGGGTCCGCGAGCAATTCACCGAACTGCGTTTCACCGTCGCCTACCGGATGCTCCAGAGCAATCGGTTCCTGAAAGACCAGCATCGTTTCCTGAAGTTTGTCGGGTCGCATGCGCAGGTTGTGGGCGACCTCCTCCAGTCTGGCGGGACGTCCGAGCTGTTGCCCCAAGCGGCGTGATGTGCGGAGGATACGATTGGACGCCTCTGTCTGGTGGACCGGCACTCGGATGGTCCTGGATTGATCGGCCAGCGCGCGCGTGATGCCTTGCCTAATCCACCAGGTCGCGTAGGTGCTGAACTTGAAGCCCTTTCGGAACTCGAATCGTTCGGCCGCTTTCATCAGGCCGATATTGCCCTCCTGGACGAGGTCGAGCAGCCCCAGCCCTCGATTGGTGTAGTGTTTCGCCACGTCCACCACCAGTCTGAGATTGCACCGGACTAGTTCGTCCTTCGCCTGCTCCAGGGTGATGCGAGCCTGCCGGATTTGAGCGAGACACGCGCAAAGTCGCTTCGCCATCGTCACGCCGACCTTCCCCTGTTTCTCCACCAGGTCCTGAAGCGTCCGCACGGTCGTTTCTGTGCGATCCAATACCGGAGCCGAGAACCCGCTCAGCTTTCGGGTTTCGTCGAGGGTCGCAATCAGGTGTCCTGTATCCGGAGATTTTTTGGTCCGGGAAGCGACCTGCACTGCCTCTCGGAGGGCGGATCGGATCAGACGGGTCCCTTCGTCGGTCCGGCGGGCCAACGCCACTTCTTCCGCTTTCGTCAGAAGGGGGCGTGGACCGAACGAACGGAAATAAACCGACTCCAATTCCATCGAGCGATCGCCGAGTACCGACCGCCTCTCTCCCGGCCTTTGTTCGCCCGGAGGCGTGAGGGCAGACTGTTGATTATCTTGTGCAATGACCTCGAGCATTTCGCTGGCGGCGCGATCGTCCTGTTCGATATCGACCGGAACAGTTGCGCTGGTCTGCTGTTTGTGAATTGTCATGATGCCTAATCGATCTGCAATCACCGTGCCCTCCTCTCAGGAGCCGATCGTCTCATATCGACTTACCGAATGGTTACGCGTCTGCTCCTTCTTGCACTATTGTTAGAGGGAGAAGTTCGCCAAACGATTCATTTGGATTCCGCCGGACCGCGTTGGATCACCCTCGGCCGCTGTCCGTTCTACGAGGGCAGAACCCGAGCCGGATGTTGCTCCGACTGCGATGCATAGGTGCCACAGGTGTTGTCGCAACCTTGCCACAGGATGGTAAGGTAGGGATTAGAATTTGATTAGAAGACGCTAATAAACAATAAATCGCGAAGGACAACCCGGCGCGTGACGGCTGGATCGTTTCTCACCCACGGCAGAGGCAAACGGAGAGGAGTCTGAGGACGCGTTGATGGAACACGTCGATCAGGGTTTGCGTTCCGGCAGGTACTTGAGGAAAGGGGCGAGGGTATCGACGGGGATCGGAAAGATGATGGTGGAGTTTTTCTCCGTGGCGATTTCCACAAGTGTCTGGAGATACCGCAGCTGCAATGTAGCCGGTTCCTGACTGATGACTCTGGCCGCATCGGCCAAGCGTTGTGCGGCTTGAAACTCCCCTTCGGCGTGAATGATTTTGGCCCGCCTCTCTCGCTCCGCCTCCGCCTGCCGCGCGATGGCCCGTTGCATTTCTTGAGGAAGATCGACGTTCTTCACCTCCACGGCGGTCACCTTGATCCCCCAGGGTTCGGTTTGTTGGTCGATGATCTGTTGCAGGTTCGCATTGATCTCCTCGCGCTTGGACAGCAATTCGTCGAGCTGGGATTGCCCGAGGACGCTCCGCAGTGTCGTTTGAGACATCATGGAGGTGGCCGTAAAGTAATCCTCCACCTGAATGACGGCGCGTTCCGGATCAACGACTCGGAAGTAAATGACGGCGTTGACTTTGACCGTGACGTTGTCCTTGGTGATCACGTCTTGCTGCGGGACATCCATGACAACGGTTCGGAGACTGATACGAACCAGTCGATCGATGAAGGGCAGGATGACGACCAGTCCCGGTCCGTTGCCCCCGACCAAGCCCTGTGAGAGGCGACCAAGTCGGAATATGACGGCTCGCTCGTATTCCGGCAGGATGTTGAAAGTGAGCTTGGCAATGAGCAAAAAGAACAAGAGGACCAGCACTAACCCTGTCAGTCCCATTGTTAGGCCTCTTTTCTCCGGAGAACCGGTTTGACGTGGAGGCGCAACCCCTCCACACGTGTGACCTCGGCGGTGTCGCCCGGTTGAAGCGGCACATCGCTGACAGCATCCCAGAGTTCGCCGCGGATCGCGATCTGGCCGCGGGGCGCCACTGTCGTTTTGGCCTCCCCGATCAGGCCGATCATTTCTTCAAGCCCGGTCATGGGCTTGCGCCGCAAGGCGCGGAGGCCGACACCGACGATCAACAATGAGAGGCTGGCAACGGCCGCCACAACCGGAATGATGACTGACCAGGAGATTTGCAGAAACTCCGCATCGGTCTTCATGAGCATCAGCGACCCCAGCACCATGGCCGTCACACCTCCGATGGCCAAGATCCCGAAACTCACGACCAACGCCTCCAGGACGAAAAACAGGATCCCTAAGAGGATCAACAAGATGCCGGCATAATTTACCGGGAGGGACTGAAAGGAATAAAAGGCCAGAATCAAGCTGATCGCCCCCACAACGCCGGGGAGGATCGCGCCGGGGTTGTAGAGTTCCGCGAGGAGTCCGACTGTACCTAACGTCATGAGAATATAGGCGATGTTCGGATCGCTGAGAGTCTTGAGGATGCGCAGCCGGAGGCTCATGGGAAAGGGCTCCAAGGGTGCCTGCGCCGTGTGGAGTGTCACCTTCCGGTTACCCAGCGTGACCGACCGACCGTCGAGCGCTGTGAGGAGAGCCGGAAGATCCTCGGCCACCAGATCGATGATTTTCAGAGAGAGCGCCTCCTTTTCGGTCGCGGATACACTCTTTCGGACCGCCTCCTCCGCCCATTTCGCGTTGCGCCCATGTTGTTCGGCCAGAGACTTGATGTAAGCAGCCGAATCGTTCTCCACCTTCTCCTTCATGGTCTTATCCATCTCACCCCCTCCCATCGCGACCGGATGGGCGGCGCCGATATTCGTGCCCGGGGCCATGGCGGCGACATGGGCGGCCAACGTGAGAAAGACGCCGGCCGACGCGGCCCGGCCTCCGGAAGGAGCGACGTAGACAACGACCGGCATGGCCGAAGCCGTAAAGTCCTTGATCATCGAGCGCATGGATGTGTCGAGGCCGCCCGGTGTATCGAGTTGGAGTACCAGCGCCTGCGCCTGGACAGCCGAAGCATGGTCGAGCGCGTCACGCACGTATTCCGCCGCCACGGGGTTGATCACTCCTTCATAGGAAGCCACCACGATCTGGGAGCCCGCGGTTGCTAAACCGGGGGTGAGCAGCCCGCACCAGCACCACCAAGTCAGGAGCAGGCAACGCAAGCCCGGCCGACGCGCCAGAATAGGTGGTGTCCGGGCGCAACCTGGATGTTCTTGGCGCATGATGCTTGGCAGACCTTCCCACAAAAACACGGGCGCGTGCCGAGACACATCGGACTGAACTCAGGAGAAAATCTTACGAGGCCCTCACAGGCCTGTCAAGGAAGCGACCGACAAGGCTTCCTCCGGTTGCAATGGTCGAGATCCGTCTCCTAGAATGCCTCGCCAGAGGATTTGGTGAGCGTGATCATCACGGAGGCGACATGGTGACCTTACAAAGCGGCGACCGGATACATCTGGTCGACCGGAAAGCCCGCCAGTACGCCTTTACGCTCAAGGCGGGCGAGACCTTTCAATTAAGCGGCGAAACCATTGCCCATGACGCGATAATCGGACGACCGGACGGCACCATCGTGACTCTCGCCCGCGGCCGCCGCATGCTGGCCGTGCGTCCGACCCTCGGAGAATACGTGCTGAAAATGCCCCGTGGCGCCCAGGTGATTTATCCGAAAGACCTGGCCATGATTACGGTCTGGGCCGACATCTACCCCGGTGCCAGGGTCTTCGAAGCCGGCACCGGATCGGGCGCCCTGACGATGGCGCTGCTGCGAGCGGTTGGGCACCGAGGGAGCGTGGTGACGTATGAAGCCCGCGAAGACTTTGCGCGAACTGCGGCCGCCAACATCAGGCGGTATCTGGGGGAGGTTCCCAATCTGCTCCAAGCGCGGCGCGATGTCTACGAAGGGATTCTCCTTACTCCCGGCGAAGACCAGTTCGATCGCATGGTGCTGGATTTGCCGGAACCCTGGCGTGTTGTTCCGCACGCGGTCTCTGTGCTGCGATCGGGTGGAGTGTACGCGAGTTATGTGCCGACGGTGCCTCAAGTCATGCAGACGGTGGAGGCATTGGAACGGGCCGCCGTATTCGGCATGATTCAGACTTTTGAAACCTTGTTGCGTACCTGGAACATCCAGGGCCGGAGCGTTCGTCCCGACCACCGTATGGTGGCGCATTCCGGGTTCATCACGGTGGCGCGCAAGGTTGAAGCGCTGTTGGAGACTCGACCCGGAGCCACAGGGTCGTCGAATCCGGAACAGCTCGATGCCGACAATGCGGCGCCGACGAATCACGATGACGAAGATGAACGGGAGGAAGCACAGCCGTGAAGCGACTCGACGGCAAGGTCGCAATCATCACCGGTGGCAACGCGGGGATCGGTGAGGCCGTTGCCAGGGTCTTCGTCAGGGAAGGGGCGGCGGTGACGATCACTGGACGTCGGAAGGAGGAGTTGGACCGGGTAACGCGTGACCTGGAATGGGCAGGCGGGCTGGTGTTGGCAGTGGCCGGCTCGGTGACCGATGAGACCCATGCCCGTGAAACGGTCGGCCAGACCCTGCGGCGATTCGGACGGCTCGATTGCCTCGTGAACAATGCGGGTATCGGGGCTTTCGGCAAGAAGTTGCACGAAACCGACGATGCCACGTGGGATCAGTTGATCGACGTCAACTTGACCGGCGTGTTTCGATTCACGAGAGCCGCGATTCCCGACATGATTGCCGGCGGCGGCGGAAGCATCATCAATGTCTCATCCATTGCGAGCCTGGTAGGCATCCCCTACGGAACGGCTTACGCAGCCACGAAGGGGGCACTCGATGCGCTCACACGGGCGCTCGCCGCGGAATATGCCGAACAAAATATCCGGTGCAATGTGGTGAATCCAGGCCTGGTCGATACGCCGATGGCGACAAGCCTCCTCCAGGACAAGGAGCGGGCAGCGCAGGTCCTGGGCGAGTACCTGATACGGCGCCCGGGCCGACCGGAGGAGATTGCAAACGTATTGGTGTACCTGGCCTCCGACGAAGCCACCTGGGTGACCGGTGCCACCTTTGCGATTGATGGAGGCCGGACAATCAGATAAGGGTGTCGATCACATGTCTGGTGAGGTGCTCTATGGAGTTGGGCGCGAAACAATCCAGTCAGCAATGCAGGAAATTGAGGGCGAGGACGACGAGGCTGCAATTGATCTGTCTCGCTCTGACCGTCTGGCTCGTCGTGCCGATCCAAGCCGTGGCCCAACAGAGTGTCGAGTTTGCCGGTGCGGTGCTCTCCGTGGATGCCGGAGCGAAGAAATTTGTCGTGCTGAAGGAAGGAGGCGGTACCCGCTTCACCTTTGTCATCAACGATCAAACCCAATTCAAGGGTGAAGGGTTGAAGAGCGTGAACGATCTCAAGAAAGGTGAGGCGGTGACGGTGTTCTACAAAGTGGTCGGAAGCCAGTACCAAGCCCAAGTTGTGGCGAAGAAGGCCAAGTGAGCGGAACCGACCGGCTGTCGCGCTTGGCGCAGAGAGATGACGGAGGCGGATGAGTGATGGAGATCAACGCTCACACGAAGTGGTGCGGAGTGATCGGCAGCCCCGTCGAACATTCTCTGTCGCCCAGTATCCATAACGCCGCGTTTCGGGAATGTGGATTGAATTACGTCTATCTGGCCTTCCGGGTCGAGCGGATCGACGACGCAGTCCGCGGCATCAGATCGCTCGGTAACGCGGGTGGCTTCAGCGTGACCATTCCCCATAAGGTCTCCGTGATGGCGCATCTGGACGAGGTAGACGGGACGGCTCGCCACATCGGGGCCGTGAACACGATTGTCCTTCGCGACGGCAAGCTCACCGGCTACAACACTGACGCGAGCGGCGCACTGCGGGCCTTGCAGGAAGCAGGCACCGAGCTCAAGGACCGGCACGTGCTCCTGCTCGGTTCCGGAGGGGCGGCTCGTGCGATTGCCTTCGGATTGGCGACCCGGACCGAAGTGCAACGGCTGACCATTTTGGGCATCGATGAGGGAGAGCGGCGGAAGCTGGTCTTGGATCTAGCCTCGGCCACGGCTGTGAAGATCCAGGACGGGTCTCTGGATGAGCCACATCTGCGCGAGGTCATGCCGGATGCGCTGGTCATGATCCATTGCACCCCCGTCGGGATGTCCCCCAAGGTCGAGCAGACCTGTGTGCCGGCTGCTCTGTTGCATCCGGCTCTCACCGTGATGGATATCGTGTACAATCCGCGAGAGACCAGGTTGCTGCGGGAAGCCAAGGCGGCGGGCTGTCGAGTCATTCCCGGCCTTGATATGTTTTTGAATCAGGCGGTCGAGCAGTTCGAACTCTGGACGGAGCGGAAGGCGCCGGCGGCGGTCATGCGGCAGGTCCTCGAATCGAAGTTCGCGTGAGGAGGCCGGCCAAGAGTGTCCGAGGCGTTCACTGCGCACTCCTCACAATTCACGAGGTGCGATGAACATCGTCCTGATCGGCTATAGAGGAACGGGCAAAAGCACCGTCGCCAAGTTGGTGGCTCAGCGGTTGGGCTATGAGGCGGTCTCAACCGATGCCGAGCTCGTCAGGCGGGCAGGCGCCACGATTCCCGAGCTCGTTCAACGATACGGATGGGAGCCATTTCGTGATCGGGAGTCTGAAGTCTGCCGCGACATCGGAGCCAGGGATCGGCTTGTAATCGACACCGGTGGCGGGGCCATTCTACGCGAGGAAAATGTGCGGGCCTTGAAAGCCAACGGCCTGCTGGTGTGGCTCACGGCCGAGGTCAAGACCATCGCGCGGCGCATCGAGGGCGATAATCAACGGCCCTCGCTTACCGGCACCAAATCCTTTGTAGAAGAGATCGAAGAGGTTTTGCGGCAGCGCCTGCCTAAATATCAAGCGGCGGCGGATCAAGAGATCCGTACGGACGAACTGAGTCCGTCCGAGATCGCGGATCGTGTGATCGCTGCCGCCCACAGCGCGTCGGAACGTACGACGGTTCGGTGAAGGTATCGTAGCTTCGCCTTGCAATCCTGCGACACGTCGTCTCTCGGCTGCGGGCTCGTCCGCTCGCGAAGCAACACGCAGCTTGACAGCGTGCTCACCCCGTGGTTCAAATAGCCTCAGTGCGCCCGTAGCTCAGTTGGATAGAGCGTCGGGCTTCGAACCCGCAGGTCGCAGGTTCAATTCCTGCCGGGCGCACCATACCAACCTTTGGTTGATCGGCGGGCTATTCAGGCGCAGCCTCTCTTCATTGACGCCCGCCGAGAAATACCTCCAGCGTTCTTCATTCCTTCCTTTCGTGTGAGCCGGCGGCTCATCGGGCGAAGCCCCTCTTCATTGACGCCGCCGGAGAATACCACCAGTGCTTTGTCTCCTCCATCTAGAATCTCCCTACGCTTGAACCGCGGCCTCTTCAGGCGCAGCCTTCCTCATTGTCGCCCGCGGAGAAACACCTCACGAATTCTTCATTCCTCCTTTTCAGTTGAACCGGCTGTTCAATTGGGCGGCATCTTCGGAGTGGATTTGGCTGCAACCGCCTCATCGGCATAGCGCAGATCACGATCACTGGCCAGCAACAGATAGGCTTCTCCCCACTGATGTCGGTTTCCCAGATCCCAGGGTTCATCGAGATCGATAGGTTTGAACCGTAGACCGTAGAGCCCTCCGAAGACGACATGAGCCAGACCTGATCCAGAGTCATCCACCACCTGAGAATGCGCGGGGCAGACCGGCGCCGTACCGGTGTCGCTCCAGCCCACTACCCAGTACCACACACCGGCCGGATTTCGGTCATAGAGCCTCACCTGGAGCACACGACGCGCCGGGCTCACTTCCTTGAATCGTACGAAGAGAGCGGTCTCGCAATTGTCGTTTGATTCGACTTCAATGATCATGGGCTCATTCTCGCGTGCGTGCGGTGGAGGCTATTGAGCGTATTCTATCGTGATCGAGCATTTGGAAACATGAAGACGTGAGTCTGGCGGAGAAGGGGGTTGACAGTTGGTGGCATATAATGATATTGAGAACTGAAATCAATATATGCCATGCGGGCTCGCATTTGGTTGTGCATTGGGGCGCGGGTCCGCAGAAAGCTCTGTGCCGGACAGAACAAGGCGGCCTGTTCCTCACAGACAGCAGGATTCATAAGGAGGCCAGAGGTCAACAGCATCAGGGGAAACCCAAGGCACTTCTCGATGTCATCGGGCTGTTTTGTGCTCGGAAGGGCCATGTTCGAAATTCATGGAAGGAGGGGGTCAATGAGAGACACCGTTCATCACCAAGGAAGAACCTCACTGGCCGTCTGTGATTGCGGCAAGCTGCATTTTCGCTATGGAATGATTACGGTTCATTTTGAGCCCGAGGAATTCGCCGCCTTTGCTCGCGACGTGTGTGGCTTAGCAGCGGTGTTCAGCCGGCATCTCAACCGAAGCGGAGTCAATCGCGTGGTCGATCACGAGCGGACGACCTGTCATTGAGATGCTGATCAGTAGACTGTGGTGTCGGCATCCACGAGCGGCCAATCGGTCGAGCGCCCTCAGTGCAACTACCGAGAGGAGACCATGATGAAAATTCGATCGTGCCCCGCTTGCCATCAGCACAGCTTAGTGTTTACCGGAGCGTTTTGGTCCTGCGCCGTCTGTAGGCTGGCCGTGACAGACCAAGCGTTGGCCTTCGATCTTGCCGGAGGACAACGGACCCGTGACAAAGCAACCGGCCCCTCGCGCCCATAGCACAATTCTTGGGAAGGGAGCACTCCCCCATGGGGTTGCCACCGTCATCCCGGGCTTCTTTAGGAGGTAGCGGAAAAGCCCGAGGTGCATGACACTGATGAGCCGTAAATTCTCTTCTGAGCCGTCGCGAAGCATTTCTGCATGGGGGTGGTCGTCCGCTGTAGAGCACTCTCCTGCGGCGCTGCGAAGACCCCAGCGCTGTGGGAGCTCATGTCGCCACAGCCATCAGGTTCCAGATGCGCATCAGGTTGTATGCCGCCACCACGACGGCGAAGTGCCAGCCCCTTCGTTGCATCGCGCGGAGCTTGTCCTTCCGCAACAATCTCACCGTCTTCAACCAGCCCAAGACCCTTTCGGCCCATTTGCGTATCTGTTGACTAGTGATGTAGCCCGCATGGCAGGTGGTCTGACCGTCAATGCCACTTGCCCGTCGCGTCGTATGCTGCGCCACATGCGGACTCACCAATTGATCTCGCAACGCCCCCACGAACGCGGCCTTATCATAGCTTCGATCGGCTCCCAACGTGATGCGTCGTGTGGGACTCTGGGCATGGGTATCCATCAACGCCAGCGTCACCTCCCGCTCCGAATACTGTGGAGCGCCTGCAGCAAGAGGGTGTGGAGGAGTTCCTCCGGGACAATCGAGGTCCAACCGGATTGGGCATCCAGGTGCGTCAACCTAGTCGACAAGCCGATCAGGGCCATGTTCCATATATCGCACATTTTCGTATGAGCCGCAGGGGGGGCGCCGTCGGAACTCACGCCTCGGGCGGGAGATAACCGAAAGATTCCATCTTGTTGAGTATACGGACCGCGCATCCTGAACTTCCCTTGGAATGAGGGATGAAGAGTCTTGCCTCTCTACCCCGAGGGAGCAGAGAGGACAAGAGTTCATTCACAGCCTGCTAAAAACGGTTGCGACCGCCTATGCGTTAGGCGGAGCAGGATACTCGCAAGAAGTCATGACGGCTACGCTTGCCGGTCTGCTTCACGGTGGTCATCACCGCTGTCTTCTTCTGGCCGCTGTTGTCGCTCGTTTCCATTCACCGTTCAGAGTCGTAGCCGGCGCCCTACTCTTCGGATTGGGACTGTTGTGGCGTGTGAAATCGACAAGCAGGATGCATCGGCACCGGCGGTCTGAATGGGTCGAGCAACGTCTGGGTCGCTTTTATGTGTCCGCAGGTCTGGCCCCAACCAGGTTCAGCTGCATGAACGCGCTCGTGATGACCAAGAGCGCCGCCGTCGAAGGACTGGAAGCCTGTGTCATCGTGTCTTCCTCGGTGCTGGTCTCCGGTGAATGAATATCCGCGGTGCTCAGATCTCTTGCGGTCCTCACGATCACGATCACGATCAGGATCAGGATCGTGATCGTGCTGTACGGCTGAAATCTGTTTCAGAAGTGGCTCTGAAGCTTGGGATCGGCTGGCACTATCTCTCATTGATCTTCTGTAACTACAGGAGGGAGTCACAGCTCTGCGCGATTGACCGCCGGCATCGATGTTCATGTATGACGCGTCATCCCATGAGAGAGATTCCTCTGCAGAACGAGTTTGAGGAAGCAGGACCCGTGATGCAATCTGTCAGAAGGGAATGGTGCATCCATGAGTTTACCGCTTTCTACTAAGGAAATCTGGGGCATGCCGGTGCTCTTGGCCATCATCAGCGCTGTCGGGCTCATGTCGGCGCTTCTGGGTGACGGCGTCTGGGATGCCCTGTCCTGGGCGACACTGGCCACTCCCATCGTCGTCATCGGATGGAGTCTGACACGACCACGTCCCCCTGTGAAGTGAGGTGGCGTCTGCGAATGCGGAAGGTCCATCGAGGTAAGCCCGCTCGCCGGTCTTGTCCTGCGCGCCAGCCACGGCGTGGCTCGTCGTCAGCTGCCGTCATGACGAGGTCGGATCGCCGTAGTGCTGGTCGCGCCCGTTGACTGATCGCTCGAAGGCTTGCCAGAATGGGAACGGACCTTTAGCGCTGTCGAAAGCCGGAACTCGATATGACCATCCGACGCATCACATCCCGAGCGGGCATACTTGCGGCGACGCTGTGCATGGGCCTGTCCGGCTGTGCGGCGGATCAAGGCTCATCGACAGCACCGGCCTTGCCCGGCGAGCCGGATGGGACCCTCGTATTAGAGCGCGAGCCTTGTCGTCCGCCTAAGCAGGAACGGAGCTACGTCGAACCGTGTGTGTCCACGACCCCGGGGACCACTCAGACTCCGATTCGGGATATGCCCGGGTCGGTGCAAGTGATCAATCGTGACCTGATGGATGACCGGAAAACTCTGCGTGTCGATGAGTCGCTTCGGAACGTGAGCGGGGTGCAGTCCGGCCGATAAGACTCTCCCATCTCCCAAACCGTACAGCCCACGATTCCATCTGGACTTTCTCTTGCCAGCCAGCGTAGAATCATTTCTGATATTGCTTCTCAAAATCATATCAACAGTTGAGGCCAGAGTCATTCCTGACGGAGCCCATGGGCATCGTGAGATGGTCGTGGGCTTTTCTGTGCGTGGCATTCGAGGGGTATCGCAAGGCGACTGAGCCTCGTACTGGAGGATACGGATCCGAGGATGACGCTGACGTACGCACAGATCGAGCATCTCTTCCATCGATATCGCGACGAGCTGATGCGGAGACTTCATGCAATGGTGAATTCTCGTGAAACGGCGGCGGACCTGTTGCAGGAAACCTATGTGCGGCTCCTTCGGCTTGCCGATACGCGATCGGTCGAGCAGCCGCGCGCCTTGCTTCATCGGATTGCCGCCAATCTCGCGATTGACCATTTGAGAGCAAGCAAGAGCCGTCTGCATGCCGCCGAGCCGCTGGAAACGGCGATAGAGGTACCCTGCCAGGCTCCCTCGCAAGAGCGGACTCTGCTGGGGAAAGAACGGCTTCAGATGTTCATTCGTGCAGTCGAAGCGCTTCCCCCGCGCACGCGGGAAGCCTTCCTTCTCTACCGCATCCAAGGGTATGCCTACCGCGACATTGCCACGAAGATGGGCGTATCCATCAGCGGCGTCGACAAGCATATCAGGCGAGCGATCGACCGTATCAACCTGGCTGCCGAGATTTTCGGCCGCGCCGAGTGAGAACACTGGTCCGTGAAACCGTCACCATATATACTGACCCTCCTGAGAGTTGGGACAGAGGGACCCAGATGGACAGGGCGCGAAATCAGGGTGAGAGGCATTCGACGCCGGAGCATGACGATGCCCTTCGTCAAGAGGCAGTGGTTTGGCTCGCGCGACTGAGCGATCGCGACGCGACCGCTGAAGATCGGCAAGAATTTGAACGCTGGCGGGCGCAGAGTCAGGACCACGCGCAGGTCTACGACAAGCTGGCTCGTGTGTGGGCCGAACCGGCATTGGACTCGGCGGCGGCCTGCGTGGCCCGTTACGCATCGGCAGCTACTGATCGGTCAATCGCGGGGTCTCGACGATGGACGCGCCGAGTGCTCGTGGTCGCGGCCTGTTTCGCCGTGCTCTTGATGGCAGTGACCTATTTCGACCTCATCGCACGGTTTCAAGCGGAATATCGGACGGAGGTCGGGGAACGCCGTACCGTTGGATTGCCCGATCACTCGTTCGTGACCATGAATACGCACACCGCCATTGCCACGTCGTTCGATCAAAGCGTCCGGCGCGTCCGCTTGCTGAAAGGCGAAGCGTTTTTTAGGGTGCATCACGAGCCGGATCGGCCATTCATGGTGGAGAGCGAGCAGTCCACCACGCGGGCCATAGGCACGGAGTTCGCTGTGCGGACCCAGCGGGGAATCGATCGCGTGACGGTCATCGAGGGGGTCGTCGAAGTCACCGCGGGCCAGAAAATCAGCTCGACGGCGCGATTGGTTGCGGGGACTATGATCGAGACGGACCAGAGCGGCCTGGGTACAACGCAAGCGGTGGATGTCACGGCGGCGGCCGCCTGGCTACAGGGGCTGCTCATCGTCGACGGCGTCCCGCTCACGCACGTGATCGAGGAGGTCCAACGTTATTATCCCGGAACCATCCTGGTGTGGAATAGACACTTCGGGGAGATGCGGGTGACCGGCACGTATAAATTGGAAGAGCCGTCGAAGATTCTCTACCACCTTACAAAAACCTTCCCTCTGAGATCCGTCGGTCTAGCTAATCGGGTCGTCGTGTTGTTCTGACACTGCAATCTTATTTTCCCATCTACTCGTCTTCGAGGTGCGAAGCCCTGGACCTCCATCCGTCTATTCAGGCAGGGAACGGATAAGGAGGGTAAGGATGCCTCAAGAGAAGTGGCTTGCGATATGGAGCAATCACAAGCAGTGGCAGGCGGTCAGAATAGGGATTCTCCTCCTGCTGGGATTCTTGCCTGTGGAGATAAGCTACTCTCAGGGGAGCCTAGAGTCGCAACAGGGATCGACGGTGGACTTCAATATTCCGCCTCAACCACTGGGTTCCGCATTAAACGCCTTTGCAGTGGCGAGCGGCTGGGAGGTCAGCGCTCCTTCCAATCTGACGACAGGGGTGGAATCATCCGGAGTCACGGGAAGGACAGATCCGGAACAGGGATTGCGGGCCTTGCTGTCAGGCACGGGTCTTACCTACCGGCTTGATGGCCCTCAAATGGTGACGATCGATCGCTCTCCCAATCAGGGAGCGCTGCTGGTTCCTTTGGTCGCGGCTTCTACCCTCACGGCCGGGGCAGGGGAGGACGGGCCGGCGGCTGCTGCGAAGCCGGTCAAAGTGCCGGAGATTGTCGTGAAAGATGTGAAAGAATGGGATGACTATAGCAACTATGTGGCGCCGGAGGGAAATACGGCCACGCGTACCGACACGCCGATCATCCAAGTCCCCCAATCCATCGCCGTCGTGACCCAAAGCGTGATGCAGGACCAGCGGGCGGTTCGTGTCGAGCAGGCTCTCCGTAATGTCAGCGGTGTGGCTTTGGGTGACGTCGGGCAATCTGGAATCGCGGCCGACGTGGCCTACTGCCGAGGATTCCCATGCGGATACTTCAAGAATTATCTGCGAAACGATGACCAAAATCAGGTGCTCACGTATAGAGACGTGGCCAACATGCAGCGGCTGGAAGTCCTGAAAGGTCCGGCCTCGGTCCTCTATGGCCGGAGTGAACCGGGTGGCATCGTCAATATCCTGACCAAACAGCCCCTGGCGGACCGGTACGCCTCGATCGATCAGATCATCGGGAGCTATAACTACTACCGTACCATGATCGACGTAACGGGGCCGCTCGATCAAGGAAAGAAGTTGCTGTTTCGAATCAACGGCGCCTACGAGAACACGGAGAGCTTCCGGGATGTCGTGCACGGGTTTCGGTATTTCGTTGCGCCGGTCTTTACGTGGAAAGCAAGTAATCATACGACGATCACCGTAGACGGCGAGTATATCCGGGATCGCCGGACGCCGGACCCCGGACTTCCGGCGATCGGAGTCGGCATAGCTCCTGTCCCGGACAGCCGCTTCTTCGGCGAGCGGTTCGATACCATGGCATTCGAAGAGGGCCGCGCGGGCCTCAGCGTTTTGCATCAATTCAGTGACGCCTGGCGCATCGAGAGTCGATTCCGCGCCGATATCTCCACCGCGACAGCCGCTCGCACTGTACCTCTTGCGGTACTGGCCAATCAGTCGTTGGCGCGATTCTTCTTCGATCAGTTAGCACCAATTTCCAGCTACTACTGGCGGAACGACGTGATCGGTAAAGTGTCGACGGGTCCGATCGAGCACGAAGTTCTCACCGGCGTAGAGCTAGGCAGACAGTACGCCTCGTACAACCAAGCCGCGGTGCCGTTCGACACGATCAGCATCTTCAACCCCGTCTACGGTCAAACCCCTGAGCCGGCACTGCAGAAAATTCCGTTCAGCAATAGTTTTGCAAATGTGCTGGGCGGCTATGTTCAGGATCAGATATCCCTCCCATACAATTTTCATTTGTTGCTCGGCGCACGAGGGGATTATTTCTATCAACACAGCGGAGTCAACGGCGTAGACACGAAGGCGGAAAATTATGCATTCAGCCCCCGGGTCGGCCTGACCTACCAGCCGCTGCCGCCGGTTTCGGTATATGCGAACTTTACGCAGTCCTTTCTCCCAAACTTCGGCCCGTTCACAGCGGCAAGAAACCAATTCGACCCGACCCGGGGGACTCAATATGAAGCCGGAGTCAAGAGCGTCATCGTCCCAGGACGATTGACGTCGACATTGGCCATTTACCGCATCGACAAGACGAATGTCCTCGCTCCCGACCCTGCCAATCCCCTCTTCTTCGTTCAGACCGGCGCCCAACGGAGTCAGGGGATTGAGTTCGATTTAACCGCGCAATTGGCGGAAGGGTGGAAGATTATCGCGACATACGCTTACACAGATGCCCGAGTGACAGAGGATAGCAGACAAATCATCGGCAACCGAACGCCGCTGATTGCTCGGAACACCGGTAGCCTGTGGACGACCTATGATTTTCAAGTCTGGCCATTGAAAGGATTTGGCGTTGGTGGAGGGGTCTTCGCCGTTGACGAACGAGCGGGAGACTTGGCGAATTCATTTGAACTTCCCGGCTATGTGCGGGTAGATGCGGCGGTCCACTATCGCAAGCAAGAAGTCTTTCCACACACGAATCTCATTGCGCAGTTAAACGTGCAGAATTTACTGAATCAGGAATACTTCTACAGTGGTGGCCAAAGCCGCGCTTCTGCTGGGTTCGTTGGTGCACCGCTGACATTCCTTGGTTCGATCAAGCTGGAATTCTTCTAGTCGCCCGGCTCCCGCATGACGATCAATTCGTTCAAGCGATGGTACTGGGTCCATAAGTGGGCCAGCCTGGTCTGCACGGTGTTCCTCCTGCTGCTTTGCGTGACAGGCCTGCCGTTGATATTCAGTGACGAACTTCGTCTCTGGCTGGGCGAAGCGGTCGAGCCACCCGAGCATGCCGTCAGGACCGAGCCGGTCACCCTTGATGCCCTGATCAAGGACGCGCGAATCCGCCGGCCAGACGATTCCGTCAAGTTTCTCATCCGCGACGATCATAGCCCCGCCTGGTTTGTAACTTTGGGAGATACGCCCACCGCTCAGGAGAACAGCGCGATGTTCATGTATGACTCCAGAACGGCCGGATTCCTTCATGCGGTACCGCAGGATGAGGGTATCGTCAATTTCCTCTTCCGCTTGCACGTCGACATGCTGGCCGGATTGCCCGGAACGCTCTTTCTCGGTCTGATGGGACTGCTCTTCGTCGGTTCCGTCCTGTCCGGCGTGGTAGTGTACGGACCGTTCATGCGCAAATTGCCGTTCGGCGCGGTGCGGAGGGAAAAACGTTCGCGTCTTCTGTGGCTCGATCTTCACAATCTGCTAGGGATCGTCACTGTGGTTTGGGTCCTGGTGGTCGGAATTACCGGCGTCATCAATACATTGGATCGCCCGCTGTTGGCCTACTGGCAGATGACGGAAATTGGGGGCATGCTCGCCCAGTGGAATGACAAACCGGCTCCGGCCGTGCTCAAGCCGGTGGATGATGCGGTGAAAGTTGCGGAATCGGCGGTGCCGGGGATGGTCGTCCGGTTCGTGGCATTTCCCGGGACCCCCTTCGCGAGCCCCTACCATTATATGGTGTTCATGAGGGGAGAAGACCCGCTGACCTCGCGCCTACTCAAACCTGTCCTGGTCGATGCGGAAACTGGACAGGTGAGCGACACAAGAGCGCTTCCCTGGTATCTCACAGCGCTGTTGGTCTCCCAGCCTCTCCATTTTGGGGACTATGGCGGGATGCCGTTGAAGATACTCTGGGCTGGCTTGGATGTGATCACCACTATCGTTCTGGGCAGCGGCCTGTATCTGTGGTGGAAGAAACGGCGTATGCCGATGGACCAACTGCTGGCTGAGACCCATCCGCTCGGTGACCTGACGTAGAGTTCTTTGGCGCAGAGATAGTCGCAATCACACAGGCGCGTCGCCTGCAGGTGTGGAGGGTTCACATCGTCCTGGCGCTCCTGACCGTCCTGTAGTCCACAGTGCGTCCGGGAATGGCTGGCTGGTCTTCCAGTCGACGGCTGAGACTTGTTCGTATTGAGGTGACGCGGCGCGTCAGTTTCTCCGAATGAGCAAGAGCCGGTTGAGATCGTCTGCTGAGAGCGATTTCGAGGAGCGAGCGTAAGGATCTCGCCTGTGCTTGCAGTTCGGAGGCTGAAATGCACGATGCAATCGAAACCGTTACGGCACTGGAGGCATGCGTCGGAAAGGTTACAGGACCGAGGGATTTGAAAGTCATCGATCATCTTGATGAAGGCGCGTTGCGATGGATCGCCGCGTCGCCTCTAGGATTCACCGCCTTCGGTGATGGCGAGGATATAGGCCTTACGCTTGCAGGCGGCCCTCCTGGTTTTGCACGGCCGGTCGATGCTTTGAGGCTGAGATTGGCTGCGACCGCACTGGATGAACCGAATCTTGCCCGCATAGGCCGTGGTGTCGGAGCATTGTTCCTGGTGCCGAAGATTGGTGAAACGTTGCGGGTGAACGGCCGCATCGCCGCTGTTAGCGGTGGGGAGATCGAGATCGCTGTGGAAGAATGTTACATGCACTGCGCGAAAGCGTTGCTGCGCTCGAATTTCTGGGCCACATCCCCACAGTCCGACGTTCCTGACAATCTCTTGGACTTTCTGACCGCAAGTCGCTTCATGGTGCTTGCAACCGTTGATAGACAGGGACGCACCGACGTCAGCCCGAAGGGTGATCCGCAGGGCGCACTGATCCACCTGCAACACGGCCGCGTCTGGTTTGCCGATCGCCCGGGTAACCGCCGCACCGACAGCTTCCGCAACATCCTCGTTCAGCCGCGTATTGCAGCGGCCATGTTGATTCCTGGTTGTACCCGTGTCACCATGGTGTCCGGCATGGCGTGGCTCACCACCGACGCGGCCGTGCGAGCGAAGTTTGCTGTTTCCGGGAAAACACCGCCGCTTGTGACCTGTATCGAGCAGCCGACTCCGGTCATCTTTGAGAGCCACGCGCTGGCTCAACCACGGCTCTGGCCGGCCGTACTGCCAAGAGAGTTCCTTGATCCAGCAGCGATGTTCGCCGCGCATGTCAAGCTCAGCAAAGCGCAGGGCCTACGGGCCGCCTTGGCTCGTAAGGCTCTGTCGGTCCCCGGCCTGATGGAAATGGGCCTGCAACGTGATTACCGAAGAAACCTGTACTGAGCTGCGTAACTCTATCAACCGTCTTTATTCTGAGCCAGGGTCAAAAACGGGACACCTCCTCTTGAGGTATGAACGTAGTCCGGAGGTGATGGCTCTCGACAGACAAGCTCGACTCTCAATCCAGTCGGCTGGCCACATAGGTTGTAATTGGCCTGAAGAAGAGTAGAACGTCCCTCTTCACCGGGCCCGAACTCGTCAAATGGCGTTCGTTCCGTCTGGTGGTCGTACAAAGGCGGAGGGAAACTCTCGGTGCGGGTTCCGTGACCCGGTGGCCAAGGTATGGATCGTCTTGGGCCTATGGCTCGTCGACTTCTGGTGGCTCCTCGTAGGAGAAGCGGCGTAGTTGGAAGAAATGATGTCTGGCTCGTTACCGATCATGATCCCGCAGGTATGAATCGACAGGCTACAACTCATTTCAAGACCCCATGTCCGCGCTTTGACAAGCTCAGCACGAACGGAGGAATATTCTGTTTCCATGAACAGATCCGTTCGCCCTGAGCCGGTCGAAGCCTGCGGTGAGTGCATCGAACCGGATGAACGGAAGGTTTGGAAATGACTTCTAGGCATCGCAGGCCTCGTCGTGCAAATGCTCTGGCTCTCGTAATAGAAGACTCTTTCAAGCGAAGGTAGAGCGATGAGCACATGCCTCACGGCGCTGGAAATCTGAGGCATGCCGATCGCTTCGGCATGCGGCAAGCTCCGTCGGTCTCTGCCCGGCTCTTTTGGGCGACGGCGTCTGGGATGCCCTCTGATGGACCGCACTGAGCTTTCTCCTTGTGGTTGTCGTTCGGTATCCACGTCGATTTTGTGCGGTGTCTGCCTTGCCTTGACTATGTTAGGACGTCTCTCAGGGATACGGAGGTGAGAAACTGGGTGCGACAAACGACGTGGTTGACCTTCTAGGCCTGAGTCTTGTCGCCGGCGTCATCCCGGTGTATCTCGGGATCGCCGCCGCCCTGGTTCTCGGCAGGATCTTGCCGAGGACCTGGGAGGGAGCCTTGATGGGTGTGGCGACGGGTGTTCTGGCGTATCTCTTCTTCGACCTTATGCATGAAGCGGTGGAACTGACCGGCGCGCGAGATGGGCTGTCGTGGGCGGTGTTTCTGGGTAGTCTCGGCGTTGGCTTGATCGGGCTGGTCGCGTTGGAATCCAAGCAGATTCTTGGAACCGGGTCTGCCGGGCGATGGTGCTCGCTTCCTTATATGATCGCCCTCGGCATGGGGTTTCACAATTTGGGAGAGGGCCTGGCGATCGGCGAGAGCTATGGTGCTGGGGAGTGGGTCCTGAGCGCGCTGCTCGTGACCGGCTTCGCGCTCCACAACGGCACGGAAGGGTTCGGGATCGTTGGGGCTGCGGGGAAGACGCCGATACACTGGATCGATGTGTTGTGGCTCGGCCTTTTGGCCGGTGGTCCCACTTGTATCGGAACACTGCTGAGCGGACAGGATCTATCCTCTTATTTCTCCATCGCCTTCTATAGCATCGCCGCTGGATCGCTGCTCTACGTGATTCTTTCGCTCACCGCAATCGCCTACACGGCGACGCGACGTCTCCAGGTCGCCTCCGGCATCTTCTTCGGCATCAGTCTCATGTACATCACCGCTATGGTACTGACCCGCGTGTCGGGTATCCGTAGTTAGCTCCATCGGAAAATGTCTGTACTTTTTCCATTTGGATCGTTATAATTGTTAACTGATAGGAGTTCTCATTATCAATATATGAGGAGCCGCGCCGGTCTGAAGATCGTAGCAGAGAGGCCGGAGTCATCCCTGACCGGATCCCGAGCGTATTGCATACATTCGGGCTTTCTTCTTCATTGGCCTCTGACGAAATAGACTACGGAAGAAAGGAGTAAAGTGATATGACTGCGTCAACGCATTGCTTCCGATGTGGAGGTCTCCTGATACCTGACTATAGTGGCGAGGAGTATCCCCGTCTGCCAACATTGAAATGTATCAATTGCGGCCGAACACTGCCGGCCGTCGCGAGCCTTCAGTCAGTATCCGCACCAGTCTCGCGCTGGTCCGGGTCCGGAGCACAGCGTCAAGGCCTGCGGGTTCCCTTGCGCGTCGGTCAACCAGCACCACATTTTCGTCTTACGGCGGTCATCAACGGCGAACCGGTCTTTCTACACTCCACGCACTATCATGGCCGGTGGGTTGTCCTATGCTTTCCCTCTCCGATGGGTTTGAGTGAGCGGATGTTGTTAGATCGACAGGGCCATCTATTCGCGCGGGCAGAAACCGCGCTTCTTGTGGTCGCACCGGACGACCTGACTCGAGAGGAATCCTGCGCAACGCCGTCCGCGCCGATCTCCGTTCCACTGTTGATCGATCCGATGAGACGCCTGTCCCGTCTTTACGGTGTCAGGAGGGATGCGGCGTCTAGCCGATGTCACACGTTCGTCATCGACCCCAAGAACATAGTCAAGTTTCATCACGTGCATCCTCTCACGATCAGGAGCATGGAGGCGATCCGAAGACGCCTCAACCCTCAGGACCTGGGCATGTTTCGTGGGACTGTATTGAGCCGTTGATGTAAGCGGATAGCATCCGCCTGGACGTGGCGCCGTAGGAGTGCCTCGTGTTCCAACCGCAGCCCTCAACGCTTACCTCACGAGTCCCTGGAAGCCTGGAGGAAGCCGGCGTTCATGTGGAAACTGCTGAGCAGCGCAGCCATGATATTGAAATGGATGTCACCGCCAGTTTGGCCCGAGGTTGGAATGCCACATCCAACGGACCGCTTTTGCACGCCTGTTCAGGCTTGAATTGAGCGAGGAGCGCCAGCATGTGTCTGACCAGGGAGTGGATTGCCGGAATTTTCCAACGACCGATGAATGTCCACGAGCGGGAACTGGTGGGTTACCTGATCGGCTGTTGAGCGCGCCCCGGTCCCTTGACCGAGGTCTTAAAGAGCGTTAGAGTGACCTCGATGGTACGTCTGCTCTGGATGGCTTTGCTGCTCCTGGTTCCCGCGGCTCACGTCGGTGCCGAGGATCGCTCTCGTCTTCAGGATCCCCGCATGACCGCTGATATGCTGCAACAATTTGATCTTGAATCAGGGATGGCGGCTGTCAAAGGTCTCCTGTCGAAGGTAGACGGCTACCTGCAGGAACACTTCGATCTGGATGGGCAGTATCGCGCGGATTCATCGAACGACGGAGGGTCTGGCCGATTTCGATTCAAGTGGTATCCCGACGGGAAGAGCCGCTCCGCCGATGGGTTTGAAGCGGACGCCAGATTCGAAGCCTTGCCGCATCAGTTCTCGTTCCGTTTTCGGTTCTCCGAGCCGCAGCTCCAGAGCGATTCCTCCGAAGCCGACGTGCTGTAACCGCTCGATCATCCCCCCGTTCGAGCCTTCAGCCTCTTGAACAAGCCGGCGGCGACTTTGCCCATGGCTATCCGGCGCAGAGGCCTCCGTCCAAATTCACCATTTGGTCCCTCCGGCCGTCGGGCCGATGCTATGATCCTCGCGAGGGCGCCTGGCCTTGCCATTTGCATCGGGTGTCACTGTGCGTGCGTGTGAGCGCATAGGGTCTCGGAGATCGCGTAGAGCATGATCTCGCGACTGTCCGCCAGGTGGCAGTCATCCTGGACCAATTGGCCTGAACAACATCTCTTGTATCTGCGGCTATGCGATCGGGGGCACTCCATCAACGGAGGCTTGCGGTGTACACAGATCCAGCGTCTCGATGACGGCCTGGCCGCGAAGCAAATCCATTTCCGTCCCCATTTCGGACCCTCGGACGAATGGATCTGTACACGATCGACCAAGTCCTCGAGGACATGAGCGAACGTTGCCGTGCGCTGAATCCTCGAGTGGCGACGACCCTGGACCTGGTCAATCTGGGGGCCACGATGCTGTTGAGGCGACAGTCGATGAATGACCTGCACTGTGGGTGGCGTCCGGTGACGGCATGAAGAAGCTACGCGTGCTTGTGCTGATGCATGAAGATCTGGTTCCGCCGGATGAATTGGACGGGCGGGATGCGGCTGCGGCCGAGTGGAAGACCGAATACGACGTCGTGTCCACGCTGCGCGGGATGGGCCATGAGGTTCGTCCGCTTGGGGTCAAGAGCGACCTCGGTGTGATCCGGACAGCCGTGGAGGAGTGGCATCCGCACATCGCATTCAATCTGCTCGAAGAGTTCGACGGCGTCGCCGTGTATGATCAGAATGTCGTCTCTTATCTGGAATTGCTGCGCGTGCCGTATACGGGCTGCAACCCTCGCGGCCTGATGCTGGCGCGGGACAAGAGTCTGTCCAAGAAGCTGCTGTCGTTCCATCGCATTCTTTTTCCGGACTTCGCCCTGTTTGCCATGGGTCGATCGGTCAGACGCCCCGAGCATCTGGACTTTCCGTTGATCGTGAAGTCGGTGACCGAGGAAGCCTCGCTGGGGATCTCGCAAGCCTCCATTGTGAACGACGAGGAAAAGTTGCAGGAGCGTGTGGCCTTCATTCACGAAAGCGTCCGCACCGGCGCTCTGGTGGAGCGGTACATCGAAGGGCGTGAACTGTACGTCGGGGTCATGGGCAACGGCCATCTCCGTGTGCTGCCCGTGTGGGAGTTGGTGATGGATCGGATGCCGGAGGAGGCTTGGCGGATCGCTACCCAGCGGGTGAAGTGGAGCCGGACATACCAGAACAAGTACGGGATCAGATCCGGCGAAGCTCGGAATCTTCCCGAGGGGATGGAAGAGAAGATTCGCCACCTCGCGCGCCGTGTCTATCGGGCCTTGGGGCTAAGCGGCTATGCCCGGATCGATCTGAGGATGGATTCATCTGGCAGGGTCTACGTGCTCGAGGCCAATCCTAACCCACAGATCTCTCGCGATGAGGATTTTGCAGAATCCGCTTTGAAGGCCGACTGGACCTACGAGGATCTGCTGCAGGAGCTGTTACAGCTCGGCCTGCGGTGGTGTCCCTCCAAGGCGGCGTGATGACCGGCCTTATCCAATGGGATGCGGCCAGAACGACTGCACCGTTTCGGTTCTGAAGCCGTGCTTACGATCGCCAAGTCATCCGATCGACCCGCGACAACAAACTTCGTGGAAGACAAGACGGCCGTCTCGATCGACACGATTGAATCGTCAGGGGATGAGATCGCCGCTGGGCCGGGACAGATGGGCGCCGTTCCCCACAACTCGCGACTGTGCCGGTGCTTCGGGCTCGACCCTGTCCGAGACGACCGGTGAGTAATCGGTTCGGGCAGGTCGTCTGCTCGCCGTCTCCAATCTCGTAGCGAGTCGAGGCTAGCTCGTCGTCTGGTCGCTCTACAAGAATTTCTCGCACTGCGGCCGACACGGCTTCGATCAGTTGGTCGTGTGCGCGCCGGCATTGGTAGGAGAATATCAACCGCTCCGCTTGTTGTGGGCCGCCGATCAACTCCACCTCGCCCATCCTCTCCGCCTCCCAGGCTGTATCCGCATGCAATAGGTCGATGCCGACTCCCTCGGCAATGAGCGTTCGCGTCACATTTTCCTGATCGACGCTGACGAGCTTTTTCGGACGGAAGCCGTTCCGCTCGAACACACCTTCCGTCGCGCGCCCGCAGCATGTGCTCGACGTCGCGCAGATCCATGGCAGGCGCGCCAGCTTGTGCCAGCCGGGCACATCGGATTCTCGATCCACTCACGCGGGGCGGCCAGGGGGATGCCGAACCGATCCCCCTCTATGGTCTCCAGTTCCACATCGGCATGTCCGTCGTCGGAGTAATAGCCGTCATTTCACTTGACTCTTGATCCACCCTGCCTCCGCAAGGAGCTCTCGGTGCATGGCCACTATCTGCTCCACTTTGGCCAACACCATCTTCCCCTGAACGGTCAGGTTCATGCCCCGGGACGTGCGTGCGAACTACACCAGCGCGAGTTTATCTTCCATGGCCTTGATATGCGCGCTCACAGCCGGCTGGCTGAGAGAAAGGATC
The DNA here is from genome assembly GCA_040981105.1 of Nitrospiraceae bacterium. Taxonomy (GTDB): domain Bacteria; phylum Nitrospirota; class Nitrospiria; order Nitrospirales; family Nitrospiraceae; genus Nitrospira_G. The sequence continues at coordinate 155,468 of JANRMO010000003.1, forward strand.
TCCGAGGTACGAATGATGCTGCCTTCTCGGGCGACGGCGACGAACGTTCTCAACTGATAGATCTCCATCGGCATTGTCTCAATGTGCTGTCTGCTGCTGATCGCTAGGTATAGACGTGCATCAAATAACTCCGGAGGATCGCAGAGAGGTAAAGCCCGAAACCGAACGCTGTATGGGTCATCAAGCTTTTCAATCTGGCTTGGGTTGGATGTGGTGTGTCGGCCGAAGCGATGCCAAAGCCCAAGGCCGGTTGCACAATGAAGAATGGGATGAGCACGGTCCCGACACCGACGATCAAGGCTGGGAAGAGGGACGGATGTTCCAACCAACCACCCGATGTTGGAATGATCAGTACGAACGCGAAGGCTACGCCGATAAGAAAGTGTGCGGCCCAGCCGATTACACATTCCGCCGGTCGCTTCGGAGCTGCTGCAATTCGAGCATGCGTGAAGGTGCCGAGAAGCATATGGCTCAACCAACGCCCGACGAAACAATAGTTCAGCGAAGGAATGTTAAAAACACGTTTCAACAAGAGGTTCCAGAGATCCATGATCAAGGCGGCCCCCATTCCTACGAACACCGCGCCGCCAATGGCACCCTGTACAAGGCTCATCACAATGCCTCCCTATCAGTGCTCCAGATGCGGCTGTGGAGCGGGCTCGGTCGCAACCATCGGCGCGGCACGGAGCAGTGGCGCCCGGTGCCTTGCCTGTCCGTCCCTGCCTTGGACGGCCACGGACATGAGCATGCGACCCAGCGGGGTGATTACGGTGAGTGTAGGGATGATGACACACGCCCGCGCCCAGGTCTTGCGTCAGATGGCGATGTTGTCCTCGATCCGTCTCGTCTTCACCGTGAGAACGATGGACGACATGATGCTCGACGTGACCAGAGCCGTACCGAATAAACGGACGCGGTCAGTGTGCCTCTTCGGAAGCATGACCAGTCCGCTTTCTGATCGTGGCGACCGAATGGGCCCGAAACTCTCCGAGCGGCTCATCGGATTGTCTGTGTGGTCAGGTCGAGCATCTTGCGTTGGTATATAGGGCCATTCTTGTTACCTGTCCAATTGTATGTTTGGAGGGCTCACCTCAGTATTCTTGAGGGTTGGATCGCCTTCTCGCGCATTCCATCTCTGATTCTAGGTTCTCACGCTGCCCACCACGTTGTCATGGGCGACGAATGGTCTTGAGTCTTGGTTTGGCCCATCGCCTGCACGGGCTTCACGAGGTTCATGACCTGCGGTGTGCCAGTGGGGGGGGCGGCGGATCGACGGGCACGTGAGCGAAACAACCATTTGCGTGATACAAGGGGAAGGGCCGCGGCTGTAGGACGCATCCCTATCCGCCCAGGTGGATGGAGCAGCCTGGTGATCGCTGCCATGAACGGTGAGCAGGTGAGGGGGAAAAGCGGTGACGGAGTTCGGTGTCATTCAGGGAGAAGGTGGGGTCGGTGGAGGCTGGTAATCTGACCGCACGCCGGCATCTGTCGCACCTGCATAGCGAATCCGGCCGTCGAGCGAGGCCTTCAGAGGCCGTTCCTTGAGGGCTTTCAGCAAGAGGTCGCGCAAAGGGACCTGCCGTTCTATTCGGTCGTGGGCCTGTTGCAGCATCGTGTAACCGTCACCGCCGTCGGCCATGAAGGCATCGGTGGTGACCCTGTATTGACGGAATTCGTCCAACGGTTTGTCCCCCACCATCACAGCCTTCACGCGGGTGCCGACCGGTGCCTGTAGATCATAGGTCACGGTGAAGCCGGACACTTGGAGAAAGCGGCCATTGGTGGCGGGCAACCGGCTGACGCTGTTCTCCAGCGCCGACCGCAGCTCCTGCCCCGAGATCGAGAGCGTCACGAGCGTGGAGCTGAAAGGCAGCACCCGTAGCACCCGCGTCAGGTCGACTGGACCGGCCGGTATACTGTCCCGGATTTGTCCGCTGTTCACCAGGGCTAGGTCAGTTCCAAACTCGGCTCTCGCCAGATCGGCCAGTAAGTTTCCCAGATTACTCTCCTTGGCCCGCACTGTCGCGGTCTCGGCATCCAGATTCACCAACGAGCGCCCGACCACGGTCGCACCGAGTTCATCCATCTTGCGCACATACTCCTGAATCAGTTGGTCCACGGACCGGTCCGGTTGGATATCGTCGCCGATGGGCAGATTCCTGGCCCGAGCCTTTACCACGATGACTTTTGTCTGCTCACCGGGTACTCGTTCAAGGGTAAGATCAAGCCGTCCGATCGTGCGGCCCTGGCGATGGGTCTTGACGAAGACGGGACCGGGACGAGTCGCTTCGGCCACTGGGTTGATCGAGGCGGCCGTGCGGAGCCCATCGAAACCCGGTGTATGGCCGCCGATCACTGCGTCGATCTCCGGAACCTGAGACAGCAGGGCCAAATCCTCCTCGTCGTCTTGATGAGTGACGGCGAGGACCAGGTGGGCTCCTTCCTGTTTGAGCGTCCTGGCTGAGGCCCGGGCGGTTTCGATGGGATCGCGAAGGTCCAGTAATCGGACAACCTCGCGGTTGAAGGTGTCGGGAAAGTTCTGACGCCCGAGCAGGCTGATCACACCGATGGAAAGGTCTCCGACCGGAACGACCACCGCGGTTCGACAGGGCAACTCCACGCCTTTGCCGACCAGATTCGTGCAGAGGAGCGGAAAGCGCGCGAGCGCTTGCAGTGCGTGGAGGTGATCGAGTCCGAAATCGAACTCGTGGTTCCCCGCCGCCATCGCGTGATATGCCATCAGGTTCATGGCCTTAATGTCCGGCTCGCCTCTGAAGACGGACGACATCGGTGTGCCGATCAGCAGGTCACCCGAATCCACCAGGAGAACCGCCGGAGTGGTTTCCCGAATGTCGGCGATCACTCTGGCTCGGGCGGCCATGCCGCCTTCCCGTTTCTGGCCCATCCGCTCGATGGGCAGCACCTGTCCGTGGTGCTCGCTGGTATGAAGGATGGTGAGGAACTGTTCTGCTTCCGAGGGAGGGGCCGGCCAGAGTAGCCCAAGCGCAATCAGCAGGCACAACTCGATCCAGCGCTCGAACCGAATCATTCTCGTGCCGCACCGTCGTGGGCGCGCTTTCGTCGGTGAGCCTTCGCCGGTGGTCCGCTCATCGCACCAGACTTCGGATGTAGGCCAAGACCCGCTGGCGATCTTCATTCGAGAGCCGATCCTTCCATGCCGGCATTGCGGGCAGACCTTCGTGGATGGAATCCAAGAGGTCTGCGTCCGACTTCTCTTGGATCCGTCGCGAGGTCAGATTGGCGGGATCGGCGCCAAGCAGCCGGTACCCCTCGCCGGTGCCTTCTCGGCCGTGGCAGCCGGCGCAGTATCGCTGAAAGATCCGGTTGCCCTGGTCTGCCTGAGTCCCACCTTGTTGCTCGGCTAACACGGTCGTCCAGCACCCGGCCACGAGCAGAAACCCCAAACCCCACCAGAGGCCGGACCGCCAATCGGTGACAGGGATTGCTGGTTGCACGTGTTGACCTGGTAGATCAGGGATGCGGGCGGTTTGTCCGCTCACTATGGGACCGCTCTTCCTCGTATCTCGTCGAGTCCGCGGAAGCACCAAGTTCGGCATCGGTCGATGTCGGGAGGCTCGCCAAGATGCGGTCGAGTTCGATCCGAAGCTCTTCCAATAGATGCAGCAGGGCTCCCTGCTGAGAGGAGGATTCTGCGACGGGTCCGTCAAGCCCCGGCGAGTTCGGATTCTGTTGCTCCTCGGCCATGTTCCACATCCGGATGAGCGATCATTGAGGATGAGCTGTCGGTACTCATATCCCAGAGGCTGTCCTGTCTACTGTTTGACGGATCTGGGCTCGCATGTCAATCACGAATCTCATTCAAATTGTGACCGCCATCTGTTGGTCCGGTTGATCGGATCCTCCATAGGGCTCGACCGGACGGCGTCCGACCAAAAGGATACAGGTCTGTATCCATCTCGATACGATCACGTGCCGGGAATCAGTGTCCCATCACAGAATGTTCTGCAATCTGTCTCGGTTCGCCGATTGCAGAAGCGTTTGCCGTGGACCACGGATGTGACAGAGGAGGAACGACCGGTGGAGGAAAGGGAGACGGAGTTCTAACTGGCGTGATTCACGAGCATTTCTCCGTCCATCGTCAAGTGACTCGGTGCTCTTCAAATGCAACCGGTGAAACGTCAGGAGCTCATGAATCATGTGGGGTGAGCCCTCGTTGGGGTGTCGCCGAGTTGCCCCGGAAGGACTGGAGAAGTGCGACGGACGACTCGACGTCCGAGTGCCGATCAATGATCAAATCAGGTAACCAGGTTGCTCCAGATCGTCCACAGGATGGGGCCCTGAGTCGAGCGGATTGTACAGCAGACCGACCGCCGATCTGTCCGGGCCGTACCTGCCTCCGGCCCATGCGATGGGATTCGGCTTTCCGCGATGAACGATCAGCGTTTCAACCGGTTGCTTGCCTCCATTGCGGACAATATGGGGTCGTCGCGACGAACGGCGAGCTGGTGTTGTTCGGCTTCCGCCATGCATTCGTGATCGGCTACGGAACGTCCTGCTCCACCATGACGGTCAAGCTTTCCGAAGCGGCCGTCACATGGTTCGGCCGGCGCGGGCTGACTCCGGATCAAATCGCGACCTATGCGGCGAAGTGGGTATTGCCGGCCGGCCGTACCAACGGCATCCTGCCTCTCTGCGACGACCAGGCAGTCATATCGGATTGCTACGAACATTTCCGGCGATCCGTTCTGGACCTCCGGTCCGCTGCCGGTTCCGTCGAGACGGCCCGATCTAACCAAATTATTCCCATGATCTGACTTTAATGGGGATATCTCTGGCCTGAGAGTGGAACGTGGGCCAGCGAGGGTGTCGAGATCGGTGAGGTCGGATTACCGGTCTATCGCTTTGGGGAGGAAGCTAGCAGTTCGCCGACCTTTGCCGTAAGGGCAGAGGGGAGAAACGGCTTCTGCAGGAAGGCGGCTTGATCACTGACCCCATTCGCCGACAGGGTATCGCCGGCATAGCCTGAGATATACATCACCTTGATGGATGGAAGCATCGCGCGGACTCCCTCGACCAGGACGGCGCCCTTCATGCGGGGCATCACGACATCGGTGATGAGGAGATCACAGTCACCCCTGCGGAGTTGCAGCAGCTTGAGGGCGTCATTGCCGTCGCCTGCTTCGAGCACCTCATATCCGTCATCGCGCAAGACCGCCCCCATCAGGTGGCGAATGCCTTCATCGTCCTCGACGAGGAGGACCGTTCCACGGTGGATGGGCTTGGCCGCCCCGTCCCGTGTCGGCTCCTCTTCCTGTCCGGCTTTAACGATACGCGGGAGCAACACGGTGAAACGGGCGCCCCGGCCGGGCTGGCTCACGACGTCGATGTAGCCGCCGCTCTGTTTCACGATGCCGTAAACCGTCGCCAAGCCCAGCCCGGTGCCCTTGCCGAATTCTTTGGTGCTGAAGAAGGGTTCAAAGATATGGGTGAGGGTGTCGGCGTCGATGCCGCATCCTGTGTCCTCGACTACGAACTTGATGTGCGGTCCGGACTTTGAGCCGGGGTGACAACGGACGAACTCCTGGCTCAAATCCATGTTGCCGGTCTCGATCGTCAGCACACCTCCCTCCGGCATCGCGTCACGCGCGTTTAAGGCCAGATTCAGAATCACCTGTTCCACCTGGACCGGATCTCCGAGGAAGTGCCCGGCCTTGGGGTCCGGCACGATCACAATCTGAATCTGCTCGCCGATCAACCGACGAAGAATGTCTTCCATCTCCCGCAGCAGGCCGTTAGGGTGGAGTTCACGCTGTTCCAGGACCTGATGGCGGCTGAACGTGAGCAGCTTCTTCGTCAGCGCTGCGGCGCGTGTGCCCGCTTGGCTGATGAACTCGAGCTCGTGGCGGCTGGGATGTGCGGCGAGCTGCTGGATCAGCCGCTGCGCATGGCCGATCACGACCATCAGCAGGTTGTTGAAGTCATGGGCAATCCCGCCGGCGAGCCGTCCGATCGCCTCCATTTTCTGGGCCTGGCGCAGGCTGTACTCGATCCGTTTGTGCTCGGAAATGTCGGTGATGGTTTCAATGATATGGACCCGTCCGTCAGTCGTGAGGGCCTTGGACCAGTGGATCAGAAGGTATTGATTGTTGGAGAGCGCCACTTCGCTTGAAACGAGACCTTCGGTGGTCAGCGCCTCTGGCATGCGACAAAAGGTACAGGGCGAGGCATGGCCTGGAAACTTCTCGTAACAGGGGTGGCTGGAGAGGTCTCCGAACTTCTTGAGTCCGGCCTCATTCTGAAACTGCACGCCATGCGTTTCGGGGTCGATGACCGAGACGATGGCCGGATGTGAATTGAGCAAGGTCTGCGGATTGTATTGAGGAACATTAGCTGGTGAGGACGAAGCGGCCATCTCGTTCCTATTGCCGGAAGGGGGGCAGGACGCGATCTCTGGAACGCTCCTTTCCTTCTACACCATCGTGAAGGAGAGTCAAGCAGATGCGGCTTTGGAAGCCGGTCGGGGTCTGCGGAGCGTGGATCTCTGGTGCGACTCACTCAGGCAGGGGCGCGCTGGTCCGATGAGGAGGTCATTAGGATTGGCGGTCTTGGACCGCTGGACCTGGCCGTCCGTGGCAGGGGTTGTCGTATGTGAATGGACGACCCACAGCTCTCCGGCGAGCAGATGCTTCGGCTACGCTCTTGCATCAGGTGATGTATCTGTCCATACTACTCCCCTCGATTCGAGCCGCTCACGCGCATCGTGGATATGTCCAGCCCTTCTGCGGATACTCCGCTTCATGGTCTCCAGGCAGACCTAGCCTTACGAGCGATTCTTGAAGGCACCGCGACCGAAACCGGCGAGCGGTTTTTCCAGGCGTTGGTTCAGAACCTGGCTCTGGCGCTGAATACTCACGGTGCCTGGGTGACGGAATACTTTGCGGAGACACGCCGCCTGCGCGCCCTGGCCTTCTGGATGGACGGGCAATGGGTGCAGAATTATGAAGTGGACATCGCGGGGTCGCCCTGCGAGCGCGTGATCGATACCAAGCAATTGGTGCATCTCCCCGATCGGCTGTTGGAGCTCTATCCCAACGAACCGGACGTGCTTGCGATCGGCGCGGTGAGCTACATGGGCGTGCCGCTGGAGGACACGGACGGGACGATCCTCGGGCATTTGGCGGTCATTGACCGGCGCCCTCTTCCGGAAGAACCGCGCATTCACGCCATTTTTCGCATCTTCTCGGCGCGCGCCGCGGCGGAACTCCGGCGTCTCCGTTCGGAGGCGCAGGTCCGAGAACGGGAGGAGAAATTATCCAGTCTGGTGAGGAGTGCGCTGGATGCGATCATCGAATTGGACGACGCCCTGACGGTGACGCGGTTGAACCCGGCGGCCGAGGACATCTTTTCGAAAACGGGGCTGGATATGATCGGCCGGCACGTGTCCGCCTTGCTGGCAGTCGAGAGTGCGAGGACCCTCACCAAGCTCATTGACGAGCTGCGTGCCATGCCGGAAGGCCGGCGATCGCTCTGGATCGCGGGTGGGTTGACGGCCAGGCGTGCGGCCGGGGCGGAGTTCCAGGCCGAAGCGACCTTGTCGCAGTTCGAGTTGCGGCGCCGGACCTTCTACACGCTGATTCTGCGGGATGTGAACGAGCGCCTCGAAGCCGAGCGGAAGATCCGATCGCTCACGGTCGAGGCCGAGTTGTTGCGCGAGGAATTGAAGGCGCTGCAACAGTACGACGCGATCATCGGGGAGAGCGCCTCGCTACGGCATGTGCTCCGGGATGTGGCGCAGGTGGCTGAAACGGATGCGACCGTGCTGATCATGGGGGAGACGGGGACCGGAAAAGAACTGATCGCGCGCGCGATTCACGAGGCCAGTCGGCGGCGCGAGCGACCGCTGGTTACGGTGAACTGCGCGGCGATCCCGTCGTCGCTGATCGAGAGCGAATTCTTCGGGCATGAGCCGGGGGCGTTCACCGGGGCGACCAAGCGACGCGAAGGGCGGTTTACGCTGGCGGACAAGGGAACGATCTTTCTCGACGAGATCGGTGAGCTGCCGTTCGATCTCCAGGGAAAGCTGCTGCGCGTCCTTCAGGAGGGCGAGTTCGAGCCGGTCGGCAGCTCGTACACGAAACGGAGCGATGTGCGGGTGCTGGCTGCGACGAACCGCGATCTGGCAAGGGCCGTGCGTGAGGGCAAGTTTCGAGAGGATTTGTTCTACCGCTTGAACGTGTTCCCGATTTCACTGCCGCCGCTCCGTGACCGGGGCGACGATGTGATCAGCATCGCCCAGTGCTTCGCGCAGCGCGTAGCCCAGCGGATGGGGAAGACGATCGCACCGTTGGCCCCCGAGTCCAAGCGCCAATTAAAGGCCTATAGTTGGCCGGGCAACGTAAGGGAACTCCAAAACGTCATCGAGCGGGCGGTGATCACGGCCTGTGACGGACGGCTGAATCTGGAGCGCGCGCTACCGTTAGCCGCGCCCTCTCCTGTTGACGAATTGCCAGCCCGCGGGGATGAAAGCAGGTTCCCCATACGGACCATGAAAGAGCTGGTTGAGATCGAGCGGGGGACTATTCTCCGCGCGCTGGAAACCGCCGATTGGAAAGTCTCGGGCGACAAGGGGGCCGCCAGGCTCCTCGGGATGAATCCATCGACCCTGGCCTCCCGCATGAAAGCCCTGGGTATCGTACGTCCTTCCGTTTCGTAGGCTGGTCCACCGGACCCTTCTGCTTACCGTCCATACCGTTTATCCCGATTCGTCGGATTGTCTCTTCTATCGTCTCACCAACAGGGATTCGTGAATTCTCGCAAGACACCTCACGAGATTTCATGAATTGCGAATTCCCACGTATCGAAGTGCCTGAGCGTGGATTTCATAACCCTTTGCTTAAGAAGGACAGTAGCTGAGAGCTCCTGATGGCATCGATCGTGCTCATACCCGTACCGTCGATCGAATCTTACGTCGGGGAGGAGGAAGCCATGAAACCGGTTCGAGACCTTGGATGGCGATACTGGCTGGCGACGGTGTTCCTGCTTGCCGCTTGGTTGTCAGGCTGGACCCCGGCTATCTGGATGGCCATTGGCCTCTGTATCGTCCAGATCGCCCACTTCACGGTGCGTACCGGCAGCTCCATCAGCTTCTTGGTGCAGGTGCGACTGGCGTATCTCGTCCTGTTGATCGCCGGGCTCTGGTCTCCGCTTATCTGGATTCACGTCCTCCAGCTCATCGGCACCAGCGCGCGGGTGTTGTTCAGCTATTGCTTCTTGGCCAGGACGATGTCGCTGGCTCCGTGGAACCGGTCCGAACCCTGGTCACTGGACCTGTTGCGCCGAACCTATTTCTCGTTTCCGGCCGGAGTCTCGCCCTGCGCCGGGGCAGGAGATCCGGCGTTGAGGAGTTGGCTCGCATGAACTGGGAAGCCCTCTGTCGATCGGCGGACCAATGGTTGTTTCGCCGGATGATGATCAACCAACAGACGCACAAAGGAGAATCCATCATGTCACAAAGCATCGTCAGTCAAACGGTGAACGGAGTGGATGTGGCCCGGCTGGGCCAGACGGTCGAGGCGGTGCGGCAACAGCCGAGTCTGGCCACCTTTCAATTCCGTACGGCCAACCGATGGATCGGGGGCGGCCATAATCGATCGACGATCCAAGGTTTCTATGGAGCAGGTGAGGAGGACAGGACGCGTGCCACGGCGTTTGTCCTCGATGCGGACGAACCCCCGGTGTTGCTCGGGAAGGATCAAGGGGCGAATCCCGTGGAGTTCGTTCTGCATGCCCTGGCCGCCTGTTTGACCACCTCGATGGTCTATCACGCGGCGGCCCGCGGAATCAGGATCGAGTCGGTGGAATCGCGCTTGGAAGGCGACCTTGACCTGAGAGGATTTCTGGGGAACTCGGACAAGGTTCGGCCCGGCTATAAAAACATTCGGGTGCACTTTCAGGTTGCATCCGATGCACCGGCCGAGGAGTTGCAGCAGTTGACGACCTATTCACCGGTCTTCGATATCGTGTCGAATCCCGTTCCCGTGTCGGTCTCGATTGAGGTGCAACGGTCAACGGCGGGATGAACTACCGATCCCGGCGGCATTCACCCACACGAAGTCAAAGAGAAAGGAGACCGTGCTATGAACCGGATACTCGCCTTCAGCTATGGAATCTTCTCGTATGTCATGTTTCTGGCCACACTTCTCTATGCGATCGCGTTCATTGGCAACGTCGCCGTGGCCCAGACAATCGACGGAGAGCCGCATCGACCTCTCGGCCAGGCTTTGCTGATCAACCTGTTGGTACTGGGTATCTTCGCAATCCAACACAGCGTCATGGCCAGACCGGGTTTCAAACGTTGGTGGATCAAATTCGTGCCGAAGCCGATCGAACGGAGCACCTATGTATTGTTTTCAAGCGCGGCATTGCTCCTGCTGTTTCATGCCTGGCAGCCGATGGGCGGGGTACTGTGGGATGTGCAGCATCCGGTCGGTCGAGCGGTCCTCTATGGCCTCTTTGCCGGCGGTTGGCTTCTGGTTCTGGTGGCAACCTTCTTGATCAACCATTTTGACCTGTTCGGTCTGCGGCAGGTATGGCTGTATCTCCGAGAGGAGAACTATACGCCGCTGGTCTTCAAGACGCCCGGGCTCTACCGGTACATACGCCACCCACTCTATGTCGGATGGCTGTTCACCTTCTGGGCGACGCCGACCATGACGGCGGCTCACCTGGTCTTTGCGCTGGCGACCACGGCCTATATTCTAATTGCGATTCGATTCGAAGAACGTGACTTGGTAGGTGTACACGGCCAAGCCTATGCCGAGTATCGTAAACGGGTGCCGATGCTCGTGCCGAACTTCAGTCGTTCCGTCACCGCGGAGATGCAGCCTCGCTCGGCGTCGGTTCTGTAACGAGATGCAAAGGGGCACGGCGCGCCGTGCCCCCCCGTGCGCCACAACAAAGGAGGCAGGGTCATGTGGAATTCACTGGACCTTACCCATGCACAGACCGGACAGGGAAGTCAGTGGATGAAACGGGCCGGCCTTGCGGGCTTTACCTTCTTTCTCGTGAAGGGACTGCTCTGGCTCCTTGCGCCGGCGCTGCTCTATTTCATGGATTCGCTGATTCGGTCATAGAACGGAACCTCCATGCTTGTTCGGATGACCATGGATTAAAGGAGGGATGACAGATGGCCAATCAAGACGCTCGGACAATGAAGCAAGACGAAGGGTGGGAAACGGTGACAAGCGGTCAACCTCGTTCCTTTTCAAGACGCGAATTCCTCGCCCAGGGAAGCTCGGCCTTGGCCTTGTTGGCCCTGATGAACTCCCCGCTGTCGCTCCAGCTTGCCCGGGCGGAGGAAGGGACGCAACTCGTCCCGTTTCTTGACCAGCCTCCTGATGCTCCGGAACAGGCCATCAAGGCCTATGGCGAACTGAACAAGCATGACTGGCAACGATCGACGTCCTGGATCACGCCCACCAAGGACTTCTTCACGGTCGCGCACTATAGCCGACCTCAGATTCGGGCCGAAGACTGGCGGCTGACGATTGGCGGCCTGGTCGATCGCCCTGTGACGTTCACGCTCGATCAGATAAAGGCGTTGCCGCGGCAGGAGGTTGTCTTTACTCTGGAATGCGCCGGCAATCACGGATTCGAATGGTTCACCGGAGGGGTCGGGACGGCGAAGTGGGCGGGCACGCCTTTGGCTCCGATCCTCGAGCAGGCCGGGATCAAGGGCCGCGCGGTGGATGTGGCCTTCTTCGGGGCCGACGAGGGAGAGGAGGAGGTCCGCGAGATCAAGATGAAGCAGAGCTTCAGCCGCAGTCTCTCCGTACCGGAGGCGCTGGAACCCTCCGTGCTCCTCTGTTACGAGATGAATGGAGAGCCGTTGCCTCATCTGAACGGTTACCCCGTGAGATTGATCGTCCCCGGCTGGTACGGTGTGGCCAATGTGAAATGGCTGACTCGCATTGAGGTCATCGATCAACGATGGGCCGGGCGGTTCATGAGCAAGGACTATGTGACGATTCGCGAGGAGCGGAGGTCGAATGGCGAGACAGTCTGGACTCAGAAGACCGTCGGGCGGTCTCTGATCAAGTCGGCTCCGGGCCGGGTGGTCGCCCAGAACGGCAAGTATCGGATCGAAGGCGCGGCCTGGGGAGCGCCGATCCAGCGGGTCGAGGTGCAGATCGACGACGGACCCTGGCTCCCGGTCACGATCGATCGCGGTCAGGATCATGACTATGCCTGGAAGTTTTGGCATCTGGATTGGACGGCGCCGTCCGGGGAGCATCGGATCACCTCACGTGCCATCGACCGAGAGGGGCATGTTCAACCGGCGATGAGTGATCCCGCGATCGCTCACAAGCGAACCTATTGGGAGAGCAATGGCCAAATCACGAGGCGGGTGCGCATCGCGTAAGGTTGAGATCACTCATGTGAGCTAGCAGCGATCGAGCAGAAGCCAAGGGTCGGATTAAGAGACAGTCTGGTTTGTCGGTATCATCTTATGGGCGAGTGGCAATCCGTCGCTCTCACTCATGCATGATAAGGTAGCCTGTCCCGTTATCAGGTCCCTTGTGGATGCATGAGGATCAGGGTTGAGCCCTTCGCAGCAATAACGGAACTATGCCGGTCTGTCTAGCACGCCGATGAAGCAGTATGGAGAACATTGACAAGTGATTGGACACGCGCAAGAACCCCGCGCCAACATGAAGTGTTTTGATGGGAGCTATGCCGGTCAGTTTGCTCTGTAGTTGGGTGCGGATGGACGTTTTCGCAAGATGACAGTAGAGCTTGTACCAGTCACTCCCGACATTCGGGAGGCTTGTTCAGAAAGTCCGAAGAACTTGGAGGTTTTGTTGGGGTTGAATGTACCCGAGCATTGGCCCGAATTTCCAGAAGCGTTTGATGCGTCTTTTCCGTTTAACAAGGAGTGGCCAAGCTTCTTGTTTGTTGACCGAACTATCAATTCGGTAGTTGGCAATGGTGGGTATGTCGGTCCTCCCGACACATCAGGAGAGGTAGAGATTGGCTTTGAAGTCGCTCCCGTATTCCGCAACAGCGGATACGCAACGGGCGCGGTTCATTTGCTTCTCAAACGTGCTTTTCAATATCCCGCAGTCAAGTCGGTTGTTGCGTACACCTTGCCTGAGAAAAATGCCTCCAACTCGGTCCTTTCAAAATCCAAGTTTGTATTTGATAAAGTCGTAGATCATGGCGCAGATGGTTCTGTTTGGCGTTGGGTGTGCAGGACGCGCACCTAACCATTCATTCAAGCCGACGCCGCTACGCGGCGAGCCTTAATTCAGGCGTGATGCCGCTGAGAAAGGAGACGTAATACTAATAGGGGTCAGAGAACTATTGCATTGACAGTCCCGCCAGCCGTGACGTAGGGTCCCGACCTCACTGGTGTGCGGGGTTTGCCAATCATGGCGCGTCCGCCTCGACTTAGCCTAGCGGCCTCTCCTCATCACGTCATCCAGCGCGGCAATAATCGGCAACCTATCTTTCTTGCGCCGAAGGCCTATCAGGCCTTTGGCGAGTGTCTGCTCGTGGCCAAACAGCAATGCGGGGTACGGCTCCATGCATCCGTGCTCATGACCAACCATGTTCATCTCTTGATGGAACCGGAACACGAAGGCGATCTGAGTCGTTTCATGCAGAGCGTTGGGCAACGCTATGTCCGGTATTTCAATGCCGACCATGACCGGACGGGCCCTGGGACGACCAGATCCTCTTCTTGATGAGGACTCCTGGTACGTGACGTTGGGAGACAACCCACAAGCCCGAGCGAGCGCCTATGCCAGCCGGCTTGAGGACCCATTGCCTGACCATGAATGGGATCGCATCCGGACAGCGACGCAGCAGGGCGAGTGGTGGGAGGTGAGACGTTTCAGGGAGGTCATCGGCAGGAAAGTCGGAAGGAGATTGATTGGGGAAACAGGGGGGCGACCAAAACGGGCTACATCACACCAGGCAAGAGTACTCTGACCCTTATTCTGCTCTGCCATTCTGCTCAGAGCAACGCCGCAACCGACTTCGCGTTTCGAAGCTTGCGGTGTAGTGAGACACCTCACTTTTTGCTCCAACCGGCCGCTTGCAGCGTCGGCTGAGCGGCGGCGTTAATCAAATGGACAGGCTGGTTATTCGGTTCAATCCAGGTGCTGAATGGCAGAATCGGCAGCCCGCTGCCGATACAGGAGGATAAAAGGTACCCTGGCAACCTTATCTGCGTCCGCAGCGGGGAGTGCGCATGGGGCGAGGAAGGCTCGATTTCAACAGTCGGCGGTCTATCCAACCCGTCGCACCTCGCCACGCTCGACATCAAGGTCCAGGAGGTCCCCGGTTTGAATGATCTGCATGGCGTCGCGAGCGTTGGCAATGGTGGGGAGGCCGTACTCACGGGCGATAATGGCTCCGTGAGACAGGGTGCCGCCCATCTCGGCAATCAAGCCACCGGCCAGGGCGAACAGCGGGGCAAGTCCGGGATCGATGACCGGCACGACCAGGATATCGCCTCGCTGGACGGTCCGCAGATCATCGGATGATCGAATGAGCCGCGCGGGACCCCGTACCCGACCAGTGGAGATGGGAATGCCCCGCAGAATCTCAGCCGAGTCCCTACTCGGCAGTCCCTGGACGTGCATGGCGCTGTCCGGTTCGATCAGATCCGGAACCGCGGCCTGCAGATGGGTCTGTCGCTCCTCACGTCGCCGGTTCACTACCGGCCGCCAATCTTGTGATGCATCGGCGTCCAATGTCCTGATCTCCTGGGCGGTGAGGAAAAACACATCCTCCCGCCGTTCAAGCTTTTCAGCCGTGACGAGCCGATCGCCGATGGCCAGCATGAGTTCCCGTACCATGGTTGAAAAGTGCATGACGTGATGACGATTGCCTTCTCTCAGCGAGAGGCAACGGCTGAGGCGTCGATAGGCCCACTGGAACAGGAGTCGGTGAACCAACCGTCGTCCCAATCTCCGGCGAATCTCTCGTACGGCCTCACCGCGTCCCTGCGCGTGACGAGCCGGTAGAGCTTGAGGCTCCTGGTGTGCCGAGAGTTGGAGATGGTTCCGGATAACGGTTAGGAGATAGTCTGGGCGGTCCGCATGACGCGGGACCGCAAAATCGCTCTCACCGATGCCCCGGTGACCATACTCATCGAGAAAGGTTTCGAATCCCCGGAGGAAGGCAGTGCCGGCCAACCTGCTCCGGACCTCGCCCCAATCGGTCCGTTCATGCCGGAGGGAGTCGCGGACGGCTGGTTCTTGCGCCGCGACCCTTGCGAGTTGCTGAATCCGTTCGATCTGGTCGGCGCTGATAATGGTGCCCTGACCCTGCAAGGCTCGGTTCAACAGCGGGCGCCAGTCCGAGCCGATTGCGCCGGGCAGCAACGTGCCCAAGATTTGGAGTCCCTGTCCGACGCCCGCGACGATCGCGAAGGTCAGGTCGCGCTGCTTCAAGAGATTCCCGAGCGACTGCAATCGTTGCAATAGCGCTTCCATTGGAAGCTTGGAATACTCCCGGGCTTCCCTCGCCGTCGTGGCGGCAAGCTGTTTGATCTCGGCAAACCAGGAAGGGGCTGTGCGGATAGCCTGGCGGATTCTCCACTCGACGAGGAAACCGGCCCGGATCAGCTTCCTGAGAGGGAGCCGTTCCGGCAACTGAGGTGACACCGTCGCTTGCCCCCCCATTTGTTCGGTCACGTCTCTCGGATCTCCTCCGAGTTGAGCGATCAAGGATTGAAAGAGGGTGACATTGATGAACGGGCGGCCTTGGATGACGCGAACCGGCGTCAGGTCCGGTGGGATGATGCATCCCAGCGAACGATAATGGATCAGGATGTTGTCCTCCATGTATTCTTCGAGAAACGAGGTGCTCAGCAGACTCGGAACGTCCGGAAGCGTTTCCTTGAAGTTGGCGCGAGACCAGATGCTCTTTGCGTCACTCAATCGCGGCCGAGCCGGCCCTCCGTCGCTCTCTACGAACCGGCCTGTGGGATTGGATTCGCGGACCCGTGCGGTGATCGGTCTGGCCTGGAGCAGCCAAAGGCCGCTATCGTCGAAGGCCCATTCGATATCCACCGGATACCCCATGGCCGTTTCCACCGCTCTCCCTGTTGCGGCCAATTCCAGCAATTCTTGCTCCGTGAGCGTCGATGTAGTGGCGGCCGCATCCTCGATCCTCTCCTGAATCAACCCCCCTTCTCCCAGCCGTAAGGCCTGCCTCTTCGCTTGAAGACGGCGTTCTGCAACGCACCAGCGGTGGCCTTCCTTCGCCACGACATACTCATCCGGTGCGATTGTCCCGGCGACGAGAGAGGAGCCGAGTCCGGGGACTCCATTGATCAGGACGAGATTGTGTTGTGGCTTGAGGGGGGAGCGAGAAAAGAGAACGCCTGCTGCCCTTGCCGAGATCATGGGTTGGAGCAGCACCGCCATCTTGGGAGCGCGTGCGAAACCGCCTGCCCGCAAGAGGTAGCCCACCGCCCGCTCGCTCCAAAGACTGGCCCATTGTTGGAGGATGGCCTGATGCAGATTCGCGGAGCAAACCCCAAGTGTCGTGTCGTACAGCCCCGCCATGCTCTGGAAGGCCTGATCTTCGGTGGTGCCGGATGAGCGGACGGCCCACCAATCTGTCCCAACCCAAGCCTCTCCGCGGAGTTCGCCGTTGAGCTGGGACGATACTTCCTCCGGGAGATCGTGGCGCAGGATGATCTCGCGGCATTCAGCCAGAACCCTCGACCGGTTCTCCTCCGTTGCACGAAGTGCTTCCTGCCATCTGGCTTCGGCGTCGAGTCCGGCCTTGTCGCAGAGCGCATCGTAGGCGGCGGTTGTAAGACAGATGCTAAGAGGTACCCGGAAACCGTGTCGGATTAGTCGCCCGAGGGCAGCCGCCTTACCTCCTACCAGCGGAACGTCCAACGAAGCGGCAAGTGGGAGTATGAGCGGAGAATCGCCCATGGGATTAGAGCATGAGCAGCAGGTAGAGATCGTTGACGTTGGTTCCGGTCGGACCCGTAATGACGAGTTGCTTCAAGGATTTGAGTAAGGGATAGGCATTGTTGTTGGATAGCGCGCGGGGGAGGTTGAGCCTGCGCTTGGAAGCGCGCGTCACGGTTTGACCATCGACAACGGCGCCGGCCGCATCGGTTGGTCCATCGGTACCGTCTGTGCCGAACCCCGCCACATAGACGTTCGGAAGGCCATGGATCTCTCTAGCCGCCGCCAGGGCGAATTCCTGGGCACGACCACCCGTTCCCTTTCCCTGGACCGTCACCGTGAGTTCACCGCCCGCGATCAGGCAACAGGGACGACGCGCCGGCCGCCCGCGCAGGATCACCTGTCTGGCCAGCGATCCGAACCAACGGGCAGCCATCTTGGCTTCACCGGTCAGCTCAGTGGTGAGCACAAGGGGCATGACACCTTCAGACGAGCAGACCGCGCTGGCGGTTTCGACGGCCGCTCGATTGTTACCGATCAGATGATGCGTCACGCGGCGGAAGACCGAGGCTCCCGGCTTCGGTGTCTCTCTCAAGACTCCCCGGCGTCCTTGCGTCAGGTGGCGACGTACCGAGGTCGGAATCCGACTCCAGACCCGATAGGACTGAAGAATGCGGATCGCGTCTCGATAGGTGGTGGAATCCGGAGCCGTCGGTCCGGAACCGATCGTGCCGAGGTCGTCTCCGATCACGTCGGAGAGAATGACACTGATCACACGGGCCTTGGTCGCAGCCGCAAGCTGGCCCCCCTTGAGTATGGAAAGATGCTTCCGGACGGCGTTCAGCTCTTGAATCGTCGCGCCGCTTCGTAGGAGGAGACCAGTCGTATCCTGTTTGTCCTTGAGGCTGATGCCTGCGGCAGGCGCAGGGAGCAGTGCGGAGGCTCCGCCAGAGATCAGGACCAGGAGCAGATCGTTACGAGTCAGACCGTGAACCAGGTCAAGGAGCCTTGTCGTTCCTTCCACTCCGGCCTGATCCGGCACCGGATGCCCCGCCTCCATGACCTTGGTCTTGCGAGTGCGCCCTCCGTGTCCATACTTCGTCACGATCAATCCGGTCTCAAGATATTTGCCCAGCATGTCCTCCATCGCCAGGGCCATGGGCAAGGCGGCCTTGCCGGCTCCGGCGACCACGATGCGCCGATAGCGGCGGAGATCAATCTGTTCCGAATCGATGGAGAGGATCGAGCCGCGCCGGTGCGCATGGGCCCTGATTGCCAAGTACGGATCAACCGCCTGTAGCACACAGGTGAACAGGCGGGTCAAGAGCCGGCGAGCGCGAGTCTGCCTGACCCCGACCCGCATCAACGCACGGGAGCCGTCGTCTCTTGCTTGAAGCAACGCTGCGGGCAGGTTTGGCGAGGCACCTTGACGGTGTAGACTCCTCGGGGCAGGTATTCCTTCTTGAATTCCGGATTGAGCATCTTCAGTTCGAGGTAATAGGTGCCGTACTCCTCGGCAATCGAGACCAGCGAGCGCTGGGCTACCTTGATCGTCACGGTCACCGATTCGGTCTCCAGCGGAGCATAGAGATCCTTCTTTGACAGGCCGAGGTACCGATCCGGCTGCGAGTAGATTTCTTTTGCCGCGATGATCCGCGGCACATAGCGCATGGTTTCACGCGGCCCGTGCAGCTTCCAGTAGTCGGTGACCTTCTGTTCCTTCATCAGTTTTCTGATACGGTCCTCTCCGGCATTGTACGAGGCCATGGCAAGAAACCAATCGCCCTGTTGAAAGTCCCGCAAGTGCCGCAAGTATTTCACTGCGGCATCCGTGGACATTTCCAGATTGCGCCGTTCGTCCAATACGCGGTCGCTGTGCAGCTTGTAGCGGCGGCCGGTCGAATTGATGAACTGCCAGGGGCCCGAGGCCTTAGCTTTCGAGTAGGCGGCGGCGATGCATTTGCTTTCGACCAGGAGCATGTACTTGAGGTCGTCCGGGAGCCCCGCCTCGCTTAGTTGCTTTTCGACGGGAGGGAAGCACCGGCCGGTCCGCTTGGCCATGATGATGCTTTCGCCTTGGTCCTCGAGGAACGTGTAGAACTCATACTCGATCCGTTCCCGGACCTGCCAGTTATCAAGCGGGATCGGTTGCCCGGCGAATGTGAGCTTGTCGGGCAATTTGAAGCTGCTCAGATAGAAGCGCTCGCCTTCGCGCCTGATCTCTGGAAGCACGACCAACCGCTCTTCGACCTCGGCATTCGCCTCCTCAATTTCCGCGACCGCGGGGTCTCCGTTTCCATTGGAGGCCTGGCTTGCTTCCAACGGCTTGTCCACGGCTGGAGTGGAGCTTGCCGGGTGTGGCGCCGATTGCGCGCGGAGGTCGGCTCTGGAGGCCAGGAGTAGCACGGTGAATCCGATCAGAACGGCGGCAGCAACCCCTCGCATCATGCCTCAACCCCTCCATAAATGGCAGCGTGTTCCGGATGTCAGGCCCGATGCTAGCAGCAAGTTCGGGACGCAGCAAGCGGGATTGCGGTTTGGGTTCATGGTAGACTCGCCCGATGCGAACGTTGACCATGCTGAATCAGGAGATCGCTGCCTGTGCGAATTGCCGTCGGCTGGTGGAGTATCGCGCTCGCATCGCGGCGGAGAAGCGTCGGCAATATCGAGAATGGAGCTACTGGGGAAAGCCGGTACCGGGGTTTGGAGATCCCGAGGCGCGCCTCTACGTGCTGGGCCTTGCGCCGGCTGCGCACGGAGGAAACCGGACAGGACGCGTGTTCACAGGCGATCGCAGCGGGGACTGGCTGTATGAAGCGCTGCATCGATTCGGGTTCGCCAACCAAGCCACGTCCGTCCATCGAGATGACGGGCTTAGACTCTCGGACTGCTATATCGGAGCGACGGTCCGTTGCGCGCCGCCCGGCAACAAGCCCAGTCCCGACGAGTTCTTAGCCTGCCGACGGTTTCTGCTTCAAGAGATTCGAATGCTCGGCGGGGTTCGTGTGGTAGTGGTCTTAGGCAAGATCGCGTTTGACCACTACCTGAAAGCGAGAATGGAACTCGGATGGGAGGTCCAGAAACCGACCCCCCGCTTTGCCCATAAGGCATTCTGTCGCCTCCCGGCTGGGGTGACGCTGATCGCATCCTACCATCCCAGCCAGCAAAATACCTTTACCGGCAAGCTCACGAGGCCGATGTTCCACGCGGTCTTCGACCAAGCACGCCGAATACTGTCCCAGCCCGACGAATCGTGTCGAGCTACTTCTGTCCGCGCGATTCCCAGTCGGCCAAGAATTTCTTGAGTCCGATGTCGGTGAGCGGGTGCTTCACCAGTTGCTGGAATACCGCATACGGGATCGTGCAAATATGACCGCCGACCAGCGCCGCTTCCACGACATGTTGGGGATGCCGCACGCTGGCCACCAGCACGAAGGTGTTGAACGAATAATTCTTGTAAATGGCGACAATCTGACGGATCAACGCCATGCCGTCCGAGCTGACGTCATCCAGCCGTCCGATAAAGGGCGAGACGCACCAGGCGCCGGCTTTGGCCGCCAGCAGCGCTTGGGTCGGGGAGAAGCACAGCGTCACATTGACCTTGATGCCTTCGCTTGAAAGCCGTTTCGTGGCTTTGAGCCCTTCAGGAATCAGCGGGACTTTCACAACGATGTTCTTGTGAATTTTGGCGAGTTCGCGTCCCTCCTTCACCATCGCATCGGCTTCGATCGCGACGACCTCCGCACTGACCGGGCCATCGACGATGCGGCAGATTTCCTCGAGCATGTCGCGAAAGCTGCGCCCCTCCTTGGCTACCAGTGACGGATTCGTGGTCACTCCATCGAGAAGACCCAGGCTGGCAGCTTCCTGGATTTCTTTGACGTTGGCTGTGTCGAGAAAGAGTTTCATGGCATGATCCTTTCGTCGATTGCGACCTCGTCCCTCTGCGCACTCAGGTATTCTAGAAAGAACAGTATCTGAATGCAAACGGTGTGCGGAACTCCTGAGTCGTTTGCAGAATGTTCGGTCAGCCGGTAGAATTTTGAAAGCGAGTGCGCGCTCGTGTAACACGATTATGAAAACGGGTCGAACGGTTCATCGCATCGCGCGGGAGGACTCAGGTATGAAGGGTAGAGGCTGGCTGCTCGCCGTTTTCTTGCTGGTCGGCTGCAGCAACAACCCATACCTGGAGCAGTCGCTCAAACCGGCAGAATTCGAAGGAAAGGACAAAACTTGGTTCGAGCAAAACTGGGGAAGTCCCAACGCCAAGGCGCCACGCTTTTTCGGGGGAGAGACCTGGACCTATTACCGAATCGCCGGAGGGAAGACGAGCCTGCCGTTGTTCAACTTCAAACCCAATGAGTGCGCCATTACCTTGAAGTTCGATAAGGAGGACAAGCTTGCGGATTACAGCTACTCAGGCTGCTAGCCGGAAAGCTGTCGCTCGAACTTTGTCGCGCAATCGGAACTGCAAAAATAATAGGTTTGGCCTCCGATCCTCGCAGAGACCGCGGTACCCCTCGGGATGAAGACTCGGCACATGGGGTCCTGGACCATCTGTCTGGGGTCGGATAATTCACCCGGCGGCCGTCCCCACTGGCGGATAGCTGACCGAACCAGCAGATACATGACGATCAGTAACCCCGCGACAATAAAGAGTCTCAACATTCCACTCCCGTCCTGAAGTCATCCTATGAGGGGCTTCCACCACTGTCAAGGTCGTGGTTGCTGCTGCTGCTGCACGGCTACGGCTTAGCTATCCCTGGCCGAAGGACCCAGTCGAGCCGAAGAAGCAGAGGGTCCTTTGCGCGCGGTTGACCAGTACTTCAGATGGATGGTTCGTGATGTCTGTCGATGTTAGTGTGTGCCCATGCAAACCTGTGACAAATGTCGCGGCACCATGATTCCGGAGCGAGCGGTCGACTTGGATGCGGGTCTTGCCATTAACGTCTACGCCTGTCTGAACTGCGGGAGACGGAAAATGGTGGATCCTGAGCCACGTCCCTTAACCTCACGGCATTGATGACCGGACGAACCACCAGACCTCTTACCAACGACGAACGGAAAGCCGCCGAGGCTGCGTTCCGGGGCGAGCCCTTCAACCCCGAGTGGTCTCAATCCGCACGGGAGATGTACGACGGAATCTCCGCCGTCCTTGCTCTCCGGAACTCTGACAAGCCGACCTCGGTGGAACAATCAGCGGAATTTCAGTTGGAACCGGCCCAGACACGCTAGGCGCTTGCGCCTCAATCCACAGACATCCACGGCAGTAGTTCAACGGTACGTCACCGGTTGCTACTCTGCGCGCAACCCGGTGGGTGGGTGCCGAACACGAATCCGCGGCACAAGTTTACTCCCTGAGATCCAGTACATCGAGCATATCGTACAAGCCTGGGGGTTTGCCGACGACCCACTGTGCGGCTCGGAGCGCGCCGCCGGCAAATGCGTCACGGTTGTGCGCGCGGTGGGTCACTTCGATGCGTTCACCCATCCCGCCGAACAGGACGGTATGGTCTCCAACGATGTCACCTGCGCGGATGGTCTGAATGCCGATTTCATTGCGCGTTCGTTCTCCGATCATGCCATGACGCTCATAGACACCGACCTGCCCGAGATTTCGATCCATGGCGCGAGCCAGGACCTCTGCAATCTTCATTGCCGTCCCGCTCGGTGCGTCTTTCTTGAGTCGGTGATGGGCCTCGATCACTTCGATGTCGTAATCCTCCCCCAACGTCTTGGCGATTTCCGCCAGGGTTTTGAAGAGCACGTTCACGCCGACACTCATGTTGGGAGAGAAGACGCAGGGTACCTGCTGCGTCAACCGTTTCAGGTCATCGGTCTCTTGTGAGGTGAATCCGGTCGTGCCGATCACCATGGCCCGTTTTCGCTTAGCGACCTGCGCAAGGTTCGTCAGGCTTGACGATGGAGATGAAAAGTCGATGACCACCTCGCCTTCTTCCAATAGCGCGGCGAGCTGATCGGTAATCGCGATCCCGAGTCGACCACATCCGGCCTTTTCGCCCGCGTCCTCGCCGACGGCCTGATGCCCTGCTGTTTCGACGGCTCCCGCCAGCGTCAGGGTGGTGGAACCCTTGATCAGCGAGATTAGGCGGCTTCCCATGCGACCGGCTGCTCCGACCACAATTGTCTTAATCATGGATGGTCGTGCAGAGCATGGCGCTGCCTGCGTGCGCCTGATCCATGGAGAGCGGAACGGCGATGCCGGTTGGGAACCATGACGGATCTGCTTGACGAAGAGCCTGTTCGACAGTGCCCTTTCGACTGCGGCGAAGGACGCCTCCGCATCTGCTTCGTTCGACATCGTGAATGTCTGCCAGCGAATATGCCCACGACATTTCGCGGCCTGCGGCCTGGCCTCGACCAGCGCCAGGCTTCGCCCTGTTAGGAACGGCGATGCCAGGCAGGTTCCTAGACGAGGCCATAGTCCTTGAGCACGCGGGTGAGACGATCCCGGTTGTCTGACATGAGCGGGCAGAGGGGCAGCCGTAACTCTGGATCGATTTTGCCCATGAGGCCAAGAGCCTCCTTGACTGGAATCGGGTTCGTTTCCAGAAAAAGCGCCGCAAAGAGCGGAGACAACTTATAGTGTAGACGTCGAGCCTCATCCCAATGATGAGCCAGGGCTGCGGCGACCATCGCCGACATCTCCTGCGGGAGCAGGTTGGCCGTCACCGTAATCACCCCTTTGCCTCCCAGGGCCATAATCGGCAAAGTCAACGGATCATCTCCAGATAAGACGGTGATACGCTCTCCGCAAAGCTGCACAATATCGGACGTCTGTTGGATCGATCCGCTGCCTTCTTTAATGCCGACGATGTTGGGGCTTGAGGCGAGTCGCGCGACCGTGGCCGGGAGGAGGTTGACTCCGGTCCGTCCCGGAATGTTGTAAAGCACGAGTGGGAGATCGACGGCCTCCGCAACCGCCTTATAGTGTCGGAACAACCCCTCCTGCGTGGGTTTGTTGTAATAGGGGGTGATCAGCAACGCGCCGTCCGCCCCAGCCCGCTTCGCGTGCTGGGTCAGGGCAATGGCCTCCTCCGTGCTGTTTGAGCCGGTTCCGGCAATGACCGGCACCCGGCGCCTCACCGCTTCGACTGTGAGGCCTACAACACGATCATGTTCCTCGTGCGAGAGCGTAGCAGACTCGCCGGTCGTCCCGCAGGGCACGATGCCGGCGGTGTGGTTGGCGATCTGGAATTCGATCAAGTCGCCGAGCGCACGCTCGTCGACCTTGCCATTCCGAAACGGGGTGATAATTGCGACGATGGACCCGGTGAACATAATACGAGCCTCCGTTTCCGGCGTTACCTCGCACGATCACGAGAAATCGCGACGTAGCCGCGGAGATGCCCTGCGTTGGCCCCGTTGCTCTCGATCGGCAACGGGTCGCACGGCAGTTGCGGTCGAAGTCATCGTGAATGGTGCGGGTTAATTCAAGAACGTCGGAATTGTTTCCCCTTTGATCAGGTCCTCATAGGATTCCCGCATCCGGATCAGATGCGCCTCGCTGCCATGAACCAGAACTTCAGGCGCACGAGGGCGGGAGTTGTAGTTCGACGACATCACGAATCCGTAGGCGCCTGCGCTCATCACGGCCAGGAACTCCCCTGGGGGTACGTCCGGCAAGGTGCGGTCCTTGGCCAGAAAATCGCCGGACTCGCACACCGGTCCGACCACATCAACCATATGGGTGGCGGACTGGAGGAACCGTTGCTGGACAGGCTTGATCTCATGGTACGCCCCGTACAGACTGGGACGAATGAGGTCGTTCATCGCCGCATCCACGATCACGAAACGCTTCGCTTCTCCCTGTTTGGTGTACAGGATGCGGGTCAGGAGGGTGCCGGCGTTGCCCACGATGTTCCGTCCCGGCTCCATGATCAGCGTGCAATTCAGGTCTTGCAACAGCGGCGCAAGGGCGGCGGCCAGATCCTGCGGCTTCGGCGGTGTCTCGTCGGCGTACGTGATCCCCAGCCCTCCGCCGATATTGATATAGCGAATATCCGTGCCGTGGGCCTTCACTTGGTGGACCAGGCTCAGAATCTTTTTCAACGCCTCAACGAAGGGAGTGACCTCCGTCAGCTGCGAACCGATGTGTTTGTGGACCCCCACCACCTCGATATGTTTCAACGAGGTCGCGAGCTTGAACTCGTCCAGCGCCCGGTCCGCTGCGATCCCGAATTTGCTCTTCTTCAGGCCGGTCGAGATGTAGGGATGGGTCTTGGGGTCGATGTCCGGATTGATCCGCAGCGCGACGCGCGCACGCGCTCCCATCGAGGCCGCCACGTCATTGATGGCGTGCAGCTCCGCCGATGATTCCACGTTGAACATCAGGATATCCGTCTTGAGCGCGTCGCGAATTTCATCCGGATTCTTTCCGACACCGGCGAACACAATCTTCTGAGGAGGCACGCCGGACCGTAAGGCTCGAAACAGTTCGCCGCCGGAGACGATATCTACCCCGCTCCCTTCTTTGGCCATCAATCGCAGAATGGCCAGGTTCGAATTGGCTTTCATCGCGAAGGCGATGATGTGGGGTATGCCGGAAAAGGCGCTATCGTAGGCCCGGTATTGGCGCAGGAGGGAGGCGTGGCTGTAGACGAAGCAGGGAGTGCCGTATTCCTTGATGATCCGGCTGACCGGCACCTCCTCGCAATACAATTCTCCGTCACGGTATTGATAATCTTCCATGGCGCGTATCCTTGTTGGTAGGGTTCGTCCGGCCCCGCCTATCGCGTTCCGATCGGCCTGAGCGGTGGAAGTTCCGCCTCATCAGGTACCACGGAAGGCTGCTGTCGGGATTCCTCTGCGGAGAATGTCCGCTGCTCGGACTGCTGCTCCCTGGCCTTGGCCGCTTGTTGTTCTCGTTGCAGTCGCGGGCCGATCCCCACATCCTCCGGCGCAATGGGCGAGCCGATGGTGCCACATCCTACCTCGACAAGGAGCCAGAGAGCCAGAGGGATCGCGTGCCATCCGCGCTTCTTTAACGCCCTGCTCATTTCAGGCGCTTCTCCCATCTCGTCAATTGTGCCGTCACGGCCTGCCTGGCTGTGCCACCGATTTGATTTTTCCGATCGATCGCGCCCCGAACGGTCAGCCGCTCGGCGACGTCCGCTTCGAATTGCTTCGCAAACCGCTTGTACTCGTCGAGTGAGAGATCAACCAGCTCACGATGCTTCTCGATGCAGTACCGCACGATTTGGCCGACAATCGCGTGGGTCTCTCGAAAGGGCACCCCCTTGAGCACGAGATAATCCGCCAACTCCGTAGCCAGCATGCCGCCCACCTCTGCCGCCTGCTCGACGACGGGACGGTTCACACGGAGCCCCATCATCAACTCCGTCAGCACCTCTATCGACGCATGGACTGTGTCCAGCGCATCAAAAAGAGCTTCCTTATCTTCCTGCAAATCGCGGTTGTAGCTCAGCGGGAGACCCTTGAGGGTTGTCAGCATCCCCAGCAGATGGCCATAGACTCGGCCGGTTTTTCCTCGCACGAGTTCCGGCACGTCCGGGTTTTTCTTCTGCGGCATCATGCTGCTGCCGGTGCAAAACCGGTCCGGAATGTCCACATAGCGGAATTCCTGTGATGCCCAGAGAATCAGTTCCTCGCTCAGCCGGGACAGATGCATCATCAGTGTCGCCAGCACCGCCAAGACTTCGACGACGAAGTCGCGATCCGAAACGGCGTCCAGGCTGTTCTGCGAGACGGCCGGGAACGAGAGGAGGTGCGCCTGATATTGCCGATCAAGGGGGTAGTTCGTACCGGCCAGGGCGCCGGAGCCGAGCGGCATGACATTCAGACGAGCGAGAGCGTCGCTCAGCCGTCCCTTGTCCCGTTCCATCATTTCGACATAGGCCAGCCAGTGATGCGAGACGAGCACCGGTTGTGCCCGTTGGAGGTGCGTGTAGCCGGGCATGACGACGTCGAGGTTGGCTCGGGCCTGAGAGACAAGCGCGCGTTGCAGGGCCTCAACCCGATCGCGAAGGACGGTGAGGAAGTCGCGCACATACAGACGCAGGTCGGTGGCGACCTGGTCGTTGCGGCTGCGCCCGGTGTGCAGCTTGCCTCCGACAGGGCCGACGAGTTCGGTCAGCCGGCGCTCGATGGCCATGTGGATGTCCTCGTCGGCGGGGTGAAACCGAAAACGCCTCCGGTCCAGTTCCGCTTTCACCTGGTCGAGCCCTCGGATCAGGGTCTTGGCCTCAGTGGCCGTGAGGATGCCGGCGCGCTGAAGTGTTCGACAATGAGCTTGGCTGCCTTGAATGTCCCAAGGGTAGAGCCGTCGGTCGAACTGCAAGGAAGCCGTGAACGCTTCCACGAGGCGACTCGTCTTTTCACCGAACCGCCCGGCCCAGGCCTTCCGACCGGCGCCACTGGCTTTGGTGTTGGGCTTGGTCGATCTCCTCCGGCGGGCGGACTTCACCGTCGCGTCCTCGCGGTGCGACGTTGCGCGCGAATTGCCAAACGCAGCGCGTTCAACCGGATGAATCCTTCCGCGTCCCGTTGTCGATAGACCTCGTCTTCTTCGAACGTGGCCATGTCCAACCGATACAATGAGCGGTCGGAACGCCGTCCCACGACCGAACAGGTCCCCTTGTACAACTTGACACGCACCGTGCCCCACACATCCTGCTGCGCTTCGTCGATGGCTTTCTGGATCATCTCCCGTTCGGGGGCATACCAATAGCCATAGTAGATCAGCTCGGCATAGCGCGGGATCAAGCTATCGCGCAGATGGAGGACCTCGCGATCCAGCGTCAGCGATTCCAGCGCCCGATGGGCCACGTGCAGGATCGTCCCGCCGGGGGTCTCGTAGACACCGCGCGACTTCATGCCGACATAGCGATTCTCGACCAAATCGACTCGGCCGATCCCATGCGCGCCCCCCAACCGATTCAACTGCGCGAGCAGTTTGGCCGGAGACAGCCGCTTGCCGTCTACGGCGACCGGGTTCCCCTGCTCATACTCAAGCTCTACGATCCGGGGTTTGTCCGGCGCCCGCTCCGGCGAGACGGTGAGCTGGAACATCTCCTCCGGCGGCGCCTCCCAAGGATCTTCCAGAATGCCTCCTTCATAACTGATGTGAAAGAGGTTCATGTCCATGCTATAGGGTTTCGCCTTGGTCGCCGTCACCGGGATGCCGTGCTTCTCGGCATAGTCGATGAGTTCGCGTCGGGATTTGAACGACCATTCGCGCCAGGGAGCGATGATCTTCACCGACGGCGCGATGGCCAGGTAGGTCAGCTCGAACCGGACCTGGTCGTTGCCTTTGCCCGTGGCCCCGTGCGAGACCGCCTCCGCCCCTTCCTTGACGGCAATCTCCACTTGTCGCTTGGCGATCAATGGGCGCGCAATCGAGGTCCCGAGCAGGTAGCTGCCTTCATAGACAGCGTTGCCCCTCAGCATAGGGAAGATGTGGTCTTTGACGAAGACCTCGCGGAGGTCCTCGACATAGACTTTGCGAACGCCCAACGCGGTGGCCTTGGCCTTGATGGCTTTGAGATCCTCGCCTTGCCCGAGATCGGCGCAGAACGCGATGACTTCGCACCCATACGTCTCCTGCAGCCATTTCAGAATGACGGACGTATCCAACCCGCCTGAATAGGCAAGCACCACTTTCTTCAATGTCGTCGATTTCATCCTTCGATGCTCTCTCATGTCCGGGGGCGTCCCTGGGGCCGAACGAGTTCCACGAGTATCGCCTTCTGCATGTGCAATCGATTTTCAGCCTGGTCCAGGACGACGGATTGCGGCCCGTCCAGCACCTTGGCGCTGATTTCCTCGCCGCGGTGCGCCGGGAGGCAGTGCATGACGATGGCGTCCGGTCTCGCCCGTTTCATCAACCGTTCGTTGACTTGATAGGCGCTGAAGGCCTTGAGCCGGCGGGCTTGCTCCCGTTCCTGCCCCATGCTGATCCACACATCGGTATAGACCACGTCCGCATCCTTGGCTGCGACTTCCGGATCATCTGACAATTCGATCACCGATCCGGTCTTGGCCGCTTCCTGACGGGCTCGCTCGACCACGGTGGAGTCCGGTTGATACCCCTTGGGGCAGCCACAACTTACGGACATGCCCACCTTGACGGCGGCTTCGATCAGCGAGTTGGTCATGTTGTTCCCATCTCCCACGTAGGCGAGCCGCAACCCCGTGAGGCGCCCCTTTTTTTCTTGAATCGTCAGGAGGTCGGACAGGGCCTGGCAGGGATGGTGCAAATCGGTCAGGCCATTGATGACCGGCACGGTCGCTTCGCGAGCCCATTCTTCGACGATGGCCTGATCGTACGTGCGGATGACCAAGCCGTCCAGATAGCGGGACAGCACCCGTGCCGTGTCCGCGATGCTTTCACCACGCGACAATTGAATGTCTCCGATCGGCAGGAAGAGAGCTTGGCCCCCCAACTGATTCATGCCGACCTCAAACGACACCCTTGTGCGGGTCGAGGCCTTCTGAAACAGCAGGCCGATCGTGCGTCCGGCCAGCCAGGCATGAGGCCGTCCCCGTCGCTGCATGTTCTTGAGTGTGGCCGCGAGGGAAAGCAGCGCCTGTACGTGGTCGCGGGGTACCGACGCGAGCGACAGCAGGTCTTTCTGGATCGTCCGAAGGGGAGAAGTTCGACCTGCTGTGCGAGCCGACCGAGCCATGGAGACTGTCGTCCGGGTATCGGGTTTGGTTAGTGGTGACCGGTCTGTGCCGAAGTCGGAATGAGCTCGGGCAGGACCTCGACCAGGCGATCGATCTCGGCCTGCGTGATGACCAGCGGCGGAACGAATCGGAGCACCCGGTCCATCGTGCAATTGAGGAGCAATCCTCTCGACAAGGCCTTCTCCACCACTCCCTTCCCATCCACGGTGAGTTCCATTCCCTGAAGGAGGCCCAGTCCTCGCACCTCCTTCACGCTCGATTGGCGGTCCTTACAGTCCTCAAGGCCTTTGGCCAGATACTCTCCCATGCGCTTGGCCTGCTCCAGAAGCCGGCCTTCCAAGAGCACTTGCATGATGGCCAGCCCCGCCGTACAGGCCAAGGGGTTGCCTCCGAAGGTCGAGGCATGGGAGCCGGGCGTGAACGCTTTCGCGACCGCGTTGGTGGCCAAGCAGGCACCGATAGGGACGCCGCCCCCCAGACCCTTCGCCAAGGTCATGATGTCCGGCTGGACGCCCAACTGTTCGTAGGCGAAGAGGGTGCCGGTGCGGCCCATCCCGGTCTGCACTTCGTCGAAGATCAATAGGATATCCCGCTCCCGGCAGAGTTCCCGGAGACGGGCAAGATATGCCTGGTGAGCGACATGCACGCCGCCCTCCGCCTGAATCGGTTCCAGCATGATTGCCGCGGTCTGGTCGGACAGCGCCTGTTGCAGCGCTCCCAGATCGTTAAGAGGGACGTAGGTGAACCCCGGCACCAGCGGCTCGAAGCCCTTCTGAACTTTTTCCTGACCGGTCGCCGTCAGGGTCGCAAGCGTGCGGCCATGAAACGAGTTCCTCATCGTAATGATCTGAAATCGACCCGCGCCGTGTTTATCGTGGGCGTACCGGCGGGCCAGCTTGATCGCCGCTTCGTTCGCTTCTGCGCCGCTGTTGCAGAAAAAGACCTTATCGGCGAAGGAGTGCTCGACGAGGGCTCTGGCAAGTTTCACCTGAGGCACGGTGTAATACAGGTTGGAGGCGTGGATGAGCTGGACGGCCTGCCGTTGAACGGCCAGCACGAGGTCGGGGTGACTATGTCCGAGCAGATTGACGGCGATACCTCCAACGAAGTCGATATACTCGCGCCCTTCCAGATCGTAGACTTTCGCGCCGCGCCCGCGCGCGATGGACAACGGCAGCCGCGCGTACGTGTTCATCAGATACTGATCGGCTTCGCGCCGGACTTCTTCCGTCAACATGGACTGTGGCGATCCTTTATCTGCGACCCGGTTCCGTGTGCTCGTCTGACCACCCACCAGACCGAGCTGCCATGGGAAGAGGCGAACGGTAGCATAGGAATCTGGTGAAAGCAATGATGTCGGCGCGACGACAGACGGCTCCCGGCGAGGTCGCCGCGGCCATTCGACGAGACCGCGTTTCTTGAGAGCCCACCGGGGCTATGTTATAAGCTCACGAAATGGGTCCATGTCCTCAATGCGGAAACCAGAACGCCGTCGAGGCCAAGTTTTGCAGTCAGTGCGGTACGGGGCTCGTCGGTCCGGCACCGAACGCTCCGGCGCCGGCGGCTCCGACGGCTGCGGCTTCCGATTCTGCCCTGGCGGAGCAAGAGCAGGTCTGGAGGCAGTTCATCGGACTCAAGGCCGACTACTATCTGCGGAAGTTCACCAAGTTCACCGCTCCCGAAGGCCCGAAATTCGCTCTGACCTGGAACTGGCCGGCGTTTGTCTTCGAGCCGTTTCTCTGGTTCCTTTACAGAAAGATGTATCTGTACGCCCTGGTCTATGCGATCGGGCCGGTGCTCGCATTCTATTTTACGCAAGATTGGTCCGCCGACCTGGTATGGCGGATCATGGCGGGCGCCAGCGCGAATTACCTCTACTTCTGGCACATTAAAGAACAGTTGGCCGATATCAGGCGACAGGCGGGGTTCGACAACGCACTGCGCGACCGGTTGATCCGCGATGCCGGCGGCGTTCAGGCCTATGTCGTGTGGGTGGGCGTCGGTCTGCTGATGTTGAAGTTTGCCTTGGTCCTGTTCATGATGCAGCAGAGTCGGGCAGGCGAAGGAGGTTTCCCGATTCCGAAATCGTCCGGAGCGCCTGCCCGTTCCGTTTCCCTCTTTCGGGCTTCTCCGATGCAAGATTCCGGTCAGGCAGAGCTTCCGTGGGGCAACGGATAGCGCGCTCGCTGCCACGCGATCCAGGCCTGAAACCAGGCAGAGTCGTGTTGATAGGCGGCGCCTGTCAGGTCGGCCGTCCCTTGGCCCTTCTCCAACTGGGTGTAGGTCCGCGGCCAGTTCTTTTGCCACCAAGACTTGAGGTCGTCGGCGCCGTAGGGTTGGCCGCTGGGCTGCGTGATCCCGGCCGATGTGCAGACCTCCGCGACGACCGGCCAATACCGATCTTTGCCGAGTCCCAGCGACCGTAGGTGCTCGCGCAGCAAAAATACCACCCAGAGCTCCGCGCTGTGCTTCTTATTGTGCTTGAAGGGTTGGCTTTGGCGAAGAGGGACCGGGTCGAATTGCTTGATGACGGAGGTGTAGTCGGGGCCGCCATAGCTGCCGGCCGCTTCGGCGATGCCCTCCAACATGCGCGCCAAGTCCACTTCGACGGCAGGCTGTCTTGATTCGACCTTGTCCGAAGGCGGGGCGTCGAGCGGGTTCTGCGCCGTCAAGAGCTCGATCAGCGGCTTGAGTTCGCGCAATCGTACGACAGCCGTCTTCAGAATCTGCTCGGATTCCAGCCAATAGTCGAGATCGCCCTTCGAGAGCCGTTCGCGCCCCGATGGGGGGAGCACCACCGGCAGCCAGTAGCGCACGAGCACAAACAGGAGGTAATCGACCTCTCCACCGAGTTGCTCCACCCGGTTCAGGCTGTTTTGCGCGATCGCCCGTTGAAAAAACGCGTCGCACCGCTCGCCGACGCCCAGCCGTTCGGCCAAGCTCTTCCACCAGGATGCCAGTAACAGGGAGTGCGTCGCCCATTGCAACGGGGACTTTTCGGGCAGGCCGGATGCGGGCTGGTCCTGTTTCATGGCGAGGGCACGGAATTGGTCGATGTGCGACGGCCGGCAACAGCGTTCACGAAGAGCCTGCTGCCCGAGGGAACGGTCCGCATCGTACTGGCCGAATGGGGGGATTGCAAGGTAGGCTCGGCTCGGGCACGATGCCTCGCGCTCCCGGCGTTACCGAATAGGCGGGAGTCGGGGAACTGACAGTATTCACCGTGTCTGCGCGGAGGTGTCAGCCCCTTGAGCAGTGAGACATTTTCACGCAGTGGAGGCGATCGATCATGGGCATAGCGGTATTGATTCGGCACGGCGAATCACAATGGAATCTGGAGAACCGGTTTACCGGATGGGTGGATGTGCCCCTCTCCCCGCGCGGCGAGGAAGAGGCGAAGAAGGCCGGGGCGAAGCTCGCGGGCTATCGATTCGATGTCGCCTTCGTCTCGGCGCTCAAGCGGGCGCAGGATACGCTTGCGATCGTGCTGCGAGAGCTGAATCAGACCGGGATTCCGACCCATCAAGACCAGGCTTTGAACGAGCGGCATTACGGTGATCTGCAAGGGCTTAACAAGGCGGAGACGGCGCAGAAATTCGGCGACCAGCAGGTGAAGATCTGGCGCCGGAGTTTCGATGTCAAACCGCCGGGCGGGGAAAGTTTGAAGGATACGGCCGAGCGGGTGTTGCCCTATTATGAAACCAACATCAGGCCGCACATCGTCGCGGGACGGTCCGTCATCATCGCTGCGCACGGCAACAGTCTGCGCGCCCTGGTCATGCACCTCGACCGGCTTACGCCGGAGCAGGTCCTGGAATTGAACATCCCCACCGGCGCCCCGCTGCTCTATGAGTTCGATTCAGCGGGCGGCGTGCTCTCGCACCGTTACCTGTGAGGAACGGATGCTCCTCGCGCCTCGGGCGGCGGGATCAGCTCCAGTGCCTCGACGAACTTTCCGACGGCTTCCATCGGTACCAGGTCCACAATGAGAGAGAGCAGTGCGGCCTTTTGCTCGGAGCGGATCACCCAATCCGACTCCATCCGCGCGACGGCGCGGTTGCCAATGTCGATTTGGCCACCGCCTTGTTCGGCCACCTCAAGATAGTCTCGCCGGCGCGCCTCTGCATCGGTCAGAAACGTCCGCCATCCGGCCGCCGGCATCCGAAACACCGTCGTCCAGCGCTCGCGGAGCAGCCGATGCAGCTCGGGCGTCACGAGCACGTTCCCGATGTCTTTATAATGGGCGGTAAGCGCCGCTTGGACCCAGTACAGGGTCAAGGCCAACAGCTCTCTGGAGACTTGTTGCGCCTGCTCCGCGGTTAAGGCAAGTCCGTACTGGTCCAACGTCTTTTGGGTGAGACTCTTCGGCAGGAGTGCGAAGAACGCTTCCGCAGTTTCAAGCGGCGTGAGCGGTTGTTTCGGCTGGCTATTCCCCTGTTGAAACATATCCGACAGCATAACGCAACCGATCGACCGACGACAACGCCCGGCTGGCGCATTGCCGACCACAGACTCCTATGTTAGATTCGCCGCTCCACTCAACTCTGGAGTCATCCGTGTACTGGGTCGGAAGAGGCCGGGGTAATACTCAAACAGGATCTCGCATGATGCCTCGATGGCGAAGGCTCGCCGGCCGGCTCTGCATCTGGGTGCTGTTGTCGGGAGTCGGAGCCGCTCAAGCTCAGGATCCGCGATTTGGATTCACGACCGATCTCGGCCTGCTCAGCGGCTCACCGGACGGCACCAAGTTTTCCTTGAGCTTCGGGTTGGACTACTACGTAGACCGGTCGTTGTCCTTCGGCCTCCTGACGCTCTTCACACCGGCCAGCGATCTCAATACTTACGGGTTTGCGGCTGCCGCGAAATATCACTTCCGACTGAACCGGGTGAATCTGGTTCCGTTTGCCGGATTGGGCTTTATCCACATGAGCCTTGATACCGGTGGGCCGCCGCGGGTCGATGCCGGCGACACAAGCCACTGGATTCCGCTCGGGATCACCGCCGAGTACCCGGTGACATCCGGCGTCGCCCTCTCCACCACCGTGATGGTGAATCTTCACGCGATCCGTCTTTCGCCCCTCGAACGCGACGATACCAGCGTCGCGGCCCTCTTCGGCCTGCGCTTCGGCCCATAGAAGTGGCTATAGGCCATCCTTCACCAGCAGACCAAGGGGCGCGGTTCCTTCCAATCGCCCCCTCTTGCATCGACCTCCCCCCCTCGCGGTAAGAATGAAACTCACACGAACTGGATACTCGAAGATCACCGGTTTGCTGCGTGGTCCAGGGGAGCGCGATCGTGGCGCTGCGAAAAGGGCGACAGAACAGCGGAAGGGCGGTGCTCCATGGAAGTTTGCGATCAAGGCGTATGCGCCTGCGTCGATTGCCGGGGGGATCTGCACGCTTCCTTCGCATGCTTTTGGTGTGGCTTTTCTTTCCAACCGGAGAGATCTCGCTGAGCTTGGCAGAGCCTCCGGCGCCCAGCGTGCATTGGGGGTCGCTCGCTTATCCGGATCAACAGCGCACTCTTTCGATGGGCTTCACGATGAACCGATTTACGGAATTCAACGTCAATGGTCGTGCCTTTACGCCGACGGTCAAGGAAACCATCGGCCTGAATTTTGCCACCCTGTCCTGGAGCGAGCGTCTCGGGAAGTGGGGAACGAATCTGACGGTCGGGGCGGGGCCGACGTCGGATGAGCCGAGCCAGTTTCTGCAAAATACGTTCGTCCATCGGGCGATTCTTAACCAGAGCGCAGTGCCGGTCGGGGAGACACGCGAAGGCCCCGACGCGATGGTGAGTGGCTCGGTGACCTATTGGGGGCAGGTGCTGGGGAACGAGGAAACCGGGTTCGCAGGACTGGGCATCGATTCCGGGACACTCTATCACGAAGTCTATGCCCGGATTGGGCTGCGACGAATGCCCGTTCCCGGCGTCTCATTCATACGCTTCTCAGCCCTGGGGCGCTATGGGCAGATCGCGAACGGATCGACGCTTCAAGCCGTGGCGGCCCAGTCGTATCTGGGCCAGGTTTCGCTGAGTGTTGCCGACTATCGCTCCGGCTCGCGTCCGCGTTGGGAACTGGAGGTGGGCGCCTCCATCGACTCGGGGTTGTTTGTGGATGCCCGGGGCAACTCGATCGAAAAGACGTTCGGGACGATTGCGCTGCGTGGTCCGGGCGTCGCGATTGAATTGTGGGATGATGTCATCTCGCAGAAGGATGAAGGCCCCACGTTCGGAGGCATGATCGTCATCGACCTGTTTCAGGTGATCGACATGATTCGCCGGTAAGGATCACAACCGGCCTGATAGGTCCCCGCTTCGCTTCTCATCCAATTCGGCCCAACGCACGTACAGACTGTCAACGTCCGCTTGTGCCGCTTCCAATGCGAGGCATCGTTCGTGGAGTGCCGTCGCGTCCGAAACGACCTCGGGGTCCTGGAGCGCAGCCTGGCATCCGGCGAGGCGCTGCTCCGCTTCGAGAATCCTGTCCTCGATGACCGCCCACTCCTGTTGCTCGCGATAGGACAGCCCCTTGCGCTTTGGCACCGCCGAGGCCGACGACGATGCCGGTGCGGCCTTGGCAGCCGCACCGCCCTCAGCCACATTCGATCGGCGCGCGGATGGCGTTCGGGCGGCTTGAGCCGATTCCCACTGGGCATAGTCCGCATAGCGGTCCGCACGCCCTTCGCCGTCCAGCGCCAGCAGGGATGTGGAGACCCGCTCAAGGAGCCAGCGGTCGTGCGTGACCAGCACGACCGCGCCGGGAAACTCCATCAGGCTCTCTTCCAGGACATCGAGTGTGGGAATGTCGAGGTCGTTGGTCGGTTCGTCCAGGATCAGGAGATCGGCCGGCTGTAACATCAGGCGGGCGATCAGCAGACGGGCTTGTTCGCCGCCGGACAGCCGTGAGACCGGCAGGTCCAGTTGCTCAGGGCGAAAGAGAAAGCGCTTCGCCCAAGAAATGAGATGGATCGCACGCTCGCGATAGATGACCGCATCGCCGGCCGGAGCAAGGGATCGCCGGAGCGTCGCCGATTGATCCAGCGAGTCACGGTGCTGCTCGAACGTCACGACCCGCAGGCCATCTGCATGGGAGACGGTCCCCGTATCAGGCGCCATCCTGCCGGCCAGGAGGGAGAGGAGCGTCGTCTTGCCGCTGCCGTTTGGTCCGAGAAGCCCGAGTCGCTGGCCCGGTCCAAGATGGAGGTCGAGGCCGCTTACGATCCGGCGGCCGCCGAGCGATTTGCTGAGTCCCCTCACGACGACCAGTTGCTTGGATTGACGTCCCGATCCGACAAAGTCGATACCCGCGGTGCTCGCTTGGGCGCGTGCCTCCATGGCGGACAATTCGTCGATCATGTCATAGGCGGTATCCACGCGGGCCTTGGCCTTGGTCGTGCGGGCCTTCGGCCCGCGTCGCAGCCATTCAATCTCGCGTCGGACTCGATTCGCCAACGAAGCCTGATAGTCGGCCTGTGCCTGAAGGGCGGCATCGCGCTGTTCGAGAAAGTCGCTATAGCGTCCGTTTGTCGTGAAGACCCCGGTCGGATAGCATCGACTCAACTCGATCATGCGGGAGGCGACCGATTCCAAGAAGCGTCGGTCGTGACTGATGGCGAGAAAGGCCCGCGGTGCCTCCTTGAGCAGCGATTCCAACCACAGGATGCCATCGAGGTCCAGGTGATTGGTCGGTTCATCCAACAAGAGGACATCCGGTTCCAGCATGAGGGCGCGCGCGATGGCCAGGCGTTTGCGCCATCCCCCGGAGAGCGTGCCGACGGGTTGCTCGCCGTTTCGAAACTGTCCGATGCTGAGGGCCTGGGCGATACGTCCTGCCTGCTCATGCGGGTCCAAGCCCGCGGTCGTCAAGGCCTGAACCAGAATCTCCTCCACCGTGAGCTCCGGGTTGAAGGTCGGCTCTTGGGGGACGTACCCGACACGAAGGTGGCGGCGGACGGATCTCGCCCCGCTGTCCGGCTGCTCGATGCCGGCCAGAATCTTAAGAAGCGTGGATTTGCCCGATCCGTTCGGACCGACGAGGCCGACATGGTCGCCGTCGCACAGCGCCAGGGAGAGGTCCTGGAACAGGGGGATCACCCCATAGCGTTTGCCGACGGATTCACAACTGAGCAGGATGGTTGGGGGCATGAGCGGTGTATGTAGCGAACGGGAAGGTTCCGGTCGAACGGTCGATCACCATCCTCATTATTAATAGGGCAGAGGTTGCAGCCGTTTCAGTATACGAGGTTCGATCCTGTGGGCGCCATGGGGATTCGTCCGTGCTGCTGCGTATGACAGAGGCCCTGATCGCGGAGAGATGGCGCGCTTAGAAAAGGATGCTGAGCAGCGTGAGGTTGCGGGACCAGAACCAGTAGCTTAACGCGCCGACGGCGGCCCAAACCGGTCCTGTGACGAGGAGCACCAGACCGAGATCGACCAAGCTGAGCGCGGGAGCTTCCAGCGGACAGACCCCGGCTTCGCCACGCCTGACACGGCGCACCAGCAAAGCCG
>JANRMO010000004.1:0-178053 GCA_040981105.1 Nitrospiraceae bacterium
GAATTCGGCTTTCCGCGCAAGGTCCGAATCGGCACCTCCGGCGCCAGGCGCCCCACAACGTGCACTTCACGGCCGATCTCAGCATTCAGGCGAGCGTTGCGTTCGTCCCGCGGAATCGGTAGATGCGGCGCATGTTGAACGCCACGCCATTCGATCTCATGCTCCACGCCGAGGAGCAGCAGACGCTCCCCGAGGGCATAACAGAACGGACAATTTGGATCGCTATAGAGCATCGCCACGATCCGTTCATGCTGCGTCATGCAGACCTCCCTTTCTTCCTCCTCACCGGCTTGACTCCTTATAGTTAGGTTGCCGAATCGTATCACCGGACCGCGGCCGCGTCAAGAGTGACCCGTCGGGAGGAAGACTCTTGGGAGGAGAGGAGTGCGCCGCATGGGGATGGCCGGCCGAGAACGAGTCGCTGACAGTCACCTTTGGATGAGTAATGTGCCGCAGCCTGCACAGGAGGGAGAAGGCGATCGCTCTGGACGAACAGGTGTGGACGTCCTGGAGGTGTCGAGTTCGGCCACCGGAGGAGGTCCCAGGAACAACCGAGCGAAAGCGCTCCTGCGATGTCGTGCGAGCAGCTTGGGCATCAAGAGGAAGAACAACACCATCAGGCCACCTGCCATGATCAACGGCCATTGGGCCGAGGCCACGCTGCTGCCCAGATAGGTGAAGGCGAAGGTCGGCGGGATCATCCCGAACAACGTCGCCAACGCAAAGGTTCTCAGAGACATGTTGGTCAAGCCGGCGCCATAGCTCACCACGTCGAACGAAAAGACTGGGATCAGCCGAGCGAAGAACATGAGTCCCATGAGTTGGTGATCCGTGCACATCCGGCACAATACCGCATCGGTCCTGAGATACCGGGACAGGACCTCGCGCCCGGCGGCGCGGGCGAGGAGAAACGCGCCGATGGCCCCCACCTCCGCTCCCAATACCGCATACACTGTGCCGAGGAGCGGCCCGAAGACGGCTCCTGCCGCAAGATCGAGCGGCAGACTCGGGATCGGCGGGATGACAACCGCACAAGCCATGCTGCCGATCAAGAGCAGTGGCGCCAAGTGACCGGCATCCTGCAACCACCCCATGATGATGGTCGGAGAAAGGTACCGCTCATAGTCGAACGCAGCGACACCCCACCAGCCGACGACGATCGCTGCTGTTCCAAGCCCCAACTTGATCCAGGTCGATACCATCCTCGGCAACCCGATCGCCGTGACGGTCGTGGCGCTCATGGCGACACAATCTGCATGGCATGACCATCCGAATCCCGAACGATAAAGCCTTTTCCAAATCCCAATGCCTTCTCCGGGAACGTGGCGATCCTGGAGGAAATCATTTGCCCCATTCCCTGCAATTGAGCAGCCGCAGCCTCGATGTCGGAAACAACCAAGGTAGTTTGCCAATGCCAGAGATCGGTCGGATGCGAATCGGTGGGAAATGGCCGGCCGGCCGAGGGCAATTCATATTCGAGAAACTCCAGGCTCGGCGGACCGACCTTCGGCGTCAGGCCGGTCACGCGCGTCCGGGCACCGGGCAAACTATCGAGATACTGTTGGGTGGTGCCCATATTGAGCGTCCCTCCGGCCACCGTCATGCCCAACAGATCGCGATAGAATTTTGTACTGCTTTCCGTGCTCCGCACGGTCATGGCCGTATGGTCGATGCCCATGAACAGGTCCGATTCGGGTAAAGGAGCCGTCTCGGCGGCTCCGGGGTGGGCGGGTGAGAATGATCTCTTCCAGATGGGATTCCCCTTGTCCGCCGGGAACCAGAGGAGTTCAAGATTGTGGCCGTCCGGATCTCGAAATTTGATCGCTTTGATGCCGGCGGCAGGCGGATTGGTCACGGGAATCGTTTGCGGCCTCGGCGAAATTTGGCGGACGTGATGCTTGCGCAACTGCGTCCAGGCAGCTTCCATATCGCGCACGACGATCGCGAAGTGCTGAAACCACAGGTCATGACTGTACGACGGTATCGGCATCGGCCGAAGATCCGGCGGCGAGATGAATTGAGTCAGCTCGATCTGTTGCTCGCCGAGCTGCATGCGCACGACACGCGCCCGTACGCCGAAGATGCCGTAGAGTTGATCGTACTCCGGTCCATCCACCTCCACATCGCTGACTTGTTTAAACGTCAGCACATCGCGGTAGAAGGCGATGGACCGGTCCATGTCGGAAACGGTGAAGCCGATGGCCTTCACCGCGGTGACCGCGACATGATGCTCTCCTGCTGTCGCCGGCATTGTCGGCAGACACAGGAGGACTGCGAGGATTGCAGAGCAGCGGGTTAATCGGTTTCTCATCAACATGGATCAGCTCGTACTCGAACCCACCGGCTCTCCGGTAACCTGAGCCGCCGGCCGAGTCATCGCAATGGCCGCCGGAGCCTCACCTCGTACCGTCTGGAACTGCACCAGATCCTTCGAGAAAATGACATCGAGCATCCAATCGAGCGCGACGCGCACTTTCTTTTCGATGCGCGGGAGCTTGCCGAGGTAAATCCCCCGCCACAGAGACCAGGCAATCACACCGGAAAAATTGAAGCCAAGGATTCTGGCGACGCCCGTGCGTCGGCCGATGGCCGCAAGCTGGCCGATCGTCTTGAACCGGAACGGCTGCTGCACCGTCCCACGCAAAGCCGCCGTGACGTTGCGGGCGACGATCTTTCCTTCCCGCAGCGCATGTTGGCCCGTTGGCGGATGGTAGCCGCCGGTCACTTGATCCGGAATCAACGCGCAGTCGCCGAGCGCCCAGACGCCGGACCAGCCCGGCACCTCCAGACAATCGTTCACGAGCAATCGCCCGCCTTTAGACTGACAGGGTAACGAGGCGAGCAAAGGATTGGGCGCGGTTCCCGCCGTCCAGACGACGGTCGCCGTGGTAAGACGCGTCCCATCGCTCAAACGCACTTCATGATCCGACAGCTCGACCACCTTCGTGTTGGTCCTGATCTCGACGCCGCGTTCCGACAGCTTCTTGTGGGCATATCGGCCCAATTGCTCACCGAGTTCCGGTAGAATGACGCCGCCTGAATGCACCAGCACCAGTCGAAGCATATCGGGCCGGAGGTGTGGATAGAACGGCATCGCCTCCCGGAGAAAGTCGTTCATGCCGGCGATCGTTTCCACTCCGGCGAACCCGCCGCCCGCGACCACAAAGGTCAACAGCGGCTTCCGCAGTGAGGCCGAACATTCGAAGTCGGCCTCCTCCAGATGGGCGATCATGCGATTACGCAGATAAATGGCGTCGCCGAGCGTCTTCATCGTCAAGGCCCGCTCCGCCAGACCGGGAAGATTGTAGAAATTCGTGACCGATCCGAACGCCAGCACCAGATGATCATAGGGCAGCGTGTGTCCGTGGGACGTCTGCCCGTGGACCACGTGGACCTGCTTCTGCGCCAGATCGATCGAGTGCACCTCACCGTGAAAGAACTCCACGCGACGCAGCAGCTTGCGGATCGGGTTGACGATGTTGGTCATGTCCAGATCGCTGGATGCCACCTCGTGCAGCATCGGGGTGAAGAGAAAGAAGTTTTCGCGGTTGACGAGCGTGATCTGCACCCCCGGGTCACGGGCCAGCGTCTTCTCGAACTCCAAGGCGGTATAGACTCCGCCGAAGCCTCCGCCCAAGATCACTACGTGCTTTCGGTCCGGAGCGATCCGGCAGGCCGCCTCTTGATGCTTGCCCTTGTCCATTCGGGCGATCATGCGATAGCCTCCGGCGGCCTTGCGCCGAGTCTTTGCAGCAGGTGATCTCCGACGCGCAGCGCATTGGCTATGATCGTCAGTGAGGGATTCACTGCGCTGCTCGATACGAAGAAGCTCGCATCGACGACGTAGAGATTGTCCAGGTCATGCGCCTTGCAGTTTATGTCGAGGACGCTGGCCTTCGGGTCGCGCCCAAACCGGACCGTGCCGCACTGGTGCGCCGTGCCGGCGATGGGAATCTTCTTCCCGAGATAGAGGTGCGTCGGCAAAAGATGTTCTTCGCAGCCCAGGTGGTTCAACATGCTTTTGAGCCTGGCGCCCAGGCGTTCGTGCGCTTCCAGGTTGTTCTCCGTATAGGCCAGGGTAATGCCGCCATCCTTGCCGACCAGCACGCGGTTGTCGGGATCGGGTAGGTCTTCCGAGGTCATCCAGAAGTCGAGGGAATGTTTCGCCATCTGATCCAGCGCGAACCCCGGCGCGAAGGCCGGCGCGC
The DNA here is from genome assembly GCA_040981105.1 of Nitrospiraceae bacterium. Classification (GTDB taxonomy): domain Bacteria; phylum Nitrospirota; class Nitrospiria; order Nitrospirales; family Nitrospiraceae; genus Nitrospira_G. The sequence continues at coordinate 4,209 of JANRMO010000004.1, forward strand.
CAGCCCGCAACGTCTCCATGTCCGACTTGCCGATCATGGAGATATGGCCCATCGGAAAATCCCAGGCGGCAGAGGCATGGTAGAAGTCGTTCAGGCCGATGGTTTTTTGAAAGACCGTCGGGTTGGGCGTCTTGGAGATCGCGAGCATGGCTGAGTTGTTGTGGCACATGTAATGCCGGCCGACGAGATCGGATGAATTGGCCAAGCCGTTGGGATGCTTGTCGTTCGCAGAGCGCAACAGCAGCGCCGCCGAGTTGATCGCGCCACAGGACACGACCACGATATCGGCCTTATAGATTTCTTGCTGACCGTTCCTCTCGGCCACGACACCCGTCACTTCTCCTCCCGAAGCACCTGTCTCCAACCTCATGACCAATGCACCAGTGACCAGTGACACGTTGTCATATTTCAACGCCGGCTCGACACAGACGACTTGCGAATCGGCCTTCGCATTCACCAAGCAGGGATAGCCGTCGCAGGTGTTGCAGCGAATGCAGGGGCTCTTCTCTTTCCGGTTTTCGTCCAGCATCACACCGACCGGCAAGTGAAAGGGGTGATAACCCATCTTCATCCAGTCATCGTGCAGTTCCTGAATGCGAGGCTCGTGGCTGAGGGCCGGATATTTGTACGGCGCGCCGGCCTTCGGTTCGGTCGGATCTTCGCCACGATTGCCGTGCACGCAATAGAGATGCTCGGCCTGGGTGTAATAGGGTTCGAGGTCGTCATAGTGGATCGGCCATTCGGGTGAGATCCCTCCGTGATGCTTCACCTCGCCGAAGTCCTGTGCCCTCATGCGCAGCAGGGCCGCGCCATAGACTTTACTATTCCCGCCGACGTTGTAGTGGATGCCGGGGTGAAACGAGTTGCCATCCTTGTCGTACCAGGTTTCTTTAGCTTTGTAGCGGTTCTCGATGAAGACAGTTTTGGTGTTCCAGTTGTCCTTTTCACGTGGCAAGTACCCGCCCCGCTCCAGGAGGAGGATCTTCTTTCCCGACGGCGCCAGCTTGTGGGCCAGCGTGCCTCCTCCAGGACCGGTGCCGATAATGATGACGTCGTAATGGGTGGACATGGCGTGTAGTCGATTGAACAGGCAGCGTCTTACAGGGATACTGGGAACGGCACCCTGTTAGTCCTTTGCTCCCAGAGTCCGCACGATCAGAATGTGCTCCCTCGATGCGCGCAGTCGGCGGCAACCATGGCTACTCCCTGTGGTGGGGATGGGGGGTATTCAGCAAGCTCGGAAGGAACATCTGAGTGGGCGGTGTCGCCCGGGGCGACCGCACCCCCAAGGCCCGCGATCCTTCCAAGTCGCAGAGTAGCCCCGCCATCCTCCCTACGACGGAAGAGAGGAGTAGACGAGCGAACTTGGCAGGAGCACTTGTATGGCCGGCTCGCTCTGCTCCGGCGAGGGGTAAGACCGCATGGCCTCGTCGGCGCTCGGCTATGCAACTTGTTCCATCCGGGACTATGCCCGAACGGAACTGCGAACAGTGATCGCCGTCCCGCCTTCGGCTGACCACCCCAACGAGGCCCTGCAACCCCTCGCAAGGCGCATCGCCAACCGGCCTTCCCCACCCCGATGGAGAGAGGGAAACGAGTTGGAGGAAGCATTGGATGGAGAGACGGGGCCGTGCCTGCTCCGGCGCTCCGCCTCGACCGCCCTACACCTCGGCCTGCTAGGCTGCGGAACTCGGTCCGTTGTTACGGTGGTCAACGGACCTTCGGACAGACCTCGCTATCGCTTCACGAACGCATCAGCTCGAAAAGTGTGGTGCCCTCGCCTTCGCGCAAGTCGCAGGTAGAACCTCGTCCCTCCCATTATTGAGAAAGGGGGTGAACGAGCAAGCTTGGAAGGAGCATTGTATGCGAGTAGTTTTCGCTGCGGCCTTGGTGAATGGACTTCTTTAACAACTTGCAGGGAGTCGAGGGGAGACAATAGGTCTTGCAGCGGATAACCGCCTTGGATCTAATCAGGAAAATTTCTGCCAGGGAAATGGCTCAGCATCAGAGTGATCTTTTTTGTATTGAACCAGTTCATCCTGGTTGAGAGGATACCATTCGTCATATGGATATCGACGAAAGAACTCTGCAATTCGTTCTCTGAAGTGCTCATCGGCTACATCGTTGAGACGTCCTTTCCGTAATTGCCTAAGACGCTCAAGGTCAACTCTTGCTACACGCAAGGTGACCGTGAAATCCACGCCCATCTTTTCCGGAAAGCCAATTTGATTATCTGGGGGGAGATAAAACCATTTGAGGTTTATGCGAGCCTGCTGCGTAATCTTTTTCATCCATTTTTCTGGCGAAGATATATCCTTGGCACTTCGTTCAACATCGCGGAACGGTCTGATCTCGCACAGTGTGACATCACGACCATGCAGGGTGTCGCAATCTTGATTAGCAACTATGGCTGCGACGGGCCGTAGCGCTATGGCTGCGGTCACAGGTTCACCAACAGCGGCAATATCTTCCCACGGCATTTCGACTTGCTCATCTTCCTCCTTTAGAACCACTACGCCTGTGAGGGATAGATCAATGCGAGGAAGGCCAACAAAGATATCTCCTTGCCTAATGGGAGCTGCGGAATTCGGATATGAATAGATCATCCGACTTCAGACCAATCGGGAGCTGTTCTCGCTTCAAGATCCGCAAGCTCTATTCTTTCAGCTTCTGCTTGGAAGAGAGCATGGAAAGCGAGTCTTCTCGCCTCCGAGAGACTGATGCGCCGGTATCTTCTAGCAGGATAGAGTCCATAAATCGACGAACTATCCCTCAGCCGCCCTAACGACCAAGGGGCTGGAAGTGATGTGCAAGAAGGGCTTGCCATCGAAAGCAGGATTCCTGTCATCAGTGCAAGTTTAAAGGGAGGTTTTCTTGAAGTAGGGCCCACCTGAGCGATATCTGGACGAACGAACCACCTGTCGGTCCTTTTGTCGTCAATTACGTTTAGAGTAGTTGATCCGCTATGCAGTGCCACCAGAAAACCTCTTTTCGAGATCACCCTCGATTAGCTTAAAAAACCATTCATCAGTTGCCTCATGGGCGAAGTTTAACCATTCACCAAATGCTCGTAGATCTGGAAGATCCTTGCCTTTCGAGATTACGAAAGTTTCCCAAATTATAGCAGGAACACCTTGCTTGATCCCCGTCTGGAATCTTAGCTTAATGTGTCCGGTAGGTTTCCTGAGGGGATAAGCAACTTCCCACGTAAATGTAGATGGCTTATTATCAACGGCGATTTCTGTAAATAGGCTTTCGGGCAGCTGGATTTGTACCTTCAATTTGTCTTTCAAGAATCGAAAGGCATCGTCTTTCCCATAGTCAAATTCAACAGCGTCAATGTACCACAAGGTTAACTGGTCAACCTTTGGACCGCCTTCCGCAGGATAAGTTTCCAAGAGGTACCGCACGGCTTTTTCACACCGTTCCCTGAAGTCGTCCCACACATAGCCAGATGTTTCGTTCACGGTTAGCACGCCTGGCCCCAATTGGATAAGGGGCCAGCTGTCAGCTTTTTTCTGGAAACGATGTTGAGCCATTTGCCCTACCATCTCATCAGGGACGGAAGCTGTTGGTAGCGCCTTATGTGCAGGATAATCTGTTTTCACCTTTTCAAAGAATCTACCCAGCAATAGACGGTAGTTACTGTCAAACCGAAACTCAGTTCCTGGTCTCTCGTCAAGGGCCCACTTCAATTCCAGAATGGCTTCAACGAGGGGCTTATTTGCTAATTCTTTTCTCTTAACAGCCACCATTTTCTCCGCATCTCCCTGGGTAGAGATAGAGGAAAGATCAAATGAGCAGACTTCAGTTGAAATGATTTTTTAGAGTCTAGCCTATTCCACCTATCAAAGCTACGCATCAGTCTTAAAAGCACGCAATATTACCCCATTTCGCGGCGCGCGGCGGTATTCAGCAGCCCGCTTGCTATTTGGCGGGGTAAGAGCTTAGCCTATGGCCATGGCGAAGGTGACGCAACTCAAGATTGAGCTGGAGCAGGAAGAAGACGGCCGGTGGATCGGCGAGGTGCCGACGCTGCCGGGCGTGATGGCCTATGGCCACACGAAGGCGGCTGCAATGGCTGCTGTCCAGGCGTTGGCGCTTCGTGCGATGGCGGATCGTTTTGAACACAACGAGGCCTGTCCCTGAGGTACTGCTGAACGTCCCGTTCATCGCGGCATGAGCCATTGGCCTTCGACTCAAGTCCTCGCGTTCTCTCCGCACTGCTCCGCATCGGTTGGCAAATCAAGCGAACGACTGGTTCTCATCGCGTGCTTTAACGAAGCGGATGGTCTGATCTCGGCTTTGCCTTTCATGACCGCGACGACATCAGTCCTTGTACGTTGGCTCGCATTGCCAAACAGCAAAATGTACCGGGAGTCTTTTGCTACGCCGATTGGCGGTAAGGAGAGGCACCGGAGTCATTCTGACGGCGGCAAGGAGTCGGCCTCGCCCTTCTCCGCTGCTGGACTCTGTCAGGTCCTATAAGCGTCATGTTAGGGGCTCATTGATTTCGTGTGTGTACTCCGACCGAGGTGAGGATCCCTTCTCATTGCCGGTTCCGATTCATGTTCACTGTGAGCTTTCTGGAATGCGACCGCCCCGTCCACCAGCAGATAGACGGCAAAGACAATCAGCACCGTTCCGGCGGCAAACCAATCAAGGTCTGCCGGTCCAGCCATCTGAGCGGTCGGAGGCATGGTGAAGCCCACTATGCCGCAGACACAGCCGGCTCCTGCCAGAACCCGGGCGACAAGCGTCCGCTTTCTCCCAGGCATCATCGCTCACCTCTCGTCTTAGACGTTCACCCACCAGCGGATTTTCCTCTCCGCCTATCATGCTTCGTCCCAGGCTGAATCGTCCTTGCCGGAAGGCACACGATGAACTGCTCTCCGGAAGGGATCCATGGGTACATCGACCGGACTTCCTGGGCTGCAATCACAGTTTATCCGGTAGACCATGCGCCGGCTCCGTCACTCGGCACACGGAGGTGGTCTGCTCCAATCCGATGTCCTGCTCGCCGGTGCGTTGGATGGGGCACCGTCAATATCCCCGTCCGCTTCCGCCTCGGCCCATTCGATCTATCGGCAAGGCATCGTATCGCTTCTTGAGATCCGGATGTTGCTCGAGATAGCCCTGGACAGCAGCTTCATCCCCAAGCACTTCTCGACTCCGGCTCCGGTACTCCTCCGCCGTCAGACCGTAGGGCGCGAGCACCTTCGCCAGTCGGGCGTTGATGTCCTCCCTCATCTCGCGCATCTGCTCGGGAGACGGCCGGCCGCCCTCGCCGGAGGCCATGCCACCACGATCCTTGAAATAATTCGTCATCATTTCGCCGATGTCGATCCGCGCGCGGATGAACTTGTCCAGATCCGACTGGTCGGCGCTCCACGCCGGCCCGCATAGACCCAGCACCGCCAACAAGCCGAGCATGGTCATCGTCCTTCTCTTCACAATCATCATCCATTCCTTTCTTCAGTTGACGTTTCTAACGATCGACCGTTGCGTCCGCAATGCTTACCTTAGCGGTTCAGGGTGGCGCTTTTCAAACCGACCGCTGCAATCCCCCATCGGCCGACAGAAGATCTTGTAGGGCTCGCCTCTCGACAGGGTCCTTCCCGGCAGAAACGGACTCCCCGGCACCCCTTCCGGGCACGGGGTCTTTTTCTATCCGAAATCGGCGGGATGCAGAGCCCCTGCCGCAAACCACAGGAGCACCGCCCAGAAGGATCGAGCCGATCTCGCCGCAATCTGTCTCGGCGATCCCAGTTGTGACATTCCGCAGGAGTGCTCGTGCACCGGCTGGACAAGTGTTATCGAGGGACGGCTTTACAAGAATGAGCGCGGGGGGCGAGTTTGAAGCTGGCGATCGTCAAACAGTTTTGCAATGACATTGTGGCCGTATGTGGCTAGAAAGCGTCACCCGCCAAGGTGGTCGCTCCCTCTACATCAGTCCGCATGTTCCCCGGCCCGATTTGCCGGCCTGATGGTCGCACATCGATGACAAACGAGTGCGAATACTGCCGAACGATTACAGTGCAATCCGTTCTCACCGGCCAGAGAGAGGTAAGATGACGGTGCGAGCGGCATTCGCGTGGATGGTCGAAAATCGGACGGTCACGAATAGGACGATCGGTCGTTCGCATATATCCAGGGAGCTTTACTCCTCGGTCCCCGCGTCATCCTACCAGACATTCCCTTTCCAGGGCGGGCTCACAGCACTCCGCCATCTCTCGTTTACCCATTGCCGCTAGGATGCCGTCATAGACCGCCTGCGCTGCCGCCGACCAGGAAGGATTGAACGGCTCGCCGCGAAATGCGGCCTCGGCGGCTTTCTTCTCGTCATGTGTGAGAGTGCGAGGTTGCGATAACGACTTCTCTGTCACGTTGTCGGAATTTCGGCTGGCATCGCGTTCCATCATGCTCGGCATCATGGTGCACCTCCTTCCGAAGCGTCTTGCTGTTGCTCGGCCATCCACTTCGATCCACCCGCTCTACGTTCCGAACCTCTTTTTCGGTTTCTACTCCTCTATCGGTTCACACGCCCTTGAATTCAGCAAGCTTAATGCCAGCTTTGTTCTCACTGATTGGTCGCGCCACACAGTTTGAACTTTCACACAAGTTTCCTTCAGTTACCAGCTTTTCTACGATTCGGTCGCGCTCATCGGACTATGGTCTTTTTGGATACGCTTGTATCGAATCCGATACGTTGGAGCGTGTCGATCGTGAAGACGCCGCCAAATGCGCAGGAGCCTCGGCCTTCATCACCCAGACGGAGAGAGAAAACCCGATCGGCTCCGAGCGACGGAGTCGTTTCGCTAGTTCTGGCTAGAAGTCATCCCAAGACCCCATGACCGTGCTTCGACAGGCTCGGCACGAACGCAGGAATATCCTGTTTTCATGAACAGATCCGCACGGCTTGAGCCGGTCGAAGCCTGAGGTAAGTGCATCGCACCGGGTGAACGGAGGGTATCGAAATGACTCCTAGTAGCCGGCGCCTTTGGTGGTGAGTTTGATTCGATAGACGGAGTCTGCACCGGTGATAACCAACGTGTGGCCGTCCTCGCCCCAGGCCACGTTGGACACAGCCTGCCCGATTTCGATCGTGCCCAGCAGGGCACCGTCCGGCGCGATCACGCTCAACCCTCCCGGCCGCGCGCCGAAGATGTTGCCATGCTGATCCACCTTGAACCCATCCGGTCCGAAGAATGGATCTTTTCGCCAACGGGTCGCATCGAAAAGAACTCGGCCGTTGGTGACCGTGCCGTCCGCTCGAACATCATAGGCTAGCCAGGCGGCACGTGTGGGATCGACATCGGACACGTAAAGAGTTTGCTCATCTGGTGAGAAGGCGATGCCGTTTGGCGCCTTGATGTCGGCAACCAGGCGCGTCACGGTGCCATCCTTTGCGACACGGTACACACCTTGGACCGCTGCCTTCTCTGGATCGTCGAAGCCTCCTGGAAGTCCGAACGGTGGGTCGGTAAAGTACAAATCGCCGTTGGATTTGAAGACGAGATCGTTCGGACTGTTGAATCGATGTCCGTCGTAAGAGTCGGCCATGACCGTCAGTTGACCGTCCTGTTCGAGTCTTGCGATCTGCCGATCGCCGTGCCGGCAGAGCACCAGCCGCCCCTCTCGGTCAAACGTCAGGCCGTTGGAACCCGGTTCCTTCCCGGTGAACGGCACGACTCCGCTATAGCCGCTACGCTCAAGATAAACGCTGACTCCATCGCCGGCCTTCCACTTATAGACTCGGTTGGCGGGTATGTCGGAAAACAACCAGAAACCACCTTCCTGACTCCAGACTGGCCCCTCGACCCACGTAAACCCGTCTGCAATGGTTTCAAGCTCGGCATTCGGTGGAACGAGCAGGTCGAAACGCGGGTCCAGAGACTGAATCCGTACGGTCACCGCTTCCACCGCATTTCCCGAAAGACTTAGCAGTGTGAGACAGCCGAGAGCGCCGCTCAGGACGAGTGTGAACCAGCGTGGAAGAATCATGTGCCAGAACCCTCCTTGACCACGAGTCAGCGAAGGCTTTAGCTTCTTACAGTCCTCGACCTGGGGCAACGATGGCAACTTTTCACATCTCTCTTGCGTGATTGCTGATCCGGTCTAAGCTTCGTTTGTACAAGCGGACTATCGGCTGCCATTCCATGTCCTTCGAGCGCAAGCGGCACGTCCCGCAGCGGCGGCCCCTGACGACAGCAGAGTGCGGCACCAGGAGAAGTACGGCGAGCGCATGATAATTCTCATCCCCTTCTACGCTGGAGTCGTGGCCATCCTCCTCACCCTCCTCTCGTTGTACCGGCTGGCCGCCAAGCCGGACTTCCCATCCTTCGCCCTGAGTCTTCCAGGCTTCGCGCTCTGGTGCTCCATCACGATCCTGATTGGCTCCTCGTATTGGATCCGCCGCCTCACCGCTCAAGGACCACCGTCTCAGCATCGCATCCATAGGGCAGCCCTACTAGTGAACCTTGCTCTCATCGTGATGGTGACAGTGGGTGCCGAGCTGGTGATACGGGCGCGATCGGTTGATACTCTCGAAGGTACGAGAATCGGGCGAGTCCTGCTTCATCCCCTGGATTGGTCACAGGTTGTGGCTCATCACCAGCCGATTCTCGATCGCATATCCCATGAACGCCCATTTTTTCAGTACGATCCGCTTCTCGGATGGGTCGTCACTCCCAACCATCACAGTTCCAACGGCTTGTACCGGAGCAGCATCGAGGGACTACGGAGCCCGGAGATTGGGCTATCGTTCGCGGACTTGCGTATTCGACTCACGGGTCAGGCCGATCGTCCCGCCCTTCACCGGATTGCCCTCCTCGGCGATTCCATGACGTTCGGCCATGAAGTGCGCTGTGAGGAATCGTGGCCACACGTCCTGGAGCGCAACCTCACGCCAGATGTACAAATCTTGAACTTCGCTGTCTCCGGGTACAGCCTGTCTCAGGCGTTCCTGAAATATCGCCGTGATGTTCGCCCCTGGCATCCCCGCGTCGTCCTCATCGGAGTCACTTCTTCGGACATTCTGCGCATAATGAGCATCTATAACTTCCTGTATTCTCCAACGGGCGTCGAATTCCCATACGCTCGACCACGACTCGTCACGGCGGCTTCGAACTGGCAGCCAGTCAATCTCCCCCTTCCCACCCCTAAGGAGATTTTCGCTCATGCGTCCGTCCGGGATCTCCCGCATCTGAACCATGACCGCTATTTTCACGAGTTCGACTGGCCGCGGCGAGATGGCTGGCAATTACTGGAATGGTCGTCTCTCTTTCGCTTTCTTTCTTCCATCAGGCCCGTGGTGACCTCCCTCCCTTCCGCTCATACCGACAGTGCGCTTGCAGATCTTGCGAGCACGGTGCTCGCCGCCTTCGTGGAGGAAGTCCATCGAGACGGAGCCGTCCCTTTGATCGTTCATCTTCCTTACCAAGACGAGTTGCTGGCCGAAGCGGAAGGCCGCTCCATCGCGCCACCTCGCGGGGCAACCCTATTGCGTCGTACGGGAATTCCTTTCGTCGAGACAACCCCCTGTCTCATTGCGGCCAGGTCGTTTGACAGCTTTGCCCCTGGCGGACACTACACGGCCCCGGCCAATGCCGCAATTGCTGGATGTCTCGCCGACACTCTGCGGCCGATGCTGAGAGTTGATGGAGAGAAGACGCGTAGCTAACAGTTGCAGATTGAAAGTAGCAGCCCTGATCGGTCGATGGTTGTCGTTTGCCGCTCGCCGCCAGCCTGAATGGCCGGCGGCGGTTCCATCCTGCCAGGCGGGTTAAAAGATCGAATAGATAGCCGGCGCCAACACACTGCCTTCCAAGAAGAATCCCAAGGCGCCCAAGAGCAAGATTGCGAAGATCAGAGGAGCGAGCCACACTGATTTTCGCTCGTTCAGACAGACCGCAAACTCCCTCACCAGATTCGAATAGTCATGCACTCTGGACAAGCTGCTCATGGGAGCCTCCTTTGCGTTCCAGATGACCGTGAATCTCTCACAACGCGGATTCCTCTACTCGATCGGTGCGCTCGTCACTGCTTGCTTCCCTGCCCGAAGTCGTTTCCCGGCATAGAGAGCACATTCACGAAATGCAATGAACGTGAGGATCGCGCCGGGATAGAACCAAAATCCGCCAAATCGTGACGTGATACCGCCGCCGATCAGCGCAAGGATGATCGACATGAAATCCGCAACCGGCCCGAGCGGTTCAAACAGTTGCATGTGTTTGGCGTTCGTCAGGAAGCCATCCTTGCGAATAACTTCCTGTTGCCATGGGCGTTTCTCGTAGGGCTTCAAGCGATCGGTCTGGGGCACGGCCGGAGCTGAGGTATCTTTCAACACTCCATCATCGCAGGCATCGATGCAGTGGTAGCACTTGATACATTCGCGATTAATGACTTTGCCGTCGAAATGAAAGATTTCCCGACTCACGTCGATTCCCTGTGGGCAGGCGTTACTGCAGTCGCGGCACCCTGTGCACTGCGCCACGCGCGTGATCTTCGACTGCACGGGAGAAATATTCATGAGCGGCGTCATCATCGGAGCATAGGGGCAGAGGATTCGGCAGAAGGCGCCGTGCCCATACCGCAGGTTCAATACGACACTCATGGTGAATTGGATGAACACCGCCATCCCGAAGGCCAGAACCGCGTCGTTCCAGGTCGGCTTAATTGAGAAGTTGAACGGCGCCGTTTCCGCAAAGGCTTTATTCTTGTACCCGGGAAGATCGGCCAGCGGCGGTGGCGACATCACGTCCACTTTGGGACTGAACCCGACATTGTGGATGAGGATAATCACGGGCAGGAGGAGCACAAACAACGCCCCAATCCTGAGCAACCAGCGGTGCTGGGTGTTGATGAGAACGTTTTTTTGAGTCAGTTTGAGATACCGCTGCACTTTGAGCTTCTTGAGAATCCAGTCGGCAAACTCAATAGCCCCGCGCATATGACAGACCCATCCGCAAAACCCTCGGCCGAAGATGAAAATCGAGCCCAGGATCAGCAACACCATGATGGCTGCCGCATTCAGCATTCCCTTCGCCAACGACGGCACTCCCATCATCGCCGTCTTCCCCCAAATTTCGATTCCGAAGACGTGCCATGAAATGAGATGGAAGGCGATATACACGTGCACCGACGCCAGGGCGATCATGCGGTACTTGTGACGCTTGGTGGCTTGTTGGCCTGCTGGACGAGGAAGGTGACAGGATGGCCCGGAAGGTTCCGGTTTGCGGGCATCAATCGTAATGAGTTGAGGCCGCGATACGACCGGGTTAGTCGTGGCAGTCATGCGTCCCTCCACGATGTGCTTGACAATGGTGCCCAGGATAACGATGAGACCTCCGCTGCCGGTATCGTTCATAGGTGTTGGTCAACCAGTCAGAAGCAGGGGAATCTCGGCGATGAGCCAACCGATTCTTTCTTTGTAGAGGCAGACCGCATTTTCATAACCTGCTGTTATTCTTCACGACGGTGATTCCTGCATCGCATCCCAGGCGACCGACCGCGCCATATGCAAGAATCGGCGAGGTCGTGGAGGTCCACAGTATTGGACCATGATTTCTTTCTTAAAATTCCATCACTTCCACATCTAAGTCCCTGATGTGTCCCATGAAGTCGGCAGTAGAAAAGGCCTAGATATGGTTGAATGTCGTGCGGAATCACACGTCACGCACTGTGCAAAACAATACCCCACCTGCGAACCGATCAATTGTGTTGCCTATGCCCGTCGCCAGATCATTCTCGCCTCGGGTCAGATCGCTGTGATACCAACACTTCTCCTTCCATGCCGCATAGCCGTGCATTCAGACGGAGTGCGTGGCCTCGATGAGATGGCTTGACGAACCGGGAGACAGAGGGACGGAGGTCAGTCGATTTGAGAGGAAACTGAATATTCAGTTGCGTTGAGGGACCAAGAACTTACGGGACCGCCTATATATTCCTCCTGTGACATCGTCGAGGGGCTTCGACGCCGTTGCAGAACTCCAGCAGGTCGTGAAATTGAAAAGATTGAAAAGGTGGGACGCAGGATGACAGTGCATCGTGCGGACCGAGGTCGATCGGATCGACAGACGGCCTAGCGCGCATTATTCATGGACGCTTCTGCTGCGTATGCCCAGTGCAACGAAAGGGCAATGGGCGCCCCGACTCGCTGCGACGACAAGCCTGCCGACGTAGGTACTCGCCGCCGAGTCGGTCAACGTACTGTTTCAAGCACGCCTCCCTCTCTCGCTGCTGCACTCGACCGCCTTGCGACGCGACTCTCGGCTACCCGTTGCGCGTGTCCTTGCAACGGGCGGAAACGACGAACCGTCGTGAATCACGTGGGCTGGGGTACGACTGATCAGGCCCCGACGCCCTCCATGGTGAGTTTCATTCGATAGACGCTTCCTTCGGTGATGGACAAGGTCTGATCGTCCTCGCCCCAGGCCACGTTGAACATAGATTGACCGGCTCGACACGGTACAGGCCTCGAACCGCCGCCTTCTCTCGATCCTCGAAGCTCCACGACGGTCCGAACGGTGGGTCGGTAAGGTGCAAGTCCCCGTTGGATTTGAAGACCAGGTCGTTGGAGCCATTGATCGTCCAGCCGCCATAACGGTCGGCGACCGTCGCAGCGCCGCAAGAGCCGCTGCGTTCAACATAACCGCTGACTCCCTCGCCGGCGTTCCATTTGTAGATGCGGTTGGCCGGGATGTGGGAGAAGAGTGAGAACCCGCCCTCCTTACTCCACACTGCCGTCTTCATCTAGGTGAACCCTCCGACAGTTCTTTCGAGCGTGACCCCCCTGGCACGAGATGGTCGAAGCGGGGGGCAGCGATCGAATCTCCATCATGACAACTTCTGCCTCGTCACTCAGAGGAACCATCCCGGTCGGACAGCGAAGAGTGACTCCCAGGAAAAACATGAGCCAACGCCACTGACATGGTCCGAAACCCTCACTGACCACAAGTCAACGAGGGCTCCGGGTTCTTACAGCAGGTGATCAACAAGCTTCCAGCATTATCGCGGGAACTCGGTGGGAGCCGTAACCGCTTGCCACCCTTCCCCGCTCAGCGACCGCAAGAACGCGATCAGGTCTTGTTTCTCCTGTCCCGTGAGTTCCAGCGGAATCACATTGTTATCGAGATAGGGATTCGCGATGCCGCCTTGACTGTAGAAATCCACCACTTCTTCCAGCGTCCCAAATCGTCCGTCATGCATGTAGGGGGCCGTCCTGCCGATCTCCCGGAGCGTCGGCGTTTTAAACGCGCCGATCTCTTCCGGATCTTTCGTCACCATGTAGCGCCCCAGATCGACGGTATTCGTATCCCAGCCGATGCCGAGATTATGAAACCTCTCATCCGTGAAATTGAACCCGGAGTGGCAGCGAGTGCAGCGGGCCTTACCGCGGAACAATGCCAACCCCCGCCGCGCTTCCAGAGATAAGGCCGTCTCCTCTCCGCCGACATCAAAGCGGTCCGCCGGGCTGTTGCCGGAGATGAGGGTGCGCTGAAATGTCGCGATGGCCTTGCCGACGGTTTCAACAGAGATGTCGCCGTCGAATACCTCCTTGAACAGTCTCCGATAGCCTTCGATCCTGTTCATCTTGGCAATCATTTCCGGATAGTCGAGAAATCCATGTTCGACCGGATTGGTAAACGGCCCGACGGACTGTTCTTCCAATGTCGCCGCCCGGCCGTCCCAGAATTGCCCCTTGCTGAAAGCCCGGTTAATCGCGGCAGGCGCGCTTCGCCCTCCCAGTTGGCGATGAATTCCGGTCGAAACAGGCTGGCCGTCCGTAAATGCCAGGGCCGGCATGTGACAGCTCGCACAAGCGATCGTGTTGTTTTTCGACAGTCGCTTGTCGAAGAACAACAGCCGACCCAATTCGACCTTCTTCTCCGTGATCGGATTGTCGGCCGGCACCACAAACAGATCCGGCTCCAGGCCCAAGGGAATCGCCGGCATCCCTTCCGTTGGCAGCATCGACGATTGATCCGTCCGTCCGTTCCCTCCGCCAGCCTGCGCTGCGAGACCAATCCCGGCCAGCGCCACCAGCCCCACAGCTAGGGTAATAAAGAATCGTCCGCCGTTGCGCCACCACATGTGTCGTTCTCCTTTCTTCTAAATATGGCTCTGTCAATTGAACAATCCCCTCTCCTCTTCGTTCTCCCTCACGTCAACGAGGTAACGTCGCACCCAGAGAGTTGCCATGGGCCGCACGCTGTAGGGTGGGCGTCGTGCCCGCCATGTTGATTTTGCACTCTTCTCCCATTGGCCTCTCCTGCTCTCCGGATGATTCACTCTAGCGGCTGACAGGACATCAGTAAAATGGATTGTGTATGGTGCCATCATTTACTATTCTTATTATCTCCATGACCCTCACCGAGCTTCGCTACATCGTCGCCGTTGCGCAGGAACGGCATTTCGGCCGCGCGGCGGAACGCTGTTTCATCACCCAGCCGGCTCTCAGTCTGGCCATTCAAAAGCTGGAGGAGGAGTTGGATACCGCGATCTTCGAGCGGAAGAAGCACGAGGTGACGCTGACGCCATTGGGCGAACAGATCGTGGAACAGGCGCAGCGCGTCCTGGAGGAGGCGGAGCAGATCACGATCATTGCCGCGCAAGGGAAGGACCAGTTGGTCGGACTGTTGCGGCTGGGTGTGATCGCGACCGTCGGCCCGTACATCCTTCCAGATCTGGTCGCGGCCCTGCACAGGCAGGCATCGAAGATGCCGCTAGAGATCGAGGAGAATCTGACCGCGAACCTCTGCCGCATGCTCAAAAGCGGCAGGCTGGATGTCATCTTGATCGCGTTGCCGTTCGATGAACCGGGTGTCGTCGCGCAGCCGCTTTACGATGAACCATTCAAGGCGGTCGTGCCGGTCACCCATCCCTGGGCCAAGAAGATCCGCATCAATGCGGAGCAGCTCTCACGCGAGCAGGTCCTGCTGCCTCATGCGGGCCATTGCTTCCGCCAGCAGGTGCTGGATAGTTGTCCGGAGCTGAGCCGGTCGGACACGGAGGGCATTCAGGGAAACTCGCTGGAGACGATCAGGCAGATGGTCGTGTCCGGTCTGGGCATCACCGTCATGCCCAGCAGCGCCTTGACGACCAAGCATCAGAACAGACGCCTGGCCGTGGTGAACTTTTCTGATCCGGTGCCGCAGCGCCGCATTGGAATGGCTTGGCGAAAGGGCTTTACCAGACCCGCCGCGCTCAAAGTGCTCCGTGACGCCGTGCAATCCTTGACGATTCCGGGATTGATTCCGATCCCATCGTCATGAACCGACCTGCGGACCAGGGCGTACGCCGGCAAGGAGCATCCGAATCTTATAGATGCCGGAGAGGGCGGTGATGTACAGCGCCTGGCCGTCGTCGTCGCCCCAGGCCAGGTTGTGAGGATTCTCCGGAAGCGTGATGGTCCCGAGGTGCCGACCTTCCGGCGAGATGATCCAGATGCCGCCGGGGCCGGTGCAGTAGACGTTTCCCTTCACATCGACTTTCATCCCATCCAGCGCATCCTCGCCCGGCGCATCGGTCATGTCGAAGAACAGCCGGCCGTTGGTCAGCCGGCCGTCCGACAGGACATCGTAACGCATGATGACCTTTTTCTTCTCGTTCCAGTTGTTGATGTAAAGCACCCGTTCGTCTGGCGAGAAGGCAAGGCCGTTCGGCGCATCCAGATCGTTGGCTGCCAGTTCGACCTTGCCGTCGGCAACGCGATAGACCCCGCTGAAAGACAGTTCTTTTCGAGGATCATCGAAGATCTTCGGGAGACCGAAGGGCGGATCCGTGAAATACAGTGATCCGTCCGACTTATAGACCAAATCGTTCGGACTGTTCAGCCGCTTGCCGTCGAAACGCTCAGCCATGACCGTGATGTTGCCGTGCGGCTCGACTCGAATGACCCGCCGGTTGCCATGCTGGTTGATCGTCAAACGGCCTTGACGATCGAGTGTCAGCCCGTTGGAGCCCGGCTGGCGGTATTCGCCGATGTCGAACCCAGCATAGCCACTTTTGGTGCGGAAGACCGAGACCTCCCCATCGACCGTCATCCGATAGATCAGGTTGTCGTTAGGTACGCTGAAGAGTAGATAGCCCTCGACGCCGTCCTTCCGTGGGATCCATACCGGCCCCTCCGTGAATGAAAAGCCTCCGATGAGATTTTCCACCACGGCTGTCGGGGAGATCAGCTCGTCCAAGGCCGGATCCATCCGGACGACGCTGCCTCCGCGCTTTCGCGCCCCTTCGAAGCGGGACGACACATAGAAGTCGAGGGAAACCGACCGGACCCAAATGAAGTTACCCGGCGGCTTGGAGAGGGGCCCATTGACCCCCAGTACCGCAAGTTGAATGCGATCCCCAGGCCGGGCCTGGCGCGTCACGACCACTCGATTTGGCGCATTGAAGCCTTTGATCGCCTGCCCTCCTGTTTGACCGAGCGCGAGCGGCAAGGTCCCGTTCACCCAGACCTCCGCGTAATCGTCAATGACGATTTCAAAGACGACGGTCGAGCCGGTCGGATCGAAGTCACCGATCCGATCGGGAATGGTCACGGCAATGCGGTACCAGTTGAAACAGAGCCGTCCTGTTGAACGCCTGGCCTCCAGCTCCGGCCCTTCGATCACCTGCCACCCGGAATCATCGAAGTCCGCAGCGCCTGCTTGAGGAACCAAGTCATAGGTTCGGTTCGGTGGCCCGCTGGGACTGAGATCCGACCCAGCCCGGTGGTGATCGACCTCGATGATCTTCGTATCGCTGTACCGCCATTGTCCCTTCACCAACGCCACGCCTTCCTGCGTCATCAAGTCGATCGTCGCATCCGGCTTCTGATCCAGCACATTTGGCTTCGCCCATCCGTACTCATTTCCCCAGAGAGTGAACATGGTACCGACAATCAACAGACTAACCCGCTTTAATCGTCTCATGATCCTTCCAGCCCTTTCTCAGAGGCGGGCGGTTCTATCTCCACTGCGCGCATGCGGCGAGCACATTCTGATCGTGCGGACCGTGCGGACAAGGAGGTGCATCGCCTGCCTCGTCTTCTACCGGACCTTCACCACGTAATAGTTGAACGGTGCCGACACTTCCTTGAACCAATGGGGGACCCCATTCGGGATGATGATCACGTCGCCCGGCACCAACTGTCTGGACTCACCGCCTATCACCGAGGTACCGCGAAGCTCGTGCGGCGCGATGGATTTCGATCCTGCAGGAGTTCCTCCCGTCACCAACGTGGCACTGCCCTCCAGGACATATACGATATCCGTGTCGAGCATATGGATCTCCACCAGGCCGGGCTTGTCACGATGGCTGGCATGCACCATATAGTTCCGGGCCGCATGCATCATGGTTTCGTCTTCACCCACCAGCACGGCTCCGTTTCTGAACGAAGCGGAAACCTGCCGGCTTTCGATATGGGTGACGGGCAACGGAGTCTGCGCTTCACTCGCCGAGCCCACAGCCCTATCCATCGATTCCAATGCATGCGCTCCTGCAATCGCAAGGTCTTCGTCCTGCTGCGCGCTGGCTGCGCCGCTCACCCCGATCGCCCCCACCGCCTTCCCTTCCCATTCGAGCGGAATGCCGCCCTGGAGCGGGGTGAAGTGCCGGAGATCGCCTCCCAATGTCACCATCGAAGTCCGCCCACTCTTGATGGCCTCCTCGAACGCCTTGGTCGGCTTCTTGAAAAGTGCGGCGGTCCGTGCCTTCCCGATCGCGATGTTCGCGCTCGCGGCGAAGGTGTGGTCCAAGCGTTCCAAGGCCAGCAGGTTGCCGCCGTCATCGACCACGGCGATGGAGCCGCCAGGTGCGTTGATGCGTACGGCTTCAGCGATCGTTGCGGCAATGACCTTCTTGGCTCCCTCGAGGGTCAGTCCACGCTTGTCAGCCACCGATTCGGCATAAACGGTCGAGGCTGTCATGACCGCGAACAGTCCCGCCGTCGCCGCGTTGAGGTATTTCATGGCAGCTCTCCTTTCGCTTCTTACTTCTCGCTACCTATCTCTCATCGAGACTTCGCAAACGAGGCCGCAGCCGCGGCCCCTGCCTTGGCGATCGCTTCATCCTGCTGCGGCGTTTCTCCGCTCACCCCGATCGCACCGATCACTCTTCCTTCGACGAGGATCGGCACGCCTCCCTGCAGCGGAACAGCCCCGTGCAGCGCCAGCGCGGCGACGCGACCGTCGCGCACCTGGTCTTCGAAGACCTTGCTCGGCCTCCGGAAGATGGCGGCGGTTCTCGCCTTATCGATGCCCACGTTCACGCTGGCGACCTGCGTGTCATCTAGCCGCTCCAAGAGCAAGAGGTTTCCACTGTCATCGACGACGGCAATCACGACCCGCGCGCCTTCCGCCTTCGCTCTCTCCTCCGCCGCGGCGGCGATTTTCTTGGCTCCATCAAGCGACAGAGCTTTTTTATCGATCACCTGCGCCTGCAACGAGAGTGCGCAAAGCATCGTGGTGCTCGCCATGGCGAGTTGCAACATCCGTCTCATGGCCGTTCTCCTCCTCAGCATCACATCCAAGCCAGGAGCGTCCCAGCCCGGCTGGGACGGTTCGGTCTTTTCCCCATCCCAGCCGACTGGAGATGGTGTTACCGCCCCATCGCCATGCCGTCGTGTTTCATGCTGTCGTGTTTCATGCTGTCCTGCTTCATGCCACCCTCGGCCCGCATGCCGTTCTCGAATCCGGCCATCGCGATCGGCTTGGCAAACGAGGCTTCTCCGAGCAACGACTCGGCCCAGGCACACCAGATCTGCACCTTCGCTACATCGTGCACGTAAGACGGAACGGTGATCGTGCGATTTTCCTTGTCGCCGCCCAACAGACCGCCTTTGATCTTCAGACGGTTGAGCAGGTAGACGTTGCCTTTGGAATCTACCACTTGCCAATGCGGAGCCGGTGTGTCCGGAATCCTGAAATCATCCGACCAGGTCAAGGTATCCTGATTACCCTGCCGGCCATGTGTGGCCGTACCGCTGTTGGCCTTCGCCCCTTCGAACTTCGATGTGGTGTGCGCATCGGCTGCAAAGGCACCCGACACACCGACGAAGGTGACCGCCCAAACGGCCGCACAGACCGCCACGGAACCCATTGTCGAGATTCGGTCCTTACGCATGGAACTCCTCCTTGTGTGATGGTGTTGGTTCGTCTCGCGAGCCTGGTGTTGTGCCGCCTGACTCGCCCTTGACGCCCCTGTAGTCCGCGGCCCGCGCCCGTCCTTACATCTGTCGAGCCGAGGCAATGAATCGCAAGGCCGGCGACGCACGATTCATGAAATTCATTGTGAGAGGGTCGGCCTTGGGCTATCTGTACTGAAGGCGACGGTTCCCGGCGCCCTGTCCATCCATCTGTAAGGAGGTTGTCGATGCGTCACGTTGCAATCCCCGTCGTGGCACTGTCGTGTTTGTTTGGATTCGGCTCACTGGCTCTCGCTGATGAGCCCATGGACCTTGGAACCCCCATGGCGCCCGAAATGGGACAGATGGCAGACGAGATGAAGGCCTACCAAGCTGAGGGTCAGGCACAGAAGGAACAGATGAAGAGCGAGTTCAAGTCCAAGCAGGGGCAGATGAAGGCCGAACACAAGGCCAAAAAAGGTGCGATGAAGGCCGAAAGGAAGAAGACGGCCAAGGCCTCGGAAAAAGCAAAGGATCATCAGAAACAGACGAAGGCTCACGTGAAGGCCAAGAAACAGAAGGCCCACTCCAGCGCCAAGGAAGCGGCCGACGCATTGCAGCATGAAGGTGAGGGGATGAGGCAGGACCTGCCCGTGATCGTGCAGTAATCGCGAGCAGTAAGGAGCCCGTTCGGCATACACCGGCCTGCGGAGGCGCCAGCCTTCGCAGGCCTTGTGCTGTGAAGCGCCGGCCGCTCACCCGCCCGATTCAAGCCGTCCGCCGCTCGCGTAAGAATCGCCCTCCTGCCCCGACTCACCGACAGGAGGACCAGCGATGAAAACCATACTGGAGCACGACGCAAAGACGATCGTTTCCCTCGACAGGATCGAACCGGCAGAGTGTGCGGATCAGGCCGCCCCGGTTCAGGCCACGCCACAGCCTCGACCCGATCGCCGCATCTATCGCCACACAGCGCCGGTGCGACTCAGCCATTGGATCAACGCTGTCTGCCTGTTCGTCTTGATCGGGAGCGGACTTCAGATTTTCAATGCGCATCCGGCCCTGTATTGGGGCGACCGTTCCGATCGCGAACAGCCGTTGTTGGCCATGCGGGCGGTCAGATCCGATTCGGGGGAACCGCATGGGATAACCACCGTTTTCGGGCATGACCTCGACACGACCGGCCTGCTCGGCTACTCCGGTGGGCGTGCAAGGGGCTTTCCGGCTTGGGCCACCATTCCCGGGCCGCAATGGCTGGCCATGGGGCGCCAGTGGCACCTCTTCTTCGCCTGGCTCTTTGTGGTCAACGGCCTCATCTTCTGGGCCTACGGGTGGCTCAGCCGGCATTTCACCCACGAGGTGATCCCCAAAGGGCGCGACCTGCGAACGATCGGAGGCGCGATCCGAGACCACGTGCGCCTGAAGCATCCGACCGGTGAGGAAGCGAAGCACTATAATGTGTTGCAGAAACTGGCCTATGCGGCTGTGATTCTGGGGCTGGGCCCTCTGATCGTACTGACGGGCCTGACCATGTCGCCCACGATTGATGCGGCGGCGCCCTGGCTGCTGGATCTCTTCGGCGGCAGACAAAGCGCCCGGACGATTCACTTTCTCGCCTGCTTTGCCTTCGTCGGCTTCATTGTCATCCACGTCTCGCAGGTCATCCTGACGGGACTCCTCAATAATCTCCGTTCCATGATTACCGGCTGGTATCGCCTGCCGGAGGAGGATTCGATCCATGAACTTCGACACCAGGCTTGATCGACGGCGTTTTCTCTCGCGCAGCTTGCAGGTCGCCGGCCTATTTGCCTTGGCCGGATGCGACGGGCTCTCCGGCAGAGAGGACATACGCGGGTTTCTGGGCAGGACGGAACGATTGACGGACCGTATCCAGCGGACCCTTACGCCGGCACGGGCCATGGCCAAGGAATACAGGGAGGCCGATCTGTCCGCCGTCTTTCCCGCCAATGGCAACACAGATCCGAACAATCGGCTTTATGACGCGCTCGCCGTCGACAATTTCAGAGATTGGAGGCTCATGGTGACCGGGTTGGTGAAAATGTCTGCCGGCTTGTCCCTTGAGGAACTGAAGTCGCTCCCCTCCCGTACGCAGATCACACGACACGACTGTGTCGAAGGGTGGAGCGCGATCGGCAAATGGACAGGCGTCCCGCTACGAGCGATTATGGAACTGGTGCAGCCACACACATCCGCCCGTTTTGTCCTGTTCCATTGCGCCGACCTGGACGAGGACAATGTGCCTTATTACGAGAGCATGGCGCTGGAAGACGCCTACCATCCGCAGACCATCCTGGCCTACGAGATGAACGATCGGCCCTTGGACATCCCGCACGGCGCCCCGCTCCGACTCCGTTTCGAGCGGCAGCTCGGCTACAAGCAGGCCAAGTACCTGATGAGGTTGGAGCTGACCGACAGCCTAACCGGCTTCGGCGGCGGCAAAGGCGGGTACTGGGAAGATCAGGGGTACGAGTGGTATGCGGGCATCTGAGCAGGTCTGTCCCACAGGAAATGCATACGTGTTTACACTGGACTTGTACCGAGTTTCCTTTCCGACTGACAAACGATCCCCTCGCCCTCTCCCAACTCCACCCACGGTTCGGACGCGTGAGCCCAATTATTCTGGGTTCTTCCGGCTTTCGTGTGGGGAGCGAGGATAGCCCTTCTCGCCTCGGCTGACGAAGGCCGGGCGTCCCCGGGCCGTGCCCTACTGCGATGGTGTCGCCGCCCTCTTCTCATGTCGTCCTGGTGGTCGCCGCGCCTCTGAGGCCGCGCCGGCGCGCGAAGCCGGCGCGGCGCCCCCGAGCCCGGCACCTGACAGGCTTGCGCCCGCCCGGGCCGCGGCCCTCCGCGCGCCGCCCTTCCAGCCTCGCCTCACGCCTGTCCCGGGGAGCAGCGCGAGGGAGGCCCGCTCGCATTGCCGGAGGATCGGGGCTCCACCGAGGGCACGGCAGGAAGGAAAGCGGGACCTGGCCGATGCCCCACGGTCGCCAGACCGTGGGGGAGCGAATTCCAGAAGGGGTCCGCCTGCGGAGCCCCGGACGGGTCGATCTGGGAGGCGCGAGCGCGGGCGTCCCCACGCCCGCGTCGAGGGTGTGGGTTTTACAAGCAACCCACACGATTTCCGGAAGAGCCTTATTCTGTTTCGATGGCCCGAGCCGGGCAGTCACCGGATTCCGTACAGATTCTTAGATGCTGCGCGGTTTGCCGCAGAAGATACAGCGTTGGCGGTTGGCATGGTGCAACTTGGGGCAGGCCAGTTCTCTGTTTCGATGGACCGGCATGAAGAGCGCGGCAGCCGCCAACATTCCGGATGACGGCGCGATGAAATAGACCCAAAGAGAGGTAAACACCTGGGCCGGGATCGCCGAGGCCAGGGTGCGAGCCGGGTTCATGCTCATGCCCGACAGTGGTGCCTCAAGGGCGATATAGAGCGCGACCAGACCGCCGGCGCAGACCCCGGTCAAAGGAGCAAGTGTCTTGTGATTAGAAAAGGCCAGCACGACCAGCATCAATCCGAAGGAGATCACCGCCTCCGCCGCGAAGGCAATGATCAGCCCCGATTCGCCTGGCACGGTCACCACATAATTCACCGCCGGATCGGCGAGATACGTTCCGCCGACCGAGGCCGCCAGGACAAGGCCGATCCATCCGCCGACAAACTGGGCCAGGATATAGAACGCTGCATCCGTCGGCTGTATCTTGCCGAGTCTGAGGAACGACAGGGTCACCGCCGGATTCAAATGGGCTCCCGACTGTTTGCCCCAGGGGGAATAGATAATTCCGATCGCGGTCAGTCCCATGGCCAGACCGATGAGGATGCGGCGGAGGATCGGATCGGAAAGGGCATGATGGAGAGGCGACCCCGGATACTCCAGTAGACTTGTTACAGCGGCCGCCGAGATCATGAAGAGCCCAAGCCCGACGCCTTCCATCAGATATTCGGGCCAGTGCTGACGCACCGTCGAACCAACGGACCGTGTCATCGCCCTGTCGGTCCGACGGGCGGTCACCTCAGGGCCAACCTCGGTCGTCCCGTTCATCTCCTGTTCTCCTGAAGTCGAGAGACAACCCGCGGCATGCTCCGGATGGCTGGGACCGGCCCAACAGGGGAATATCCTGTCTCCTCTCCCAGGTTTCTCACTTGCCCCTGGGCCAGATCGAGATAGAACGCATAGTCCGGTTCGGCATAGTGCTCGGCAATCAAACGGACGACCCGCTCTGCTTCATGCCCATCGCCGGCCGCTAGGGCGAGCGAGGCGACTCGCGCCAGACAGGCCGCCGCCACCGCCTTCGGATCGATAGCGGTTCGCACCGGCGGCGCCGTGACCAGTGATCGCAACAGCCGGGGAACGGCCGTGCGTCCCGCCACCTCCTGCAAAGCCGCGCCATGCAGGTCATCCGACAGGTGGCGCAGCCTGTCTCGATCTTGCGTCGTCCAGCAGATCTGATGCCGGTGCCACAGGCTGGTCATGGCCCGATCCTGATCGGGCCCAGCCATCGGGATCTGACAGCCGGTCCAAGACAAACAGACGAGCAGCAGCGTGAGCCTCATGTCGCGGAGTCGAGTTTGGCGGAACGTTCTTACAAGGTCATGGGAGTCAATATTGGAAGGAGGCAAGGGATAAAGCACGCGAGGAGGCCGCGGCACTACGCGGCAAGAGAGAGAGGCTTTCGACGATCCGTCCGCGATGGTCGGGCAGACTGACGGTCACAGCCCGTCCATTCCCGCACCGGATACCGCATTCGCCGCGGACGCTCGGCATCCCCTTCCGGTTCGCACAGGATCTCTTCGATCACCTCGCTGCACCCGACACAATGCCACACCGTCACGCGGAACGTGAGGTGCTCATCGAAACTGTCAAACGCCGGGTCCGGGATCATGGCTTGGCGGCACTGATCGCAGCGCATCGTGACCTCCTCCGATTCCGATGGAGATTGGTCAGCGCGACAACCGAATGCTTACAGAGGGCATGGCGTCGCCGAGTGAGGCTGGATTAGCAGTCTCGAAGGGCTCAACACGAACGGAGAAGCAGAATGTGTTCATGAGCACATCCGTTCGCCCTGAGCCGGTCGAAGCCTGCGGTGAGTGCATCGAACCGGGTGAACGGATGGTTTTGAAATGACTCCTACTGCTGTGCCTGCGCGTGCTCGATTTTGGAAACATGGGACCGGCAGGCCGTCGCCAACTCGCGCGGGTCCGCCGCGAGGCGCGTCGGCGGCTTCTCGACATACCGGTCAAGCGGGGAAGGAAGAAAGGTCGTACGGTCCGACTCGTGCAAGACCGCTTGGTGAAGGAAATCCGCCTGACGGCGGGCCGTATCCAAATCCCGGCTGGTCATGCAACGCGTATAGGCCTTCCACAGATGATCAAACTGCGGGGGTTCGACCGCCGTCCCCTGGGTCGAGGGAGATGACGTGTGACAGCCCGCCGCTACACAGAGCGCCAACACCAACCACCATTCCGATTTCGGAATTCTGCTGCGTGCCATGAGTTCGCCTGGAGATTGTGATCAACTCGTGAGGCGTTTCTGAGTATCACATCCGGGCGACCAGCGCAAGAGCGACGATGCACGACAAGCCTGCCAACAAGTTCTACACGACACGACCTCGCGGCGCGGCAGTCAGTGCCGCAAGCTTAGGATCGGTAGGATCACCGGTTTGCCGGTTTCGTTCTGATCGTGCCGGCCATTTTCTGTGGTCTGGCAGGTCGGGCAGCACGAGGCGGAGACAAATCTTCGAGCAACACCCGCAATGGTTCAGCCACCGACCAGGCCTGGGCCACACAACCACGAGCCAGATGCGGCGGGGCTGCGTCGAAGATTTCCGAAACTTGACCGAGGCAGGATTCCTCCAGATGTCGCTCCAGGCCCTGGAGCAGCTTCCGGCCCCGCCGCCTCGTCGCTTCGCTGCGATCATGGACCTTCACCCACGCCGTCATGAACGGGCCAAGTAGAAAGGGCCAGACGGTCCCTTGATGGTACGCTCCGTCCCGTTCGAACACTCCTCCTTCATAGCGGGCACGGTACTGTGGGTCATGTGCGGCCAGCGTGCGAAGACCGACCGGGGTGAGCAGACGATCCTCAACGATGCGCACGACGCGCCGTTGCTGCTCCTTGGTCAACAGCTTGTCGGTCAAGGCCGCTGCGTAGATTTGATTCGGCCTGAGCGAAGCGTCGTCCCCGCCTTCGCCATCGACCACATCGTAGAGATACCTCCCCTCCTCGTACCAAAACCTGGACCGGAACGATCTGGTCGCCAGCGCACAGTCCCGACGACAACGGGCGGCAAATTCCGGCTCGCCGAACTTCATCCCCCACAAGGCGCCTACTTCAAGCGTCCGGACCCAGAGGGCCTGAATCTCGACCGGTTTGCCGCGACGCGGGGTCACGACCCAATCGCCGACCTTGGCATCCATCCAGGTGAGCTGGACTCCCGGCGCGCTTCCGGTGATCAATCCATCCACATCCATTCTGATGTCATACCTGGTGCCCGTTCGATAGCCATCGATGATCTGCTTGACCGCAGGCCAGGCCACGAGCCGGACGAACTCCTCATCCTTGGAGTGGAAGAGATAGCGGTCCGCTGCATGGACATACCAGAGGGAGGCATCGATCGTGTTGTACTCGGGTTCCTCACCGGCGTCGGGGAACCGATTCGGGATCATGCCTTGTGACACGTGTGCGGCAAATGCCTGTAACACCTGTCGCGCGGTGCCATATCGCCCCGTCACCAAGCAGAGGCCAGGCAGCGAAATGAAAGCGTCCCGTCCCCAATCGGTAAACCAGGGATAGCCGGCGATGACCGTCTGTTGTTCGCCTCGTGCGACGAGAAACGCTTCGGTTGCGCACCAGAGCGCTTCTACCAACCGATCCCCCTTCGGGGCCTCGCTCGTAACCAGTTCCCTGCGGCGCCGCTCTCTCTCCAGCAGTTCGGGTACTTCCAGCGCTTCACGTTCCTCGATGGTGAACGCCAGCCACGCCTGGCCGGCATCGCTGAAGTCAAAGCGGAACTCCCCCGGCGACCACCAATCCTCCTCTCCATCGAGGCCGCGCGTCTGTTCGACCGGAAACTGCACACGGTAAAACCACTCCGGTTGATGAAAATATTTACCGCCATGGTGTGCGTTGATAGACGGAAGGTCAGGATACGGACGCCACGATACCCGTTCCTTCCCAACAGCAGCCTCAGATTGTAGCGCTGAATTGGCATGATGCGTCGCATGATAGTCGCGACCGGACAGCATCGGACGCACTCTTAAAACGGCGTTGCGAGGGCCCTTCGTCGCCCGCCAACGGACAACGACCAGATCTCTTCCTCGGATGCAAACGATTTCTCTGGTCATCCGAATTCCGGCAAGGTCGTAGGTCCAGGTCGGCCAAGGGTCCTTGGTGAAGCCGGTGCAGTATCGATACCCGTCGGGATGCACGGCCCCTGGATAGAGCGTGGACGACAAAGGCAAGTGGCTCTCACCGACCACCACCCACTCTTCAAGATGGTTGACGAGCGCGACCCGATCGACCGGCGGTCGTCGAGCAACCAACAGGAGCGCATGGTACCGGCGCGTATTGGGTCCTGCCACCGTCCCGGAAGCAAACCCGCCACGGTCGTTGGTTTCGAGCCATTCGAGGCCGAGCGATCGCTGAAGGTCTTGGCAGTCCGTCGCCGCGATTCGCGTGATCTTCACCAGGTCACCTTGGCATCCCGTTGGTGCTGCAGCCAAGATGGCTGTATCAGTGCTGAGGCATCGTCATTCCCCTGACTGCTGGATCAGCTTGGCCACAAGGCCCGTCCAGCCCGTCTGGTGACAGGCCCCGACACCCGCTCCATTGTCCCCATGGAGGTATTCATAAAATAAGATGAGGTCGCGCCAATGGGGATCGGTCCGGAAAAGGTCCGTGCCGCCGTACACGGGCCGCTGCCCGTTGCCGTCCCGTAGAAAGGTCCTCACCAGTCGCCGCGACAGATCCCCCGCCACCTCCCAGAGATTCATCAGATGTCCCGATCCGGTGGGGCACTCGACTTTGAATTGATCGCCCAGGAAGTAATGGAACTTCTGCAGGGACTCGACCAGCAGATAGTTCACCGGAAACCAGACCGGACCCCGCCAATTCGAATTCCCTCCGAACAGGCCCGTGCTCGACTCCGCCGGTTCGTAATCGACCCGGTGCTCCATGTCCATCGTGGAGAAGATGTAGGGGTGCTCGCGATGATACTGCGACAGTGCCCGTATACCGTGCGGAGAGAGAAATTCCCGCTCATCCAGCATGTAGCGCAGGACCTTCTTCAGGCGACTCCGATTGACCAACGACAAGAACCGCCGGACTCCTCCATCTTCGGTTTGCGTCTCCACGTGCGAGGCGAAGTCGGGCCGGTTCTCCATGAACCATTGCATGCGATGCTTAAAGCGCGGCAACCGGTCGATGAGTTCGGAGTCCAGCGTCTCCACGGCAAAGAGTGGAATCAAACCGACCATCGACCGGACCTTCAACGGCAGGCTCCGCCCGTCCGGCAAATGGAGGACGTCATAAAAAAATCCGTCCTCCTTGTTCCAGAGCTCGATTTTCTCGCCGCCGATATTGTTCATCGCACGGCAGATGTAAACGAAGTGCTCGAAAAATTTGCTCGCCACGTCCTCATACGCCCGATTGTCGCGCGCCAACTCCAGCGCGATCGCCAGCATGTTCAGACAGTACATGCCCATCCAACTCGTGGCGTCGGACTGTTCGATATGGCCTCCGGTGGGAAGCGGCGCGCTGCGATCAAACACTCCGATGTTGTCCAACCCGAGGAATCCGCCCTGGAAAATGTTCTTGCCTTCGGCGTCCTTCCGATTCACCCACCAAGTGAAATTCAACAACAGCTTGTGGAAGACACGCTCCAAAAAGGTCCGGTCTCCTACGTCCGTTCGCCTCTTTTCGATTTTGTACACGCGCCAGGCCGCCCAGGCATGCACGGGCGGATTGACGTCCCCGAACGCCCACTCGTATGCGGGAATTTGCCCGTTCGGATGCATGTACCATTCGCGCAACATCAGGATGAGCTGATCCTTGGCGAATTTCGGATCGACCAAGGCGAGCGGAATACAATGGAACGCCAGATCCCAGACCGCATACCAGGGGTATTCCCATTTATCGGGCATCGAGATCACATCCGCATTGTAGAGATGCGTCCAATCGGAGTTGCGCCCCTTGAGCCGGCTCGCGGGCGGTTCGGGCCCGGCAGGATCGCCTTTCAACCACCGTGCGAGGTCATAGTGATAAAACTGCTTGCTCCAGAGGAGACCGGCAAAGGCCTGGCGTTGGACCCGCTTCGCATCATCGGACAGGTCGGGCGGCGCCAGATGCGAATAGAATTCGTCCGCCTCAACCCTTCTCTGGGCCAGGGTGGTCGTGAAGAATTCGTCGGTCACGGTCTCATTGGATGATTGATCGGTGAACCACAAGCGGATCGTTCTCGATTCACCGGCCCCCAACGCAAGCGTATAGTGAGCGGCCACTTTGGAGCCCACGTGGTCAGGATTCACCGCGTCTTTCCTCCCCAGCACCACATAGTCGTTGATCCCGTCCTTGGCATACCGGGGTCCATCTTCATCTCCCCAGAGAAGTCTGCTGTTGGTCTCGTTCTCCGTGAACAACAGCGGGGGCGATCCCTGGCAAAGGAGACGGCGAAAGCCATAGTGGTCATGGGTCAGCTCGACGACGCTCATCCCACGGATCGAATTGCCGAGTCGGAGGCGTGGGCGGCGCTCATCCAACCCCCATGACCACGTATTTCTGAACCACAGTGTCGGGAGAACCGTAATTTCGGACGGTTCAGGTCCTCGATTCACCACCTCGATCTGGACCAACAACTCTTCTGGAGAGGCCTTGGCATACTCCACCGCCACATCAAAATACCGGTTGTTTTGAAACACGCCCGTATCCATCAACTCGAACTCCGGCTCGTGGCGTCCACGCCGTCGATTCTCCTCGACCAGACGGGAATAGGGATACTCTGACTGAGGATACTTATAGAGCCATTTCATGTAGGAGTGGGTGGGGGTGGAATCCAGGTAGAAGTAGTACTCCTTGACGTCCTCACCGTGGTTTCCCTCATTGCCTGTCAACCCAAAGGCCCGTTCCTTCAGCATCGGATCGCAGCCGTTCCACAGTGCCAGCGCGAAACAGATCCGTTGATGGCGATCACAGATTCCCGCCAGCCCATCTTCATTCCAGCGATAGGCGCGGGAACGGGCGTGATCGTGGGGGAAATGCTCCCATGCCCTCCCATCCGAACTATAATCCTCCCGGACCGTCCCCCAGGCCCTCTCGCTCAGGTACGGACCCCACCGCTTCCAGTGTTTGGTCCGTTCTCCATCCTCTATCAGGCGAAGACCCTCCGCCGTCTGACCGGTCGAGAAAACGGAATCAGTCTGATGCTCCTTCTTCATCGGTTGCTCCATCAATTGAGAGAGGTTGCGCCTACTCTATGCTCTCTTTTATCGGCATTCCAGACCAGCAGCCCACATTATTCATGAGTCCACATTATTCATGAGTATCTGCTGCCTTGACCCAGAGCAACACAAGAGCACCGGGCCCCCCGACGGTGATAAGCCCGACCAGTCGAAGAGATTTCTCTGGCGGCGACAATAAAGAGGGGCTCGGCCCGATGAGCCGCCGGAGAGTTCCTTCGACTGGCCGGGCTTGTCGTAGCGGGAAATCCGCGATTGCCGCAGAAGCGTTCATGAATAATGCGGGCTAGCTGCCGAACCTGAGCGGCGTCTCTTGATTCACGACCGAGACAAGAACTGCGTGCAGGGTTACCGACTTCCCACGCACAATGGCTCTTCCTATCACTGGCAGAGCATTTTTCTAACTGTCACCGGTTGGTCGTAAATCGTCGGACAGTCTTACAAGGCGGGACACTTCCTGCTCAATGGAGCAGGATTCGTTCAACGGGAAGAGAGCGGGCAGAACGGGACGGTTAGGTCTCTGCTTCGCACGGCAACAGGTGGAGGCTCAGGAACGAGAGGGGATCGCGTGCGGATGGTCAACTCCAGGTGACGTGGTCCTGGTTCAGCAGGTAATCGATGACTTCGATGCTGTCGCGCATCTGGTTTTGGGCCTTCTCGGACATCGGGACCACAGCGCCCACCAATTTGCCGCCCTCAAGTTCATCCAGCGACGGCATGTGCTGAAAACGAGATTTCTCGAGATCCGATCGGTAACTCGCCACCCTTCGCCTCCCGGCAACGGCCCCCCAACGAATTTGGGTTGAACCGGCTTGCTTATCTCGGTTGGGTTGAAGCCTTGACTAAGCATAGCACAGGGAATTCACATCGTGTGCCAATGATATAAGATGCCGGATTCCAAGATTAAATCGAGTCAAAACCGACTATCGATCCGGAGGCGCCGGATCGAGTGCTCCAAGGTAAGAAAAATCGCGGACTTTGAGCAGCGAACTGTCGTTGCGCAGGCGAAAATCATCACGGCTTGGATCCAGAAAACCTGGATCGCCTGTGAAGTCGGACCCATTGCCCAATTCCGGCGCCGGCACCTCCGGCGATCCTGGGCGGACATAGTGCTCGCCTGTTTCGGAGAAGGCATTGTGAGTAAATCGGACATCACTCGTCGGAGCTACTGCAAATCCGACCTTGTTCAGACTCACAATATTCCCCGACACCTCACTCTGGGATCTGGCCAGAAAGGCTGCCGCACCTCCGTTCCTGACGAGGGTATTCGCAATCACGATCGCGCGGGCGTGATCCGTGACAACCACAGCTTCGAACAATTGGCGGATGATCAGATTGCGTTCCAGTCGAACGACGCTCTTGCCGGCGATGTTGACCCCATGATCGTTGTCATGAATCACATTTCCGATGAGGACCGCTTGTGAATCGGCGAACTGTACGCCGGTGGTTTCGCTGCCGCCGATCCGGCAGCGTTCGATCCGGACATCTTGGACCTGCTGGCCGAACAGCATCCCCTTCACCTTTAGGTCGTGAAGTACCAGTCCCTTGCCGTTGAAAATTCCCATTGCATGTCCGCCGTGCTCATTGATCGTCATCCCGCTGATCTCGATGTTGGTCGCTCCATAGGGCCACTTCCCGATGTGGAGGACGCCGACTCGATCCTTGCCGAGGATCGTCACTTGATCGATTCCCTCGCCGATGAGCTTGAGGTCCTCCTTGCTGTGGATGGTCACATCCTCCGGATAGGCCCCGGCTTTGACTTGAATCGTATCTCCCTTTCCGGCGACATCTAACGCGGCTTGGATAGAACGAAACTCGCCGCTTCCGTCCAATGCCACCACAATCGTCCGCGGACCTCGTTTGTCTTGCGGCAGCTCTCCCTCGGCAAAGGCCACCATCCCAGGCGAAGCCACCCACCAGGTGATCAGAACGACGATGATCCTGAACGGCGTCATACCAGCCTCTTACAGGCCGGCGCACGGAGAAGTCAACGAGTCGTGCAACCGGAATTGTCGGAGTGCAGGCCTCATGGTATTCTCGCCGCGTGATCCTGGTGGGCCTGACAGGCGGGGTGGCAACCGGCAAGAGCACGGTTGCTCGGATGTTTCAAGACTGCGGCGCCGCTATCATCGATGCCGACCTCCTGGCCAGACAGGTGGTGGAACCAGACCGCCCGGCCTGGCGCGATATCGTCAAGCGGTTTGGGCCCAAGATCCTCAAGCCTGACCGAACCATCGACCGAGAGGCGCTCGCCGGACTCGTCTTCGCGGACTATCGGAAGCTCAAGCGGCTTGGAGCGATCATTCACCCGAGAGTGGCCAGGGAGCAAGCCAAGCTCGTTCGAGCCATCGTCGAGCAGCATCCCCACGCGGTCATCATCTACGATGCCCCCGTGCTGATCGAAGCCGGCGCCCATCGGCGCATGGATCGGGTGACGGTGGTCACGGCGCGGCGTGACACACAAATCGCTCGACTTCAACGACGAAATGATCTCAGCCGCGCCGAATCGCTGCGGCGTATTCGATCTCAGATGCCCGTAAACCGAAAACGAAAGCTGGCCGACGACGTCATCGACGGAGATCAGCCGCTGCGCGTGCTCCGCCGCCAGGTGGCCCGCCTCTTTGAAACCTATCGGATCATGGCCTCCCACCGCACTCGACAGCGCGCGGCCACCTTGCCCCGAACCTCGACCCGTGCAGGGCTGT
This sequence comes from Nitrospiraceae bacterium, assembly GCA_040981105.1. Lineage (GTDB taxonomy): Bacteria > Nitrospirota > Nitrospiria > Nitrospirales > Nitrospiraceae > Nitrospira_G. Next base: position 36,496 of record JANRMO010000004.1, read on the forward strand.
GAGCCCATGTGCTAGAGTGCCGGCATGCGCCAGGTGGTCATCATCGGCTCCGGTCCCGCAGGACTGACAGCCGCCCTCTACACAGCTCGCGCCAACCTCTCGCCCCTCTTGATCGAAGGCTGGCAAGCAGGCGGACAACTGACAACCACTACCGAAGTTGAAAATTATCCCGGCTTTTCGCAGCCGATTATGGGTCCCGATCTGATGAAGGCGATGCGCGCCCAGGCCGAACGGTTCGGCACGGAGTTTCTCACCGGCGACGTCACCTCGGTGGATCTCGGCCGTCGGCCGTTCACCCTCACCGTTGACGGGGAAAAGAACCTGACTACCAACGCTCTCATCATCGCGACGGGCGCGTCGGCCATTCGATTGGGTCTGCCCAATGAATCGCGCTTAACCGGTCATGGCGTTTCCACTTGCGCCACATGCGACGGGTTTTTCTTTCGCGGTCAGGAACTGATCGTGGTGGGCGGCGGCGACAGCGCCATGGAGGAAGCCCTCTTCCTCACCAAATTCGCCACCAAGGTCACGGTGGTGCACCGGCGCGACAAACTGCGTGCGTCAAAGATCATGCAAGAACGCGCGCAGATGAACGCCAAGATCTCCTTCTTGTGGAATACCGTCGTCGAGGACATCCTGGGCTCGGACAAGGTGACCGGCGTTCGGCTACGCCAGGTGCGGACCGACCAGGTCTCTGAGTTGCCGTGCGCCGGAGTTTTTGTGGCGATCGGCCACCGGCCGAATACGGATCTCTTCACGGGTCAGCTTGAGATGGATGAGAAAAAATATATCGTAACTCGGAACGGAACCGTCACCAGTGTCGCGGGGGTCTTTGCCGCCGGAGACGTGCAAGACTCGGTCTACCGCCAAGCCGTCACCGCCGCCGGCTCCGGTTGCATGGCCGCCATCGACACCGAACGCTGGCTGGAATCCGTGAGACATCCGTGATGCGTGTGGCCATCGTCCACTATCACGAGTTGGCTCTCAAAGGACGCAATCGTCCATTCTTCGAGCAGCGTCTGGTGGAACACCTGCGCGGAGCGCTCAAGGATCTTGGTGTGCGACAAATCCAGGCGCTTCACGGCCGCATCCGGGTCGAGATGACGGTCGAGACCGATTGGAAGGCCGTGCGCGAACGATTGGCACAGGCCTTCGGATGCACCCACTTCTTGTTGGCCCACGCGGTGCCCATGGACGTCGCGCAGCCGGATCTGGAACCGGTCAAGACTGCCGCCTCGGTGCTGGCCTGCGGCCAGTCCTCCGCCACCTTTCGCGTCACCGCCAAACGAGCGGACAAGCGCTATCCCTGGACCTCGATGGACATCGAGCGGGCGGTTGGCGAACACGTCTGTGTAACCACCGGCAAGCGAGTCAGGTTGAAGCAGCCCGATCTGACGATCTACGTCGAACTGGCGTCCAAGGAAGCCTACGTGGCGGTCGAACGACATACGGGACCGGGCGGACTGCCGATCGGCGTCAGCGGCAAGGTGGCCTGTCTGCTTTCGGGAGGGATTGATTCACCCGTCGCTTCCTACCGCATGATGAAGCGCGGCTGCCGGGCCACGTTTGTCCATTTCCACGGTAGGCCGTTCGTGAGCCGCGCGTCGGAGGAGAAGGCTCGCGAGTTGGTCAAGATCCTCACGCCCTACCAGTTGACCTCTCGCCTCTACCTCATCCCGTTCGGAGAGATCCAACGGCACATCGTCCTGAGCGCGCCTGCAGCCGTTCGCGTCGTCTTGTATCGCCGCATGATGATCCGGATCGCGGAGGAACTCGCCCGGCGTGAACACTGTTGGGCATTGGTGACCGGAGACAGTCTCGGGCAGGTGGCGTCGCAGACGGCGGAGAACCTGAGCGTGGTCGAGGAAGCGGCCACCCTCCCCCTTCTGCGTCCGCTCATCGGAATGGACAAGATTGAAATTACCGGCGAGGCTCAGGCCATCGGCACTTTCGAAACCTCGATCGAACCGGATCAGGATTGTTGCCGACTGTTCGTGCCGCCCCATCCCAGCACGAAAACCGGCCTCGACCACATCCGCAAGCTCGAACGGCATCTCGACATCGGCACCCTGACCAAACAGGGGTTGGAGGCAGCCGAGTCGGTCGATTTGGCGTTCCCTCGCTAGTGCCCCTTATCCAGCTTCGCCAGCTTGGCCCGCACCAGCTTGAAATGGGCCTCGAGCTCGCGCTTGACCTCGATGGCCACGAGCCAGTCCGGCGCGATCGTTTTGGGCTCGACCAGAAGGTCGAACTCTGCCTTGGTATGGAGGGGAGACCCGTTCGAAGAGAGTTTCCACGTGCGCGCATAGCGTTTGAAGTCGCCGCCGATCATGGTCGTCGTCAAGCCCCCGTCCGGCGAGATTCGATTCTCTCCGAGCAGACGCGACTCGCCTGGCAAGATGGGATGGGCGATAAAGATCTCCGTAATGGCACGATCGGGCATCCGCTCGACTTTTCCCACCCTCATCGACACGTCGAACAGCTCGGGCCAATGTTCGTAATCCGTGAACAGAGCCTGTACGGCGGCCATCGGGGCCGGCAGATCAAGGATGGCGTGGGCCCTCACCCCGCCTTGCGGATCGGGCTTGACATCGAGGTGTGTGTTGATCGCCGCCACATCCTCGAGCCCAGCCCCCGCGGCTCCCGGTGCTTGAAACAATGCGGCCGCGCACCAGAGTAGCGGCCAGGCCCGGCCACTCACAAGATGCCTCGTCACTCCCTGTCTCACATCATCCCAGCTTCATCAGTGAATCCAGCAGTCGCTGGTGAATGCGCCGAACCCGCTCGAGCTGCCCCTTGGCTGGAAACCGCTCATAAAAGCCGTCGGCCCGAAACTCCTTAACCAGCTTCGCCCAAGGTTGCAGCAGGTCGGCAAACGGCTTCGGCGATCGTTGCTGCTCCCAATCGCTGATGAGCTTTCGGTCGATAATCAGGTCGTCCAGCACGCGGATCAGCGCCTTAAGCGTCACATCCCGCGTAAACATGTATCGCTCGTTGTTCCCCCATATTTCGCTCATCACTTCCTTGGCGCCCTTGAGATAGTCCCGCACGAGCGCATAACACCGGTCCGGCTTCATACCCAGGTGCGTGTCCATCCAGCGCTTATGCGCCGTCACGACTTTCAGCAACTCGTTGAAGATCTCGGACTGGAGCACCCACTTTTCCTGCTTGCTGCGTCCGCCCAGCCGGTTGATCTTGTATTGGAGGGGCGAGTCTGCCTCTTCATAGAGCAGATTCACCACCTTGGCGGTGAACTTCTTCTCCGGACTTTCCCAGGAAACCTTTTCGTACAGATCCACGAGATGCGACCGGTTGATGCGCGTGTGGGTCGAGTTGATAATCACGAACATCTCGGTGGCGAAGTCCGCGCTGCGCCCATCGAACAGCACGCAAGGCACTTCCACCTGCTCAATCTGATCCGGGTGCCTGTCCTGAAAAAAGTGAAGGCCGGCCAGTCGGTGCTGGCCGTCGATCACCAGGTACTTACCGTTCGGCTCGCTCAGATGCCCCAGTGTTTCGTTCCCGTCGAGCTTTTGGAACCGCAAGGTTTCATCGGTGAACAAGAGCACGGTACCGGGAATCATGGGCTGCGTCACGACCGTCTCGTAGAAGTTCACAATCTGTTTGATTTTCTGGCGGTTCAAGATACGTTGAAAACCCCTCTCGCTCCGCTCGATGCCTGCGATAAACTTGGCCACTTCGTCGTGCTCGGATACTTTCCCTTCCGCGATTTCCTCGCCTTCGAAATAGTAGCGGCTCGTGAACCGAACTTTGCGCAACAGGTCCTGCGCCTTGTATGAGATAAAATAGAACGTGCCCTCCTTCTGGCGGATCCGCGTTGCGAGCATCGTCACCCCTCGTCCTGACTCCGTTCACTGCTTGAGAGCCGCCTGAATCTCGGCCGGCTCCAGTGTGTTGACCACATCGGTGACGCTCAGCCCTCCCTTGCGGGCGACATTCACCCCGAACGGAACGTCCCTCAATCCGTCTGCGACATGAGCATCAGGATTGATGCTGACCTTGACACCCTGCTCTCTGACTGCGGCACAGAGACGCCAGTCGAGGTCCAGCCGGTGCGGGTTTGCGTTGATCTCGAGGATCTTGCCGTGCTCCTTCGCCGCCTGGATGACGCGGGCCATGTCGATCCGATACCCTTCTCGTGAGAGCAGGAGCCGGCCGGTGGGGTGCCCGAGCATCGTCACATGGGGATTGGCCAAAGCGCGCACCACACGGGCGGTTTGCTCCTCCTCCGGGAGATTGAAACGGCTGTGGACCGAGGCGATGACAAAGTCGAATGCCGCCAATACCTCATCCGGATAATCCATCGCGCCGTCAACCAGGATATCGGCTTCGATACCCTTGAGGATGAGGATGTCGGGCAGCCGCTTGCGCAGCGCGTCAATCGCCGCATGTTGCTCGCGGATGCGGTCTTCCTTCAAGCCGTTGGCGTAGAACGCGGACTGGCTGTGGTCCGAGATGCCGATGTATCGATACCCTAGCCTCCGGGCCTCCTCGACCATCTCCTCCAATGTGGAGGAACCGTCGCTGGCGGTCGTATGGTTGTGAAAGATACCTTGGATATCGTGCGCTGTCACGAGTCGAGCAAGTTCGCCCCGCTCGGCCTCTTCGATCTCGCCCAATCCCTCTCGTAACTCCGGCTCGATCCAGGGCAGGTCCAGCGCTCGATAGAGATCGGCCTCATGCTCTGCCGGCGGAGACAGGGGGCCCCGGTCCTCATCGAGATTCCATATGACTCCTCGTGCCATGGCACGATCTCTTAATCGAGCCAGGTGCTGATCATTGCCGGACCTGGAGAGCAGGAAATGGGGCGAGAGGAATGGGGTAACGTGAATCACCACGGCAAGCCCCAGCGCCGACCGCCCGCGAAGGACGGGCCCTTCCTGAATCAACCGGTGATCGATGCCTTGCGCGACAAGCGCCGGCCCGATTGAATCCGGCCGATCCGTGACCACTACCAGCTCAATCGTTTGGACGATCTCCATGCAACGCCGGAGATCGCCCACCAACTCAACCCGTACCACTCCTGAGACCGACAGGCAAGCGGCGAGGAGCGCCTGGGCCTCCTCGATGGCATTGGGGAATAGTTGAAACCCTTGACGCTTCTTGAACTGGAGAATTCCCTGTCTGATCTTATCCTGGGTCTTCTGTCCGAATCCGGGCAATCCGACCAAGCGATTCTCGATGCAGGCATAATCAAGTTCTCCGACCGTAGTGACACCAAGCTGTTGCCACACGGTCAAGATTTTCTTCGGTCCCATTCCAGCAATGGCCCGCATGTCGACCAAGCCAGCCGGCACCGAGCGTTTTAACTCCTCATAGTAGACCAGCCGCCCCGTCTCCATCAGTTCGGCGAGCTTATCGGCCAGGGCCTGTCCGATTCCCTTCAATTCGCGAATGCGCCCCGTGGCCACCATCCCGGCGAGATCGTCCGTGACCCCTGCGATGGTCCTGGCCGCATTGTAGTAGGCTTGGCTCTTGAAGGGACTCTCTCCTTTAAGCTCCAGCAGCAACCCGATGTCTTCGAGGATCTCTACAATCTCGCGCTTGGTCGGCGACGACATGGCGGAGAAATTCTACGCTCCCCACGGAAGTGGCCGCAACTCATCGCCCTGTGTTAGGATGCGCCGCCATGAAAGCGCGCGACTTCATGTTCTTGATCGCCGTGGTGGTCGTAGCAGGCGGGACCGCCCTGTGGTTCGCGAATGCCGTCCCCCCTTCGAGTTGGGCTCAGGACATTCCGGAAGACCCGCACGTCACGACAGAGCGATTTTGCAGTTTCGGCATGGCCAAGGGAGAAAAGCACCAGAAGTGCGAAGTGCCGATCCTGCCGGGGTGCGTGGTCGCCAATTTTCCCGGAACGAAGAAGCCCTGGACCACCATTTCAAAGGGCGGGAAGACGACCTGTCAGTTCGACCCTAAAGCCACCGACTGGAAAACCAGAATCGTCGGCGCCTGCACGAAATGCACCTCCGCGCAATGTTCCGCGACCTTCAACGTTCGGTTTATGTGTTCATAGCCTACCGGCTTCGGGACGACTGAAGCCGATCCTCCCTTCAGGGCGGTCCATGTCTCTCAGCAACAGAATCAAGCAGGAGGCGCAGGTACTGGGATTCGACGCAGTCGGGATTGCCCGCGTGCCGCCGTCCAGCCACGATAGCGGTCCCCAAAGCACGTCATCGCCATCGGCGTTTCTGTCCCACCTCCTCGACCGGCTTCGCACCTGGTTGGACGCTCAGTTCCACGGGACGATGGGATGGATGGCGCGCGACCCGGCCCGGCGGGCCGATCCGTCTCGCGTCCTGCCCGAGTGCCGATCCCTGATATCTGTCGGCATGAATTACTTCACCGGCCATCACGCCGACGAACGCCCCGGATACGGACGGATCGCACGCTACGCATGGGGGCGCGATTATCATGAGGTGCTGGGAGACAAACTCGCCGCCTTCTGCGCCCGCATCCACGACCTCGCGCCGGAGTCCCGATCAATCTGGTACGTGGATACCGGTCCGGTGATGGAGAAGGCCTGGGCGCAACAGGCCGGTCTCGGCTGGATCGGTAAGCATTCCAATCTGGTTTCGGGACAGTACGGTTCGTGGCTGGTCCTGGGCGAGGTCCTGACGACATTGGAGTTGGAGCCTGATGAGGCGGGCAGCGATCTCTGCGGTTCCTGTTCGCTGTGCATCAACGCTTGCCCGACCGGCGCGATCGTCGCCCCCTATGTCGTCGATGCGCGGCGGTGCATCTCCTATCTCACGATCGAACATCGCGGCGAAGGACCGGATATTCCGGATCAGCTTCGCCGGAGCATGGGCCACCGCATTTTCGGTTGCGACGACTGCTTGGATGTCTGCCCGTACAATGCGCAGGCTCCGGCCACCGCGAACGCGGAGGTACAGCCCCGTCTCTGGACGCTACGGCCCGACCTCACGCGCCTCGGCGAGACGACAACCGCCGACTTCCTCAGCCTCACCCACCAGAGCCCGATTCGCCGAAGCAAGCATGCGGGATTCCTCCGGAACATCGAGATCGCGCGCCAAAACACCGGTTCCTCCTGATCCGGCAGCTCGTACCGCAACCCAGTCCGTGACAGCCCCAATCGTCAGTCCCGGATTCCCGCCGGGATGGACGCTTGCTTCTTGGCAGGGGTATGATGACCGCGAATAGTCGGCCGATCCATCGAGAGATCGCGGAACCCGATCAGACCACAGCCGACCGGCAAGAGGGCACATGCGGCCACCGATCTTGCTCATTATTGAAGACGAAGAGCGCATGCGGCGGCTCTTCGAACTGGTCCTGTCGCCGGAAGGCTATGATCTGCGTCTCGCTCGAAGCGGGGAACTGGGTCTGCAACTCCTGGCCGACACTCCCCCGCCGGACCTCATCGTTACCGACCTCCAATTGGGTTCCGGCATGACCGGCATGCAGGTGCTGGAGTCGGCCAAAGCTTCCCATCCCGATATTCCGGTACTGATCGTGACCGGGTACGGAACGGTCAAATCGGCGGTGGAGGCCATGCACAAGGGCGCCTACGACTATATCTCCAAGCCCATCGACAACGAGGAACTGAAGATCGTGGTGGCCCGCGCCATCGAACTCCGGCGCCTGTCTCAGACCCAACAGGTGATGTACCGGGACTTGGAAAACGAATACGGCTTCGACCGCATGATCAGCCTCTCACCCCGCATGGCGCAACTGAAAGCCCTGGCCCTCGACATTGCCAAGGCGGACGCCACGGTGCTTGTCACCGGAGAAAGCGGAACGGGCAAGGAGCTGCTCGCGCGCGCCATCCACCTTGCCGGCAGCCGATCCGGAGGCCCGTTGGTCGCCGTCAACTGTGCCGGCATTCCCGAACATCTCTTAGAGTCCGAACTCTTCGGGTACGAGAAGGGAGCCTTTACCGACGCCAAGCGATCTAAGCCCGGTCGTTTTCAACTCGCCGATCGAGGCACGCTGTTTCTGGATGAGATCGGGGAAATGAGCCTTCCGGCGCAGGCCGCCATGTTGCGAGTGCTGGAAACCCGACTGGTGGAACCGCTCGGCTCGGTGCGCGCCGTCAACGTGGACATTCGGATCATCGCCGCTACCAACCAGTCGTTGCCGGACCTGGTCAAACAGGGACGGTTCCGCGAGGATCTCTATTACCGACTGAACGTCTGCCACCTGCACATCCCTCCGCTCCGCGAACGGCCGGAAGACCTACGTCCCCTGCTCGACGCCTTTCTCGAACGATCTCGTCGGGAGAGCGGGACCCGGCTGCGCCGAATATCCCCCGAAGCCTTGGCGCGCTTGGAACAGTACGAATGGCCGGGTAACGTCCGAGAGCTGCGGAACCTGGTCGAATGGCTCACCCTTACCTGCAAACGGGACGAGGCTAGATCGGAAGATTTGCCGCCAGCCTGGACGGACCGCACGACGGCTCCGACACAGGCCGATCCGCCGCCCGCCTCGTTATTGTCGTTCGGCCTATCGGCCGATGAGATGGAAAAACGTTTGCTCCAGGAGGCCTTGGACAGGAGTCGCGGCAACATTTCCGAGGCCGCCCGCTTGCTCAAGATGACACGGAACACACTTCGCTATCGGATGGCCAAGTATCAGCTCTCCTAACCCGCATTATTCACGATGACTGCTCCTGCAACCGCCGTGCGATCCGTTGCCGCCCAAGACCACCGGGCGAAACGGCACGAACTCTCGTGAAGAATGCGGGTTAACCGGGCATCGGCATGATCGCTCCAACTCGACGCGGCGGTCTCCAACGCAAGTTTTTCTTCACCCTCCTGCTGGTCGGCATTCTTCCCGGGATTGCAGCCCTCGTCGCCACCTACCTGTACAGCACGCACAGCCTGAAACACTCGATCGGCAGCGGGTTTCAGGAAATCGCCCACTCGGCCGCGCTCCGGCTCGCCGCCACGGTGGATACCGAGATCGATCGCGCCGAACGCCTGGCGCTCGTGCCGGTCTATATCAGACGTCATGTCGAATCCGCCAATGAACGGTACGAAGGAAAAACTCGCGAGGACATCCGAGCCCTGCTCGACCGGATGCTCGCGACAGAAGGTCCGCTGCGCGGTATCGGTTCACCCGCCGCGCACCAGGGAACGATGGAATACCTGCAACAGTGGATCGCCAAGACTCGGTATTACATCGGCGTGACCGTCACCGATCGAGAAGGAGCCACGGTTGCCTCCAGCGATCCCCATGCTCCTCCCCTCAATCGAAACCGGCTCTGGTGGCAGGAAATCATGAGCGGAGGGGGCGCTGCCTACGTCAGCTCGCTGAGGTGGGATGAGGCCTATCAGGATTACGTCTTCGACGTGGCCGCCCCGATTCTCTCTCGCCAAGGACCGAATCCCATCGGGGTCGTGCACAGCCTCGTCCGCCGTGGTGTCTTGATGCACACCGTGCTGACGATTCACGTCGGCGAGACAGGCCACGGCATGCTCGTCGACACGGACGGGACTCCGTTGATCTGCCCGGTGCTGCCTCCCACCAGTCACCTGATTCACCAAGTATTGTTGAATCAGTTCATGATCGACCAACCCACCTGGTTCGTGGCGGAAGATGACGCGCACGGCGGGCACCAAACCTTGGTAGGTTCCGCTCCCGTCCGCATCATCCATCCCCTGACGCCCAAAAGCCTGGGCGGCACCAGATGGTTTGCCTTCGTCCGCCAACAACCGGATGAGACCTATGCGCCCATCTACAACTTGTTGATCACCGTCGGAATCATCGGCTTCGGATTGCTCGTGGCCCTGGCCTCCTCGGGATTCTTCGTTGGCCGACGGATCGTGGCGCCGATCTCCTCGCTCCGGCAGGAGGCCGAAGAGCTGCGCCAGCGGTTTGCCGTACGGCCACAGGGAGATGAGAAAGCAACGGCGCGACCCGTCCAGCAGCATCCCGCCACCAACCTCGATGAAATCGCCGACCTGACGCAGTCTTTTCACACCATGCGGACGGCTCTGGAGGAGAGCCTGTCCACGGTCCGCGATCAGCAGGAACAACTCGTCCGGCGTGAACGGCTGGCCTCCGTCGGGCAGTTGCTGGCCGCGCTCGCACACGATCTGCGAAATCCGCTCGGCGTCATCAGGAGTTCGGCACAAATTATCTTGGACCGCAACCGGCCCGATTCGGTGAAGGAAGAGGTGGCGCGGTACGTAATCGACGAGGTTGACCGTTTGACCCACCGCATCAATGACTTTCTCCGGTACGCGCGGCAGAAGCCGCCCGAACCGCAGCCCGTGGCAGCAGAGGAGCTGCTCCGAGAAGCCCTGCGTCACTGGAAGGCCCAGGCTGGACAGGAGCGCATCGCGGTGGACCGCCGGCTGGCGCCCGCTCTCCCACTGATCTCAGTCGATCCGCATCAGGTCAAGGAAGCGTTGGTCAACTTGTTCATGAACGCGAGCGAGGCGATGCCATCGGGGGGGACCCTGACGGTCGGCACCAAACGTGCAGCCAGCGGCTCCGTCGAATTGACCGTGGCGGATACGGGCATCGGCATCTCCGAGGCGAACATCCGTCGCATCTTCGAGCCGTTTTTTACGACCAAGGAATTCGGAACCGGATTGGGGCTGACGAATGTGAAACGGTTGGTGGAGGACAACGGGGGAACCCTGCAAGTCACGAGCAAGGAGGGAACCGGAACCGAATTCGTTCTCTATTTCCCAGAGTACAACGTGGCCGCGCCTCCTTCCGCAAGCCCGCATGATTCATGATTGATGACGGTCAGAAGGAGTGCGCGAACGACCGGGATCTCATGGTTCCCGACTCAGGGTTTGTGCGGTTGTGATGTGTCTCGTTCCAGCCGTCTCGTCGCAGGCTTGACCAACACCTCCCGCACTTTTTGGAGGAGGGCATCGGGAGGAAAGGGTTTGTAGAGAAACCAGGCCTGGCCTGTGGGAAGTCCCTGCAGCAAGAGCGAATCGGGCGCATATCCTGAAATGAACAGCACGCTGACCGTCGGAAAACGCAGGATGACCCTGTCGGCCAACGTGCGTCCGGTCATACCCGGCATCACCACATCGGTGATCAAGACGTCGATCGGCATCTGGTTTTCGGCGCAGACTCGCAGCGCCTGCTCCCCATCGGCTGCTTCCAGCACGCGATACCCCTTGCTCTTGAGGAGATCGCGCACGAAGGTCCGCACGATGGTTTCATCCTCCACCAGCAGAATCGTCTCCGACCCCTCCGGCGAGCTGGCCGTGAGAACCGTTCGTTCCACGGGCTCCGCCGCCTTCTCGCTTCGCGGCAGGTAGACCATGAAGGTGGTGCCTTTCTTGGGCACGCTGGTCATTTCCATGAACCCACCGCTCTGAGTGACCACCCCATACACCATGGCCAGACCGAGACCGGTGCCTTTGCCGACCTCCTTGGTGGTGAAAAAGGGCTCGAACACCCGCTTCTGCGTCGTCTCATCCATGCCGGTGCCGGTGTCAGTAACGGCCAGCCGGACATAGGGCATCGACTGGATCGTGCCGAACACCTGTCCGTGCCGAGATCTGCCAACTTCCGCCGCCTCCATATTGACGGTTTCGATGATCAGCCGACCGCCTCGCGGCATGGCATCCCGCGCATTCACCGCCAAATTCATGATGACTTGCTCGAACTGCGCAAGATCGGCGTCCACCGACCACAGATCCGGCGACAACACCGTATTCAATTGAATGTTTTCTCCGATCACACGATTGAGCATCCTCGTCAGGTTCTCGACCACGACATTCACATTGATCGTCGTCGGCCGTAAGATTTGCTTTCGGCTGAAGGCCAGGAGTTGATGTGTCAACGCCGCGGCATGATTTCCGGCTTTCTTCATCTCGCGGGCCGCGTGCATGACCGTCTCGGCCGGCAACGAACTGTCACCGAGCATATCGCTGTATCCATTGATGACGGTCAGTAAATTATTGAAGTCATGAGCGATGCCGCCGGCCAACTGCCCGACGGCTTGCATCCGTTGTGAATGGATCAACTGCTCCTCTAACCGTTTTCGCTCCGTCACATCGGTCAGGGACCCCGATATCCTGATCGGACGCCCGACCTCGTCCCAGATCGCCTGCCCCCTCGCCCTGAACCAGCGATATTCCCCCTGCTTGGTTCGCAGACGATATTCCACGTCGTAGGGAACCTTCCGCTCGACATGTGCCGCAAGCGCTCCGAATATCCGTTGCTGGTCGTCCGGATGCAGATGGCTCGCCCACGACTCCAGCACATCCGGAAACTCATCGTCGCGGTATCCGAGCATCTCCTTGAACCGCGGTGAGCGCCAGACCGGAGTCTGCGGACTATGCCAGGGTACATCGGGCAGGGTCCGGATATCCCACAGGCCGTCGCTCGAGCCGCGGACCGCCAGGTCGAGCCGCTCCATCGCCTCCCGTAGCGCCTTCTCCGCCCGATTGCGCTCGCTGGCTTCCATCGCCAGTGTCACCATGGAAGCGAACGATCCGGCGAGGCTCTGCTCCTCGATCGTCCAGGCCCTCGAGCCGCCGAGGTGCTCGTGACAAAGCACGCCGACGACCTGACCCTTGACCCGGATTGGAGCGTCCAGCATGGCCCCGATCCTCATGGGAATGAGATAGGATTGGGTCAACTCGCACGTTCCAGGATCTGTCCTGGCGTCATTGGCCGAAATCGCCCGTTCCTCTCGCTCCAGCTCGCGAAAGTAGGAAGGATAGTCGCGCGTCCAAAGCACCTGGCCGGTCGAGTGTTGCCCCGTGGCAGACTCATAGAGATCCTGCAATTCGATTGCGCTGCGATCCGCGCTATAGAGCCAGATGCTGGCGCGCCCTACCAGTAACGTCCGCGTCGACACTTCAGTGATAGCCTGAAAAGCCCTGGGCAATTCCCCTCCGTGAACGGCCGGATGCTTCGCCAGCTCGATGAGGGCATTCTGATGGACGGCCAACTGCTCCACCTTGCGCTCCTCCTCCGCCTCCGCCCGCTGCCGCTCCAATTCGGCGCCGGCACGCGCCGCAAAAATCGTCAGAACCCCCTTGGCGTCCAATGGCATGCTCATGGGCCGGTCGTGCATCACGGCGAGCAATCCCAGGACCACCCCTCCACGGTCAAACAATGGGGCGCCGCAATAGCTATCCACTCCCCTGTCAACGAGGAAGCGAACGTGGGGGAACAATCCTTGAACGCCGCGCTCGTAGTAGCAAGTCTCTCGGTTCATGACATTCGCGCACGGTGTTCCGGCCGGATCATATTCGAAGTTGTCGGCCAAGGCGTCATTCGCCCAGAAGGCCCGCGTCCGCACCCGATCCGCGCAGCCCGGAATCGCTTCCCCGACCAAGGCATACCGGACCTTCAAGACGGAGGCGAGTTCCATGACGAGTGAACGAAAGAATTCATCTCCCGTCACAGGGGCCGTGGCTGTAAACATGCTGCTCAGGGCAGCGGCCTGCGCATGGATCTGTTGGGGCGTCGATTCGCTCGCGCCGATCAGGTGTTTCTGGATGGTGTGCCCCCGTTGCGTTTCCTCGAGATGACGATTGAGCGGAGCTGCGTAACGGGATTCTATATCATCGGACATGGCGCCCTCTCGATCGATCTCGCCGCACAGGCTCCGATCTGTTCCTTATTGCATGAACTCCCAATATGAACGCCCGGTGATGTCCAGCCGTTCGTGTTCCTGTACGATGAACGTGCTGTCTCCACTCCAGGTTCAGTCGGGTCAAGGTCGAATCGAAGAGCCGCTCCACTTTCTGGACGTTGACAACGCACCCCATCGATCTAGTCCGCCGGCGCACCATGACAAACTAGTGGTCGAGGATGATGGAAACCATGGCGAGGATGTCACAACATCGCGAGGAGACCACGTCTTGCATTCACGCTGCTCCCGTTTGGGCATCGGCCTACCGAGTGGCTCGATCGCGAATCTTACTCGAATCGACAATGAATGCAATGAGAAATCGGCGACGACGTTCTCCCTGCAAACGTAGCAAAGAAAGAGGAGACGACGGGCCCCGAGAAAACACCCGCCAACGGAGGCGGTCCTATGTGTGATTGCAAGACCTGCCAGAATCACTTTGACCGACCAAGGAATTCGGGAGGGGCTTGGGGCTGACGAACGTGAATCGATTGGTTGAAAACAAGAGCGGTACGCTGCAGGTCGCAAGCAAGTAAGGAGTCGGGACCGAATTCGTTCTCGATTCCCCCGTCTACAACGGGACGCCCGCTACCATCGGGAACCCCTCCCCCGACAGTGGATGATCCTGTACGATACGGTTGTCCGGAGGATCCGATGGCCGTCCGATCCGGAGCATTCATTCACGGCGCGTCGGCAGCGCATCGGAATCCTAGGGTGGGTCCCCAATAGGTCATCTCGTCCCATCCGCGATAGCTCGTCTGGAGTTCGAGCGGACCCTGCCCCCAATCACCGCATCGAATGACCCGGAACGAACCTCTCGACGGTCCCTGAGGGTCGTGCGGTGGAGCCACCGCATAAAAGTCCTCGGCATACCAGTCCTTGCCCCACTCCCACACGTTCCCGGTCAGGTCCAGCGCACCATATGGGGGATGCTCCCTCCTGAAAACTCCCAACCGGGCGCGGCTCACCATGGTTCGGCTGGTTCTCACCGTTCTTTCCCCGGCTGAGAATCGGAGCCCTGTCGTTCCCCCAGGCATCGCGTCTCCCATCGACTCCCCGCGCGGCCTTTTCCCATTCCGCTTCGGTGGGCAATCGCTGGCCGGCCCACTGGCAGAATGTGCGGGCTTGCATCCAGGTCACGCTGGTCACGGGATACTGGCCCAGGGCTTGATCCTCGAATGGGGCGCAGACCTTGGGCGGCTGGCAGACCCCCGCCTCCACGCAACGGCGATAGCGGGCATTCGTGACTTCATACTTGTCGATTCGATAGGCGCTCGAGTGCACAGCATGCACAGGTCGCGCATCCGGCCAGCCATCGTCCGACCCCATCAGGAACTCCCCCTCCGGGATCAGCAACAGGACCTCGGGAGCGACCACGCCGCGCGCCCTCGGCCGCTGGATCTCGGGCTGTTGGACCGGCGCGGAAGGCTCCCGCTCCCTGGATGCGGAAGGACCGGGATTGGACTCGCGCGCCGGGCGATCGTTCGACGCACGCGGTGGACGAGACGAGGTGCCGGCCTCCTCGGCCTTGGCTCGCGCCGAGGTCCCAGCGCCAGGGCCGGCTGATCGCCGCGCAGGGTTTCAATCCGGACCGTCACACGCGCGAGTTTACGAACGAGGTCGCCGTTCTTGTCGTCGGTCTTAGTCTCTCGACGGGCTTTGCCGATTGCGCTGAAATCAAACTCCGGGATGTTGTCGAGCAATGGTGTGACGTAATGCAGCGGCACGGCGAACGACATCCCTTCGGGAATGATGCCCAATGGATGGCTGAATTTGGTCGTCAGGATCCCGATGATTTCGCCGAACCCGTGCTCGTCATTCTGAGAGTGCTTGACCATGGCCGCCCCTCCTCGAACACCACAGACCACCACGGTTGCTCACGGTAGTAGGTCGCACTCACCTTGTTCGGATGATTTCACCCAGACCGGCGCCCGGCTCTGGAGGCGGTTTCGACAGGGCCGAAGAATCCGGCCCGTCCGAACCTGTTGCGCTCAACCGCCCAAATCGACCAGGGTCACGCCGTCTCCTCCCTCGTGGCGATCGCCGGTGCGGAACGCCGAGACGTAAGGAGAACCTTTCAGATAGTCTCGCAGGGTTGCGCGCAGCTTACCGGTCCCATGCCCATGGATGATGCGCAGGAGCCCCCCGCCGGACAGCACCATCTGATCGAGCCGGGCGATCACTTCATCGAGGGCCTCATCCGCGGCTTTCCCTCTCACATCCAGCACATGGTCGATCTGCGGTGATCCCGCGCGCGACCAGTGCGCCGAGACCTTTGAGCCGGCTCCTGCTGGCGACTCGGATCGGCTTATTCCGGTTTTCCCGGTCCCATGCAGGGCATCCACAGAAACCGACATGTCGGTCGTCCCAACTCGGACGCGGACCCGTCGCTTGCCGGCCGGGGCATCGAGCAGGAGGCCTTGTGTCCCCAATCCCGCGATCTCGACCTCATCGCCTGGCTTGAGGCGATCGACCGGCACGGTCGAGACCGGCTCCGCCAACACCTCGGAACGCCGGTCCGCAATCTCCGACAGCCGCTCCCTGGCGGCTTTGGCCCTTTCGGCGGTCCGATCCCGTTTGAGATCATCCAAGACAGCCTGAATCTCGCTCCGCGCGCGTTGCAGCTCCGCTGTCAGCCGCTTGCGAAGCTCCTTCCGTTCTGTGTGCTCGGAGGCGCGCAGTCGCTCCGTGATCGCCGCCGCCTCGCCAGCCTGCTGTTCGGCCTCAGCCTGAAGTACGGAGAGCCGGTCCCATTCCTCCGCCACCCGCCGTTGCCGTTCCTGGAGATCGCAGAGCAACCGTTCAAGCGCCTCGTCATCTCGTTCCAGCCGACCCCGAGCCGCCGCCAAGAGATCCTCGTCCATCCCAAGACGAGCCGCGATTTCGATTGCAGAAGATCCACCCGGAATCCCTATGATCAGCCGGTACGTGGGCGCCAGCCGCGCCACATCGAACTCGACGCTGGCGTTCAGAAACCCGCGCGTCTCCTGTGCCAAGACTTTCAATTCCGTGTAATGGGTCGTGACCACCGCCTTCACGTTCTGGTCGGCCAATCGTAACAACAGGGCCTGCGCCAACGCGGCCCCTTCGGCGGGATCGGTGGACGTCATGGGTTCGTCAAGCAGCACGAGGAACGAGCGCAGCTCCTTGCACCCGTCCCGTTGCGCCTCGGACAATAGCGCGAGCAGGCGAATCATCGTGATCATGTGGGCTGAAAAACTCGACAAGTCTCTGGTCAGATCCTGCGCGTCTCCGATATCCGCATAGACCTCTTCAAACACCGCCATCTCCGACCCTTCATCACAGGGCAGCAGCAATCCGGCCCGAACCATGAGCGCAAAAAGCCCGAGCAATTTGAGCGCCACAGTCTTACCGCCCGTATTGGCGCCGGAGATGACCAGGCTGCACACGGACTCATCGAGGACGATATCGTTGGGTACAACTTCGGGGCGGGCCAACGCCAGCAAAGGATGGCGCGCCTGGATGACCTTGATGCGGCCCCGATCGTTCAATACGGGGGCGCTCGCTCGTAATTGCGCCGCCAGAGCCGCCTTCGCGTGAATCGCATCGAACAGCGCCAGAATGTCGAGGGCCTCCGACAACGCCGAAGCCTGCACCGAGACCAGAATCGACAATTCGTGAAGAATACGGTTGATTTCTCGTTCGACCGCCAACTCGGCTACCTTGATCGCGTTGTTCACCTCGACCAGTTCCCGAGGCTCGAGAAAGACTGTGGCGCCGCTGGCGGACACATCGTGCACGATGCCGGGCACGGCAGTCCGCATTTCCGTCTTGACGGGAACGACATATCGCCCTTCCCGTTGGGCGAAGTACCGCTCTTGGAGGATGTCCTCGTACCGTTTGGATTGCAGGATCGATTCGAGACGATGGCGTACCTGCTGTTTGAGGTCATGAACCTGTTGGGTGAGTCGCCGCAGCTCAGGGGTGGCCGCATCCTTGATGGTGCCCTCGGGATCGATCGCCCACTCAAGCTCGGCCCGAAGCCCGCTCAATACATGAGCCGGCGGCAGCGGCGCCCCGAGGGCCGCCAGACACGCTGCATCTTCGCGATGACGGGAGAGATAGCGGATCACGTCCTCAATCAGCCGGATCACACTCCCGACATCTCGAAGCTCATGGCTGTCCAATACGCCGCCTTTCCCGGTGCGTTGGAGCAATTCCCTCACATCGGCGAACGGTAACGCGGGAAACGGGTCCGTCCCCGCACGCAGGCCCGCCATTTGGACGGTTTCACGCTGACGTTCCGTCGCCTCCGTCAGGCCAGTCGCGAGCTTCAACCCCCGGCAATATTGCGCGCCCATCGTCGACCGCGCATGCCCAGCCAGGGCATCGAGCAGGCGCTCCCATTCCAGTGCGCGCATGGTGTCCTGTCTCAAGTTGAGTTCGTCGGTCATGGAACTATCCGTCACGACGGTCCATCAATCGATCGGCCCACAAGGCGTCGTCCAGAGACTTCCCGTCGGTGGCGGCCTCCGCCCTCGTGTGCCGCTCAATGGATGGCCCGCGACACATCCGAGGCCGGCGCGTTGGAAGCGAGGCCCCCCATCGAATGACTTGACTCGACGAGAAGGGGTCAGTACCATCTCCGAGTCCGCGTGCTTTTTCAACCCTTCACCTCACAACATCTTGCTTGTAGGAGTTCGCACCATGGCCATCCGTGTCGGAATCAATGGGTTTGGAAGAATCGGGCGAAACGTGCTGCGCGCGTCCCTTCACGATCCCTCGCTGGAATTTGTCGCGATCAATGACCTGACCGACGCTAAGACGTTGGCCTATCTGCTGGAATACGACTCCGTGCACGGACGCCTCGATGCCACAGTTTCACACAAGGAAGATGCAATTCTCGTCAACGGAAAGCCCTTGATCGTGCTCGCAAAAAAAGATCCAAAGGATCTCCCCTGGAAAGACCTGGGCGTCGAGATCGTCATCGAATCCACGGGACGTTTCACCGATCGGGACGGAGCCGGCCGTCACCTGGCCGCAGGAGCCAAGCGGGTGGTGATCTCCGCGCCGGCGAAAGATCCGGACGTGACGATCGTCATGGGCGTCAATGACGGCACCTATGATCCGACGAAACATGCGATCGTGTCCAACGCCTCCTGTACGACCAACTGTCTTGCGCCGGTGGCCAAGGTCCTGCTCGACAGTTTCGGCATCAAGCATGGCGTGATGACGACCATTCATTCCTACACGAACGATCAGCAACTCCTGGACCTGCCCCATAAAGATCTACGCCGGGCCAGGGCCGCCGCCATGTCCATGATCCCCACCAGCACCGGCGCCGCCAAGGCCCTGCATCTGGTCCTGCCGCAGTTGAAGGGAAAGATGGACGGCATGGCGATCCGGGTGCCTACCCCGAACGTGTCGCTGGTGGACCTGTCCGTCGAGACGGACAAGGACTGTGACGCGGCTTCGATCAACGCCGCCTTCAAGAAGGCTTCGGAAGGACCGTTGAAGCACATTCTGCGATATTCTGATGCGCCGATCGTCTCGATCGACCAGAAAGGCGACTCGCATTCCGCCACGTTCGACGCGCCCTTGACGACGGTGCTGGAAGGCCGCATGGTCAAGGTCATCGCCTGGTACGACAATGAGTGGGGCTACTCCTGCCGCGTACGAGACCTCATCAAGATGATGGCGGCCAAGGGATGATTCGTTGCTTGGTACACGACCATTGCGTTTCTTAGGGAGTCGGCATGAACCTGCACAAACAGACGATCGACGACATCAGGTTGAAGGATCAACGAGTCATCGTTCGGGCGGACTTCAACGTGCCGTTGGACGACGCGTTGCAGATCACCGACGATACGAGGATTCGCGGCACGCTGCCGACGATCAATCGTGCGGTGGACGAGGGCGCAAGGGTCATCCTCTGTTCGCACCTCGGACGTCCCAAGAGCAAGCCTGATCCCAAGTACAGCCTGGCGCCGGTGGCCAAACGGCTGCAGCGCCTGTTGGGCAAAGAGGTGGTGTTCGCCCCGGACTGCATCGGCCCGGGAGTTGAAGCGCTCGTCTCCAAGATGAAGCCGGGCGACGTCTTGCTGCTCGAAAATCTTCGATTCCATGCAGGCGAAGAGAAGAACGATGATCAATTCGCCAAAGCGCTCGCCTCGCTGGGCGACATCTATATCAACGATGCGTTCGGAGCCGCGCACCGGGCGCATGCGTCGATCGTGGGGATCACCAAGTTCATCAAGACTGCGGCGGCCGGCTACCTGCTGAAGAAGGAGATCGAATATCTGGAAGGCGCAGTGGAGAACCCCGTGCGTCCGTTCGTGGCCATCCTAGGCGGAGCCAAGGTGTCCGGCAAGATCGGCGTGATCGAAAATTTGGGCAAGCGGGTGGACAAAGTCATCATCGGCGGAGGCATGGCCTTCACATTCATCAAGGCCATGGGCTATGAGATCGGCAACTCGCTCGTGGAAAACGATATGCTGGACTTCGCCCGCGGCATTCAGGAGCACGCCTTCTCGCGCGGCGTGAAGTTCTACCTGCCCGTAGATTGCGTGGTGGCCGCCAGCCGAGAGCCCGGCGCCGAAACCAAGATCGTGCCGATTCAGGAGATTCCCAAGGATTGGTACGCATTGGATATCGGACCCGCCTCCGTCAAGCTGTTCAGCGAAGCGGTTCAAAACGCCAAGACCATCCTCTGGAACGGTCCGATGGGCGTCTTCGAGATCGATGCCTTCGCCAGAGGCACGCTAGCTGTCGCCCATGCCGTGGCCAACGCCTATGCCCTGACGATCGTCGGAGGAGGCGATACGGCTCTGGCCGTGCACCGCGCGGGGGAAACGGACAGCATGTCGTTCATCTCAACCGGCGGAGGCGCCGCGCTCGAACTGTTGGAAGGCAAGCAATTGCCCGGGTTGATCGCATTGCCCGAACGGGCTGCTTAGCGGGTCCCTTTTCGGCTCTATTCCTATTCCAGAGCTCGCACCTCTTTTCATGGCACCCTACCTCATCGTCGGCAATTGGAAGATGACTCGGACGGCGTCGGAAGCCCCGTCCTTGGTCACCAGGCTGCTTGAGCTTGTTCCGACCCGGCTCTCGGTCGAAGTCGTCCTCGCCCCTCCCTTCACCAGCATCCCCGTCGTGGGGCAACTCCTTGCTGCCGCGAACCATCGTCTGTCGCTGGGAGCTCAGAACGTCTTTTGGGAGGATCGCGGCGCTTATACCGGAGAGATCTCCGCCCCTATGCTCGTAGACTTGGGCTGCCGATACGTGATTCTCGGCCACTCGGAGCGCCGTCATCTCCTGGGAGAACAGGACGAAGCCGTGAACAAGAAAGTACGGGCGGTTCTTCGCCACGGACTCTCCCCGATCCTCTGCGTGGGGGAAACCTTTGCCGAGCGGCAGCAGGGACAGACCGAGAAAGTCATTCGGCGCCAACTCGATGCGGGCCTTGACGGGGTCACCGGGCAAGATTTGACGACCCTCACCGTCGCCTATGAGCCCGTGTGGGCTATCGGAACCGGACAGGCTGCGAGCGTCGAACAGGCGGCGGAGGTGCATCGGCAGATCCGTGCTGTGGTCGGAGAGAAGGGCGTCAGCAGGGCCGAGTCCGTTCGCATCCTATATGGCGGGAGCGTGTCCGCGCAGAATATCGGCGACTTTCTCTCCTCTCGCGAAATTGGCGGCGCGTTGGTGGGCGGCGCTTGTCTCGATCCTGAAGTCTTTGCTAAGATCATCAAAATCGCCCAAGACAAAGACTGATTTTTCAGGGAGCGCTCATGTACACGTTGCTGATCATCGTTCATATCCTCACCTGCTGCTTCATGATCGCGACCATTCTGTTGCAATCGGGCAAGGGAGCCGAAATTGGGGCGGCCTTCGGCGGATCAAGTCAAACCGTCTTCGGAAGCCGAGGTCCCGCGAACTTCTTGAGCAAACTCACCGTCGGCTGCGCCGCCGTGTTCATGGTAACGTCATTGAGCCTGGCCGTCCTGGCCAAAGAACGGACGTTTTCCTCCACCGTCATCGACCTCAACAAGAAGGAGTCCTCCACTCCCTCGTCGACTACTCCGGCTGCGACGGAACAGAAGCCGACCGAAAGCGCCACGCCTTCCGAATCTTCCAAATAGCCGGGTTTTTCCAACCGAGACTCGCTCGTGCGAGCGACGGACCATCGAGGGTGCTTCTCGGTCGTGCATGCGCATCCGGGGAGCGCTACTGAAAGTGTCCGGCAGGTCGAGGGATGGGAAGCCTTGAGGAAGAGGTTCCTACACCGGCGTGAGCCAGCCGGAATGGGCTGAGTTCTCACCTCGGACGATCGAGAAAAAAGCCTGTTGAAGCGAGGTCGTGATCGGTCCCGGCTTTCCGTTTCCGATGCGGCGGCCGTCGATCTCGCGAATCGGGGTCACTTCGGCCGCGGTGCCGGTCACAAAGGCTTCCTCCGCCACATACATCGCATCCCGCGTGAAACGCTCTTCAACGACCGGCAGATTTCGCTCGCGGGCGAGCTGCATGAGGGAGTTGCGCGTGATCCCCTCTAGAATCGAAGTCAATGGGGTGGTGATGAGGCGTCCTCGGCGCACGATAAAAACGTTCTCGCCGGTGCCCTCGGCCACATAGCCGTCCGGATCGAGCAGGATGGCTTCGTCGTACCCATTTGCCTTGGCTTCCCGCTTGGCCATGATGGAATTGACATAGTAGCCGGAGATTTTGCCTCTCGTCATCGATACGTTCACATGGTGGCGTGTGAAAGACGAGACGCAGGCCCTCATGCCGTGCGCCAAGGCTTCCTCCCCCAGGTAGGCGCCCCAGCGCCAGGCGGCAATCGCGAGCCGGATCGGATTGTCGCCTGGATGCACGCCCATCATGCCGTACCCGATATACACGAGCGGGCGGATATAGCAACTGTCGAGCTTGTTCACGCGGACTGTTTCGATGATCGCATCCGCCACCTGTTTCTTGTCATACGGAATGGTCATCATCGCGATGTGCGCCGATTCAAACAGCCGATCCACATGCTCGTGCAATCGAAAAATAGCCGATCCCTGTTTGCCCTGATAGCACCGGATCCCTTCGAATGCGGCCAATCCGTAGTGGAGCGAATGGGTCAGGATGTGGACGTTCGCCTCGCTCCAAGAGACAAATTGGCCATCCATCCAGATTTTCTCACTTGCCTGCATGGGTCCTCGCCACCGGAGTGCTGGGGGTAGATCGAACGGATGTACTGCCGCTCTGCATGCCTGTCATTTGCACTTGTACCATGGACCGCCTGGTTCAAGCCAGCCTCAAGCGGATTGCTTGACACCTTCTTTCCCGATGTGATACCTGTGTTGGTCTTTCAAAAATCCAGCGCACAATTACAGGGATCTTCTCACTATGTATGCCATCATTGCCGCAGGCGGAAAACAATACCGCGTGGAGACGGGTCATGTACTCCAGGTTGAAAAGATTCCGGGTGACGTGGGCGCCACTGTCGAGTTGAAGGATGTCCGGTTGATCCAGGGCGAACAGGGTGTCGTAATCGGCCAACCGACCGTCGCCTCGGCCCGTGTGACCGCGGAAATCATTCGCCAGGGCAGGACCAGGTCGATCATGATCTTCAAAAAGAAGCGCCGGAAGAACTATCGCCGGACCAAAGGGCACCGGCAGGCCTTCACGCAGATCCGAATTACAGGCATTGAAACCAAGTAGTCGCGAGGTACGGCACCATGGCAACAAATAAAGGCGGCGGATCATCCAGAAACGGTCGGGACAGCAATCCTCAATATCTCGGGGTCAAGGCGTATGGAGGACAGGTCGTTCCTGCCGGGAGCATTATTGTGCGCCAGCGGGGGACGAAGTTCTTCCCGGGCTTCAACGTCGGCATGGGTAAGGACCACACCCTGTTCGCCAAGATTTCGGGCGTCGTCAAATTCGAAAGCGGACGCGCGCGCGCCCGGGTCAGTATCCTCCCCGTCTCCTCTTGAGCGAGCCCGCTTGTCCCTGCCTCCCACGGGCGGAGCCTCCACTGGACAAGCTCTCCTGACTTTTGATTGAATTTCGTTCTCTGACCGGTCCTGAAGCGAGCCGGTGGCACTGACTGCTTATCAAGCAGGCTCCTCATGTTCGTTGACCAGGTACGTATATACGTCAAGGCTGGGGCCGGTGGAAACGGGGTCTGCAGCTTCCGACGGGAGAAGTATGTCCCCCGGGGCGGGCCCGACGGCGGAGACGGAGGAACCGGCGGGTCCGTGATCCTCCAACCCTCACACCGGCTGACCACCCTGCTCGACCTGCGCTATCAACAGGAATACCGGGCCGAGGCGGGAAGACCGGGAGAAGGTTCGAACAAGCAAGGCAAATCAGCATCGGATGTCGTGGTCGGCGTCCCGGTGGGGACATTGATCATGGACGACGAGTCCGGGGAAGTCCTCGCCGACTTAACCGCCGAAAGCCAAACCTATGTGGCGGCCCGTGGAGGACGGGGTGGGCGAGGCAACGCGCAATTCGCCACCTCGACCAATCAAACCCCGACCCACTGCCAACCCGGACAACCGGGGGAGGAACGGTGGCTGCGGCTTGAGCTGAAACTGCTGGCCGATGTCGGATTAGTGGGCCTTCCCAATGCGGGCAAGTCCACCTTGATCGCGGCCGTATCCGCAGCCAGACCCAAGATCGCGGACTACCCCTTCACAACCCTGATCCCGAACCTCGGCGTCGTCCGGTGGGACGAGGAGCATCATTTTGTCATCGCGGATATTCCCGGTCTGATCGAAGGGGCTCATGAGGGCAGAGGCTTGGGGCACCAATTTCTCCGTCACATCGAGCGGACCTCTTTGCTCTTGTATCTCGTGGATATCTCCGACTGGACGACGGACGACCCCGTAGAGGCGTTCCTGACCCTCCGTCGTGAGGTCGAAGCCTACGACCACACGCTGAAGAAGCGGCCCTTCGCGATCGCTGCCACCAAGCTGGATATCCAAGGTGACGGCCGTCGTCTTGCGGACCTCCGAGCCTTCTGCAAGAGACGGCGCATTCGCCTGTTCCCAATTTCGGCCGCCGCGCGGGAAGGGCTCGACAGCCTGATTCGCTTCCTCGGCAAACAAGTCCTGACGCTGAGACAAACTCCGTGCGCGAGCAACTACTGAAAGATGTCTCCCGGCTCGTGGTGAAGATCGGGAGCAGCCTGATCGCGTCCCGAAACCTGGGTCTGCGCGAAGATCGGATCGAGCGTCTGGCTGCCGAGATCAGCGCGATCAAGCAGGAAGGCCGCGAAGTGCTGATCGTCACCTCCGGCGCAATTGTATCGGGCCTGACCAAGCTGGGGCTGTCCTCGTCCCCGAAACACCTGCCGGTCAAACAGGCCGCCGCCGCAGTGGGGCAGAGCCGGCTGATGTGGGCCTATGAAAAGGCGTTCGAACGATTCGGCCAGAAGGTCGCGCAGGTACTGTTGACGCACCAGGATTTAGCCGACCGACGACGATTCTTGAACGCCAGACATACCTTGACGGCGCTCTTGGCATTCGGCGTGATCCCGATCATCAACGAGAACGATACCGTCGCCGTAGACGAGATCCGCTTCGGCGACAACGATACGCTGGGGGGAGAAGTGGCCCATCTGGTCGATGCCGGCCTCCTGGTCATCCTCTCGGATGTGGACGGCCTGTTCACGGCCGATCCTCGCAAGCATCCTCACGCCACGTTGATCCCGCTGGTCGAGAAGGTCACGGATGAGATTCAACGGTTGGCCGGCGCCTCTTCCACCCTCGAAGGAACGGGAGGAATGGTCACCAAAGTCGGCGCTGCGAAGAAAATCGCATCCTACGGCGTCGGGACGCTCCTGCTTAACGGCGAACAGCCGGGTCTGTTGCAGTCCGTCCTGCACGGTTCGCAAGGCGGAACCGTCTTCCTACCGCAATCCCGTCGGCTGGCAAGCCGAAAACATTGGATTGCCTTTACCCTGCGATCGAAAGGAAGCCTCACACTGGATGACGGCGCCGTAGAGGCTCTGGTCGAACGCGGGAAAAGCCTGTTGGCATCCGGCATCACCGGGATCGCCGGCGACTTCCAGGCGGGAGACGCCGTGGACTGTCTCACTCCCGACGGGCGAGAATGCGCCAAGGGATTGGTGAATTTTTCCGCCGACGCCCTGATGCGGATCAAAGGGCTCAAGACCACCGAGATCCGCGAGCGATACGGGCAACAGGAATACGAGGAAGTCATCCATCGGGACAACCTGGTCCTGCTCGACTAACCCCTACCCATGTCCCTTTCGCGCCCCACAGCTCAGACCGGCCAGCGCCCCCTGAAGATCGGCATGCTCGGCGGCACGTTCAACCCCATTCACCGCTGCCATGTCACGGTCGCGCACGACGTGCGCCAACGGCTGAACCTGGATCAGGTGCTCTTCATTCCGACTGGCGATCCGCCCCATAAGCTGGCCGGCGATCTGGCTCCGGCTGAAGATCGGATGACGATGGTGAGGCTGGCCTTGAAAGAAGAATCCTTTTTGACGGCCTCGGACCTTGAAGTCCGGCGGCCTGGCCGTTCCTATTCGATCGACACGGTGACCTTGCTTCAACAGGAATGGGGAGCAACCGCAGAGCTGTATTTTCTGATCGGTCTGGATGCTTTCCTTGATCTCTCGACTTGGCGGCGCGCCGCCGACCTGCTCACCTCCTGTCACTTTGTCGTTGTCTCGCGGCCTGGCACCTCCTTCACCGCACTCTCGCGTATGAAGCTGCTGCCGCCCCTCGACGACGCCGCCCTTCTCGCCTTGGAGAACGGCCGCATGGACTCGGCGGTGTTCGATCTGCCGTCGGCACGACGCCTGTTTCTGTTGGATATCCCGCCCTGTTTGGTCTCGGCGACGTTGATTCGCGAGCGGCTTCGGCATGGGACTAGCCTCGACGGTCTCTTGCCCGCCCAAGTTGAATCCTATATACTTCGCAAGGGGTTATATCGGGAGAGCCATCATCTCGCTGGATTCAAAAGCTAAGGCACTCGCCATCGCACGCGCGTCGTTGGATAAGAAAGCCTCCGATGTGCGTGTCTTGCATGTGGCCGCACTGACCTCGGTCGCTGATTACCTCGTCATCTGTTCCGGTGAATCTGAACGGCAAGTCCGCGCCATCGCGGACAGCATCGATGGAACTCTGTCCGCGCAGCGCCATCCGCCGCTCAGTATGGAAGGCGCCTCCTCGGCAAAATGGATTCTCATGGACTTCGGCGATGTCGTGGTACATATTTTCCATAGCGCCGTTCGCGAACACTACGGGCTGGAACGCCTGTGGTCGGATGCGAAGCGCATTCGCATTCCCAGCACGATGCCGTCTCCTCAACCGGCAGAACGTCCGCGGCGGGCACACTCTCGATCATCCGGGCTCAGCCGTGGAGCCTAAGCCATGTTGCGGTTACTGTTCTCGATCTTCCTGTTTACGGTGGTCTTCCTCTTCTACGGTTACTTCCGCGAGCTGAACCCCGGCACCATCACCATCCGCACCAGCCCCACGGTCGCACTCGAACTCAGCCCCGTGACGCTCGTTCTGTCGTCGATGGCCATCGGGGTTCTGATTGTGACGGTCATCGTGGGCATTCGCGAAACCACGCATCTGATCGGAACCTGGCGCAGCACCAGGGTCCAGCGCCGTCACGAGAAGGGAACGGCCCTGCATCATGAAGGCATGCAGGCATTTCTGTCGCGCCGGCTCGGCGACGCCAAGACGATCTTCCAAAAAGCGCTGGCTATCGATTCCCATCGAATCGAAACCCTCATTTGGCTCGGCAACCTCTATCGTGCAGAACACAACTTCGTCGAAGCAATCCGATTGCACCAGACCGCCCACCGGGTCGAACCCCGCAACATTGAAGTCCTGCTGGAGCTCGCCACCGACCTGGAGGGCGCCAAACGGTATGAGGACGCGTTGCAGGCTTTGCAGGATATTCTTCGCATGGATTCCGACCATCTGACCGCGCTCATCCGCAAGCGCGATCTGCTCATTCGGCTGGAAAAGTGGAGTGAGGCTCTGGAGATCCAACACCGGCTGGTGAAGGCCAATCTGCCGGCGGCCGATGCTGGGGCCGCGGCCGACCTGCTGGTCGGCTGCATGTACGAAGTTGGCCGGCAATTTCTCGAACGAGGCCATCCGGAAAAGGCCCGCCGCTACTTCCGCGGCGCGATTAAGAAGGACCGGCGGTTTTTGCCCGCCTATATCGGCCTTGGAGAAATTCTGCTGCACGAGGGCAAGATCAAGAACGCGGTGGAGATTCTGGAGAAGGTCTACGCCAAGACCAAGAGCATCATCCTCCTCCATCGGTTGGAAGAATTGCATCTGGAACTCGGCGAACCGGCGGAGATCATCCGCATTTATCAGAGCGCCATTCAACGAGACCCCCAGAACCCTGTCCTCCAATTCTACTTGGGAAAGCTGTACTATCGCCTGGAGATGGTCGATGACGCCTATGAACTGTTGAGCGCGCTTGAAGGTCCCCACGATCAATTGGCTGACTACCATAAGATCATGGCCAACCTGCATCTTCGCAAGCACCAGATGGAGGAGGCCGTGATCGAGCTCAAGAAGGCGCTCGGATTCCGAAAGCGCGTGGTGGTGCCCTACCGGTGTCTGCATTGCCAAGCAGAATCCAAAGAATGGTCCGGCCGCTGTCGCGCCTGCGGACAGTGGAACTCCTTCGTGGCCCTGCCTTGGCTGGGGTCGCCAACTCAGGTGTCCGACCAAGAATCCTCGCAGCCGGCTCCTCGTCCGACCTATCAAGGTGTTGCATCGCCGTTTGAAACCGTGTAGGCTTCCGCTTCTTTTGACCGGCGCACGACATTCACTCCCATGATGAGCGACACACTGTATCAATCCTGTGCGGCCAAAGCGCTTCGCGACGAATCTCTGACTCGGGAGGAATCGGCGGCTGTCCTATCGACGCCGGACGATCACCTCCTGAAGCTGCTCGACGCAGCCTTTGCCGTCCGTCAGCGGTATTTTGGACGCAAGGTCCGACTGCAGATGCTGCAGAACGCAAAGAGCGGCGCCTGTCAGGAGGACTGCCACTATTGTTCCCAATCTTCGATCTCGACCGCACCAATCGAACGTTACGGGTTGCTGCCACGCGAGGCCATGATGGCAGGAGCCCGGCAGGCGGCCGCGTCCAAAGCCCAGCGCTATTGCATCGTGATCAGCGGCAGAGGCCCATTGGATCGCGAGATCGATGAAATCTCCCAGACGGTCCGGGCGATCAAGCGGGAAATCCCGATACAAATCTGCTGCTCGTTGGGATTGCTGAATGGAGAGCAGGCCCGGCGATTGAAATCGGCCGGTGTCGACCGCATCAACCACAACCTGAACACGAGCGAACGACACCATCCGTCGATCTGTACGACACATACCTACCAGGACCGGTTGGCCACCATTCGCCATGCGCGCGACGCGAATCTTGAGATTTGCTGCGGCGGCATTCTCGGCATGGGCGAACAGGACGAGGATGTCCTGGACCTGGCGTACGCATTACGGGAGGTTCGGCCGCACTCGATTCCGCTGAACACCTTGCATCCGGTTCCCGGCACACCGCTGGAAGGCTGTCACGACCTCAGTCCACAGCGTTGCCTGAAGATCCTCTGTCTGTTCCGGTTCCTCCACCCACGGACAGAACTCCGGGTCGCCGGCGGGCGGGAGCACAACCTCCGCTGGCTTCAACCGCTGTCGCTCTACCCCGCCGATTCCGTCTTTGTGAACGGCTACCTCACCACACCGGGACAACCGGCGCCCGATGTCTGGAAGATGATTGAAGACCTCGGATTCGAGGTCGAAGTGCAGGATGACCAGCCTACCGTAGCCGGGCAGGGAACCGGATCAGCGATTCCTCTGTCTCATCACTCATAGCGCAACCCCTCCGCGAGAATCTGCCTGCTCACCCAACGAGCCGGCCAAGCACCGGCGACGAGCGCCGCTCCCATGGCCAACACGACCGCCTGTGCCAATACCGGCAACGAGATCGTCAGATGCACCGTCCATCCAAAGGATTGTTTGTTGATGACTCGTACCAACACCAGGGCAAGGCAGAGCCCGCTCGCCACACCCAGGATCGCCCCGATCACGCCAAGGTACAGCGCTTCCCAAAGGACCAAGCCGGTCACCTGGCCATGGCTTGCTCCCATAGCCCGCAAGGTGGCGAATTCCCTCTGTCGTTCTAGCACTGCCGTGAGCAACGTATTTACAATGCCCAGTACCCCGACCATCACCGCGATCACTTCCAATACATAGGTCAGTGCAAATGTGCGGTCGAAGATCGCCAGAATCTCCTTCCGCAGGTCTGCATTCTTGATCACCGTGAGAATGGGCGAGGATCGGCTGAGGTCCAGAAACTGCCATTCCAACCGGCGGATGACCTCGTCCGGATTGACGCCAGGCTTAAGATACACCGGCACCACCGTGGCCCCTTCCTCTCCCCAGAGCTCCCGGAACAGCGAACGGTCCATCACCACCTTTCCACCGTCAGTTGCATAGTCATAAAAGACCCCCACCACAGGAACGGTCCGTTCTCCCGCGGGCGTCGGAAGCACAATTTCGTCGCCCTCACGTAAGCGAAGCGCGTTTGCCAACACCTCGGAAACCACGACTCCGCGGCGGAATATCGTCTGCCGGAGGATGGCTTCCGACTCACCGGCAGTGAAGAGGTACCGGCTCCGTTGAGCATGGAGCGCCAGATCTCTGGAAACGATCGACCGCGGACGCCCGGCGAGTTCGATCCGGAGGTCTCGATAGGAATCGACCGCGTCCACACCGGGAGTCCGGGCGATTCGGTCCGTCCAAGCGGGGGGGATCAGAACATCGCGACCGCCTTCATGCCCCGCATAGGGCCATCCACCAGACGCTACAATCAGGTCTGCAACGACCGTCTGATCTATCCACGCTTCTACGGTCTGGCGGAAGCTTTGAATCATCAACACCACCCCGACCATGATCGCCAGTCCGATCATCAAGGCAGAGACCGTCACCCCATTTCGCCCGGGCGACCGTCCTGCAGTTTGGACGGCCAGAACCGGGAAAATGGCCCTGGGGTGGGTGTTCCATCGATCCCACGCTCGGAACAGGCTCCCTCTCCCACAGGCACATATCAGCGGTGGCGCCAGGAACGAACACCCGATCAGAAGCAGGAGAACCGAAAGATATCCTCCCACCGGAATCGCCCCTACCGGGGGTACGATCGACAGGGCCGCAGAGGTGAGCAGGAGAACCACTCCGGTCCAGACGTGCCGCGAGACCCGAATAGGTCTGGCCGAGTCGTATCCGCCGACCGAGAGCGCTTGAACCACCTCGGTTCGTGCAGCCTCGATGCTCGGTCCCAGAGCACCCAGCAGCGAGAACCCCGTTCCGAGAAGCAGCCCCCGCCCCAACAGCGGAAGGACATCAATGTCGAGAGGCGTGCTGGCCGAGACGGCGGCATAGAGGTCCGTTATCGTGCGGCCGACCAACAGGACCAAGCGATCAGCCAACACCAGACCCAGAAGGCTGCCCAGCATCCCTCCCGCGATGCCGAACATGGCACCTTCGATCAAGAACAACCCGGCCAGCATCGGCTCCGACATTCCGATCGCGCGCAAAATGCCGATCTCCCGTCGGTGCTGCGCGACCGAGAACGATAGCGTGTTGTAGATTAAAAATCCGCCTACGAGCAGCCCAACCAGGCTCAACATCAGGAGATTAAGCCGAAATGCCTGCACCATTGCATCCACCTGTTCCCCTCGTTGCTCCGGTCGTCTGGCATGGAGCGAAGGGGGAAGGATGGCCTGGACCTGGCTCTGTATCTCTTCCAGAGAATGTTCCGCTTCGACTAAGAGTTCGATTCGATCCACCTTCCCCACCCGCTCGAAGAGTTCCTGGGCCAAGGCAATGTCCATGACAGCCAGGTCGTCCCAGACAGACGGCCCATGAGCCGCTCCTTCTATAATGCCGGTGACAACCAGCCGATGAGGTTCGATCCCGACGATCACATCCAGGCTGCGGCCAGACTGCGCACCGATACGATCGGCCAGTCTGCGCCCGATCAAGACTGCCCCTTCTTCGAACCATTCAGGAGAGGAAGAGTTCGGCCGGTAATCCCGCAGGCTTACGGGTTTGATCCGTTCCAGATCGAGGAGATCCAAAGCGAGCACTGAAAAGGCCACACGGGAAGCCGGGTGGCGAAGCCCTTCCTGGAGCACCGGAATGGCAGCGAGCACCCCGGGGATGTCGCGCAGGGGGACGATGATCTCCTCGGCAAAACTCCCTGTCTCCGAGACCACCTCCAACCTTGCCCCTCCGGCGACCTCAAGTACCGCTTCTTGGAACGACTCTAGGACCACACGATTGGCGCTTTGGAGCCCCACCGGCGCCGCAACGCCCAGACTGACGCCGACGATCGTCAAACCCGTGCGAAGCGAATGGCCCGTGACATGGCTCTTGGCCAAGCGCCAGGCGCAGAGCAGGAGCCCGATCATCCAGCCCCCTTCATGGACAGAGCTTTCTGGCCGGGTAGACCAGCCGGCCGGGCCGACCAAGCACAGGAAAAAAACCACAGGCCTAGGGGTTTTACCAGCAGGTAGTTTACAGGGGCTGTCGACTGTGATAGGCTAGCCACATTATGAAGACGCACCGAAAGACAACCAAACGAGCCAGATCGCCAGTCAGATCGCGAACCCGGGCGACCACCGCCACACGCTCGGTCCCGAGATTGGCCCTGACGCCTCGACAGAAGGAGATCCTACGCTGTGTCGCTCAAGGTCTGACTAATCGGGAGACGGCGCACCGATTACGGATCAGCGTGCGCACCGTCGAAGTGCATCGCTTCAATCTCATGCGCCGTCTGGGAGTCCGGAACGTGGCCCAGTTGCTGCGCCAGGCGCTGATGCACAAGTTTCTCCCGAAAAATTTCCTCGCCCGATAAGCCCCGGTCCCTCACAGCTCCTTCAGCCTCCCGCGGCAGGAATCCACTGACCCGTATCCTTTATCAGCTAGAACCGCTGCGAGGTCCCGTTCCAGCCGCTCGAACACCTCCAGACCTTCTTCAACCAACACCGTTCCGACCTGGATCGCAGACGCTCCACAGAGGATATGCTCGAAAGCATCGATCCCCCGGACAACCCCGCCCGTACCGATAATCGGGACACGCCCCTCCAGTAGCTTCCAAAAGGCCCGAACATTGGCCAGCGCCACGGGCTTGATAATGGCTCCTCCGAGTCCCCCGAAGCCGCCCTTGGGTTTGATCACCACCGACTCCCGCTCCGGATCGACGACCAGCGCGTTGCCTACCGAATTGATCAGGGAGAGAAAATCCACCCCCGTACGACGGATCACCTCCGCCATCACCTGGTGGTGAGCAGGATCGAAATATGGAGGCAGTTTCACTCCCATGGGAACGGTGATCAGCGGGCGGACTCGCCTGAGCAGCCGCTCCGAGGCTTCAGAATCATAACCGATTTGCGGTTTCCCGGGGATGTTTGGGCAGGACAGATTCACCTCGATCAGATCCGGTTTGCAATTATTGATCTCCTTGGCGATCACGACGAAATCGTCCTCGCACAGGCCGGCGACGCTGGCGATGACCGGCTTCTTGAAGGTCTGAAGCGAGGGGATCATCTCCGCGTAGGCGAGATAGCCCAGATTGGGCAAACCCATGGAATTGATCGAACCGGATGAAAATCCATAATACCGTGGCTCGGGGTTGCCCTGTCGGGCTTCCACAGTCATCGATTTGGTCACGATGGCTCCGGCACGAGACCGGCCCAACCGTTCCAATTCTTCGCGCGTGACGCAGAGCGCCCCGGCGGCGTTCATGAAGCAGGAGGGGAATCGAACTCCCGAAATGCTGGTCGATAAGTCCGGGGTCATGGGGCGTCCTGTGGCATCACAGTCGATGGCTCCTCGTGAAGCGACCCGTCCTGCATCCGACAGAGCCGATCGGCTTGCCGTGCCGCCGCCTCACTGTGTGTGGCTAGCATGATAGTGCAGCCGAAGTGGTGCGGCAAGCTCCGCAAGAGCGCCAGGATCTCTTCGGCGGTTCGCGAATCCAGATTACCGGTCGGCTCATCCGCGATGAGGAGCCTCGGTCCATGGACGATTCCACGCGCAATGGCGACGCGCTGCTGCTCTCCACCGGAAAGCTCGTTCGGTCTGTGCCCGGCCCTGTCGCGAAGGCCGACCAGGTCAAGACATTCCGCCACCCGGGACGACAGGCTGCGGCCAGCCGAGCCGCTCAGCAACAGCGGCATGGCGACATTTTCCTCGGCCGTCAAGGCAGGCAAGAGGTGGAAGGCCTGAAACACGATCCCGATCAAGTCTCTCCTGGCCCTCGTCCATTGGAGCGACGACCAGGAACCGGTAGAGTGTCCGTTCAGGAGGATATCGCCGGATGTCGGCCGGTCGAGGCCGGCCACCAGGTTCAGCAGAGTGCTCTTACCACAGCCGCTTGGCCCGGTCAGTGCAAGGTATTCTCCGGCTCCCACGGACAGCGTGACGTCACGCAAGGCTCGGACCGGCACCGGTCCGCGATCGTACGTCTTGTTCACCGCGCGCAGCTCTATGATGTTGGTCTGGATCGACATGAGAAGCGGGCTCGTATAGCATATACGCCATGTCGGTTGCACCCTTTACCTTGACGGTTCCACAGTCATGGCCGACAGGGATCGGATCCGTCCGGCGGCGCATCCTGAATCAGCTTCTGCCCCTATCGTGCGGTACTTGCGGTATCGCCTTGACGGACGATCCCCTCCCTTTCATCTGCCGACGCTGTTGGGCGCAGATCACACCGCTGCCACAACCTCGCTGTCCTCGCTGCGGTATCCCGTTTGCCTCACCGCTTGCATCGATCTATAGCCCCGACCACACCTGCCGGTCCTGCCGTCGCCACAAGCCGTCCTACACCCGAGCTTGGTCCCTCTTCCCTTACGAATCCTCTCTGCGGAACCTGGTCCATCTACTCAAGTACAGGAAAAAGATCGCGCTGGGATCGGTCTTAGGTCGGTTGATGTGTGAGCACCTCCCTGCGCTTCCTGAGATCGATTTGGTCATGCCGGTGCCGCTGGCTCGCCAGCGGCTGCTGGAACGGGAGTACAACCAGTCCCTGTTGCTGGCGGATCCCATCTCCCGCGCCATCGGCAAACCGTTGGACTGGTGCAGCCTCGTCCGTGTCCGACCACGCACTCCCCAAACAGCGTTGCCTCGCCGGGCCCGACTCAAGAATCTTCGGCGCACATTCGCGGTCGCCAACCCGGCACAGATCTCCGGCCGGCGTGTGCTCCTGGTCGACGACGTCTTCACAACCGGCACGACGGTTAACGAATGTGCGAAAGCCCTTCGCAAGGCCGGCAGCGACGCAGTATTTGTCGTGACGCTGGCTCGGACCCTATAGCGTCCGTTCCATAGCGCCTTCCTGCTCGCTACCAGTTTGTAAAGTGGCTTGACAAGCCGGCTCCATCCTCCTACCATGGCCCCATCAGCGCACCTTCCAGGCCCGTTTCACCACACGGGCGGTCGTGAATCACCATTCCGAGCAACAGCGGTTTCAGTTCCTCTAGCGAACGATGGACCTTGGCAATCTGAGAGAAGAGAAGCGAGGCCAGTCCTTCTTTGCCGGAGAATACCTCTGCAAAGTCGATGAAAAGGGCCGGTTTATCATGCCGTCCCCAATTCGAGAGCAAATCGAATCCGAGGCCAGAGGTGTCGTCTTCCTGAAGGGACCGGAGCAATCGTTGTGGATTTACACCGCTCCCGAGTGGGAGCGCGTCCTCGGACGCATGCAGTCCAAACTGGATGAGGACCAAAGCCGGCTGTTTATGCACTTTATCGTGTCGGAAGCCGGCAATTCCGATCTGGATAAGACCGGCCGCGTGTTGATCCCCGGCAGATTACGCAAGCTCATCCCGCTGGATGAAGACCAGGAGGTGGTGCTTGTCGGCATGTACCACCGGATCGAACTCTGGAATCCATCGGACTGGCGTCGCTACATCAGCAAAACCGAAGATCACTACGAGCAAAATATCGGCAAGATTCTCAACCTGTTGTGACCCTCCGCCCATCCGACTTCTCCTCTCGTAAGCAGAATCGATATCCCGTCGCCGCGCGCAGGGTGTCCTATCGCGGTCGACATTCGGTCTCGTCCGACGACGTGATCTCCATCGTCGACCGCGTGGGTGTGCCGTCCCGCGAACTCGATTTCCTCAGAAACACGTCCTCCTCCAGGTCGATGAGAAGACCATCGGCGCCCAGTCCACCGGTTCCCTTCCCAGATCCTTGCATCACCGATTCCCTGCTGGAAGCGATCCTCCCGGTTCCACCGAGCATCAACCACCAATATGCGACGGTCAACGGCCGGCGCGTGCTGACGGCGGCCGGTCGATCCTACAAATTGGAGGTCGCACAGGTGGTCGCGGTCGCCCTCGCTCGTTCTCCGCGGCGAACCGTCTTTCTGAACAGGGCCCAATCGAGCGCCCTTTCACTCACGATCCGATTCTGCTTCAGTTCAGCGCTCCGGCGTGACGTGGATAGCGGGTTGAAAATCGCGCAGGACGCGCTCTGCGCCGGCCTGGGGATCAACGACAATCGGATCACGGAAATCCATCTATTCAAGCGACAGGATAAGGACTATCCGAGAATCGAGGTGACACTCTCTCTGTTGGATCAGTCCCGCTCCGGTTGATCCGGCTCGACCTGCGGCAGACGGATCAAGAAGAGCGCCGTCGATGGGAGGGTTCTTGAATCGATCGAAACGATGCTGATGACGATCACCACGGCACAAGCCTACGCCTGGTCGTTTGACCTGGCTCCCACCAGCCACGACAATCTTCCTTCGCCCCTGTCCTCACCGCCCAAGCGCCAGGGCAGAAAGTAACTGCCGCCGGTTGATTTATTCATACCGAAGCGCCTCGATCGGGTTCAGTCGAGACGCTCTGTTAGCCGGATAGAGCCCGAAACAGAGCCCAATCGCGACGGAGCATGCGAACGCGACAAGAATCGACGTTGCCGAAATGATCGTGGGCCAGCCGGCTACAGCCGTGGCCACCTTCGAGGCCAACGTCCCCACTGCAATCCCGGCCACCCCTCCGAGCACGCTCAGCGTGACCGCTTCGATCAAGAATTGAAAGAGGATATGCCGCCGCTTGGCTCCGACGGCCATTCTGATACCGATCTCCCTGGTCCGCTCGCTGACCGAGACCAGCAGGATATTCATGATTCCGATACCGCCGACCACGAGCGAGATTGAAGCCACGGCGAACAACAGATTCGTAATGGTCGCCGTGACGCCTTCCTGAACGTTGCCGATATCCACCTGCGTACGGATGGTAAAGTCGTCCGGTTGGTCCGACTGCAGCCGGTGCCGTCCCCGCACCACCTCCCTAATCCTCTCGACCGCTTCGGGCAGGTCCTCCGGCCTGGCAGTTGACGCAAAGAGAGCCCCGACCGACCCTAGGAACGAGGTGCCGACGACCTTCCGTTCCGCCGTGGTGAAGGGAATGAAGACGATATCATCCTGATCCGATCCTTGGGCCGATTGACCCTTGGGAGCCAGGACGCCGACAACCATGAAGGGCACATTCCTGATGCGAATGACGGCTCCCACCGGGTCCTCACCCGGCTCAAACAGGTTCTCGGCTACGGTGTGTCCGATCAACGCCACTCGCGCCGCCTGGTCCATATCCGCCTGCGTGAAGGGTCCGCCGCCGGCGAAGGACCAATCTCGGATCATCAGATACGACGGGGAGATCCCGTTCACCGGTCCGTTCCAGTTCTTGTTGCCGCTGACGATCTGCAACACGTCCCGCTTCGCCCAACCGGTCTCCAACAGCAACGGCACTTTCTTTTTCAAGTCCAACGCGTCCGCCACGGTGAGCGTGACGGCGGCGCCTTGGCCCGCCCTCACGCCACCCACGGTGGTGGCGCCTGGCAGCACGACGATGACATTCGTGCCGATCGAGGCAATTTGAGTCTGGACGAGCAGGCGAGCCCCTTGGCCGATGCTGACCATGGCAATGACCGCCGCCACCCCGATGATGATACCGAGGATCGTGAGGGCCGCGCGGAGCCGATTGCGCGCGATGATCCGGAAGGCGGTTGCGATAGTCAGATGGA
Organism: Nitrospiraceae bacterium; assembly: GCA_040981105.1. Classification (GTDB taxonomy): domain Bacteria; phylum Nitrospirota; class Nitrospiria; order Nitrospirales; family Nitrospiraceae; genus Nitrospira_G. Next base: position 74,158 of record JANRMO010000004.1, read on the forward strand.
GGAGGGCGTACATGACGGAACAGAGATCATGCCCGAAGAAACATGTCGGTCGCTCACAACTTCACCGTCTCGCATCATCACTTGACGAGCTGCATGCGCCGCGATGTCGGCTTCGTGGGTTACGAGAATGACGGTAAGGCCTTCGTCATGGTTCAAGCCTTGGAGGATGCGCATGATCTCCCGGCTGGATTCCGTATCGAGATTGCCTGTGGGCTCATCCGCCAGGAGAATTGACGGAGCCGAAACCAGGGCCCTGGCGATCGCGACTCGCTGCTGCTGCCCTCCGGACAATTGAGCAGGGTAATGCGATTCTCGCCCCGACAGCCCGACGCGGGCGAGCGCCGCCGACGCTCGCGCCCGCTGTTCGTTCAGCGCGACGCCTCGATAGAACAGTGGAAGCTGGGCATTTTCCAACGCGCTCGTGCGGGGAATCAGGTTGAAACTTTGAAAGACGAACCCGATCTTCTGATTTCGAATCTCGGCCAACTCATCGGGCGATGCAGATCCGATTTCCTGCCCATCCAGGAGGTAGGCCCCGCTGGTCGGGTGGTCCAGGCAGCCCAGGATGTGCATGAGTGTGGATTTGCCCGATCCCGATGGACCAAGAATCGCGATGAACTCCCCTCCTTGCACTTGAAGGTTGATTCCTCGAAGCGCCGGCACTTCGACCGATCCAACCCGGTAGACCTTCCAGACATCCCGGCAGTCGATCAGATCATCCATGGGCTCTTACGGATAGACCGGCTTCTACAAGTTGCGATCGCGCCCAGAACGTTGCTGCGGCGAGCCGAAACCGGGCGGCAAATTGGTAGCCTTCCGTTCCGACCTTGGTGACTCCAGCCCGACAATGACACGGTCTCCCTCCTGCAGCGTGGCCCCGGCGACCTCCGTGAACAAGCCGTCGGACAGCCCGGGTTGGATGGGAACCGCTTCCGGCCGATCTCCGCTCCCGAGCCGCCAGAGAGATTTCCCCCTTGGTTCCGCTACGACGTCAGTCTTCGGCGCCGCCGTCGCGGAGTCGATCGCGCCGCCGCTCAATGGTACGGCCGGCGGCATGAAACGCAAGGCGGCGGTGGGCACTTTCAACACCTGCTCGCGCTGCGCCACCACGATTGACACATTGGCGGTCATGCCCGGCTTCAACCGAAGGTCTTGGTTCTCGACCTCCACCACCACGTTGTAGGTGACCACATTCTGGACGTTGATCGGCGCGTTGCGCACCTGCCGGATCCTGCCACGGAACAATTCCCCCGGATAGGCATCCACCGTGAAGACCGCCTCCTTCCCCTCGGCAATGCCCCCGATATCGGCTTCGCTCACATTCGTATCCACCTGCATGTGGGTTAAGTCCAAGGCGATTAAGAACAAGTTGGGGGTGGCGAAGCTGGCCGCGACCGTCTGGCCCACTTCGACATTGCGGGCAATCACTATCCCGTTCACCGGGGAACGAATCGTGGTGTATCTCAAATCGAGCTCGGCGGCAGCCAATGTCGCTTCCGCCTGCTTGAGTTGAGCTTCGGCTAACTTCAGGTGGGCCTGGGCGTTTTCGTGAGCTGTGCGGGCCACATCCACGTCGTTTTGCGACACGAACTGTTGGGCGAGCAATCCCTTGATCCGCTCCAGTTCGCGTGTCCGCTGCGTAAGATCCACCCTCGCCTTCGAAACGGCCGCCTGCGCCATTCCTAGGTGGCCTGCAGACTGATCCCGCCTAGCTTGAAAGGGAGCTGGATCGATCTGCGCAATCACCTCTCCCGATTTGACGACCGAGTTGAAATCCGCATTGAGGCTCTTGATCATTCCTGAGACCTGGGTCCCGACCTGCACCGCGACGACGGGAGTCACCGTCCCGGTCGCATTGACGACCGACACGATCGCTCCCCGTTCGAGTACGGCCGTCTTATACCGAATCACCGTGGGAGAATCACTTCCAAACAGAAGCAACCACACCCCGACTCCCACGGCACCCAGCAATGCGATGATCGCGAATGTTCGACGCATACATCCAGCCTATGGCCTGGGCTATTCTACCAAGTCGATCCCTGCGGAGCCATCCCGGCTGGCCTCTGGGGACCCCGATTTCGGGTCGGTTTTCTTGCGCACGCGAACAAGCCCCACAACACAAAGGGGCCGTTTGCCCCTTCGGCAAACAGCCCCTTCTCCCTACCGAAGCGCTCGCTTCCCTTACGGGCTGACCGTCACACGATCCTTGATCACATCATAGGTTTCTTTCGGCACGACATTCTTCGCCACCAACTCTCCCTTGAGTCGATAAGGCCGGTGGCTCACGATTTTTTCCGCCATATCCTTCGTCACACCCAGTTGCTCCACCATTTCACCGGCCGTCGCCTTGTTGAGATTCAGGGGCGCCCCGGCTCCCATCGGCGGCAGCCCGGAAGGCGCCGCTTTGGCTCCAAGCCCAGGAGGAGGGGTCGCAGCCGACGGACCCGGCGCGCCGGGAAGCGATAAGGCCGGTGGTTGAGCACTCCCAGGGACCGGTACAGGAGTACGATCCTTCAACTCTTTTTGATAGCGAGCGACCAGTGATTTCAGCGTCTCGTTATGCCGCTTAACATCCTCGTATTCGTGACGGAGGCTCCGCTGTTGCGCGCTGAGCTGCGCCACTCTCTGTTCCAACTCTTTCGTATGCGTGTCCACGGACGACCGCTCCTTGTCGCGCCCATGCTCAATCCGCTGGAGCTCATCGCGCGCGGCCTGGGCTTCGTTGCTGAACTTGACATTCAACTCCTTGAGAGTTTTGACCTGCTGTTCCAGCGCAGTCTTCTGTGAACGGGTTCGCTCCAACTCGGTCAGCGTCGCCTCCTTTTCGGACACCATTTCATTATACTTACCGGAGCTCACGCAGCCGCCGACAAGGCAGGCCGTTACAAGTGCTCCCGTCACGGCGTAGATCGGTTTCATGGACTCTCTCCTTTCCCGTTACATGATCTTGCAATACTGTGGTGGGACTAAGACTCGGCCAGCTATGGTCTCATGTATTGTATCAGCTTGGTTTTGTCAACTCATTTGCGTTCTCAGCCCGGCCGACACGCATGGCCGCATGGCGCTTGACCCACAGCAGCGGCTCTGTGATGATGGCCGCTGTGCATTCCAGCCGACTCTCCGAGGTCATCCTCATCAAAGGAAGGTACTTGTGAATGAATGGGGTCCCGAATTGGCCGTTCTGTTGGGTCTTGTCGAAGGGTTGACGGAATATTTGCCGGTGTCCTCCACGGGCCACCTCATATTGGTCGGTCACGCCGTTGGGTTTACGGGAGAGATCGCGTCCAGCGTCGAGATTTCCATCCAACTCGGCGCCATCCTCGCAGTCATCGTCTATGAATGGAGCAAGATCAAAACACTCGCCGCACGAGCATACCGCGATCAGCTTGACTTCCGACGCTTGGCAACTGAACTCGCACCTGCCTCGTGGACCCTGGTACTGCGAGAGTCATTTCGCCTCCACCCGAGCCTGTGGTTCATCGTCGGAATCGGACTCGCATTCCTGCCGGCCGCTCTGGTGGGTATTGTCGCGCATGGGTGGATCAAGGATCATCTCTTCACTCCCGGTACGGTGGCCCTTTCGTCTATCGCAGGAGGGCTGGTCATCCTGGCGGTCGAAGCCATGAAGGATCGTCCACGGATCAAGGAACTGCCACAGGTCACGCTCTCCCACGCCTGGTGGATCGGGCTGGCTCAATGCGCGTCGTTGATCCCCGGCATGTCCCGCTCCGGCTCCACCATCGTCGGCGGACTTCTGGCCGGCCTCGATCGAAAGGTGGCGACGGAATATTCGTTCTTCCTCGCCCTCCCGACCCTTATCGCCGCGACGCTGTATCAATTCACAAAATCGCAGGCGCTCATGTCACGAGCGGATCTGTTGGCACTCGGCATTGGCCTGGTCGTGTCGTTTTTTACCGCTTGGGCCGTCATTGCGCTGTTCATGGGATTCGTCAAGCGCCACACGCTCCGAGCCTTTGCATACTATCGGATGGGGTTGGGAGCATTGGTGTTCTATGTGTTCGCAGGCTAGGCCATCCGACCCTCGCCGGGAGGGAGACCGCCACAAGGGAGGGACAGGCGTCGGTGAGATCAGGAATCCGGACGAACGGCGGCCGCTGGAGGAGGAGTTTCTGTCTTTTTCTCGAACGCAAAGTGCAGAATGAGAAAAAAGACTCCGACGCTGATTGCGGCATCCGCCACGTTGAATGCCGGCCAGTGGTACGGCCCTACATAGAAATCGAGAAAGTCGATCACCTCGCCGAACCGCACACGATCCAGCAGATTGCCAATGGCGCCGCCGAGGATGCCGGCAATGCTGTACTGCCCCATCAAATCCTGTTCCGGTAGCCGGACAAGAATCGTCCCCAGCAGTACCACGGCGAAAATCGAGGTGAAGGCGAAGAAGATGATACGAAACCCCGTGCTGCTCCCCGCCATCAGTCCGAACGCCGCACCGGGATTTCGAATATAGGTGAGGTTGAACAGATCAGGTATGATCGGGATCGATTCATGCAATTGCATCGACTGCATGATTTGGAGCTTCGTCAGTTGGTCGGTAAAGACGACCGCTCCGCTGACCAGCGCGAGCAGCAAAAATCTGGTTCCGCCGGCGGTCACTGGATCGCCTCACAACACCGATCACAGAGTGTGGGATGGTTCCGATCTTGTCCGACAGACGACCGATAGTTCCAGCAGCGCTCGCATTTCGATCCCTCCGCTCGAATCACCTCTACCCAAAAATCACGCCCATCAATGATACAACTCGGGCTGTCGGCAAGAGTCTTTGGATCATCGCTGATCAATTTTCCAGTTTGAAGTACTGAGTCAGCCCTGCGAACTTCAACCTCAGATACAATAAAAATGCTCGATAGGTCAGCAGATGAAAAGGAAAGGAAGAAGTCATAAGATCTTTGCGGGTCAGCATGGAGAATGACCTTGGCCTCTTGTGAAGACCCGATCATTTTTCCCCGTCGTTTTCCTTCCAGCGCCGCTTGAACGCCCGTCCGCACATCCAGGAGCTTGTCCCACCTTTGAGCCAATGCCGCATCGTTCCATTCTGAACGAGCCTCGGGAAACGACGCCAGGTGCACGCTCCAGTTCCTCGGATCGGACACCCCTTTCGGCAGCATGCGCCACACTTCCTCGGCGGTGAAGCTCAGGATCGGCGCCATGAGCTTGGTCAATGCCCCCAGAATATCGAGTAATACCGTCTGGGAACCGCGGCGCAACCGTGAGTCCTTGCGGAAGGTGTACAGGCGATCCTTCAGAATATCCAAGTAGACGGCGCTCAAGTCCACCGAGCAAAAGTTGTTGAGTTGGTGGAAGATCGAATGGAATTCAAAGGATTCATAGGCGGCCCTGACCCGAGGAATCAGTTGGTTGAGCCGCATGAGCGCCCAGCGATCGAGCTCGGGCAGCCGTTCATACCCAACACGATCCTGAAGCGGATCGAAATCATATAGGTTGCTCAACAGGAACCGGCTCGTGTTACGGATTTTCCGATAGGCTTCCACCAGTTGTCCCAGGATCTCCTGCGAGATCCGCAAATCTTCCCGATAGTCCTGCGCGGACACCCAGAGTCGCAGGATTTCCGCTCCGTACTGTTTGATCACGTCCTGCGGAGCGACCACGTTGCCGGCCGATTTGGACATTTTCTTGCCCGCACCGTCCACGACGAACCCGTGCGTCAGCACCGCCTTGTAGGGAGCGCGCCGGTCGGTGGTGACCCCGGCCAATAGGGCGCTATGAAACCATCCACGGTGTTGGTCCGATCCCTCAAGATAGAGGTCCGCAGGCCACCACTTGCGTGGCTTGAGCACGGCGGCATAGCTCACGCCGGATTCGAACCAGACATCCAAAATGTCCTTTTCCTTTTCGAAGGACGTGCCGCCGCACTTCGCACAGGCGGTTCCCGCCGGCAGCAATTCGGCCGCCGATCGGCTGAACCACACATCGGTTCCGCCCTGCTCCACCAGAGCCGCCACCTGCTCCACGATCGTCGGATTGACGAGGATGGTCTTACAAGCGGTACAGGAGAATCCAACGATCGGCACACCCCACACCCGCTGCCGCGAGATGCACCAATCGGGGCGGTTTTCGATCATGCCGGTGATCCGGTCGCGCCCATAGGCGGGAATCCATCGCACCCGCTCGATCTCCGCCAGCGCGTCCTTTCTCAGATCATTCGTCTCCATCGAGACGAACCACTGCTCGGTCGCCCGGAAAATGACCGGGCTCTTGCATCGCCAGCAGTGGGGATACGAATGGTTCAGCGACCCATGTCCAAGAAGCCGCCCGTTCTCTTGCAACCGTTCCACAATCCGGGGGTTGGCCTTGAACACATGCTGTCCGGCAAAGTCCGGGACCCCTTCGGTAAACCGGCCAGCATCGTCAACCGGCGCCAGAATCTCTAGCTTTTCTCCCGGAGAGGCCTGGGCATTGTGCTGAAGGACAAGGAGGTAATCCTCCATCCCATGTCCCGGTGCGATGTGCACACAGCCGGTTCCCTGCTCGAGCGTCACAAAGTCGCCGAGCAGGACGGGCGACAGGCCGGTGTTCAATGGACGCTGTGTTTCCAGCCCTTCGAATCCCTCCCCGCCCTTCTTGACGCCCAGCACCGAGACCTGGTCCAACTGACAGGCCTTCGCCGCGGCCTCAAGCAGCTTGTGGGCGACGATAATCACCTCGTTGCCGACCAGCGCGAACGCATAGTCGATGTTCGCATGGAGGCAGACGGCCTGATTGGCCGGCAGGGTCCATGGCGTCGTGGTCCAAATGACGATAGAGACCCTGGTTACCGAAGGAGGAATCGCGATTCCCGGAAACTTCGTGGCGATCGCAGCCGGCGCTCCGGCCACAGGGAATCTCACATAAATCGAGGGCGACCGATGGTCGTCGTACTCCACTTCGGCTTCCGCGAGCGCCGTTTGGTCCTGCGTGCACCAGAGCACCGGCTTAAGCCCTTTATAGACGCCGCCGCGCTCGACGAACTTGCCCAGCTCTCGCACGATCTCGGCTTCGTAGGCCGGAGTCATCGTCAGATAGGGGTGGTCCCAATCTCCAAGCACCCCCAGACGCCGGAATTCGTCGCGTTGGATCTGGTAGTATTTTTCCGCGTATTCGCGGCAGAGCCGCCTGATCCCGATCAGATCAAGCCCCTGCTTCTTGCCTCCCAACTCCTTCAACACCTGATGCTCGATCGGAAGGCCGTGACAATCCCACCCCGGCACGTACGGGGCCTGATACCCGGCCATGGTCTTGGACTTGACGATGATGTCCTTCAGGACCTTATTCAGCGCGTGACCGATGTGAATCCGGCCGTTCGCATACGGAGGCCCATCATGCAGCATGTAGAGAGGCCGGCCCCGTCCGGCTGCCTGAATCGCGTCGTAGAGGCGTTGCTGCTCCCACCAGGCCAGCAACTCCGGTTCCCGCTGCGGCAGGTTCGCCTTCATGGGGAAGTCGGTCTGAGGCAAGTTGAGCGTCGTCTTATAGTCCATCAATGAGCCACATACACGAAGATTCGCCCGGAAGTCCAGCGTTCGGGATCGGCTGTGTAAAAGGTGGGAATCGTCTGCGGGTCGCTTAGCTCAGATCCATCATTCGATCCAGCGCCACTTTGGCCCACTGCTTCTCGTCGTCGGGAACGGTGATGTGATTCACCACCCGCCCCTCCGCCAGATTCTCCATCGCCCAACAGAGGTGCGGCGCATCAATCCGGAACATTGTGGCGCATTGACAGACGGTGGAAGACAGGAAAAACACACGCTTATCAGCCTGCTCCCGCTTGAGCCGATTCACGAGATTGAGTTCCGTGCCTACGACCCAGGTCGTGCCCGCCGCCGCCTCGCTCACCGTTCGGATGATGAATTCCGTAGATCCGATCAAATCGGCCTTATTGACCACGGTTTCGTGGCACTCTGGATGCACGATCACCGTCGCTTCCGGATACTGCTTTCGAAAATAGTCCACATGGGAAGGCTGGAACATCTGATGAACGCTGCAATGTCCCTTCCATAACAGCAGCCGGGCCTTGCGAACGGCCTCTTGGGAGTGTCCACCGTTCGGTAAGAAGGGGTCCCACACGAGCATCTGATCGGGCGGGAAACCCATCTTGTTTGCGGTATTGCGCCCCAAGTGTTCGTCCGGAAAGAACAGAATCTTCTCCCGTCTGTTCCAGGCCCATTCCATGATCGCCCGCGCGTTCGAGGACGTGCAGGTAAGCCCCCCATGTTCGCCGCAAAAGGCTTTGAGATTCGCCGCGGAATTGACGTAGACGACCGGCAACACGGTCTCCTCGACCGCCACCGTCCTTCCGAGCGATTCCCAGCATTGTTCCACCTGCTCGATCGCCGCCATATCGGCCATCGAACAGCCTGCAGCGAGATCCGGGAGAACGACGGTTTGGTTGGATCGGCTCAGGATATCGGCGGTCTCCGCCATGAAATGTACGCCGCAAAAGACGACGTACGGGCGATCCGCATGTTGTTGGGCAAGCTTCGCCAGGAGCAACGAGTCGCCACGAAAGTCCGCGTGCACAATGACTTCGTCGCGCTGGTAGTTGTGACCCAACACCATCACTCGGTCGCCCAAGGCCCGCTTTGCCTCAATGATACGTCTGTAGAGTGTGTCCACAGACACCGACTGATATTCGGAAATGGGATGGCACTCGGATCGCCGGGCGTGTTCCGAGGCAAGCGGTTGACCAAGCACGGGCGATTGAACGAACATGCGCTCCTTGAGTAGAAGGAATTTTATAAATTCTACGTGAGCGGTGCTCCAACAATCAACGGACCCGGAAGCACTACCGGCTTGGCGTTCCCTAGGTCCCCTGGGTCAATCGGATTCCGCATTCGAATTCGGTCCTCCTCCTCACAGCCTCGATGGATGTCGGTTGGGCTGACTCTGAGAAGATTGACACCTTCCGAACCGCAGGTGTACGATGCGCCAGCATTTGTATCACAGCTAGGGGAGCCGAAAGGCTGAGAGCCCGGATAACTGGGCGACCCTCTGAACCTGACCTGGATAATGCCAGCGTAGGGAAGCGGCGAACTCGATACCGTTGATGGTTGCAAGCCGCACCTCCGCATGGTGCGGCTTTTTTGTTTGCAGCGTCGATGAAGAGAGGAGCTGTTCCTATGAGTATGCTCGTGACGCCCACAGCCTCCATCCGCAAGGATGGAACCACGGCCCCTATCACGACTCAGCCGCTTCCGGGGTCGCGCAAGACCTATATCGTCGGCCGATTGTCAGGGGTTCGAGTTCCGATGCGGGAGATCGAAACCACCTCGGCCTCTTTCTCGCAGGGCACGGCTCCCCGCAAGGAGACCCTTGCCGTGTACGATACGTCCGGTCCCTATACCGATCCGAATGTCGAGATCGATGTCCGCCGTGGATTAGCCCCTCTTCGCCGGCAATGGATCCTGGACCGAGGTGATGTGGAAGAGTTGCCGGATCTCACATCGCAGTTCGGACGGACTCGTGCTCAAGATCCCAAGCTCGCCTCCCTTCGGTTTCAACACCTACGCAAGCCGCTGCGGGCGAAGGCCGGGGGCAACGTCACCCAACTGCACTATGCGAGGAAGGGCCTCATCACGCCGGAAATGGAATTCATCGCGATTCGGGAGAACCAGTTGCGCGAGCAAACGGCCGGGCATTCGACTGCGAACGGGAACGGTCGGCCCAGCGGCGTGCTCGAACACCCTGGCCAAGCCTGGGGCGCGGCCATTCCGCGCGTCATCACGCCGGAGTTCGTGCGCGACGAAGTGGCCCGCGGCCGCGCCATCATTCCATCGAACATCAACCATCCCGAAAGCGAGCCGATGATCATCGGCCGGAATTTCCTGGTCAAGATCAATGCCAACATCGGCAATTCCGCGATTGCCTCTTCGATCGAAGAGGAGGTCGAGAAGATGGTCTGGTCGATCCGGTGGGGGTCCGACACGGTGATGGACCTCTCCACCGGCAAGAACATTCACGAAACCCGCGAGTGGATCATCCGGAATTCACCGGTGCCGATCGGGACCGTTCCAATCTATCAGGCGCTCGAGAAAGTCGGCGGCCGGGCCGAGGACCTGACCTGGGAGGTTTACCGGGATACGCTGATCGAACAGGCCGAGCAAGGGGTGGACTACTTTACGATTCACGCGGGTGTCTTGCTTCGGTATATACCTCTTACGGCCTCCCGCTGCACGGGGATTGTTTCCCGCGGCGGCTCAATCCATGCCAAGTGGTGCCTGGCCCATCACCAGGAGAACTTTGCATACACCCATTTCGAGGAGATCTGCGAGATCATGAAGGCCTACGACGTCGCCTTCAGTCTCGGCGACGGGCTTCGGCCGGGATCCATCGCGGACGCCAACGATGCCGCACAGTTCGCGGAGCTTGCCACGCTCGGCGAGTTGACCAAGGTCGCCTGGACACATGATGTCCAGGTGATGATCGAAGGTCCCGGTCACATCCCGATGCAGTTGATCCATGAGAATATGACCAAGCAGCTTGACCTTTGCGGCGAAGCGCCGTTCTACACGCTTGGCCCTCTGACGACCGATATCGCGCCCGGATATGATCACATCACGTCGGCGATCGGCGCCGCGATGATCGGCTGGTACGGCTGTGCCATGCTCTGTTATGTGACACCCAAGGAACATTTGGGGTTGCCGAACCGGGAGGACGTCAAGGCCGGGGTCATCGCCTACAAAATTGCAGCCCATGCCGCAGACTTGGCGAAAGGTCATCCGAGAGCCCAGGCGCGGGACAACGCGCTCTCGCAGGCTCGGTTTGAGTTTCGTTGGCAGGACCAGTTCAATTTGTCCCTTGACCCGGACACCGCTCGGACCTATCACGATGCCACGTTGCCTGACCAGGCGGCAAAAGTCGCCCATTTCTGCAGCATGTGCGGGCCACACTTCTGCTCTATGAAGATCACACAGGATGTGCGGGACTACGCAGCTCAAAAGCACGTGGAGGAGCAGGAGGCCCTGACCGTCGGCATGAAGGAGAAGTCGGAGGAATTCCGCAATGCAGGGGCGGAACTCTACCTCTAGCAGGAGCGATCATCATGACAGCACCAAGACCGGCTCCATTGCAAGAACGCGACATCACGCGGCACATCGCCCGGGAGTACTATAAAGAATTCGACCAGCTCATCGAGAGCGACGTGATCATCGTCGGAGCCGGCCCATCGGGCTTGATCTGCGCCCATGACCTGGCGGCGATGGGGTTCCGGACCTTGATTGTCGAACAGTCGCTGGCGCTCGGCGGCGGGTTCTGGCACGGCGGCTATCTGATGAACAAGGCCACCATCTGCGAACCGGCCAACGAGATTCTTGAAGGAATCGGCGTGCCCTGCAAACGGATCAAGGAATGTGAGGGCATGTACATGGTGGACCCGCCATACGCGACCGGGGCCCTCATCGCCGCCGCCTACCGGGCCGGGACAAAGGTCTTGAACCTCACCAGGGTCGTGGATCTCATTCTGCGGCGGGAGGGGGTGCTGGAGGGAGTCGTGGTCAACAATACGACGGCGGAAATGGCCGGACACGATGTCATTCACGTCGACCCCATCGCTCTGGAAAGCAAGATCGTGGTCGATGCGACCGGTCACGACGCCGTGGTGGTGGAATTGCTCCACCGGCGCAATCTCTATCAGCGGGTGCCGGGCAACGGGGCCATGTGGGTGTCTCGATCGGAAGAAGAAGTCATGAATCGGACCGGCGAGGTGTATCCGAATTGCTTCGTCATCGGGCTGGCGGTGGCGGCCGTCAACGGCACGCCTCGCATGGGGCCGGCCTTCGGCTCCATGTTGTTGTCCGGCCGATACGGCGCCGAGTTGATTAAGAAGAAACTAAAGCAGGAGTGAGGCACTTTTCTTTGCGGCTGTTCAAATCCGTCACTCAGCGAGGCCGCAAGGAGTGAGCACCCCGAGGCGTACTCTTTCTCGTACGTCGAGGGAGATGAACGACTGAGAACGACGCTGATGGCGGGTTTCAACAGCCGCTTATGGATGTACAAGATTTTCTAGCCCAGGGCGAAGGCCGCGAAGAAGACAAACGCGAAGCGTGGCAGCTTTTCCAGCAAGCCTTCGAATTGCAACGAAAGGGTGAGTTGGAGGAGGCCGTCCGCCTCTACAAGCGGTCGATCGAGGCCTACCCGACTGCCGAAGCCTATACGTTTCTCGGGTGGACCTACAGCTTCATGGGCCGGATCGACGAGGCGATCGAGGAATGCCACCATGCGATCTCGCAGGATCCGGATTTCGGGAACCCCTATAACGACATCGGCGCATACCTGATCGAAAAGGGGCAATTCGACGACTCCATTCCCTGGTTCGAGCGCGCCATGCAGGCCAGGCGATATGAAAGCCCGGAGTATCCACACCTGAATCTCGGTCGAGTCTATGAGCGCAAAGGCGATTGGCCCAAGGCGATCGACTGTTACAAACGGGCGCTCACGCTCAACCCCAATTACGCGCTCGCCAAGAAGTCGCTGGGACGGCTGATCAGTTCGATGAACTAATCAAATTGAAATCTCCCGCAATGACCGACCAGACGAAAACGATCCTCGTCGTGATCAACGACCTGTTCTTTTACACCAAGCTGCGCGATGTCCTGCTTCCTCAGGGCTACAAGCTGGAGCGGGCCCGCACGCAGGAGGATTTCGCGACGAAGGCCGCCGCGATCGGTCCTGATGCGGTGGTCATGAACCTCAACGACCTCGGTCTGGACCCGTTTCGAGCACTGACGCTGTTGAAGGCCGATCCTATATTGGCCAAGGTGCCGGTGTTGGCCTTTGCCAACCATGAGGAAGTGGAGACGTGGCGTCGCGCGAAGACCCTCGGCGTCTCGAAGATCGTCTCGCGGAACGAGTTTTCCGCCCGCACGGGCGCATTGGTCCAGGAAATCCTAGGCATGCATCCATGAAGCCCTTGCCTCTCAGAGACGAGCATGTCGCGGCCGGAGCCGAATTTGGCGATACATTCGGCTGGGAGGTGCCGCTGCGCTACAGCGCGCCGGCGGAGGAGCATCGCGCAGTCCGGCAGGCCGTTGGATTGTCCGACCTGTCGCATCGGGGCATCCTCCGGGTGACCGGCGACGACCGGGTGAAGTGGCTCCAGAGCATCATCAGCAACGACATCCTTCCTCTGCAACCAGGACAGTACCTGTACTCGAGTCTCTTAACACATAAGGGCAAGATGCTGGCCTATTTCCGTGTCTACTTGCAGGACGACGCGTTGTTGCTGGAAGACGTGGGAGAAGTCGGGGATCTGACCTATCAGGCAATCCGGAAATTCCTCCTGTACGGCACCAAGGCCAAGCTTCAGAATCTTGCAGAAACCTGGGGACTGCTCCTCGTGAGCGGCCCGAGAGCCGCGGAGTTGATCAGGACTTCGTTCGGTCTCGACACCGCTTCGCTCCCGCCTCTGCGGTTCGTCAGCCACAACCTCGAAGGGTCACCTGCACTGTTCAGCCGCACGGAGGAGACGGGAGAGACCGACATCGAAATTCTACTCCCCAGCGACAGGCTCGGATCGGTCTGGAGGCAACTCCTGACTGCGGGCCGTCCGTTCGGGCTGAAACCGCTTGGATCAGAGGCACGGCAGGCCCTGCGAATGGAAGCGGGGATCCCTGCTGTTGGCATCGATTTGACGGAAGACATTGTGCCCCCGGAGGCGAATCTGGAAGGCAAGGCGTTCAGCCTGACCAAAGGCTGTTATCCGGGACAAGAGGTCGTGGCGCGGATGGACACCTACGGAAGCGTCCGGCGTCATCTGGTGGGACTGGTGGTCGAGGGATCGACGGTCCCACCGAAGGGAGCGAAACTGTTCAGCGGGGATCGCGAGGTGGGATGGATCAGTAGTGCGGTCCACTCTCCTCAGTTGGGACAGGTCATCGCCTTTGGCTTCCCGTTGCGGGACTTCAGCAAGCCGGAGACCTCGTTGAGTATCGAACTGGACAGCCGCCGAGTCCACGCGACCGTCCAGGCCCTGCCGTTCTACCGCCGGTCCTCCACCGCCTGATCAACCTCGCCTGAGGCGATTTCGAACAGAAACCCTTCGGGGCTACTTCTCCGGGTTTCGCGCGGACGTAACCGCCGCGGCAAAATCCACGAGAGTCTTTCGTTCCGCATCTTCCAGCGCCAGCAGCAGGTGTGCCTCCTCGCCATGCATCAGCCTCAGGCTGAGAAACGGGTCCTCCTGCCGCTTCTCGCGGTTGTTCCAAAGCGCGTCGATCACCTGCACCTTGTCCAACTGATCAACCGAGACGATATCGTATCGGAAGTACGAGTCCCCGATGACCATATCGAAGACCACGCCTCCTGCCGTCAAGGCCAACACATTGAACCGTCCTTGATCTTCGTAGCCTTCCGGCAAAAACTTATTGATATGGAGATGCGCGACCTTGCGGTCCCCCAACGCCGCCTGCACATTCTTCCTGAGCGCCTCGTAGTCGATCTGCAACGCTTTTTCATCCGGTCCGGTCGCCGCCACGGCGGCATCCTTGACCCGTTCAAATACGTCGTTCGCTGTGATACCTGCTCCCATCGTGCTCTCCCCTTTCTGGTCTTCGCCTTTTCCTTGCGAACACAGCACATTAGAGTGATCAGGATGGCCGGATCGATCGCCGCGCCCGGATCACGCCCATGACTCCGATCGCCGCCCAGGAGAACTCCAAGAGAATGAATCCCGCTTGCTGTTCAACCAGCGCCACCAGGCCGAGCAACAGCGACCCGAGAATATTCAGTGCCAAGTATCCGCCGTCCAGCTCGCGCCAAATGCCGTTCTGATTCAATCCGTAGGCCACCAGCACCATCACCGCCCCGATCACCGACAGAACTTGAAGCCACATCGCCGCATCCGTTCCGCCCGCGGACGCAAGGACCTCACTCTTCCAGACCGACAGTGGCCGTCAGATCGTCCTGCGTAGGGCGCCGTACCGTACCTGGTCGGCGTTCGAGAATGCAAGCGAGCAGCCGGCCGGATTCAAATGATTCGAAAGACGCGACGACCGAGTGCTAACGCGCCGCCACTTGGTGAGTGTGACGGACCGTTCCCTCTTCGTCTACAATCTGCACCTGAAACCACTGCCGGTCAGCCGTCACAAGCCCGAAGTTGAAGTACCCCGAATCGGAGAACAGATTGGTGGGGCGGAACGTCGGCGCAGGCGTGACCGGTCGAGCGGGATTCGCCGACAAGGGACCGGCGATGAATTCATGAAAATCCGGCGCCCCGTCGCCCGACGGGTCGTAGGCATTGGCTTGGACGTAGTGGACGTCGGCGGCGAGCCAGACGACGTTGCGGATGTCGCGGCTCAGGATCGTCTCGACGATCAGGTTCAATTCATACTCGAATCCCGTCCCGTCATTGGCCCGGGCCCAACTGTCGTGTCCAGGCGCGCTGACCGTCCCTCCTTTCCGATTGTTGGAAAGCGGCACGCTGGTCACAATGACCTTCCAGGTCGCAGTCGATTCCGCCAGGCCCCGCAACAGCCAGTCCCGTTGATTGGCTCCCAGCATCGTCTTGCCGGGACCGTCGGGATCGCTATTGCGGCTGCGGTACTGCCGCGTGTCGAGGATGAAGAGTTCCACGTCCGCGCCGTATCGGAATCCTCGATAGAGCCTCGTCGGGTCATCCTGCGGGGTTCCGATCGGCCAATAGTCCAACAACGCCTGACGACCGGCCGGCATCTGCGAATCGGAGGGTCCCGAGAAATTGTTGCGAACCTCGTGATCGTCCCAAGTCACCAATACCGGCGTTTCGCTCAGGAATCGCCTGAGACTGGAGGCACCCCGCTGGTAACGATGCTTGGCATGATATTGGTCCACGGTTTCCGCGGCAAACGAACTGCCCGCCACGTTCGGAGGAGCGCCGCAGACCTCATCCCCATACACGGTGTCCCCAACGAATAGCATGGCTTCGGCCCGCTGATTCCTCATCCGGTCGAAGATGGGATATTCGTCCTGGCCAGTCCGACATCGCCCCTGTCCGCCAAGATCGGCGCTCCAGAGCAACCTGATCGGGCTGTGCTCCGTGACTGTCGGCGCAGTGCGAAACGTCCCTTCCTCACTCGGCTTGGCCGCGTTGCCGAAAGAAGCGGCCTCGTCCACGGCCGCCGCCCAAAACCGATAGCGATACCTGGTCGCAGGACGGAGACCGGAAATTATCACCTTCACCGTATAATCATCGGCAGCGCTCGTGGCCCGGAGCGCGCTTGCTTGGGAAGCTTCAGCCGGAGGAGGAGCCTTCGCCTGAGCCCGTCCTGACACCATACCATCGGTAGAAGTGCCTGCTTCATCCCACCATTCCGCTTGAATGATGCGAGGACCGTTGGTCCTGGTCCAGATGACCGCTGTCTGGTCCGTAATATCGCCGCTGGCGATGCCTTGGAGGAAAGGACCGATCGGGGCCTCTTCTTCCGCGAACGGGCTGCCCGGCGGCAGGCCTTCCTTGTAGACAGGAGCACAACTTGCGAAGAGTACGACGAGACCGGCTGCGAGGCCACCGCGCAAGGAGAAGATCTGACCACAGTGGACCATGTCGCTCAGTCGTTTACAGGAAGGAGTCAGGAGCGTCAAGACAAGTTTGAGGTTGACAGGATTGAGGCGAATGAAATTATGGCCGGTTGCATTCCGAGAGCGGCGTTGGGCATACTAGATCCCGAAAGGGCAGACCAATGACCAGCGAACGTTGTCTCGTTCAGGACTGTACCGCCCGAACCTATGCGCCGGCCGGCACGGGCGCGATCTGCAAGCCGCATTTCATCGATTTCCTGACATGGCGTCGCCGCCGCGGGCTTCAGATGTTTCTGAAATACGCCGGCATGACCATGCCCGAGCGCGATGTGATCGTGGAAGAATGGCGCAAGACCGTCAAGGTCGAAGAAGCGCCGATCGCCCCGACTGCAAAACCCTGAGCCTCCTGCTCTATCGTTTCAGTCCGTCCAGTTGGAATTCTCACCCTCCACAATCACTTTCGCTTCCCTCATCTAACTTTCGAACTAGCTGTGCTTGGATCGGGCGAGGGTTCCGGATCCTAGCACAAATTCAGCAGTTTCAATGTTGGTGAGCGCTTACGTTGGGGTTGCGCGGGGGGCTATCCAGCGTCCGGTCGGCTGCAACCGACGGACAATCCCATTCCGACCCGTATGAGTTTCTTCTGCCTGCGTCAGGCAGCTCTGTTTGTCATGGACAGGAGCCGTACATCGTTTATCTTCCGAGCATCACGTCGATGCCAGCGAGTAGAAGTTCAAGTTTCGCTCGCGAAAGCTTGCTGACGCGCTCGCTAAGCAGCCCCCTGTCGAGGGCAACGATCTGCGAGACATTCGCGACCGAGTCCTTGGGGAGCCGGGTCAGGCGCGTGGTCAAAAGGACATTACCTGGTGCATCGGCCCACTGCACGTTGCTGGTCAGCGGGATGCACACCACAGTGGCGAGTCGGCTTCGGTTTAGCGCATCACCCTGTACAACAACGACCGGCCGCCGAAACCCCGGTCCTGATCCGGCGGGCGGTGGCAGGTCGGCCCACCAGACCTCGCCCTGCGAGATCACCACTCGGTGCTCTCGAGGACGCGGCGACCTGCCGCGTGGAGGAATGGATCGCCTTGGTCTCGGACCTGCTCGCAGACTCGGTTCATTGCGTCAGTCACTTCGTCAGGTGCATGGCGCGCCACATACTCGCGAAGGGCAGCGCTGAACACCTCGCTACGCGATTTCCGCGCACGCCGAGCCAGTCGTTCGACCTTGGTAAACACCTCGTCCGGAATCGAAACCGCCGTCTTCATACCCAAAGTATAACCGTCGATGTCCGGGCATTCAAGCGCAAGCGACAACCTCCTACCTCCCGACCTATACTCTCCTCATCCGGCCGCTATTGGTCGCTGAAGGGGGGCTTATTGTTTGAGAGTGTCATCGCGAAACCGACCTTCAACCGACACGGGCTCAATGAGCCAGATCTCATACTCCCACGGCGTAAACCCGCAAACCATGAGTTGTAAGCTCGCAGGCACCTCAGCACGTCGTACTGCTGCAAGTTGACGGAGCAACGACCGAGCGTGGTTGCGGAGTTCAGAACTCTGAATAAGGCAGGGCGGCGCCAGGAATGTGCACAGTTCGTCGCAGGTGCTGATGTCAACAAAAATAGCGGATGGTCGGCTCGTGTCGAGCTGCCTTTCACGAATCGGCTGACTGAACTTTCGCCAGATGACTTTCGCTGTTGTGGAATCGATAGTGGAACCTGCGAAAGGAGCGCCTATGGCACGTAGGCCCCGCTCTGAAGCAATCGATTTGAACGTTGTGGGCTCTGCATTGTAGCCCATAGGGAGAGTGCCGTCTGCCAACCTGACCTGATCTGAAAAAATCGACTTGAGTTCGGCATCTAACGAGATGTTGCCAATTCGGATCTGATAGTCGGTACGGCGACGGACACCCGGTTCAGGATCGATAAAGCGGACGCTGAGCCCAGGAATGCCCGACAGGAACTTATGGAGGGAGATTTCGACGAGCGTCGAGTGGAAGCCAGCAACATCATTTCCAAGAATACGCGCCTTCCGGTTTCTCCATTCGCGATCGCTGAACTCGGCTAACGCCTTGTAATGGGTCACGAGGCCCTGGATGGCCGGCACCGCTACAGGATCATCGTGGAGGTGATCATGGAGAATGCGCAAAAGCAGAGGATTACATGGGACAGATTTTTTAGGTTCCTTGATTACTGCACGGTTGTAGGCTCCCACGACGTCTTCCAACCAACCGTTTGGGGCAGCAAGGTCGAATAACAGCGCCTCACTTCGCTTTTGAAGGTCATCTCTGATTGAATCGGTGATCATATGTGCCCTTCCGAGTCCGCGCCCCATCTTTTTCCTTCAGACATGCCCATCCCATCCTACTGGCATTTTCTGGTGCTTCCACTCAGGCGAAGCGGCCTTGTAGGTTCCCCTGCGCGTGTCCAACGAGGCCCTGCGTTCCTTTCGAGCCTGCGCGCCGTCTCGGTCTCTAGGAAGGACACTCGTGCTGGTCCCACTGCGGCCATCGAGCGAGCGTGCTTCTCAGCGCGCGAGCTCTGGGAGCAAGGGATCGGCATGAGTGTCCTTCCACCCTTTCTTTCTGCGGCCTCTGCGAGCACGGGAGGACATAAGCCTGCCTGCCTACCTTCCCCTCCCTCACCCTCCTCCCATCACCGGGCTTCCATGATGGTGGATCATCAACCACTCATCCCCCACGCGCTCAAATAAGTTGGTCGCCAGAATCTTGGTCTGCACGGTGGCATCGTCCTGCTTGGTCGTTAGGTTCTCCGTGCAAATTACCCAGGCCACATCGCCGGCGACCTGGACCTCGACATCGGTTAGCTCGAACTTCATGTCGAAGGTGTGGTTGAAAATCAGCACCCAAGAATCCCGCACCGCCGGCCAACCCGAACGGAGTCCCCATCCGGGATGGATGCAGGTGACATAGTCTTGCTGGAGCCAGATCTTGTCCATCTGCATGATATCGAGACTCTCGAAAGCTTCATAGAATGCCAAGTTCACACGCGAGACTTCTTCGATCCGTTGTTCAATCATGAGGACTCCTCGGTGACCCGCATTGTTCACGAACGCTTCTGCCGTCGCCGCAAGTCGACCCGCTAGGTCTAATGATCAATGGACGGTTTCGTCACGAACCTTCGTAAGCAATGCGGGCTTAAAAGATGTCATGATACCGCAGACTTGCGCGGCGTGGCGAGGCACAAAGCGAGCGCCCGTCAGGCAGCCCGCCGTTCGACGGATGCAGGACGAGTTGTCAACGCTCGATGAGAGGGAGAAACCAGACCGGAAGGAAATCTACCGTGCGGACTTGGCCTTCGACGGCTTCTTCTTGACCAAGGGCTGATCTCGCACCGGTTGAAGAGCGCCGGGAGCACTATCCATGCGCAAGGCACGGATCATCGCCTGGCGCGACGCAAAAGACCTGCCGGCCAGCGGCCCCTTCTCACAGAGGTACCCAGTCTTCACCCGATGGCAATCATGACGGTCCACCGGGCGGCTTTTCGCCCAGAGACTGTTCGGCAGGCCCACAACCAGGACTACCCCTGCGATGACCCCTGCCATGAAGGTAGTTCTCTTGTTCATACATCCTCCTGGGCGTGCTGCCATGGGAGGAAGTATAGCAGGCGGACCATACCTGGCCCGGCCAGAGACCGTCGGTGGAATGAAGTAGGAGACGGCGGGAGGTTACCCGGAAGGTTCCTTGGTCTGATAGCCCACGAGCCACACGCCGGCCAGGATCAGGACGATCCCCAGCGCTTCCCTCGGCCCTACTGCTTCGCCCAGAATCAGGGCGGATAGGAGCAGTGCAGAGACAGGGATGAGGTTCACGAAGACCCCAGCACGTGAGGGGCCGACTCCCTGAACCCCATAGAGCCAGGCCTGCTGACCGAGCGCCGTGGCAAAGACGATCAGGTAGCCAAGCGCCATCCACCCACCTGACGAGACCACAGCCCAGCCCTCCTGCATCACCTTCTGGTCGGACCACAACAGCGGGATCTGCAGAACAATCGAGATGAGCAGCGTGGTCCAATTGATCGTGAGCGGAGACAGGCGGTCCATGACCGATCCGCTGCCGATGGTATAGAGCGCCCAACTGACCAATCCGAGGAGCACCAATGTTCCGCCCAACCAGGGATTGTCTCCTGCGGCGCTCTCCCCACCTCCACCCGAGACGAGCGCCACACCGGCAAAGGACAGGGCGCTGCCGGCCATAACCTTTCGAAAGGGCACGTCTTTAATGAGCAGGGAGGACAAGAGCGCCGTAATGGCCGGGCTTGAGCCGATAATCACTCCCGCCGCCGCCGCACCAATGTAGCGCAGGCCGAAGAGGGTCAGCAGGTGATTGCCCAAGACGGCGAGGCCCAACAGCCCCAGCAACCATCGGTCGCGGCTCACGAGCCGGATCGACCGGCCCTCTTGAAGCCACCAGAGCGGGATCAGGATGGCGAGCGCGCCGATTCCCCGCAGCACCGACACCTCAACGGCGGAGAACGACGCCAACGCATATTTCTGCCCGACGATCGACCCGCCCCAGAGCACCGCGGCCAGAGTCAACGAGCCGTAGGCGATCGCCACCGAAGGAGAGGCCATACCGCTGGGGATAACAGCGTCATGACGACCCGTCAAGGATTATTTCCGGCCGATCGTAGATTCGACTACCGTGGCGGCAGGCCTGGGCGCTACGACGCGCCGAATTCCGGCTTCACCATCAATATGCCGTCCCGAATGGTCACCAGCACCGCGCTCACACGCGGATCCGCCGCAACAAGCCGGTTCAGGTCTTGAATGGTCCTGGTCCGATCGTCTGGCGGAGGTTGTAGCAGCACATCGCCCGACCAGAGCACATTATCGATCAGAATCGCTCCCGTCGGCGCGATCAGCTCCAGGGCTCGCCGATAATACTCGATGTAATTCTGCTTGTCGGCATCGATGAAGATGAGATCGAACGGCCCTCTGACCTCCCGCAAGGTCTCCAGCGCAGGCCCTTCCCGGATCGTGATCTTCCTGCCGTGCCCGCTCTTCGCGAAATAGCGCCGTGCCACGAGGATCGATTCGAGGTCGATCTCGCAGGTAAGCAGCTCGCCATCTGAGGGCAGCGCCTCCGCCATTGAAAGGGCGCTATAGCCGGTGAACATGCCGATCTCCAGCACCCGCCTGGCCCTGACCAGCTTGACCATCATCTTGAGAAAGGCGGCCTCCAACGGTCCGACCAGCATTCTGGCCAATTCCATCGTGCGTTCCGTCTCTTCCCGCAGCTCGCGACAAACGGCCGACTCGCCCATGGAATGCTGTTCCGCATAGGCTTCGATCTCGGGACGCACCAACTCTTCCATTTCAGACCTCCCCTGTGAAACACTTTCCTCACACCCTGGCGGGCGCTGCGCTCAAACTGTTCGCCATCATGCCGGAGGAGGTCGATCGTGGCAACACTCAGGACCCTTGATCCGTTACGCACGCAGCTTCATACAATCCAACAGATCAACAGCGCGGCTTCGCTCTTATCCTGGGATATGGAAACCTACATGCCAGCGGGAGGCGGCGCAGCTCGGGCCGATCACATCGCCACCCTGCAAGGACTGGCACATGATCGCCTGGTGTCCCCCGACATCGAACGGTTGCTGGGCCAATGGCTGGATCTCCAGACCGGCAACCTCCAAGCACGCCCTGCAGATCCCTGGGATGAATCGGCCAAGGCGCTGCTTCGGGAGGTCTGGCGGGATTACAGCCGGGCCAAGAAACTCCCGTCCGATTTTGTCGTCAGGCTCGGCCGCGAATGTTCCCTGGCTCAGCAGGTATGGGTAGAGGCACGCACCAAGAACGACTTCAAGCGATTCCTCCCGAACCTCACCACCATCCTCGCATTGAAAAAGGAAGAGGCAGCCTATCTGGGCTACGCTCATTCCCCGTATGACGCCCTGCTCGACCATTACGAGCCCGGTGCCACCGCGAGCCGACTGGTTCCTCTGTTCGAGGAATTGAAGGCGCGACTGGTCCCCTTGCTCAAGGCCGTGCTGGCCAGCCCGATTTCGATTGACGATCGCTGTCTGCATGAGCGCTATGACCCGGTGCGCCAGGTGGAATTCGGCCGGGTAGTCTTAGCCGCGATGGGATACGACTTTGAGCGCGGCCGTCTGGATTTGTCCGCCCATCCCTTTACGACATCGTTCCATCCGACCGACGTGCGAGTCACCACCAGGGTCTCTGAACGGGACCTCGCATCCTGCCTGTTCAGTTGCATCCACGAGGGGGGGCATGGGTTGTACGACCAGGGCCTGGACCCAGCTCACTATGGCACCCCGCTCGGCGACACGATCTCGCTCGGCATCCACGAGAGCCAGTCCCGTCTCTGGGAGAACTGTGTCGGCCGATCCCGTCCGTTTTGGCGAGGCTTTTATCCGCTGCTGCAACAGAGCTTTCCGGAGCAACTGAGCAGGGTGCCGCTTGATCGCTTCTATGCCGCGATCAATAAAGTGCAACCCTCGCTGATCCGGGTGGAGGCTGACGAGTTAACCTACAATTTGCACATCATGTTGCGCTTTGAGGTTGAACAGGATTTGATTGAGGAGCGGCTCAGGGTCGAAGAGCTGCCGGAGAGCTGGCGCGAGAAGATGCGAACTTACCTCAATGTGGTTCCGGAGACCGATGCGGAAGGCGTCTTGCAGGATATTCACTGGTCGATGGGTGCCTTCGGCTATTTTCCCACCTACACACTCGGCAACCTCTATTCGGTGCAATTCTTCAATCAGGCCAAGCAGGAACTGATCGGGTTGGAGCAAGAGATCGAGGCTGGCCGGCTCAAGGGACTTCGCCAGTGGCTCGGCCAGAAAATTCATCAGTGGGGACGCATGTTCACGGCCGATCACTTAGTCCAGCGAGTCACGGGCCGGTCGCTGACTCCAAGTCCCTGGCTGTCCTACGTGGAGCAGAAATACGGAGAGCTGTACCAGTTGGGGAAGGGATAGCCGTGCCGAGCGCTGGGGCTCAGTCCCTCGACGCTTTCTAATAGCCCATCAATTGGTTGAGCTTTGCCAGCGTGGGCGGGGAGAGCATGAATTCTTCCTTGACCTCGATCCGATGGGGAACGAGCAGCGTCGTGTGGAAGACAATATCCCGAATGAAGATCTTGTTCTCCGGGTTTTCCGGCGTCGTAAGCTCTACATCCTCCACGGATTTGATGATCTGGCTCGTATCCTGGGGACCGTAGTGGCCAATGACCGCCTGAATTAGATCAACCACCTTGTGGTGCGTCTCGTTCGATTCGGCCTCTTTGGTCAGCAACGGAACGACCTCGTCCGCCACCTGCTCGGTCACGGAAAAGTTCTCGACTCGCTCTTTTCGCCGAAGCGACATGAGATCGTTGTCGAGGTCCTTGCTGAACGCGCCGTAGGCAAACCGGAAATATTCGAAATGCAGGGCCCTGATCCCTTTGCTGAACAATTGCAACTCGCAGAGGAAACAGAGTTGCTGCAGCTTCACGTCGTTCAGCAACCCATGGGGCTCGGCCACATGCAGCACATACAGCAGCAGCCCCCGGTCGATGGTCATATGGCTACTCTGTCTCATGCGGTTCGTCCTCTCATATGAAGGCCGATCCTGTCCACCCGTCGCAGGCTCGGCTGGCGATCCGGTTGGAAAGGGGTGCACTATAGTGGCGGGCTTGACGCCCGTCAACCTATTCCGTGGTAGAAAGGGCGCGTTCGGGTCTTTTTGACTCCGACCGTCTAGCCTCTTGACCGGATCACCCGTTTCGTTCTTAAATGTCTGAATCATGCCGAATCGAGCGACCATCGGAAAGCCCGTCAAGGAAATGGAGGACCTGCGCCATCATCTGTCCAAGCACAATCTGAAGCTCACCCGACAACGCGAGTTAATCCTCATCGAGTTTCTGAAGAAGGAACACATCACGGCAGAAGAGATGTACCACCAGCTCGCGAAGAAGGACCCTCATCTCGGCCTGGCCACCATTTATCGTACCCTCAACCTCTTCTGTGAAGTGGGATTCGCACAGGCTCGACACTTCGGGTCGCAAACACAATACGACAACGTATCGCACAAGGGTCACCACGATCACCTCATCTGCACCGGATGCGGCAAGATCGTCGAATTCGAAAACGAGGACATCGAGCGTCTGCAGGAAGAGGTGGCCGGCGAACACGGCTTTGTCATCAAAACCCACAAGCTCGAACTCTACGGTCTCTGCTCCCAGTGCCGGAATTAACCTACCGCCTGGCCCATCACGAACAAGAATAGGTTGAAGATGATGAATCGATTCAACAGCCCGTCGGGGCCGGCTCCCAACCGACCACCCCACTCGCGATGGATGCCGCTGGTCGTCTGTTTATGCAGCGTGATCTTGATCCTGGCGTCGTCACCCGTGGCACAGGCGGCGGACAAGGACAAGCTGGTCGTGTACTCGGGGAGGAGCGAGCGCCTCATCAAACCCGTGTTGGATGCATTTCAAAGCAAGACGGGGATTCAGATCGAACTGCTGTCTTCCGGCACAACGGAACTCGTCAACCGCCTGCAGGTTGAAGGGGATCGTACGCCAGCCGATGTGTTGATCACCAACGATGCTGGCAGCCTCGAACGGGCCAGGGAACTGGGGTTGCTCCAGCCGCTCAAGCTTCACGACATCGACCGGGCGATTCCCGTCCAATATCGAGCCGCTGATCAGAGCTGGATCGGACTTTCCGGCCGGTTTTGGGTCATCGTCTACAACAAGAACCTCGTGAAGCCTGAGGAGATCGTCTCGCTTTTCGATCTGGCTAAGCCGAGCTGGAAGGACAAGATCGGGATTCCTAACGCCGGCAGCGAATACCTCCAAGCGGGAGTTTCAGTCATTAAAGAAACCTATGGTGATCAGCGGACCAAGGAGTTTCTGAGCGGTCTGAAGCAGAACGCAGGGTCCAGAGTCTATGGGAAAAGCTCGCAGATTGTGGAAGCGGTCGCCAAAGGCGAGGTGGCGGTTGGCATCGTCAACCACTACTATATCTATCGCCATCTGGGAGCGAACCCCTCTGCGCCGATCGCCGCCATCATGCCGGACCAACAGGCCGGCGGGATGGGCGCGATTTTGAACGTCACCGGTATTGGCGTGACCAAGGCCAGCCGTCGATTGGACAGCGCGCGTGCGCTTGCAGAATTTCTCGTCGGCCAATCCGGCCAACAGCTCTTCGCCGAACTCAATAAGGAATATCCCCTCCATCCGGACGTCAAGGCCGACCCTGCGCTCATCGAGCGAACTTCCTTCCGGGCGGCCCCCGTTCCTCTCGCCAAGCTCGCGGAACTCAGGGACCCGACAATGGCCCTGATTGAGGATGTCGGGCTTCGGTAGTCGCGTTCAGCCTCCATGACCGCGACAGTTCTCCGTCATCGCCTGCTGTCGCCCCTTCAACTACTCGTCCTCCTGATCGCCGGCGCACTCTGCCTTCCATTGGGGTATGTGCTTGTGCAGGCGGCGACCACGGATCCGGCCCTGTGGAGCCGCTTGTGGCGGACGAGGTTACCTGAGTTACTGATCAACACCGCCTCGCTCGCTGTGACGGTATCCGGAGTCACGCTGCTCCTCGGCCTGTCCCTTGCCTGGCTTGTTACACGCTACGAATTTCCAGGACGGACGATCTGGGAATGGGCCCTCATTCTGCCGCTGGCGATGCCGACCTTTGTACTGGCCTACGTCTATGCTCACCTGCTCTCAACCGGCGGCCCGGTGGACCGGCTTTGGCAGATGGTGGCGGGACCCGACCATCACGTGTTTGCCCCGCAAAGCTTGACCGGAGCGACGCTCGTGATGGCGCTCGATACATTCCCTTTCGTCTATGTGCTCTGTCGCGCGGCCCTCCTCAACATGAATCTCTCCTTCGAAGAGGTGGCGCGAGCCTGTGGCGTCGGTCGCTGGCCGACCTTCCTCCGGGTCACCGTGCCGCTCCTCCGTCCGGCGATCTTTGCCGGTCTCTCGTTGGTGGTCCTCTACGTAGTCTCGGACTTCGGCGCAGTATCCATGTTGCGCTACCAGACACTGACCTACGCGGTCTACCAGCAGATGACGGGACGATACGATTATGCTGCGGCCAGCGTATTGAGTCTGCTGCTGGTCCTCTTTGCGCTGGTGTTTCTCCTCACCGAACGGTGGTTCAGGCGTCGCAGTCGGTTCTACCAAACCGCGGGACGGTTCCGACAAGCACCCAGACAATGTCCCGGCCTGGGACAGCGCCTCGGCATGACACTGTATGTCGGGGTGATCTTCGCGCTCTCTTTCGGTATTCCGGCCTGGCTGTTGCTCATCTGGAGTGCCGGTGCGATTCAGGAGGGTGTGCTCGACGCTCGCTTCTTCGACTTTACCTGGAACAGTGTCAGCCTTTCGGCGACGGCCGCGACCGGCGCGGTCCTGCTGGGAGCGCCGGTCGCCTATCTCAGCACACGCCGACCAGGCTGGCTGAACCACTTTTGCCTACATGCCTCCTACGCGGGTTACGTGCTCCCTGGCCCGGTGGCAGCCCTGGCGCTGCTGGTCATCGTGCTGGCGCTGGCCCCAGCCTGGTACGGATCGGCGGCGGTGCTCATCCTTGCCTACATCCTGCACTTCCTCCCGGTCGGATTGCAGTCGCTGGAGCCCGCGATTCAACAAGTCACCCCCAATCTGGAGGAAGCGGCCCGCACCCTTGGCAGTACCCTGTGGGACACCATACGACGCGTGACCCTCCCGCTCATCCGCAACGGATTCTTCGGGGCTTGGATTTTGATGTTCCTTCAATGTATGAAGGAACTGCCGGCCACGCTCTTGCTGCGCCCGGTGGGGTTCGATACCTTGGCCGTGCGAGTCTGGTTGGAGGCCAGCGAGGAACTCTACACATTGGCCGCTGCGCCGGCCTTGTTGATCGTCTTATTCAGCCTGCCGGCCCTCGCGCTCCTGGTGGCACGGGACTGGCGGGCGGGGTGACTTCCTAACATGCAACTGCCTCCCGCGATCTCCGCCTCCGACACGGCCTCGCCGCAGAACCAAGCAGCCGAGCAGCCGAGCAATGCGGGATTATCCAGCGATCACACTCCAGTCCTGGAACTTCGCCACATTTCTTGCGCCTATCAATCCGGTAGGTCAGCCATCACAGATATTTCCCTGACAGTGGGAACCGGAGAAATCCTCTGCCTGTTAGGACCGTCCGGCTGCGGGAAGACAACAACGTTGCGGGCGATCGCAGGATTCGAACCGGTCGTGGCTGGAGAGATCCATCTCGCCGGAAAACTCATGTCCTCTCCATCCTTCCAAGTGCCGACCGAAGCGCGCGATGTCGGGATGGTATTTCAAGAGTATGCGCTGTTCCCGCATCTCCGTGTCGCGGATAACATTACCTTCGGGTTGACGAAGCTGCCCACCGTCCAGCGTCAAGCCCGTGTGACTGCCATGCTTGAATTGACGGGTCTGGTCGGGTTGGAGCATCGCTACCCGCACGAACTCTCCGGTGGACAACAGCAACGAGTGGCGCTGGCTCGCGCCCTGGCCCATCATCCCGTCGTCCTGCTCCTCGACGAACCGTTCAGCAATCTGGACCCGGACATGGCCTCCAAGATGCGCCAAGAGTTGCACGTCCTACTGAAACGGACCAATATCACCACCATTCTCGTGACACACGATCATGAGGCTGCCTTCGCGATCGCCGACCGCATTGCGGTCCTGAACGAAGGCCGTCTGGAGCAACTCGACACGCCGGAAATGATCTACCACCTTCCGGCGACCCGCTTCGTAGCCGACTTTGTCGGCCATGCCGACTTTGTCCCGGGCGTCGTACAGGATGGTCGGGTGACGACGGATCTGGGTGACTTTCCCAACCACGGGAAATTTCCTCCCGGTACGCCGCTGGTCGTCATGATCCGGCCTGACGACATTCGCCTCTCCCCGGACCCGGAAGGGCGTGCCCGTATCCTTTCGCGTCAATTTAGGGGCTCGGAGAATCTGTACAACATTCAGTTGCCCTCAGGCCGATTCATCCACAGCATCGAGTCTTCGACCGCGATTTATCCGCCGGGCACATCCGTGACCATCAGGATCGAGGCAGCGCACACAGTGCTCTTCAAGCAACAGCCCGGTCCGCCATCGGCGTCAACCGATGCGCCACAACCGCCTACATCCGGCATGATCGATGGAAGCCCTTGTTGAGATTCTTGGCGGTCGACATGAGTCTGGTCCTTTTTCTTGAATGTGAATTTTGAGGATCGGTCATCTCTGCTTCTTGAGTCACTGTCAAATCATCCATCGCTCGCTCCAATAGACGGCCGGAGCCGATAAGATCGTATTGACGGAGGCGTCACACCTGTGGTATTGAAAACCGTTATCAACTACAGAAGTAGACTTATGCCACGCTACGAGTCGTGTGTTCAATCATGATGGCGGTTTTGCGAATCGAGGGTACAGGCTATGGAAGTCCTGAAAGAAACGGTGGATTACGGTGTGATCGGGTTGCTTCTCGCGCTCAGTCTCTGGTGCGTAGCGGTTGCGGTGGAGCGGTGGTTGTTCTATCGCCAGGTTGACCTCGCCCAGTTTCCCAATCGGCAGGTTTTTGAGATCGCGCTCACCAAGCGCTTGGTGGTGATCGGCACGGTCGCGGCCAACGCGCCGTATATCGGGCTCCTGGGAACGGTGTTGGGCATTATGTTGACCTTTCACACGATGGGGACCTCAAAAACGATCGCCGTCAGCGCCATCATGATCGGCCTGAGCTTGGCCCTCAAGGCCACCGCTGTCGGCCTGCTGGTCGCAATCCCCTGCGTCGTAATGAACAATGTGCTGAGGCGGAAGGTCAGTGAGCTACTGACCCTTTATCAGGTCCAGCATGGATCGTGAGCTGAACCAAATAAACGTAATCCCGCTCGTCGATGTGATGTTGGTTCTGCTGGTCATCGTCCTTACGACCGCAACCTTCATCACGACGGGGCAAATCCCGGTCGATCTGGCCAAGGCCAAAGAGGCCGGAGACAAGCAAGATGTCCCGTTGATCGTGACATTGACGGCGGACGGGGGTCTGTATTTCAACGATCAACCGGTTCAGCAGGAGGGTGGGCTCAAAATTGCGATGAATTCCCATCCCCGAGAATCTCTCGTCGTCGTACGGGCTGATCGTGTAACGATCCTGGACAGATTCGTGACCGTGGTGGATGAAATTCGCGGCCTGGGGTTCCGTCAAGTCAGCCTTGAGGTCGTCAAGTCATGAATTCGATGAGTCTGGCTCCTCGCGCCGGAGCGATCCGACATACCCATGGCTGGACCGCCTCCGTGCTGATCCACAGCATGGCGCTCGGAGCCGCATTCGCCATGGTTACAAACCTGAAGCCGGAACCTCCTTTGGAGATCTTCCATTGGGAGGTTTCCACCGTGCAACCACCTGCGCCTCAGCCAGCGTCGGAACCGACCCCGCCCGCTCAAACATCGCAGCCGCCCGCTCCGAAGCAACCTCCCGTGCAACCTGCACGGCCTCAACCAGTCACTCAGCCAATTTCCCATGTTGTCAAAACGATTCAACCAGTCCAGCAGATTGTGAAGCAACAAAGTACAACGGCTATGCAATCCCTGACCCCGGTCACGACCTCCACGCCTCAGTCGGTTGCCCCGACCAGCCAGGAGGTTCAGGCCGTTGAGCGAACACAGGAACTGGTGGAATTGGAGTCGGCGGAAGCTGTTCCGCTGGCGACTCACAGCACCGCTGAGGTCAAGGAATCTGCCGAGGTGAAAGAAGTGCCGGTGGTATCGGCACAATCCCCAAACGCCGTTGCCAACGAAGTGGTATCCGAATCCGTGACCTCGGCGGTCCCGAACCGTCCCGTGGTTTCCCAACAGGTTGTCGAGGCGCCTGCCCCGCAGGCAATCGAAGCGCCGCCTGTGAGCACATCCACGATCACGGAGGTCGCCCAGGCTGCTCCGGTCATCCAACAGCAGACAGCGGTCTCGGAGGTCGCTCAGGTTGCCCCGGTCGTCCAACAGCAGGCCCCTTCCGTACAAGAGGCCAAGCTGGTCCCTCAGTCGGCGGGAGAGCCAACGGAAACCAGACAGGTTCCTTTGCGTTCCGCCCCGGCGACCAAGGCGGATTATGGGTGGCTTGTGGAGACCCTGTGGGGTCGCGTTGAGGAATTGAAAAATTATCCTCACATGGCTCGTCTGAACCGATGGGAAGGCAAGGTCGTCTTACGCGCCGTCATCAAGGATGATGGAGAACTGCTTTCGGTCGATGTTGTTTCAAGCTCCGGCCATGCCATTTTGGACAAGGATGCCGTCGAGATCCTCCGAAAGGCATCACCGCTGCATCTGAAGCATCCGCTCGGGAAGCCTCAGGTCATGGTTCAAGTGCCGATCAGCTATTCGCTGCGTCGCTAAGCGCAGGCCGCGATGCAGGTGCAGGAGGACGATCGCGTCGTGCGGAGTAGAAGATTGACATTGTGACTCAAGAGTAAGAGGGTACGGCGGTCCGGGATCTCGGGGATCGCCATTCATCATTCATCATCTTGCATCCAGTTCTGACGCGGAGGGTAACGTGAAAGAGAGACAGTCTGTTCGAGCGCTGTTGATTCCAGGACTCATCCTCGCACTCGTTTGCAGTGTCACTGGGGCTGCGTTTGGTCAAGCGAAGCACGACAAAACCTTTTCTGCCACTGTGACCGACGCACAGGGGATTGAAAGTGAGGTCAAGAATATCCATTTCTACTGGGAAGAGAAGGTCAGCGAAACGGCGTTCGTCCCTCACGAATTGAGACACGTTCCCGTCAAGCGTGGCACGGCGACCGTCAACGTCAAATTCGACACGATCAAACAGATCGATATTAAGCCAGCCTCCGACAGCGGACTCCCGATGCTGGTCATCACCCTGAGCAACGGCAAGACCGGCGAATTCGCCTTGGCCATCGATGGGAAGTTCAAAGGGGAGTCCGACTTTGGTGAAGTAGAATTGCCTGCAGGCGGCCTCAGGAAGGTGGTCTTCAAGTGAAGCCCCACTCCACAAAGGGATGTCCGGGCGCCCCGAACCGTGGGGACGTCGCGGCGAGCTGCCGGTACTCGCCATTTGTAGAGCTCGCTCTCAGCCGTTAGACACTTTCAGGAGGATGAAAACGATGTGTAAAAGGTTTTTGTGTAAATCACTATTGAGAATGGGAACTAATTTTAATATCAAGCCATGGACACGATTCGCCGCTTGGTACGTGCTCACGTTCTCATGCGTACTGATTGCCCCCGCATTCGCGCAATCGCCCTCGACGACGGAGCAGCCTGAGGAGACTTCTAAAAACGAGGCGGTTGGCTCCAAGGAGGAGGCGGTCCAGGTAAAAGAGGAGACAGTCCCAGCAAAGGAAGAGGAAGCGCCCATCAAGATTCCACTGACGGAAGTCATCGGCACCTCCCCTGAGGCGTTGGAACATATTCCGGGCTCCGGCCGCGTCATCACGAAGGAGAGAATTGAGCAGAATCATCGTTTCTCCATCAATGAGACCTTGCGCGAGGTCCCCGGCGTCAATGTGCGGGACGAGGAGGGATTGGGAATTCGGCCGAACATCGGAATCCGCGGCCTCGACCCGACCCGTAGCCGCAAAGTACATATCATGGAAGACGGCGTGCCGATCATGCTGATGCCCTACGCCGACCCCTCGGCCTATTATTTTCCTCCGATCTTTCGCTTCGATCGCATTGAAGTCCTGAAAGGCAGCGGCCAATTGCTCTTCGGACCGCAAAATATCGGCGGGGTGATGAACCTCATCACGCGCATGCCGCCCCCTACGCCAGAAGGGAATATTCAATTCTGGGGCGGCAACCTCAACTATATCAACACCCATTTTGACTACGGAGGCACGTGGGGCAAGAGCGGATACTTGGTCGACTATACGCATTATCAAAGCGATGTACCGCGCTTTACGAATACGCGGGCGAAGATCGACGACCTAACCTTCAAAACAGTGCAAGAGTTGAGCGATCGCACTCAAATCCTGGCCAAGTTCAACTACTATCGAGAGGAATCCAGCGTTGGCTATCAAGGCCTCACCGAAAGCATGTATGCACAGAATCCCCGCACGACTCCGTTCACGAACGACAATCTGGAGTTCCAGCGCATCGGCGCCCATGTCGCGGTCAATCACATGTTTACGGCCAATCTAACTTCGACCACTAATTTCTTCGGCCACTACATTGATCGGCCTTGGCAAAGGCAGTTCCAACAGGGCGTCGATGTCAACGGGAACCCTGTGGGCCCCGTCGTGCTCAGCAACAACATACCGGCCTCCTCCTATGCCGTCGTCCCGGCGGACGGTCGGTTTACCAACGCGCGAGAGTACTGGGTCTGGGGCGTCGAGCCGCGGTTCCATTATGTTCATCGGCTGTTCGGTATCAGCGCGGAGGCGGATTTCGGCGCACGGTACATGTACGAACAGGGCGACCGGATTCAGTACCGGAATCTCGCCTCCGGCGCGGGCGCCAATTTCAGTTGCTTCACCCCCCCGCCAGGCTCGACGACGTGCTTGGGGGAAAGCAATTTCCGTACGACGAACGCGTGGGCCTTTTATATACAAGAGCGGCTGATCATGGGCAAATTCACCATTACTCCGGGAGTACGGCTCGAGTACTTCAAATATACTGCGGACAACCGGTTGGCCAACAACGGCAACGGCAATTTCGGCGAAACCGAATTCTTCGAGGCGTTGCCGGGCATCGGCGCCACATACTCCTTCAACAAGAACCATATGATCTTTGCAGGGGCCCATCGCGGCATGTCCCCGCCATTGATCTCCGATGCGGTCACAGGGACCGGTGCCGTGGTGGACCTTGACCCCGAGTTGAGCTGGACCTACGAAATCGGCGCCAGGGGTACGCCGACTTACTGGGCCGGTTATGAACTGACCTTTTTCGAGTTGGACTTCCAAAACCAAATCGTTTCCCAATCGGTTGCAGGGGGCGCCGGCGCGACCCAGACCAGCGCCGGCCACACTCGACATCGCGGGATCGAATTCGCCACCAAATTGGATCTCTTGGACGCCGTGACTCGCCAAAACAATGATCAGGATCTCCTCTTCGATGTCAACTTTACCTGGGTCGCGGATGCGGAATTCAGAGGGACGCGGAACAGTTCCATCACGGGTGCCGCTCTGCTCCCCGGTGAACCCACCACGGTCAGCGTAACGGGCAACCGGCTGCCCTACGCTCCCAAGTATATGTTGACGGCCGGATTGGGCTACACCCACCGACCGTTTGGATTCAATGCCAGGCTGGAAACTCAATGTATCAGCGACATGTATGCGGACGACCGGAACACCGTCACCCCCACGCCCAACGGACAGCGCGGGTTGATCAGCGGATGGTGCGTGCTGAACGCTGCCATCAACCAGTATGTCAAACCGATTAAGACGACATTTTTCTTCGTCGGCAAGAACATGCTGGGTCAAGATTTCATCGTGGATCGGACCCGAGGGATTTATTCGGGAATGCCGGCGCTCTGGCAGGCCGGAGCCAAATGGACGTTCTAAGCGGGATCGGTAAGTCGAACCATGGGCTTCGGACAAATAAAGGACTGAACATGATGACCCAACGGGCCGTCAGAGACAGCCACCAGACCGACGACAACGCGGATGTGCGTTGCGACTGCGGGCAGCTTGTGGCCCGATGGGTGGGCGGCGACATTCAGATCAAATGCAAGCGGTGCCGGCGTCTAGTGCGGATCGCGGTGCCGAGATCCCGATCCTCCCCATCGGGCAAGTCCTGACCGTCGGGAGCCGAGGCGAGCTTCCTCGAACGGTCAAGATTCGACACGAGGCCAGAGGTTTCAAACCCAGAGCCCACGATCGCGTGATGCGATCGTGGGCTTTTTTGTCATGCGAGATCACGGAGAGGGACATGCCCATGTCACAGTACACCCCTGGATTCCCCATCGGAAGGGGCAACCTGCTCAGCATCTTGGAAGACTTGAAAGCACTCGATTTTGGGCCTCCCTCGTGCGCCATTCACTGGGCTGCGATCTCGCGTGTGGTCCGGGAGTTGGCGGCCCTGATCGATCGCATCTCTCCGCGACACCAAGGACACGGTCGCCGCACGGCCGACTTCGCTCACCGTCTCGGTTTGACCGTGGGTCTTCCATGGGACGAGCTCCGAGATCTGGCGCTGGCCTCACACCTCCACGATATCGGCCTCTTGGCGCTTCCGTCCGACCTCGTCAAGGAACATCGCGAACTCTCTCCGCAGGAATTCGTCCGCTACCAAAACCACCCTCGTTCCGGGGCCGAGCTCCTGGAGTCGATTTCGTTCCTCAAGCGCCCGGCGCTCTGGATCGCTCACCATCATGAGCGGTGGGACGGCTGTGGATACCCCTACGGGCTGCGCGGCGAATACATCCCGTTGGGCGCCAGGATACTGGCCATTGCAGACACCTTTGATCTGTATCTGCACCAAGCCGGCCACACTTCCGAATCAAACATCCTGGCGGCCACATCCCTGTTGCGGGTCGTGGCCGGCTCGCAACTGGACCCTGTGCTTGTCGAGCAGTTTCTCCAAATTGTCTCCTCACTTACATTTTCCGATCCGACACTTTTGGGATCTCATTGAAGATCCGGCGCGGGAACACGGCCATGATCGACAGCGGTTCGACAGCTTCATTCAATTTATACGGCCACGAAGGATTCACCTACCCGGCATGCACGGGTATAGGTGACGTCGGCTATCACCGAGGGAGGGGACTTCCATGCTTTACCATTCGCCCACGCATTTGACATCAGGACCGTCCAATTGGGCCCGCTCGACTCTGTCCGGATTGCTCCTTGTTCTCCTTCTGACCGGCTGCGGTTCCGACTCCGACAACGCCAGCTCGACCGGTCAGACCAACCCCGCTCCAACCGGTACGGCAGGCGCCGAGGAAGATGTGGGCGAACGGCTGTTCGTGGAGACTCGGTTCGCCCGCGCTTTCAAGCTCTTTCTGGACGGGGGAGGGAAAGTCAACGACCCGCTCCCCACAGGTGACCCAGTGATGGACGAAACACAGACCACCGGCCAGCCGCTGCCCGGCCCATTCGCAGGGATGTCCATGAACTGCCGCGCCTGCCACCTGGTGGACGAACAGGTCGGCGTCGCCGGAGGCGGCATGCGGACCTATGCGGATTTTGCGAGGCGGAGCCCCGTTCCGCAGGCGTCTGACGGCCATGTCACGAGTCCAAGACATGCTCCGCCGCTCGTCGGCGCCTCGGTGGATCGACCGGTTGGAACCCTATTTCATCTAGACGGAGAGTTTGCAACCATGGAAGATCTGGTTGCAGGCACTTTCACGGACCGCAATTTCGGATGGATGCCGGGACAGAAAGCCGAGGCCATCCAACAACTGGCTCGGGTGATTCGCGAGGACGACGGCAAGGGCGATCTCGCGCAGGAGTTTGACGGGCAATCCTATCGCGTGCTACTTGCGGGGACCGACCCCGCCATCCCTGAAGATTTTCGGCTACCATCCGACTTCCGCATCAATGTGGACTCGAGCACGGATGAGGAGGTCTTCAATGCCGTGGTGCGGCTCGTCAGCGCCTATGTCACAGGACTCGAATTTTCCCAAGAGGACGAAGACGGCGTTCCGATCCGTTCGCCATTCGATATCTTTCTGGAGGTCAACAAACTTCCGCCGCAGCCGGACCAGAATGAACTCCCGCTCGACTATAGCCGCCGGCTCCGCGGGCTGGTGGCTGGGCTCCAGAATCCAATATTCGTTCAGGCCAACCCCAATCGATCTGATGGCAAGTTCCAATTTCACGACCAACCATTCCAGTTCGGTGCCAAGGAACTGGAGGGCTTGAAAATCTTTCTGAGTGAACCTCAGACGACCACGGCATCACCGGAAGAATTGGCCCAGGGCAAGATCGGCAACTGCGTTCGCTGCCACGCCGCCCCTCATTTTACCGATTTCAAACTCCACAACACCGGCGTCAACCAAAAGGAATACGACGACCTGCACGGTGCAGGTCAATTTGCGCAGCTTGCGATACCATCTCTCTCGGCCAGGAAGGCCGCCCCGCAGCAATATCTGCCGGCAACCCATGAGCATCCCACCTATCAGGGGCCGTTCCGCTCTCCGCCATCGGCTTCGAATCCGGCACTGACGGACCTCGGCCTCTGGAACATCTTCGCCAACCCCGACATGCCCAATCCGCAAGCGACGATCCGGGCGATCCTCTGTGAGGATCAGCCTTCTCCCTGCCCTTCGGACGACGTCCTGCTCCCGTTGACAATCGCTCGCTTCAAGACTCTCAGCCTTCGCGACCTCGGCCACTCGGCCCCCTACATGCACAACGGGCAACTCGACACTCTGGACGATATTGTGACCGCCTATCGGAACTCGTCCAACGCCGCGCGTGGCGGCACCCTCCGGAACCATGATCCGCTCCTTCTTGGGATTGCATTGACCGCAAGTGATGTCTCCCCGTTGGTCGCGTTTCTTCATTCGCTCAATGAGGACTACCAGTGACCCACGCAAGTCAGTTCTCAGAACCACCGAGACCCGCATGGAACGGGCCACGAGGAGGCGGAGTTGTACCCCTCCGCCTCCTGGGCAGGGGGCTCCACCCCTCCTGCGGGTCCCCTGCCCACCATATTCAGGAGTGATCAAGCATGGAAGAGTATCGCCGACAAGCTGATCAATCCCTGTCGCGCATCTTGGAAGGGACTGCGGTGCGGAAAGCGCCCCTTGAGTCCCCTCCCCAGCGAACACCTGTTTCGCGTAGGAGGTTCGACGACTTGCCCCCTCAGTCCCCGGAATGGACAGCGTGGCGAAATGAATCGTACACCGGACAGAAACTCCAACACCCGGCCTCCCGGTCTACGATGCATTTGCCAGGCAACGTTTCGCCTCAGGGCCTTGCCCCGATGACGTTGCGAGATCGCATTCGGGCATTCATGATCGACAACCTCCATCGGGGATTGACCTTGAAGCATCTGTCTGTATTTCTCGGATACTCGGAGAAATACTGCTCCGAATTGTTTCTAAAGATCATGGGAGAGCCGTTCTCGCGCTGGCGAGAACGGCTCCGAGTCCATGAAGCGAGACGCTTGTTGGCCACCACTGCGACGTCGATGACGGACATCGCGGAATCGCTGGGCTTCTCGGATCAATTTTCGTTCAGCCACTTCTTCAAGAAAGCGGTCGGCTGTTCACCGCGAATGTTCCGGACTCGATCGGTCAATCCCGCTCATCCACGAAGCTCCTGCGCGCCGTCGCCAGAGACGGGAGTTACACCTCGTATCCTTACGAGGTGAGCTAATGCTCTCTCGTCCGGCGCCCGGTAGGGAGATGAAGGCCCCGGCCACTGATTGCGAGGCGGCACCTGCTCCGTGTGCGAACCGCTCGCCTGGCCGGCAGCCGGTTCTCATTCCGCTATTTCCCGTATGGCAGGCGATTGGCTAGCGATCGTTTTCTTACTCTTTGCACCCTGAATCAACCATAGGACAAGACGGTGCACGCGATCAGGTCCCCAACCGCACTCCACCCATGACTACACGGTCACCCGGCGCCACGCATTCGCCGCTTCCACAGGAACCGGCCGGCTCGGTCTACTGATAATCCCGCCGGGGATCGGGGAAAAGAGGGCCGATCCTTCCCGGTCCGCACCGACCGATGTGGATGCCTCGTTTCGCCAGGCACCAGACCGGCTGGGCATGGCCAAGGCCGCCCATGCGAGCGACAGTGCCGAAACGGTTTCGGCGCCAGTCGAGATGACCACTATCTGCGCCCGGTTCGAAGGAACGGCACTCACGTTCGTGTAAATGGGCGAGACTAGTCAGGAGGCGACGGAGACGACTCCTCGTAGCGCGGGGAGGCATACAAGACCATACCTATGGCAAGAATGCCGCAACCAGAGCTCGACCCAGACCGCACCCTGTCTTCGACAACCGAATGGCGTCGCCAGGTTCCGCCATGGGCTGCCAAGCTCGCTCACGTCACCTCGGAGAAGGAACTGCTGGAGGCCGTCGCAGACCTCTGCAATCTCCGCCATGACGTGCCGTTCTGGGACGACGACACGGATCCGGAAGCCTCTCTCGCGGCGCGCATGGCAGCCTTCATTCACGAGAACCTCCATAAGGGCTTGACCCTGAAGGTCCTCGCTCAGTTCCTTGGGTATTCGGAAAAGTACTGTTCTGAACTCTTTCGCGACATCATGGGTGAATCTTTTTCCTCTCATGTGAAGCGGCAGCGGCTCATCCATGCCACACGACTACTCAGCTCGACCGACAAGGGAATGGCGGAGATTGCCCGTGCAATTGGATTTAGCGACCAATTCGCCTTCAGTCATTTCTTCAAGCGGGCGACCGGACTCTCGCCCATCCAAATACGGACCCATGGCAACGCAGGTTCTCGACGACGAATGAGGAATCGCCGACGGTGACACCATGACGAGAACGCCGATCCGCGACGCCGATGTGTCGATCTTGACGTTGCCCCGAGATGAACCTCCTCATGGCCATCGCACCCGCTTGACGCGCCTCGTCTGGACCATTGGGGTGCTCGCTGTCTGCTTGTGCATGATACTCCTGTACTGGTATGCGCCCTTCTTGTCCGAACGGCCGGAAGTGAACACGGCGCCGGTCCGGACTGTTGGCGGACAGGCGTCCAGCGCCCCGTTGAGTGCCAGCGGCTATGTGGTGGCACAACGACAAGCATCGGTGGCATCCAAGGGTACCGGCCGTTTGGAATACCTTGGTGTGACGATAGGCAGTCGAGTCAGAGCCGGAGATGTGGTCGCACG
Source organism: Nitrospiraceae bacterium (assembly GCA_040981105.1). GTDB lineage: Bacteria > Nitrospirota > Nitrospiria > Nitrospirales > Nitrospiraceae > Nitrospira_G. Next base: position 113,403 of record JANRMO010000004.1, read on the forward strand.
AGTCCAACAAGACGATATCCGAGCGCTTCATCAGCAGGCTCGCGCACGTCTCGACGTGGCCAAGGCGGCCCTGATCAACGCCCAAGCCGAACGGCGTGACGCCCGGCAAAACTTTGCGCGGGCCGAGGCTCTGCTTCCAAACCAGTACATCTCCCAGGCCGAAGTCGATATGGCTCAAAATCGCCTGCACCGTGCGGAGGCAGCGGTTCGCTCATCCGAAGCGGCCATCACGGCTGCGGAGGCCGACGTCCAGACCGCCGATGTCATGCTGGAGAACACCGTGATCCGGGCCCCCTTTGACGGGACGGTTCTGAAGAAGTTCGCCGAGATCGGCGAGGTGGTTGCCCCTATGGCCAGCTCGGCTGGTTCACGGGGGGCCGTCGTTCTCATCGCGGATACGGGCTCCCTGGCCGTGGAAACAGAAATTTCTGAAGCCTTGATCGCTCAAATCTCACCGGGCCAACAAGCCGACATCGTTCTGGACGCGTTTCCCAACATACATTATCCGGCCGTCGTTGAGCAGGTTGTGCCCACCGCCGACCGCTCCAAAGGGACGGTCCTGGCCAAAGTGCGATTCAACAAGCTCGACGATCGAGTGCTGCCCGAAATGAGCGCGAAGGTCTCGTTTTCTCCCGCTGGCTCATCAGCCGGTCCCGAGCCGGTGCGGATGTTTGTCCCCTCATCCTCGCTCGTGAGGACGAACGGCCAAACAGTGCTTTACGTCCTCGAGGACGAAACTGCTCGCGAGGTTCCGGTTGAGGTGGTGGCCGAACAGGGGAGCGACAGTGAGATTCGCGGCTCGCTCGCGTCGTCCGCCACCGTCATTCTCGACCCGCCCCGGTCGCTCACATCCGGATCCCGCGTTCGTTTCCACCCCAGCCACCAGGAGATAGCCCCACGATGAGTCAACCCGTCATCGAGTTCCACCGCGTCAATAAGTCTTACCGTCGAGGAGAACAGGAAGTGCCGGTGTTGCGCGATTTCAACCTGTCGATCCCCCCCACACAGTTTCTCGCCATTATGGGACCATCTGGCTCGGGAAAGACCACGATCTTGAATCTGATCGCCGGGTTGGACCGTCCAAGCCAGGGCGTCATCCACGCCGCCGGCCTTACGGTCTCCGAACAGCGGGAAACAGAATTGGCCCGATGGCGAGCGCGGCATATCGGATTCGTCTTTCAATTCTACAATCTCATTCCGGTTCTCACCGCGGCGGAAAACGTCGAACTGCCGCTCCTGCTCAGCACCCTGACCAAACGAGAGCGCGCCAAACATGTCCAGGCGGCGCTCGGGCTGGTTGGTCTGAGCGATCGCGCGCACCACTATCCGCGCCAGTTGTCCGGCGGTCAGGAACAGCGGGTCGGGATCGCCCGCGCCATTGTGAGCGATCCCACCATTCTGCTGGCCGATGAGCCGACCGGCAACCTCGATCGGGATGCAGCCGACGCCGTCATGGGACTTCTGACCCGCCTGCATCGGGACCTCAAGAAAACGATCCTGATGGTGACTCATGATCCGCGCGCTGCCGAGCACGCGCACAGCATCCTCCAACTGGACAAAAGCAGGTGAATTTACGAATGACGCTGAGTACATTCATATTGCGCAATGCAAGACGGCATCCTCTTCGAGTGGCGCTGACCGCCTTGGGGATCGCCACCGTTATTCTCGCGTTCAATCTCGTCGTCACCACGGTTCGCGCCTGGTACGCGGGCGTCGAGGCTTCCGTCCCGAACAGACTGATTACCCGCCACGCCGCGTCGCTGTCGATCCACCTCCCGCTGGCCTATCGGAATCGTATTGCTTCGCTCGACGGCGTGACCGGCGTCACCTTCGCCAATTGGTTCGGAGGCGTCTATCGGGACGCCAAGGGCTTTTTCCCTCAATTCGCCGTCGACCCCGGCTCGTTTCTCGATCTCCACGAAGAAGTGCGGATCACGGCAGACGAGCGACAGGCGTTCCTCGCCGATCGCCGAGGCTGTTTGGTCGGTCGCCGGCTTGCTGCGCAATACGGGTGGAAGACCGGCGATGTCATCACGCTCAAAGGTACGCTGTATCCGGGCGACTGGGATTTTGTCGTCCGAGGCATCTACCACGGGGCCGATTCAGGAGCCGATGAAACCTGGATGTTGATCCGCTGGGACTATATGAATGAGCGACGACGACAGGTGGATCCCGACCGATCCAACACGGTGGGCTGGTACATCATTCGCATAGCCGATCCGATTCAAGCCGGTCACATTTCGAGATCGGTGGATGCAGAGTTCGCCAACTCCATGGCGGAGACTAGGACGGAAACCGAACAGGCTTTCCAGATGGGCTTTGTCGCAATGTCGGGGGCTATCATCGGCGCCTTGAAAGTTCTCGCCATTGCCCTCAACGGCATCACTCTCCTCGTCTTGGCCAACACCCTCGTGATGGCAGTGCGCGAGCGGACGAAGGAACTCGCCGTGATGCGGACCTTGGGATTCCGCTCATCACACCTGATTGCGCTCGTCGCGGGAGAAGCCCTGGTGATAGCCGGACTGGGAGCGGGACTGGGGATCCTCTTCACGATCCCCGCGAATCATGCCTATGCGGTACTGGTCGAGTCCAAGCTCGGTAATTTCTTTCAACACATGTACCTGTATCCCAGCACGCTGTTGTTGAGCGCATTGGTGACGTTCGGTATCGCCGTCGGCGCATCGGTCGTGCCCGTTGCCGTGGTGTTGCGCGCGAAGGTAGCACAGGGCCTTCGTCATGTCGGGTAGTCGCTCCTGCCATGTTGGCTCTGTTTTCTTGTTCGGTCATGAACGCGCATCGCTTCCCGCTTGAAGCACAACGCAAGCGAGTGTGGTTGTAGATGTCATGTTGAAACCCTATGACCGTGCTTCGACAAGCTCAGCACGAATGCGGGAACATTTTGGTTCCATGAACAGATCCGTTTGCACTGAGTCGGTCGAAGCCTGCGGGGAGTGCATCGAGCCGGGTGAACGGAGGGTCTTAAAATGACTTCTAGCCTAAGTCTTCCGATGGGAACATTGTGCCTGACAATCTTGATGCTCGGACTCCTGTGGAATCATGCGGACGCCCGGTCGCCACAGGAAATCGCCGATAGGCAACCCGGCGGGATTGAACCCGACGAGATCAAGCTCTTCGTCGAAATGCCGGCAAGTGTCCGTGTGGTGCTCGCGCCGGAACAGTCGCCCACGGTCCGTGAGTTATCGCGTCAGACCATGCTGTGCCGGGTCTCGCAAGGGTTCAGTACGAAAATCGGTCTCATGTCCTTGGACGGCATCGGACGGGTCTACATCAGCGTTCGTCGGAATCTCCTGTTGAGCGCTAGCCAAGTGCGCAAGATTCAGTCGCTCTTCGAGGCCGCTCGGCGGAACCTGTTGCGGCTCGGGAGGGAAATCGATCTCGGTCGTGGGGAGGCCGACCGACTGGTGATGCGACCGGATATGGACCCGCAGGTGATCCGCGCACAAGGTCAGAAGACCGGCAAAACCGAAGGACGATGGTTCAGCAGGCACCTCGATGTCTCCGAGAAGATCGCCGATCAGGCGACGCAGGAGCAGCGTGGCAACCTCGTCGCTCTCAAGAAATAGGCTCCGCAGACCCCATGGAAGAGAGGCAGGACAAGGCACACCGCCACTGGGATGGCCGGCGCCGGTCATAGCTATACTCCGAATCACCTCGGCTTCGAGTCTTTTCTCGATCAGATCGGTCGACCCGGCCTCACGGCGGAACACATCGCGGCCCTGGTACACGTCACAAGCGAGACACGAAAATGGTCTTGCTGGAACAGGCCATGCTCAAGGGCGCGGAATTAGCGCTCATGAACCTGTTTCGGCCGCAGACGAACACGACGGTGCCGCAGGAAATGTTCGCCCCGGCCGTTCAAGGGGTCGAGCGGATGAGAAGTCGAATGACTCGCGCGAACGCATTGGGCTATTTCAACACCCGGCAGATTCCCACTCCGCCGGAGCAACAGCACGTGCATTCGACGGACACCCTGAAGAATAGCCGCCAGGGCTGCCTATGAGCCTCCTATGGACGTACAGTCTCCGCAACCTGTGGGTGCGCGGGAGTACAACCGCACTCACCGTCGCCGGATTGGCTCTGGTCAGCCTGGTGCTCCTGGCCGTACTCATGCTGGGCAACGGCCTCAACGCCGCGCTCATCGAGAGCGGCTCGCCCGACAATGTCCTGCTCTTGCGAAAGGGCGCGACGACCGAGATCGCGAGCGGCATCTATCGCGACCAGGTGCACATCATCCGTACGCTTCCAGGAATTGCCCAGACTGCGGAGGGAGGACCACTCGCCATTCCAGAATTGGTAGTTCTGATCAGTCTCGCCAAACAGGGGACCGCAACCCCGGCTAACGTCGTGGTTCGCGGAACGCAGCCGGAGGCGTTCACCCTACGCTCCCAGTCCCGCCTGACTCAGGGACGCCAGTGGCGACCGGGCACCACGGAGCTCGTCATTGGAAATCAGATCGCACAACGCTTCCTGCCGAAGGGAATTGGTTCGTCTCTTCGGATCGGAAAGCGAGAATGGCTGGTCGTCGGTATTCTGGACGCACAGGGAACGGCCTTCGACACCGAAATCTGGGGCGATGTCGAGCAACTCATGGCCACCTACGGGCGCGACTCCTACAGCTCGCTGACACTTCGTCTTTCCCGCCCGGATGCCTTCCAGCAGATTGGAGATGCCATTGGGGCCGATCCCCGACTGATGCTTCAGGTGAAACGCGAACGCGAGTACTACCGAGAGAAATCCCTGACCATGGCCATGTTTATTCGCTTCCTCGGGCTGACGTTTACGTTCATCTTCGCCTTGGGGGCGATTCTCGGAGGGACGATGACGATGTATGGCTCCGTGGCCGCCAGAACTCGGGAAATCGGGATGCTCCGCGCGCTGGGATTCAGCCGCTACAGAATTCTCGCTACGTTCTTGTTCGAGTCGCTTTTGCTCGGTGGACTGGCCGGGTCACTCGCCATCGCGGGAGGTTTGGGTTTACAGTTCGTCACGCTCTCGACCATGAACTGGAGTACATTCTCAGAGCTGACATTTCGCCTGACGTTGACTCCAGCATCGATCGTCATCACCCTGTGTTTCGCGATCGCCATTGGCATGCTGGGAGGAATCCCGCCAGCCCTAAGAGCCGCCCGCGTCATGGTGACCGCCGCGCTGCACGCACCGGGCCGGTAAGCGTGTCATCCCGTATTCCGGTATCACTTACCTGGAAAGAAAACATATCGATCAGGCGATCGAACATGTACACATCATTGAAAGTCGCTATAGGATTTTGACGATAGTTCTCATGTCATGAACCTATACCTCCATCGTCTATGATCCATCGGAATAGCCCGTAGGATGTTCAACCGCCCGACATGCTCACCTACCCGCTCCCGGCATACTGGTCTCACCTGCCCACCTTCGGATCGCTTTGCAATCGATCTTCCGAGACACACCATTTCAAGGGCGCGGCCGAAGCGAGCAGGATGTCGGCGTACCGGCACTCGTCATTCGTATGGGACTGTCCGGTCATGGCGACCTGCCTGATTCAGCATCGGTCGATTGGTGGTTGAAAATTGTGGCATGCCGATCAACCCAATCGGCGAGAACAAAGCCGATGGACTTTCTCAGCATCCTGGCTGGTCGGTTCCGCTCTATTACCCACTCAGGGACATACCAAGCCTCCAACGAGGCATCGGGTCCGGGCATTGTTGAATTGGGGGCGACTTTTCACATCGCACCTGGCGCGAGGAGGTACCGTATGCGTGGCATTTGTGCCGCTCTCGTTCTTTCCCTTCTGGCAGTTCCATACGATAGCCCGGCGGTGGACGGTTTGGTGGGCACCACCAAGATCGGCGTGTTGCTGGTCAACCATGGCTCACGCTCGGAGACATGGCGGAACGGCCTCTTGCAGTTGGAAGCGAACGTTGCCCCGACGATCCTGAAGCAGTCGCGGGTGAGTGGGGTGAAGACGGCGTTCATGGAGTATACGGAGCCGTCCATCGCGACCCGCCTCAAGGAATTCGACCGGGATCACTACACGGACATCATTCTGATTCCCGTATTCCTGACCGTCAGCCCCCATACGTTCGACGACATTCCGACCATTGTCGGATTGAAGGAGGACCCGCATTCCATGCAGCAACTCAAAATCGAGAACATCCAACGCTACACTCCCCGCGCAAAGGTCCACATCACGCCGCCCCTTGATTTTACCGACTTACTGCAACACAACTTGCTCCGTCGCGTATCAGCGCTCTCGAAGAACCCGTCCCAGGAAGGGATCGTCCTCATCGGCTATGGCGACGAGACGTACGACAGGGAATGGGTCGAGTTGTTCAACAAGACAGCGGATTTTATCCGACAGCGGACGGGAATTAGCGCTTATGCCTATGGCTGGTGCGGCCATATTGCGGACTATAAACCCGAGGAAACGACCGCGGCCATCAATACCGTTCTCAAGTCGGCGCGGACAGCCTTGGTGATTCCCGTCCTTGTCGCACACGACGAGACGTTCCAGATACAAATTATCGGCACCGGGATTGCCCGGGTACCCGACAACCGGGAGCGTGTGGTGTACAAGCCGGATTCCATTCTTCCAGACCCTCGCTTGGAGGAATGGGTGATCACCATCGCACAGCAGTACGCCCACAAGCTTCAACCCCGGCTGTCGCGGGCACAGTGATGATGATCTCGGCAAAACAACGCATCGCTTGGCCGGAATCCGACAGGCTCACGCGATGGAATCTTGTGGCTCATCGCGACATCGGATATGCCTGTGCCTCGTTGATTCTTGCCTATTGCCTGTCCGGCATCGCGCTGAACCATATCGGCGACTGGAATCCCGACTTCGTCATTTCCAAGCGCATGGTGTTGCTGCCACGTCCGTACACGAAGGAAGAGATCACACGTGAACATCTGGCTGAATTCGGCCGGATGGTCGACGAGAACGACTACAAGGTGTACGACTTTCCAACCTCCGACCAGGTCAAGATCTATTATGACAATGCGTCACTCCATCTTCACTTGGGCACAGGGCAAGGCACCTACGAGAAAGTCTCGCGAAGACCAGTCCTGTATGAGGCCAATGTCCTGCACCTCAATCGCCTCAAAGGCTGGAAGTGGGCGTCGGACGTGTTTGCGCTGATCCTCATCGTCTTGAGCGTGACCGGACTCTTTGTCCTGCGCGGGAAGTATGGTCTCGCTCGCCGGGGAAAATGGCTAGTAGCCGCCGGCATGCTGCCTCCCCTGCTGGCGCTCCTCCTTTTCGAGCTAAAATAATCGGTCAGGGAATGGCGGGTCGGCACACACTGGCTTGCCAACCTCGTAGACGCCGGTCGAGTACGATCATCACTCTCCTTGCAGACCACGCTTCGACAATGCGGCCTGTGTTTGTCCGGAGTTCTCGTGTCTGCAGGCAGCAAGCTGCCCAGACACAGAACCCCGTTATCGGTGAACCACACCATGATACCGACCTGCCGGTAACATGTAGGAGTATAGCCCATTGCTGGGCTTCATTGGGCCTGCGCCGCCGCATTCGATTACCTGGATGCGGAGAGGCACTTTGCTGCGACTTCGCATCCTGGCCAGGGACCCGTTGCGAGCTGAGAACAATGGATGCCCGGAGGCGGATCGGCGATTGCAGTAGAAGCGTTTAGGACTACTTCAGTTTAGAACCTGAGGATTGCTTTATGCCCGTCGTTCGCGGGAGAAGGGGAGAGCTTTCCACGAGGACACGGGGTGATCGACGAACACCTGAAGCGGGTCGCCCCACAGCATGGATCAAAGCTCTTCCTCGATTCTGAGGCAGTGTATGACTGGGACCGGATGGCGACGCACCTCGCTGCAACGACGACCGTGTCCATCCAGTCCCCTCACTCGTACATCTCCCCTGTCTGTGAGGCAACGCCGGCACTTCCAGAAGGAGGTCCTCCCATGCGAAGCACGGATACACGCGCAGCGGTGGCCGCCTGGCTGATGCTCACCCTGCTGATAAGCGGTTGCGTGGAGGGAAGCGGGATAGGAACCCGCATTAGCCAAGACGACGTCGGAAATGCATCCTCGCACCCCCAGCCGCCCGCCGCCGGCGAGGCCGAGGTGGTCACCGGCACGAGTACACCGCACAAACAGAAGAATACGCCGATAGAGATCGAAAGGATCAGCGACAAGCAACTGGAGCAGAGCGGCGCCATACATCTCGACCAGGTGCTCCAGGACGTGCCGGGCCTTCAGCAGCGGCGGTAGGGAACACCGGAAACTCCAACCGGCACAACCTGCGGCCGGTATCGAACTTCATCCTGGACCATCGAGTACGCCTAGGTGACCGGCGTGGTCATCGATTAAGACGCCGTGGTATCGGATCGAGGGCGGACGTGGTCGCTCTTGGCAGTCCTTTTCCGTACGTGACCTCTTCGAGATTCCTCCCACCTTCCGTTCATACCTATCCCCCGGAACGTTCGAGTCCGCCCCTTGTGCGGTCGTCCTTCGCGCTTCCCCTCCTTCACAGCCCATTTCCGGCCAATGAGCATGCGCAAACCGGAAATTGAACATTCTTTCTTCCTGCTCGATTCGATATAAGTGTTGCTGAGAATAGTTCTCACTATCGATATAGACCCGTTCTGGACCTGTTATGCCGCACGTGCTTCGAATCACAACCGCGCGATCCGTTCAAGGCTGGACGCTCTCCCTACTCGCCCATGGACTCATCATCAGCACCGCGATAACGCTGTTGCGCAACGCACCACAGCCGGTCCTACACGAACCCTTTACGTGGAACGTCAAGCTAGTCGGGCCACCGCCTGCACCGGCCCCTCCGGCGGCGATTCCATCTCCTTCGCCTTCCCCACAGACAACGACGGCTCAACCGTCATCGACAACGGCACGGCCAACCGAAACGACGTCGGTCGTCCGCACCGTCCAACAGACTCAACCAATTCATCAAGCGGTCAGGCAAACGTTGACTGTCCCGAAGCCGACGATGCAAGAGGTCGTGCCTGCCACACGGATGACGCCCCAGCGCATCACCGAGACACAACCGGCACAGCCGCTTCCCGAGCGGCTTCAACAAGAAGTCAGCGCAGCGAAACCTCTGGTTCAGGAGGCCGGTCCCATCCGTCAATCCTTCCAGCAGACCCAACAGACGGTCATTCAGACCTCGTCCTTCGATGGGACAAGCCGGGACGAGATCGCAGTTGAAGCACGATCGACTCCTGCTGCGACACCCGAATTCGAAGCGGCTGTCTCCAGCACCGCCGGCCTCGTTACCAGAACACCTGTCTCCACGGAAGGTCCCGAATCGACGATCCACCGAGAGCCGACCCAGTCACATTCGTCCATTGTGACACATGCATCACCCTCTGGTACTGCGGCAGTCGTCTCCCGTGAGCCAAGTCAATCCATCGCTCGTCACCCGATCGCCTCGCCATCGCCCACTGTAAACGAGATCGCGCCACACGCCGTCGAGCGGCAGCGCATGCCGCCATCTGTCAGAGCGACGGAGCCCAGTTCCGAGATCAACGAAGAGGACCGACTTCTCGCCGCTGCGTCTGTGCATGCACCGGCACTGGAGTTGCCGTTGCGAGGCACACCCGGGACTAAAGTCAGTTACGGTTGGCTTGCGCAGGAATTGTGGGATCGTGTCGAGCGTCTCAAACGTTACCCGCGCCTGGCACGCTTGAATGGCTGGGAAGGAAAAGTCGTCATTCGGGCGGTCATCGACGAACAGGGTCGACTGGTTCACCAAGCGATCGAGGAAAGTTCCGGGTATGAAGCGCTCGATGAACATGCATTGGAGTTGATGAAACAAGTCTGCCCCGTGGCGCTCCGGCATCCGCTGGGACAGCCGCAGGTGGCCGTCCATGTGCCCATTCACTATCGGATCGAACAATGAGGCAGACGGCTGAGGTTGAGGCCGGGGCCTGCCGAGAGAGTGATCGGCCTGACCTTCAACCTAGCTTACTTCACAAAGGAGATTTCACATGAAGACGTCTATCCGTGCATATCTACTGGCGTTCTTGGCCATGTTTGCCTGGTCTGCTCCCCTATCGGCGACTGAATCCAAGACCGGATTCCTCGTGCTCGCTCAGGACCGTGGCTTCATCGGCAATCAGGAGTTGCTCGATCTCATGCAGGAGTTCAAGAAGGACTATCCCGCCGCTCTGGCCTTGATCGGGCGCGACTACACCGGCATCGAAGGCGAGTATGCCGTCTACCTGACACGGGCCGTGCAGGAACTGAAACAAACCGGCGTGACGGACATTGTCGCAATCCCTTTGTTTCTCTCCTCCGCAGATCCGGTTCTGAAACGGACCATGCCGACAGTGCCGGCCTACACCGCCGGCCTCCCGGTGCGTTGGGCCCCCGCGATGGCCCAGAGCTACTTAACAGGCCAGGTGATCCTGGATCGGGTTGAGACGCTGAGCCAACAGGTCCGATCCGCGGAATCAGGTGGCCACGGGCACTCGGAGCGCCTCATTCTTCTCGGCATCGGCGCCGTCGATGCCGCAAGCGAGAAAGCTTTAAAGGCGGACCTTGATCGCCTCCTCGCTTACGTCCAACGGTACAAAGGTTTCGAAAGCGCCGAGGCGGTCGTCTACTACGATCGCGAAGCCGATGGAGCGGAACAAAGGAACCGCGAAATCAAGGCCCACGTCCTGTCGCGCGTGGCAAGACAAGGCCGCACCCTGATCGTGCCCGCCTTCATTGGCCCCAAATTCGACCAATCGATGGCCATGACCGCATGGTTGGGCAAACAGTTCGCCGGCCTCAATGTCGCCTACCAACCTGCCGAGTTGATGCCGCATCCAAACGTCTCGCTCTGGCTTAAAAAAACCGCCAACCAGTTCGTGGCGGTCCGGCCGAATGAGATCGGCGTGGTGGTTATGCCGCACGGCTCTATGCAGCCCTGGAACGACGCTGTCGAGCGGATCATCGAGCCGCTGAAAGTCAGGTACCGGATCGAGATGGCCTACGGCATGGGCGATCCGGACATCATCCAAACGGCGGTGACGAAACTGGAACGTCAAGGCATCAAGCGGATCGTGTTCGTCCGAATGTATGAGTTGGTCCACCACATGAAACCCCTCACCGATTACATCCTCGGCCTGGCGGACGCTCCCGGCTTCTCCGGCCATAGCGAGGGACACGGACACGACGTTCCGGCGCAGGTTCGCAGTGCGGCGCTTTTCTCCGCGTTCGGCGGCTATACGGAAAATTTTCCGCCTATCGCGCAAGTGCTATGCGACCGCATCACAGAGATCAGTAAAGATCCGGCCGAGGAGACGGTGGTGTTTCTGGCCCATGGTTCGAATACGGACGAGGACAATGACCACTGGCTCTCGGTGATTCGAACCAATATCGACTGGGTCAAGAAGGACTCTCGCTGCGCGTCCTTCAAGGCCATAAAGGCGGCGACGGTGCGAGAAGATTGGCCGGAGAAGCGCGAGAAGGCGGTTGCCGAGGTCAGAAAGATGATCGAGGAGGACGCCAAGACCGGGCGCGTGCTGGTGATCGCGAACCGCATGTATGGGTCCGGTCCCTACAAGAAGATGCTCAATGGGCTGGAGTACGTATTGAACGAAAAAGGCTTCGCCAGCTCGGCCCTTACCAAGTGGCTTGAGGAAGGCATCGAGCGCACCGCCACGGCTTTGACGACTCCGACAACCAATACAGACCGCCTCGCCCAGCGGTAGATAGCTTCGCACCTGCCCGCGGCGCCTCGCAGGGACAGATGTCTCCACATGTCCCGCCCTGGCTTCTGGCTCCCCCCCCCCTCCGGGGAGCCAGAAGATAGGGGCGCCGCCTCCCTCCACAACTTCTTGGTTGAGACCTGTTGATTCCTGCCCCTATGCCTCGAACCGAACCCGACGACCCGCACTACATCGAATGAAAGGATCGCGATGCTCACGAAATCGAATGGCATTCCGTCATACGCCGTGGTAGTCGTCGCCTTGTTGCTGGCTGAGTGCTGGCAGGGAGGCTTCTGCCCCGCAAGAGCCGCTGAAGACGCCCCTGTCCAAGAGGAGCGAGCGGAGACAAAAGCGGAGAAACCGCGCAGCGAACCGCCTCCGTCAGGCAAGGACGTTCACGTAGCGGATGTCGTTATCACCGGCACATGGACGCCCCACGCCCAGAAGGATTCTCCGGTCGAGACTGAGCGCATTACCGGCGCGATGCTTGAGCAGGCGGGTGCTACGAATGTGCGTCAGGTGCTCCAGGATGTCCCGGCCATCGACGCGCAACGCGCGCCTAACGGGTTTCAGACCTTCCAGATCCAGGGTCTCTCCAGCATCCACACGTTATTTCTCGTGAACAGCCAGGAGCTGATCGGGACGATCGAGGGCGCCACCTTTACGAGAGACCTGCTGGCCTCCCCGGAAATCGAGGCCATGGAAATCGTCAAGGGCGCCGCCGCGGTCCAATACGGAAGCGATGCGATCGGCGGAGTCATCAACATCCGAACCAGGAGAGGCACGAAGCCGGCCGGCGGGCTGGTCTTTGGTCAATACGGACGATTCAATACCGTGACGACCTTCGGCGCCCCGGAGTTCCGCACCGCCGACGGGAAGTTCGGCGGCTACGTCTCAGCCGGATACAGCGGTTCCGACGGTTTCGACTTGAACCAAGCCACCGCCCAGACCGACGGCGAACCTCAGTTTGCCACCAAGACAGCGAGCGGCAATTTCGATTATCGGCTCTCGAACAGGGTCACGCTGTCCTTTTACACCCGCTATTCGGCTGACGACCGGAAGTCCAAGCAGAACGCCCTTCCACCCTCTATCCCCAGCATCCGGCAGGTCCAAGGCAACAACGACCGGTCCCAGAATATTTTGCGCCTGGATTGGAATCCCGACGCCGTTTCGACCTTCACGCTGTGGGGGCACTACCAAAACTTTCTAAATGAATCGAGCACGTTCCGATTGGACAATAACCAGTTGCTGCGGAAGTCGAGCTTCACGCAGGAGCTCTGGGAGCCGCAATTCCAATACAGCAGACAGATCGGCGGGCGTCACTTGCTTACGCTCGGCGGAGAAGACGACATTCGCAAACAGCGCGGTCAATCCCTTCGCGGCGGCAAGACCGAGTTAAACGAAGCGGCCGGATGGGGGCAAGATGAAATCGAAGTGCTGCCTTGGATGGATATCCTCTTGGGCGGCCGCTATACGTCCAACAGCGAGTACGGCGGGTTTTTCTCGCCCCAGACCACGTTGCTCCTCAAGCCCGGGAACTTCCGCGGCCGCTTCACCTACACCCGCGGGTTCCGCAGTCCCACGTTGACCGATATCTCGGCCTTTTTCGTCGAGGGCGGCGGAGTCGGCGTCGTCGGCAACCCGAACCTGGAACCTGAGAAATCCACGAGCTATACCACAAATATCGAGTATTACTTCGAGCGAGCCAAGATTGGCGCCAGCGCCTTCCGTCACGAGGTCAGCAATCTCATCCAATACGTTCCGGGAACCTGCACGGCCGCCGATGCGGCCGCCCTAGGCGTGCCGTCGACCTTCTGTTTCTCGCCCAGCAACGTCTCCAGCACCAGAAGCCAAGGGTTCGAACTTGAGGCGGGCGTCAGACCCTGGAATTGGCTCTACATCGAAACCGGGTACATGTACCTCGACTCGCGAAACCTGGACAACGGCTCGTTTCTCTTCCAACGCTCGCCGAATACGTGGAAAACGCGCATGCGGATCGAGCGGGAACGGTGGAACTTCACAGGCCGGCTCCGCTACAACTCCTCGTTCGGATTCTCCGACCTGAATCGAAACAACGTGGTGGACCCCAACGAAAAGGCCCCGTCCAACATCCAGCTCGATCTTCGGTTAGCCATCCAGATTAGGAAGGATGTGGAGCTGTACGGGGGCGCGGACAATGTGACCCAATCCAGGATGAACGTCAGCGCCGGGCAGGTCCCGCTTCCGGGAGTAGCTCTCTACTACGTCGGCATGCGGATGACGCTATAAGGCGGCGCCGGTGGGACCGGCCTCACCTCCAGCGACCCTCAGGGACCCGAAAGCGCGCTTTCGGGTCCCCGGCGCACCTGCCCCTGCTTCCCCCGCGGAGCATGGTCTCCTCATGAGCCCTCTTTATGGAGTTGTTCAGCCAAGTAACGCTCAAGTCCGATCTGCTTGACCGTCTCGAGTTGGGTTTCGAACCAATCGACATGCTCCTCGGAATCAATCACCATATGTTCGAGTAGGTGCCGGGTCGTGAAATCCCCGACCTTGGCACAATGGGCAATCGCCTCACGCAGGAGTTGAACATCGTCCTGCTCGAATTTGAGATCGGCTTTGAACAGGTCCGCGACGGTCGCCCCGGATGTGACATGCTCCATTCGTTCGACGTTCGGCGTTCCATCAAGATAGATAATGTGATCGATCAAGCCCGAGGCATGACCGACCTCTTCCGTGGCCGTTTCTTTCAAATGGTGTTCCAACCGCTCGTACCCCCAGTTACCGCACAAGGCCGCATGCAGTAGGTATTGATGAACGGCCGTCAGCTCCGCCGTGAGAATGGTGTTCAGTCGATCAATGACGCCTTCTTTCGCTTTCATTTCCGGTCCTCCGATCGTGCAGGGTGCGTTATCCATCCTTCTTGATTTGTTCGGCCAGATAATTCTCCAGGCCGATCTGCTTGATGGTCTCCATCTGCGTCTCGATCCAGTCGATGTGGGCATCCACATCTTTGGCCATGTCTTCGAGCATATGCCTGGTCGTAAAATCGCCGACTTTGGCGCAATGCACCACGCCCTCGCTCAGTAGCTTGAGCATGTCCTGTTCGGCCTTCAAGTCCAGCTTGAACTGCTCGGGAACTCCCTCTCCGACATTGACCGTATTCAGACGCTGGACGTTCGGCACCCCTTCTAAATAGAGGATGTGCTCGATCAACTCTTCGGCGTCCTTCATCTCGTCGATGCTCCGCTCGCGCACTTTATGATGGAGTCGTTCGTACCCCCAGTTCTCACACATCTTGGCATGCACAAAATATTGGTTGATCGCGGTGAGATCCGCCGTCAAGACTTTATTAAGAATATCGATCACCCCTTCTTTCGCTTTCATATGATCAGCCTCCTTTTCTTTATGATGGGAAGTGCGACGAGCATCACGTGCCCCATTATCGATGGAACGGACGAACAGGTCAATAGCATTTATAGGTAGAACTTACTATCATTGAAACTTGTTCTCAAGATCACGCGATTCGAGATGAGAACAAGAGACGCGCGAAGGCCATTCGTCGGGCGACTCCATGCGCAAGAAGTGTGAGGATGGACGATGAAAAAGGGAGGGGATCGGAATGGTCTAGCTGGCTTCCTTATACCCGCACTCGGCGTTGACGCAGCGGACCGTGGTGGCGTCCTTGCCGACTTTTTCGACGAGAAAGGGAGCGCTGCAACTCGGACAGGCCTTCTGCACCGGACGATCCCAGAGGGCGTACTCGCATTTGGGATAGCGCGAGCAGGCGTAGAAGACTCGGCCCTTTCGCGTTCGCTTCTGGACCAAATCTCCGTCGCATCCGGAAGCGGGGCATTTGACTCCGACCGAAAGCGCCCGCGTAGTCTTGCACCCCGGATAGCCGGAACAGGCCAGGAATTTCCCGAAGCGGCCGCTCTTGATGACCATCGGGCTACCGCACTTTTCACATTGCTCGCCGGTGGTGATCTCTTCCTTGGGAACAATCTTGATCGTTCCGTCCGGCAAACGCTCAAAATTCTGGGTGTTTTTGCAAGGCGGATCTTCATTGTAACCGGGACAAGCCAGAAACTTCCCGTTACGCCCCCATTTGATGATCATCATCCGCCCGCAGCGATCGCACGGAATGTTTGTGGGCGGCTCGACGATATCTTTGGGACCGGGAATCTGCTCCGCGATTTGCATGTCACGCGTAAATGGATTGTAGAAGTCTCGAACTGCGTCCACCCATCCCTTGTTGCCTTCCTCGACTTCGTCCAGCTCTTGCTCCATTTGCGACGTGAAATCCACGTTGAGCAGCTCCGGAAAGCCTTTCTCCAGAAAATCATTCACCGTCCGGCCGGTCTCAGTCGGGATGAATCGTCCTTCCACTTTTTCCACATACTTGCGGTCTTGAATCGTGGAGATGATGGCGGCATAGGTTGAAGGCCGACCGATTCCCTTCTCTTCAAGCTCGCGGATCAGCAGCGCCTCGTTATACCGCGGAGGCGGCTGGGTAAAATGTTGCTTGGGGAGTACTCCGCTCTCAGCACCGTCGCGGGATACTAACCTGAGCTGCTCGCTCTCCTCCAGCCGAGGGAGGTTGCCGTCCGGCGTGTCCTCCGTTTCTTCGCCGCTCTTTTGATTTTGAGGCGGAGCGTCCGAATCTCTTCCTTCCAGATATACTGCCGTGTGGCCGGGGAACTTCACGACGGTGCCGGTGGCCCGGAAAATGTAGTCGTCCGGCACCCCTACTGGCGCCGTATCCACGCGGGTGACATCCAAAATTGCGGGTGTCATCTGTGAGGCGACGAATCGATTCCAGATCAACTTGTAGAGCTGGTAGACATCCGGCTCCAGGTACTGCCTGATGGACTCGGGATCGCGAACGGCGGAGGTGGGACGGATGGCCTCGTGCGCTTCCTGCGCAGCTTTCTGCGTCTTATACACGTTCGGCGTCGCCGGCAGATATTCTGGACCAAACCGCTCCCTGATCAGTTCCCGAGCCGCCTCCAATGCTTCCTGGGCGATCCTCGTCGAATCCGTCCGCATATACGTGATCAGCCCGACCGGCCCTTCCGCTCCGATTTCGATACCTTCGTACAGTTGTTGGGCCAGCGCCATGGTCTTCTTCGGCGTGAACCGCAACTTACGGGCCGCTTCCTGCTGGAGCCGGCTGGTAATGAATGGGGCGACCGGATTCCGCCTCTTCTCCTTTCGTTCGATGGAACGGACGACGAAGGACTTTCCCTGTACCGCGGCAACCACGCGCTCGGCCTCCGATGCCGAAGAGATCGCCGCCTCCTGTCCGTTGATCGAATGTAACTTGGCGTCGAACGCCGGAGGATTGCCCCCCTGGAGCGTCGCTGTGATGGACCAGTATTCTTCCGGTCTGAAGGCTTCTCGCTCCTTCTCCCGATCGCATATGAGCTTGACCGCGACGGATTGGACCCGCCCCATACTGAGCCCCCGCCGGACCTTCTTCCACAATAGCTGGCTCCCTTGATACCCCACGATCCGATCAAGCACACGGCGAGCCTGCTGGGCGTTCACCAGCTTCATGTCGATCTGTCCGGGTGATTGAAGCGCCCGCTTGATCGCCGACTCTGTGATCTCGTTGAACAGCACACGGAAGATCCGCTCGTTGTTCTTCTTCTTGGATTTGCCGCTGATCTCTTGTGCGATATGCCAGGCGATCGCCTCGCCTTCCCGATCGGGGTCCGGCGCCAGATACACCTTGTCCACCTGCTCCGCCTTCTTCTTGATGTCGGACAGAACCTTCGCCTTGCCCTTAATCGTGACGTAGTGAGGGGCAAACTCACGCTCGATATCCACGCCGAGCTTGCTGGTCGGAAGATCCTTGACGTGACCGACCGAGGCCATGACCGTATACCCGCGCCCCAGGTATTTGTTGATGGTCTTGGCCTTTGCAGGAGACTCAACGATGATTAATGACTTGGCCATGCCTATCCTTCATGATCGGCGACGGGCGCTCCGGCCGTCACGGCGACTCTGTCCTTCTCTTCTACTCCATCTTCCATGGTTCTCTCAACTATTCCAGTGCCATGGACCGGGCCACCGCACAAGTTGCTGATTATAACCGAAGAATAAATTGTCCGGGTAATTGTTCAACGAGGCCCTTCATCTCGAGGGAGAGGAGCGCGGCTGAAACCGCGGCCGGACCAAGTTGGATGCGGAACGTGAGTTCATCAATATGCACCGGGTCCGCGGACAACGCCGCGATCACCCGCGATTCATCCGCCGACAACGGAGAGACCGCCTTTGCCGGCGCGTCGCGTCGCACGGCGAGCCGCCGGCGCATCTGCTCGTCCAACTGAGGCAGCAACTCTTCGATCACGTCCTGCGCCGTCTCGACGAGCTTGGCGCCATCTTTGATCAGGCGGTGCGGGCCTCGACTGGTCTCGGCTCGAACCGATCCAGGAAGCGCGAAAACCTCGCGGCCTTGTTCTCCAGCCAACCGCGCCGTGATCAACGAGCCGCTGTCCAGCGCAGCCTCCGTCACGAGGACGCCCAAGGAGAGGCCGCTGATGATACGATTCCGTCGAGGAAAATGGTAGCTGTGCGGAGGAGCGCCCATCGCCAGCTCCGACAGGACCGCCCCATGCATTTCGATTTGCCGGCGCAACTTCTCATGCTCGGGCGGATAGGTATGGTCGATCCCGCAGCCCAACACCGCGATCGTGCGCCCTCCGGCTGCCAGCGCTCCACGATGAGCCGCCGCATCGATCCCACGAGCCAATCCGCTGACGATGGTGAATCCTGCTTGCGCCAGGGTACGGCTGAGTTCCTCCGTAACTGCGCGGCCCTGCGGGGTGGACCGTCGCGATCCGACAATAGCCACTGCATGAACATCGGCGGGGTCCAGCCTCCCGGCAACATAGAGCAACGGGGGAGGGTCAGCGATCTGGTTGAGTCGACTCGGGTACTCCGCCTCAAAACAGGACACCACTGCGACCTGGCTTTGATGAATCAGCCTGATTTCCTGCTCAATCTGTGCAGAGGTCTTGAGATCCACTCCACGGACAATGGCTTCGGCCAGCTCCTGGTTGCAACCGCACGTGCGCAATTCTGCGATCGGAGCTCGGAGGACGGCTTCAGGCGAACCGCAGACCTCGGCCAGTTTCGCCAAGGTCGCTGGTCCCACACGTTCGATGGCCCGCAAGGTGAGCCACGCCCGCAACGACTCATCGTTCACGGCCGAACCTTCGGAGGAGGCGATGCGGGAACCCGAGCACCCTTCCGCCCAGCAAAGCCGCCGCGGGGAGCCCCTTAGAGCGTTGCGATGTCGAATTGCTCAATGTGCAGGCTGGCATCAGGAGTGACGATGATTTTGCACGAAGAGGCCCGCTCGACTTCTTCCAACCCTTGCCTCTCTTGATCCTGCAGAACATCGGTGACAGCCGGATTGGCGCCAACGACAATGCGTTGGTGGTCCTGCGAACGCCCGAGCTTGCGCATTTCCTTGAAAATCTCATAGGCAACGGAGGTCGGAGACTTCGTATAGCCGCGCCCGTCGCAGTAATGGCAGGGCTCCGACATCGCGCGCAACAGATCCTCACGGACTCGCTCGCGAGAAATTTCAATCAATCCCAGATCGGAGATCCGGGATATTCTCGTTCTGGCCTTGTCCGCAGACATCGCGTCAACCAGCGCGTGATACACCTTATCCCGATTGCGCTCCCGCTCCATGTCGATGAAATCGACGATGATGATGCCACCGATGCCCCGCAACCGCACCTGATACGCGATTTCCTTGGCAGCTTCCAGGTTGTTCCGAAGAATCGTCTCCTCCTGGTCCCGCTTGCCGACAAACCGGCCGGTATTGACGTCGATCACGGTCATGGCTTCGGTATGGTCGATGACGATATGGCCTCCCGATTTAAGCCATACCTTCCGGCTCAGCGCTCGCGCGATTTCCTGCTCGATGCCCAGATGTTCGAACAGCGGATCCTGCTTCTCGTATGACTGAATCCGGGAGGTCAATTCCGGAAGGAAGCGGGTGACGAAATCACGGATGGCTTCGTATTCCGTCCGGGCGTCGATTAACAGGCGCTCCACCTTCTTCGAGAACATGTCTCGGACAACCCGAAAACTCAATGACAGGTCCGAATGTATGAGCGCGGGTGTCGGCGACTGATCGCGTTTAGTCAAGATATCCTGCCACAAGACATGAAGAAACTCGACATCGGCCCGCAGCTCGTCTTCCTTCACCCCCTCGCTCACCGTCCGTACGATGTAGCCGCATCCCGGCTTTCGCAAATGCTTCATCATCTCCTTGAGTCGTACGCGCTCCTCGTCCTTGGCGATACGACGCGACACGCCGATATGCTCCACGTTCGGCATAAACACCAGATACCTCCCGGGAAGCGACACATACCCGGTGACACGCGGCCCCTTGGTGCCAATGGGGCCCTTTGAAATCTGGACCATAATATCCTGCCCTTCGTCCAGAAGCTGTTCGATCGGCTTCACTCCCTGTCGCTTGGGACGCGGCACCTCCGGCGCCTGATCGTCATCCTCGCTGTCGAACAGCGTATCTCCGGGTCCCGCATCGCTGCAGACATCCGAGGCATGCATAAATGCCGACTTGTCCAGCCCTAGGTCGATGAACGCCGCCTGCATCCCCGGCAGCACCTTCGCGACCCGCCCCTTGTAAATGTTCCCGACAAAATCCTTGTGCTTGGCCCGATCGTTAAAGAGATCAGTCACTACACCGTTATCCAGCACCGCGACGCGCGTTTCCTCCCGCGCCACATTAATGGCAATCTCCAATCCCATAGGTCACACTCCTCACTAAAGTTTGATGGGCATCGAGAACCTGCGCCCCAGACGGCGCGTCATCGACAGGCCATCGGAACATACGATCCCACCCATCGCTTCTCGGCAGTACAAGCCGCTCGCCTAGAACTTGGAGGCCGATTCAGTCCGTCGGAGCCACGCGGCCTCCATTGTAATGGCTACCGATGCAAAAAGTCTTAACCCACATGAATCACGAGGCTTTGTGGCACTCCAACCCATGCGGGCTAATAGAACAGCGCCAGCCGGCGTCGTTTTACGTTCAATAACAAGCCCAACGCCGCAAGCGTGGTCACCGTCGCGCTGCCGCCGTAACTGACCAGCGGAAGCGGAATCCCCACGATCGGAAACATGCCTGCGGTCATACCGATATTGACCACCATGCAGAAGCACAGCATGGCGACAACCCCAGCCGCCAGGAGCGATCCCAACAGATCCTTCGCGCGGAGCGCGATCTCCACCGACAGCAAAATCAGGATCAAGAACAGCGTGAGCAGGACGACGACCCCCGCGAATCCCCATTCCTCCGCAAAGACCGCAAATACGAAATCGGTGTGCCCTTCCGGCAGAAATTTGAGCTGACTTTGGGTCCCGCCGTACAGCCCTTTGCCCAACAGCTCTCCTGACCCGATCGCGATTTTTGATTGCAAGGCATGGTACCCCTTTCCGCCCGGATCGTAGGCCGGATCGACGAACGTCATGATCCGCTGCCGCTGATAGTCGTGCAACGAATTCCACATCACCTCCCAGGCGAACGGGAAGAGCATGAGCGAAAAGAGCAAAATGATCCCGAGCGCCTTGGAACGCATGCCGACCACGAGGAGCATGGCCGCATAGACGGCGAGGAAACTCAGCCCGCTTCCCAGATCCGGTTGCTTGAGGATCAGCAAGAGCCCGGGAAGCATGATGGCGCCGGGAATCAGCACCCGCTGCATCCACCCGCTGCGGGGCGCTGCGGCATAATAGCTCGCCAGCACTAAAATGAGGACCAGCTTTGCGAACTCCGAGGGCTGAAAGGCGAACGGACCGATCGGAATCCAGCGCTGCGCCCCCCGGCTGCTCTTGCCCATGAACAGGACCACAACGAGCAAGACCAACACGATCGCATACAGCACATAGGAGAGGCGCGCAATTTTGTGATAATCGATCGACAACATCATCATGAATGCGACGGCCCCGAGCCCGATCCAGATGATTTGTTTGAGATAGATCGGCAAACCAGCCCCAGGCTGGAGGTAGGTCACGCTGTAGATCGACAACACCCCGATGGCGAGCACGGCACCGATTACGCCGACGAATTGCCAGTCGAAAGGATCGAACCGTCGTTCGTCGATCATGCGGGATATCATAAACGAGGCCCCGACGTCTGCGCGCTCCTCGGTTCCTGGGGCGGCACGCCTCCTCCGATCACGACCGGAGCCTTTGGCGCCATCGTGAAGTACGCTTCGATCAACTCCTTGGCCAGGGGCGCGGCAGCCGAGCCTCCATGGCCCATATGCTCGGCCAGAACCACGACGGCTATTTTGGGAGACTCCGCCGGCGCATAGGACACGAACCAAGCGTGGTCTCGGAATTTCTTGGGAATGTCTTTTTCAGGTCCTGTGCGGAGCGAGGCTGTCTGGGCGGTTCCGGTCTTCCCCGCGATATTCACGAACGAGGACTTGGCGCGGGTCGCCGTCCCCCGACTGACGACATCGATCAGGCCCTTCTGAATCGCCTGCAGCGTCTCCGCCTTCACGGCTAAGGTTTCTTTGGACAGGGTCGGCGTCTCCTGCAATCGCCCAGTGGTCCGATCGAGAACGGCTTGAATCAACCGAGGTCGATACAGAACACCGTTATTGGCGACCGCCCCCACCGCACTCGCCATCTGAAGAGGGGTGACCGTCACGTATCCCTGCCCGATGGCCACCGAGATCGTTTCGCCGGGATACCAGGGCTCACCCCTCACCCGTTCCTTCCAGGCGGTAGATGGCACGATTCCAACCCGCTCCGATGGCAGTTCGATGCCGGTTTCCCGCCCCAAGCCGAACATGCGGGCGAACTGGGCAATGGTGTCAATTCCCATCCGCTGTCCCACCGTATAGAAATACACGTCGCACGAATGCACGATGGCCTCATGCAAATCGACCGATCCATGCCCGCCCGCTTTCCAATCACGGAAGAGCCGTTTCCCGAACTGGTACCCGCCGTTGCAGAACACGGGCGTGGCAGCCGACACCGTACGGCTTTCGAGCGCCGCCGCAGCCATCACAATCTTAAAAGTCGATCCTGGGGGATACTGCCCTTGAATTGCCCGGTTGGTCAGCGGCCGGCGCTCGTTCTGGACGATCTCTTCCCACTGCTTGGCCGTCAATTCGCGCGACATGAGGTTCGGGTCAAACGCCGGACGGCTGGCCAGCGCCAAGACTTCTCCGCTTGTCGGATCGAGCGCCACGATCGCCCCGTCTTCTTCGCCCAAGAGCTGCTCAGCCAGCTTTTGCAATCGAGCATCGATCGTCAAATAGAGATCATCGCCCGAATGCGGCTTGTCCACAAACACCGTCCGTTTCGCATGGCCCAGCGCATCGACCTCGACACTCTTTTCGCCAGATCGCCCCCGGAGCAGCCGATCGAATGTTTTTTCGACCCCGTACTGTCCGATCAAGCTCCCTTGATGCAGATCGTCCGCATCTTCCCGCTCCAACTGTTCCGCCGACACCTCCCCCACATAGCCAATCAAGTGTCCGCCCACGACTCCTTCGGGGTAGTTCCGCTGTGATTCCACCTGGATCATCACTCCCGGCAGTTGCAGCCGGTGCGATTCGACCAACGTGGCCTCTCTGAGAGTAAGACGATCCTTGACCTTGCGGGGAAGCAGCTTGGGTCCCTTGACGGACAACTTCTTTTCAATCACATCCGGCTCAAGGCCGATCAACAGGCTCAGACGCGCCGCCAACTCGACCCGGTCCTTGACATCCTCAAGCGTGACGTACAGGGTGAAGCTGGGAACGTTATTGGCCAACAGGACTCCGTTGCGGTCATAGATGAGCCCGCGCGCCGGTTCGAGTAGCACAGTTCGGGTTCGATTGTTTTCTGAGAGGTCGCGGTAATAGACCCCGTCGCGCACTTGGAGATACCACAGGCGGACCCCGAGCAAAACCACGACCAACAACAGCCCTATGCGCAGGATCATCAGCCGACGCTGAATTTCACCCAATTCCGCGTCGGACGTACCGTAACCCATAGTGAGTCCCATCTCTGCCGAGAGTCGGCAGGGGATGCATCAATCCTCTCTGAACACTGAAGAACGGGGTGAGTAATACCGGACCGCGATCCGCTGGACGCCCCAAAACACCGCAACGGCTAAGATCGCGTCCAGCAAGGCTTGGGGCAACAAGAGCGTCGGCACAGCGAGAAACGCCTCCCAGAGGGCATGCCCACGGGCCAAATAGAGAAACGCCAGCCCGCTCAGCGAGGACAGCAACACCACCGTTAGAGCGACGACGATCGATGACACCTGAACCACCTGTTGGCCGATCAAGCCGGCCGCAATACCCAGGAGACCTTTCGTCACGAGATTGGGAAACGCGACGCCCGCTGAAAAGAGATCTTGGATGAATCCGAGGAGGACGCCCATCAACGCCCCTTCGAGCTCATCCGTCAACAATCCGATGAGGCAGACTGCCACCAGGATCACATCGGGCTCAACCAATGTCGTGCCGGTGCGCCCCAGCGCGGTAGTCTGAAGCGGCACCAGGAGTAAACAGAGACCCAGGTACACCCAGAATTTCATGGAGTCGTCTTAGGCGCTTTCTTGGGGGCAAGTTGGAAGGTGTCGGCCTCCGGTGCATCGGGTAACTTGGTAATGACGAGGACTTCCTCCAGTTTCGCGAAATCGGCCGCGGGTTCCACCTCCGCCACCTGAAAGCCCTCGCCTTCCTCCTTTTCGATCTTCGTCACCACTCCGACGGGCAACCCGCGCGGGAATCCTCCGACCAATCCGGAGGTCACAATCCAATCTCCGGTTCGAACGCCCGAGAGCAAGGGAATGTATTTCATTCGTATGGAGTGTTGCGACGTGCCTTCGACGATCCCCTCGTCCCTCGTCCGCTGCAACAGCGCGGCCAACGCATTGTTGGGGTCCGTCAGCAGCAGCACAACGGCTGTGGAACTCGTCGTCTTCACCACACGGCCGACGACACCGCCGGGCGTCATCACTCCCATCTCCGGTTGGATACCTTCCGACTCTCCCTTGTCCAACAAGACCGCTTGATACCAGTTGGTGGCATCCTTCCCGATGACTCGGGCCGCCACGGTGTCGAACCCAACCCGTTCCTTGAATTCCAGCAGACCGGCTAGCCGTTGGCCCGACCCGGCCGCTTCCCGCAATTGATTATTCTGCTCGCGCAACAACGCCGTTTCGCGCTCCAAACGGCGATTTTCCTCATAGACATACCGGAGCGCCACGTAGCCGTCCCAGAGATCCGTCACGGCGGTCGTCAGTGACGACCAAGCTTCCAGCGGCCAGGCCAACACATGGCCAAGCGGCCCGCCGAATTGCAGCAAAATCCCTTGCGTCTGGGCCGGAAGCAGAAGGAGAAGGAACAGGAGGAGGGTGACAAGCCCCAGGAGCCAACGCCTGGAACCGTATGTCAGACGCACTATTGCCATCCGCATTCCGGATGGAACCGTTACCGGACGCTGCTGTATTGGGACATCACCGAGACCTTGCGGAGGAGGTCAAGCTCATCGAGTATCTTGCCGACTCCTAGCACCACGGATGTGAGCGGATCATCCACCGTGATAATGGGAAGGTTGGTTTCTTCGCGCAAACGCGTGTCCATCCCCTTCAGCAGCGATCCACCTCCCGTCAACACAATGCCTCGATCGATGATGTCTCCGGCCAGTTCGGGCGGCGTATTTTCGAGCGCCACCTTGATGGCATTCACGATCGTCCCGATCGGTTCCTGTAATGCCTCACGTATTTCGGCGTCGTCGACGACCAGGGTCCGAGGGATGCCCGAGATCAGGTCCCGCCCCTTGATCATCATCGTCTTCCGTTCCTCAAATGGATAGGCGGAACCGATTTCCACCTTGACCCGCTCGGCCATATGTTCGCCAACCAATAAGTTGTACTTCTTCTTGATGTAGTTCATGATCGCTTCGTCCATGCGATCTCCCGCCACCTTGACGGATTCGCTGTAGACGATGCCGCCGAGTGAAATCACGGCGATGTCGGTCGTGCCGCCGCCAATATCCACCACCATATTGCCCGAGGGCTCCGTGATGGGCAGCCCGGCTCCGATAGCCGCGGCCACCGGCTCTTCGATCAGGTACACCTCACGGGCGCCAGCCAGTTCGGCTGAATCGCGCACCGCACGCTGCTCAACCTGGGTAATCCGCGACGGCACCCCAATGATAATGCGAGGGCGGACAAACGCGCTACGATTGTGGGCCTTCTGAATGAAATGGCGGAGCATGTTTTCGGCCATTTCAAAATCGGCGATGACACCTTCTTTCATCGGCCGCACCGCGGTGATGTTACCGGGAGTCCGCCCCAACATCTTCTTGGCGTCCGCCCCGACGGCCAGCACTTTCTCGGTTTTCTTCTCGACCGCTACGACCGACGGCTCATTCAGCACGATGCCCTTGCCGCGGACATAGACCAATGTTGTGGCCGTCCCCAGATCGATGGCGAGGTCGTTGGAGAACCACCCTAGTAGATCGCTTCCCAGTCCCACCGTGTCTCCCTCTTATGTGACGACCCTGGTCGGTTGTGATCGGTGAATGACTTCCGCCCGGCCCCCAGTATTCATGACGGCATGCGATGAAACCGTCAAGACGCGAGGCGAGCCTGCCCGCTATACCACAATTCGTGTAAACCGGCGGCTCGTCGGGTAACGCCCCTCTTCATTGTCTCCGCCGGAAAAACACTTGGACTGTCCAAGCTCGTCGAAACCGGCGAACCCGTTGCTCCGTCCTGCAACGAATCGCACGCCGGCTTGCAGTCGATACGGTCATGAATTAGATGTAGGCTCGCTCGGCTCATCGGCTGTCAGGCATGTCGAGCTGATCAGCGTCCACAACTTGTGTTTGGGCCAGAATGTCTCCGAACCGGAGCCCTCGGTCGTTCCCAAGCACGAGCAGTCCTTCAAAGCTTAGGACGACGAGCAACAGCACCCAACCGACGTACGGAACCTGATAAAGTAGAAAGGCTAGCGCGACCGGAAGATTCCGGACGATCGATTCGCCAAACGACACGGCCTCTCGCCGCCGCGGGCTCCACGTCTGAAGACCCATCAGCCGCTTGCCGAGACTTCGTCCCCCCGACATCCCATCAGCCGCCAACAGGTAGGCCAACCCCACCAGAAAGCCAACCGATGGAACCGCTTGGTCGATCGCGGCCGCTATCAAGAGGTCTGCGCTTCGAGCCAACCCACGGTTGACGACGTGAGCTTTGGGATAGATTTCGGTCAGCAGGCGGCTTCGCGCCCGTTCGTCCTGGAGGACTCCATCACCTTGCAACTCGACCGGCAGTATAACAAATCCCCTCGATCATCACAAATGAACGACTGGATTTTTCAGGTCGATTCCCCAGGTGTGGTGACCTTCCATACCGAACAACACACTGTGCAGGGACACCTTGCTTGGTCGGATAAAGATCAGTAAAATGAAATTTTGGAGCCCATAAGGAGACGTGAAGCGATGATCAAACTGCTCCGCGAAGTAAGTCACGATCACCCCTGGATTCTCAAGACCATCATGGGTGTGCTGGCGGTGGCGTTCATCATCACCATGGGCTGGTGGGGATTCAGCGAGCAGGCGTCCAACGAGATTGCCATGGTCGGCGACCAGAAGATCCCGATCGACGAATTTCGCAGGGGATACGAAAATGCCTATCGCTTCTATCGCGACAACCTCCAAGGAGAAGTCAAGGAGGAGACCATCAAACAGATGGTGCTCGATCAACTCATCGACACGCGATTATGGCTCCAGGTCGCGCGCGAGTTGAACCTGACGGTCACGCCCGATGACTTGCGAGACTACATCGTCAACCGGACTGATTTCCAGCGGGAAGGAAAGTTTGATCCCGACCTATACCGGAGAATCTTGGCCGCCAATCGGTTGACTCCTGCGATTTTTGAATCAATGCAGACCACTGAACTGCTGGCCAATAAGGCCCGCTCGTTGGTCCGAGACTCCGTAGCGCTCACACCGGAAGAAATCAGCGAGGCCCGGTCTTTAGCCGCCAGACAACCTCAGGGCGAGGCCGGCAAAGGGTCCAACAAAGACACCGTCTTCCAGGATTTCCTGTTTCAGAAGCAGCAGCGTGCCATGGTTGCGTATGGGCAGGCGTTAAAGGCGAGAATTCCGGTGAAGATTCATAAAGAACTGCTCTAGCTTACCCTCCCCTCCGTCATAAGATCAGCATCGCGTCGCCGTAGGTATAGAATCGATACCGCTCCTCAACCGCCGCTCGATAGGCTCGGCGGAGATCGTCAAGCCCGCAGAAAGCCGCGACAAGCATCAACAATGTGGTACGAGGCAGGTGAAAGTTTGTCAGGAGCGCATCGACTACCCGGAAGCGATACCCCGGGGTGATGAAGAGGTTGGTGCTTCCTGCGGTCGAATCCAGCGTCCCCTCCTCGTTCGCCGCCGATTCGAGCGTTCGGATCACTGTTGTCCCGACGGCCACCACCCGCCCGCCACGGCGTTTCGTTTCGCTAACGGACTGAACTGTCCGTTCGGGAACGACGTAGGCCTCGGCCTGCATCGTATGATCTTCAATGTGTTCGGCGCTGACGGGCGTGAAGGTTCCGAGCCCGACGTGCAGCGTCACCGTTGCCCAGCCGATGCCGGCCGCCCCCAGGCGGTCGATCAGCTCTTCGGTAAAGTGAAGGCCGGCGGTCGGAGCCGCGATCGCACCCTCCGCGTGAGCAAACACGGTTTGATACCAACGGCGATCATCGGCACAGGGAGGGCGCTTGATATACGGCGGCAACGGAATCTCACCGGAGGTCTGGAGGAGACGTGCCGGCGACACTTGTGAGGCAACCTCAATCACGGCGCGCTCGTCGTGCCGCTCGACAACGACCGCTCGCGTGCCTCCGGTCAATTCAAGAACCTGCCCGACTCTGACCCGGCCCTTTAACAGCACCTCCCACCGGGAGGGTCCGATCGGGCGCACGTACAGCAGTTCCACACGACCACCGGTCTCGAGTTTTCGTCCATGGAGACGAGCTGGCAACACCTTGGTGTCATTCGCCACGACCAGATCGCCGGCTCGCAAGAGAGCGGGGAGAGCCGACACTTGACAGTGCGTTAGATCCGATCGCTCCTTTGATCCGTAACCGCACTCTCCGCGTCGAAGTACCAGCAGACGAGCATCGTGCCTTGGTTCGACCGGCTGGGACGCGATCAGCAGTGGATCAAACGGTACGTCAAACTCGGAGAGCAGCATTACGATGGCTGCTGTGGAGAAAGGTCAACCTGGTCGATGCGCAGGAGGCTTGTGCCTGGATAATAATAAGATAAGATCGTGCCGAATGAATATCCGAGTTCGGCCATTTCCTTGGCGCCCCATTGGCACAAGCCGACGCCATGTCCGGCCCCGAATCCATTAAAGACTACATCGGATCCGACCGATTCGATCTCGAATCGAGCACTGGGCAGAATCGAATAGCCCACGATCTTCCTGAGGTCTTCTCCTCGGAGCAGCAGCTCTCCCCCGGAATGGAGGATTCTAATGCGAGTCACCCGTCCTGCCCGGCTGAAGCCGAAAGGCGTCACCGTCGCGACAACGCCGACTCCGATCCCTTGTTGCCGAAGCGCCCGTTCGAGCTTGTCGATTGGCACGGCAACGCGCCAGCGGTAATAGGGAGACTTCAGATCAAATGGACAGTCGACTCCCCTAAGATATGGAAGATCGATCGCCCATACGTTTAGCGCATCTTCTGTAGGTCCAGCGGCGGTCGAGGAAAAGGCCGCATAGATCGGTCTTCCTTGAAATCCGATTACGATTCCCTTGGTCTCTTCTACCGCACGCAGGATCCGCTCATCGACTCCCTGCCGGCCTTGATACACCTGATCTTGGACTCCTGCGACCACATCGTAGTCTCGGCCCGCGCTCATGCTTCGCTGGTAGAGGGCGTAGGTCCGGGCCGCCACCGCTTGAGCCTTCAGAACTTCAGGGTGCCATCCGGCACTGACCTCGCCGGGCACCACTCCCTTCGTATAGTCCTCTAAGTCCACCTCGTTGACGACCATCAACTGACGACCATGTTGAATGACCTGAAGCCCGCCAGACAGGGTCCACTTCGTGAGGGTCCCGACCCCTGCATTACCGTCCAGCGCCGACTTCCCGGCGCCGGCCGTCGTTTGGACCAGCCCGATGACAAATCCGGTGCGTCCGCCATGCATCGTCAAACGATCCGACGACGATGCGGCCCCGGACAGCATCAGACCCGTACTCCCTGGGGTGACGATCAGAGGAGACGGCAGGCGTCGCTCCCGGCCGTCGGTACCCAAGACCAGGACGGTTCCGTCGGTTTGTATCTCAACCTGATTGGCCTCAGCCGCCAACAGGACCCGGATGGTGCCTCCCGTACCGGCCTCTGCGGCCGGCGACATCCCGACTGCCATAATGGCAATCAGCCAGCCACCCAGCAGCATTCCGGAGATAAGGGGCTTCATCGCTTGAACAGGTTGGAGAGGACGAACCATAAGAAACTCAGGACCACGCTGACGAGCAGGCCGGTCGTGAGTGGAGCGTAGAATGTGAAGTTCTCTCGCTTGATATAAAGATCGCCCGGCAGTCTTCCGAACCATCCGCCCGAGTCGCCGAGACCCGGCAGTTTCCCGACCAGGGCAAGCAGGCCGCCCAAGGCAGCCAGCAGCATGCCCGCAACCATGAGCATCCTTCCCACCCAGCCGAACTCATCCATGGTGTTACCGGATCAGTAGTTCCGCAATCTGAACGGCGTTAAGCGCGGCGCCCTTTCTCAAATTATCCGCCACTACCCACAGATTGAGCCCATGCGCCGTCGATTCGTCTTCTCGGATGCGGCCAACATAGACGTCGTCCTTTCCCGCCACATCGAGTGGCATCGGATAAAGCCTATGGGCGGGGTCATCATAGACTTGAATGCCAGGCGCCGATGCCAGCAGCGCCCGGGCGTCGTTGGCAGTCAGTTTCCGCTCGGTCTCAATATTCACGGACTCCGAATGCCCGACGTAAACCGGTACGCGCACCGTGGTCGCCGTAACCCGGATCGCCTGATCCCTCATAATTTTTCTGGTCTCGTGCACCATCTTCATCTCTTCCTTCGTGTATCCCGTCGGAAGAAAATCATCGATCTGCGGCAGGCAGTTGAACGCGATCTGGTACGGATACACTTTCGGCTCCGGCTCCTTGAAACTGAGCAACGCCTTGCATTCCGCCAGCAACTCGTCCATGGCGTCCTTCCCGGTACCCGAGACGGACTGAAACGTGGTCACCACGATACGCGTGATCTTTGCCGCATCATGCAGCGGTTTCAGGGCGACAACCATTTGGATCGTTGAGCAGTTGGGATTGGCGATGATGCCCTGGTGGCGAGCGGCGTCCGCCGAATTCACTTCCGGCACGACCAGCGGAACCGTCGACTCCATGCGCCAAGCCGCACTGTTGTCGATGACTACCGCTCCGGCCTTGACCGCGACCGGAGCATACTCGCGGCTCACGTCACTGCCAGCGGAAAACAGGGCGATATCCACCCCCGCAAACGACGCCTTCGTGAGTTCCTGCACCGGCACATCCGTTCCGCAGAATCCGACTGTCCCTCCGGCAGAGCGGCTTGAAGCCAACGGCACGAGCCGCTCAACCGGGAATGCGCGTTCTTCGAGGATTTCGATCATTTCCGCGCCGACCGCGCCGGTGGCGCCGACGACTGCGACGGTATAGGCGGGTTTGGTTTTCAACATGGTCTCGTCCTTCCTGAGCGGGATCGGTGAACGCCTGCTGCTAGGCATTCACCTTGCGTATTCGATGGTTGAACGTGTCCGCAATATAGACATGGCCCCCTCGATCGACGGCAACCCCAAACGGATAATTCAAGCTGGCATCGGAGGCCGCTCCTCCGTCCCCGCCGAAATGTGCCTGTCCTGTTCCGACAACGCGGGTGATGATCTTCTTACGCCGGTCCCAGCGACGCAGCAGGTGGCTATCGGAATCGGTGATCAGCAGGTGCCCTTCCCGGTCCAAGGCAATCCCGTACGGCCGTGAGAGACTCGTAGACCACTCGTTGGGCACTCCTTGATAGCGATACTCGCCGCCGTCGCCGGCGACCGTGCGAATCATGCCGGTCGCAGAGTCCACTGCCCTGATGCGGCCATTGAACGTATCGGCCACATAGAGTGTCCCGTCTTCGCCACAGGCGAGTCCACTGGGCCCGGCCAGGCTCGCCTCAACCGCCGGCATGCCGTCGCCGGTATAGCCGGCCTCTCCGGTCCCGGCCACCGTAACGATGATACCCGTGGCCAGATCGATCCGACGGACGCGATTGTTGCTCTGATCCGCGACATACAACCCGCCACGGCCGTCGAGCGCCAGGGCGGCCGGCTCGTTCAAGGCCGCCTTGGCCGCAAGGCCGCCCTCTCCGGAAAATCGACGCTGGCCGGTTCCCGCGATCGTGGTGATGATGCCGGTTTTCGGATCGACACGCCGCACCCGATGGTTCATGGTATCCGCAACAAACAACGTCCCATCCACATCGATCGCCACCGCGGAGGGAAAGTTCAGGCGCGCCTTCACAGCCGGACCTCCGTCCCCGGCGAAGTGTGCACCGCCGTCCTGAGCCTTGCCGACTACGAATCGGACGGTACCTCCGAGGTCCGCCAATTGCGCGAATCGTCCCTCGGTTTGCGGTGCGGGATCGGCCAGGAGATCCTCTGCGCCGCCGTCCATCGCCTCCGAGACGTGATCGGTTCCGGCAGGCGAGCCTGGCTCGTCGGACTCCAAGTGTCCGGCCACTGTGGTGATGAAGCCGGTCGCGGCATCGACCTTTCGAATGAGGTGATTTTCCGCGTCTGCGATATAGAGGTGTCCACGATCATCGACGGCCACCTGTTTGGGCTCATTGAGGCGTGCGAGCACCGCAGGACCGCCATCCCCCGAACAGCCAGGTTCTCCTATGCCTGCAATGGTAGTGATGATGCCTGATTCAAGAGAGACTGAGCTGCTCATCGCCTCACCGATAACCTCTACATATCGGGCTATTGAAACACCGTGTTGGACTCACGCAAACCCACCATCGTAGATGACATCCGAAAGGCCGCAGGATGGTCAAAAAGACCGTCCAGCGCGGCCGCAGCGAGCGAATAGGAGAGGCGTACGTTTTTCGGTACGTCGAGCCTCTGAGCGTCGCGAGAACAATGCTGGCGGCTTTTTTCAACATCCTGCTAGATTGCGGATGATCGCGTCGGTCATCTCCCCGGTCCCCACCAGCCGAGTTCCCGAACTGTGGATATCCTTGGTTCGGTAGCCAAGGTCCAGCGTCCGCACGATGGCCGTTTCGATGACGGCGCCTTCCTTTTCCAATTGGAGACTGTAGGACAGCAGCATGGCCGCGGAAGCAATGGTCGCGATGGGGTTGGCCACACCTTTCCCAGCAATATCCGGGGCGCTCCCGTGAATCGGCTCGTACAAGCCCACCTGGGCTCCGATGCTCGCGGACGGCAACATGCCGATCGAGCCGGTGAGCATCGCCGCCTCATCGCTGAGGATATCCCCGAACATATTGTTGCAGAGCAGTACGTCGAACTGTTTGGGATTTCGCACCAACTGCATGGCACAGTTGTCCACATAGATGTGATTCAACTCGACGTCCGGATAGTTCTTGTGAAGCTCGGTCACGACACGACGCCACAACTCCGACGATTCCAACACATTGGCTTTATCCACAGAGGTTACTTTGCGCCGGCGTTTGCGCGCCGCTTCGAAGGCCACCTTGGCAATCCGTCTGATTTCATCGGAGGTATATACTTCCGTGTTCACGCCTCGTTCGACCCCTCCGATCTTTTCGATGCCCTTCGGCTTTCCGAAATAGATGCCCCCGATGAGTTCGCGAACCACCAGGATGTCGATCCCTTCGATGATCTCTCTCTTGAGCGTCGAGGCATCCGCCAGGGCCGCATAAAGTTTGGCCGGCCTCAGGTTGGCGTACAGGCCCAGCGCTTCTCTCAACCCAAGCAAGGCCCGCTCCGGCCGCAGGCTGTAATCCAGACCCTCCCACTTCGGCCCGCCGACCGCTCCCAACAGCACCGCATCGCTTTGCTTGGCTAGATTGAGGGTATCCTGCGGCAACGGGACACCGATCTTATCAATGGCCTGCCCACCGACATCGGCCGAAACAAAGTCGAAGGTATGACCATGTCGTTCGGCCACCACCTTGAGCACCCTGACGGCTTCGGGAACCACCTCCCGACCCACGCCGTCACCAGCCAACACAGCAATTTTTGCCTTCATGCGAGACTCCTGCCGTCCTCACACCCTGTTGCCCTACGCTCCTCCAGCCTCACCGCACCCGAACCATTACTCGCAGATTTCCTCATCCTCCGGCTTCCAAGCCGGATCCACCAGACAGAGGAACTCAATGTCTTCCGTTCCCGTATTTGACAGGCTTTGCGTCGCCTGCGGCGGGACATACACAATGCTCCCCGCGCACACCGGCTGATTCTCCCGTTCGATCGAAAACTCACCTGTCCCGGCCAGGAAATAGTAGACCTCCGAGGATGCCAACCGGTGCCACTTCGATCGCTTTCCAGGAGCGAGACGTCCGTGCGCCAGGCTGTACCCGAGCTTCAAGTCCTGCTTGCCGGGATGGATCAGTTCCCGAAGTCTCGTGTGGTCTCCGGCCAAAAATTCAAGACAGTCCGAAAGCTGAACGGTCACCATGCCAACACCCGTAAAATGAGAATCACTCTACCTGTCGCTTCTTCATCAAATCAAGCTGACCCGCTGCAGTCCGGCGGCATCCTTGCCGGCCCAATAGGCCAGCTTATTGAGCGCATTAAGATAGGCGCGGCCGGACGCCACAATGATATCCGTATCCGACCCATGGCCGGAAACCACGCGTCCGCTCTCTTCCAAGCGAACCGACACTTCGCCCAGCGCATCGGTGCCGCCGGTAATCGCCTTGACCGCATACATCAAAAGCTTGGCCTTGGTCCCGGTCATGGCCGCAATCGTCCGAAAGACCGCATCCACCGGCCCGTCGCCATGGCCCGTCCGCCGGACCACCTGTCCGTCGAGATTCAGTTCGATCGTCGCCGTCGGCTTGTGACTCGTGCCGCTCTCCACATGCAACGATTGGAGCGTCACCCGCTCTGCGATTTTGGCCAGCTCATCGGACACGATGCTTTCCAGGTCTTCCTCGTAGATGTCCTTTTTCTGATCAGCCAGTTGTTTGAACCGTTCGAACGCCTGATTGAGCTCCTCGTCGGACAGCCGATAGCCCAACTCTTCGAGCCGTTGTCGGAAAGCATGCCGGCCGGATAGCTTTCCCATGACCATCTTGCTGTCCACCAGTCCAACCGATTCCGGCCTCATGATCTCGTAGGTCGTCTTCTCCTTCAGCAGTCCGTCCTGGTGAATGCCGGAGGCATGGGCGAAGGCGTTGGCGCCGACGATCGCCTTATTGGGCTGGACCACCATTCCGGTGATCTTACTGACCAACCGACTGGCCTTCAGAATTTCCTCGGTGTTGACCTTGGTATCGGCACCGTAGAACGCCCGTCTTGTGCGTAACCCCATCGCGATCTCTTCGAGTGACGTGTTGCCGGCCCGCTCGCCGATGCCGTTGATGGTGCACTCGACCTGGCCCGCCCCTTCAAGGATCGCCGCCAACGAATTCGCTACCGCCAGCCCGAGGTCGTTATGGCAATGGACGGAGATCACGGCCCGGGCACTGTTCGACACTTTCTCGCGAATCCCACGGATGAGCGCGCCGAACTCCCACGGAACTGCATAGCCTACCGTGTCGGGGATATTGACCGTACCGGCGCCGGCGGCGATGACGGCCTCAATCACTTCATACAGATAATCGGGATCAGACCGGCTCGCGTCCATCGGCGAAAACTCCACATCCTCCACATACCCTCTCGCGCGCTGAACCATCTCGACCGCCCGCTTCTTGGCCTCTTCGCGGGTCATTCGGAACTGATGTTTGAGATGGATGTCGGAGGTGGAGAGAAACGTGTGAATCCTCACCTTGGGAGCCCCCTTCAAGGCTTCCCAGGCACGATCGATGTCTTCCGGACGGGCCCGAGCCAGGCTGCAGATAGTCGGACCTTCCACCTCGTTGGCGATTCGGCGGATCGCCTCGAAATCCCCGGGAGAACTGTAGGCAAATCCCGCCTCGATCACATCCACCCCCAGACGGGCGAGTTGCTTAGCCACCATAACCTTCTCTTCGACGTTCATGCTCGCGCCGGGCGACTGTTCGCCGTCCCTCAACGTGGTATCAAAAATCCGGATCATCCGTAGGCTGTCCATGGCGCACCTCCATCCCTCGCTTGTCGTGAGCCGCCGGCTATGCAGGCGCAGCCTCTCTTCATTGGCGCCGGCGGAGAAACACCTCAAGGAGTTCTTCCCAATTGAGCCTCCAAAACAAAAAAGCCTTCATCCCCATCCCAGGGACGAAGGCTTTCGCGCTCCGTGGTCCCACCCTGATTCGGTGTCGAGCCGGAAGATGCCGACCCTTCACCCTTCGTTGTCGCCCGTCACGTGGGCCACCCGGAATCTGCTACTGGACTTCACAGATTCGGCTCAGAGGCGAGTTCTGCGCGCGACCGGCTGGTTTGCACCGTCCACCAGCTCTCTCGGTTCGGCTGCTATCGCGTACTACTCCTCGTCAACGCCGTTACTCTTTATTTTCCAACACAGGCGTCTCAACCCTCGTTCCCCGCTTGCTCGCTGTTTTCGTCAGCAAGGACACCATGCGGGCCAACGGACCTGAGATGGCATACCCGGCGAATGTAACAAATAACATAACCTGAGGCCAGGCGACGATCAACATCAGCGCGAGAATGCCCCACACGAGATAGGTGAAGTGTTGCCCCCGTCGAAACTTGAGATCCTTGAAGCTTCGATACTTGAGCGTACTGACCATCAACGAGGCGAGACCGAGCGTGATGATCATGATCAAGACCGGCTTGACCTCGGACCCCATTTTCGTGACGTGCAGATCGAAAATGACCAGCGAGGCGATAACGCCCGCCGCAGCCGGAATCGCCAACCCCGTAAAGTATTTGCTGTCCGCGGTGGCGACCGTGGCATTGAACCGGGCCAGCCGCACGGCCCCCATCGCCACGTACGCAAACATGACCGCGACGCCGAACATCCCGTGATCGCTCAAGGCGAAGGAATAGATCAACAGGCCCGGCGCCACCCCGAACGACACGACATCGGACAGCGAATCAAACTCGACGCCGAACTGTCCGGTGCTGTTCGTCAGCCTGGCCAGCTTGCCGTCCAGCATATCGAAAATCATGGCGACAAGGATCGCGATCGCGGCGGCCAAATGGTTGCCGTTGAAGACCGAGAGGATGGCGAACACGCCGCAGAACAAATTACCGGTCGTGCACAGATTGGGAATCAGATACATGGCCTGTCGTTTTCGATTGCTCTTGGCAAAGGCGCCGCGCATGCCATTCGGCTTCATCGGAGTTCTCCCACGATCGTTTCACCGCCCTTCACGCGATCCCCAACGGACACCCGAATCGTGCTCGTCTCCGGTAGATAGAGATCCATGCGCGATCCGAACCGGATCAACCCGTATCGCTCCCCCGTCGCCACCTGCGCGCCTGACGTGAGCCAGCAGACAATACGCCGCGCAATCAGTCCGGCCACCTGGACGCATAGAACCTTGACACCCTCGGTCGTCTTGAGACAAAGGGCATTCTGCTCATTTTGGATGGTCGCTTCCGGCTTATTGGCGGCCACAAACTTGCCCGGTTGGTATACCACATCTTCAACCACGCCGGCGCAGGGAATCCGGTTCACATGCACGTCGAACACGTTCAAAAAGATGCTCACCCGTGTACTGGAGTCTTTGAGATAGCGCGGCTCGAACTCCCGATCGATCGCGATCACCTTCCCGTCACCCGGTGCAACCACGATCCCACTCTGCGTCGGGACTCGTCTGGCCGGATTCCTGAAGAACCAACCTGTAAAGAGCGTGAGCGCGCCGAAAAGACAAGTCGGGATTGTCCAACCGGCCACCCAGGCTCCGCCCGTCAGGGCCGCCGCACCGGCCACAAACGGCATCCCCTCCCGGACGATGGGTATTCCGACCGCGCGATCAGCCATTCTGCGCCTGCTGGTCCGTTAACCGCCCTTATTGGACTCCCGAACCCACAGAACCCTATCCTATTGCAGATGAAATCGAATTAGTCCGCTGGTTGTTCAAAAAGGCCGGCATTCTCACTCGCTCAATCCTGGAGCGTCGAGATGCACTTTCCCTCGGGCAAAGCCGCAGTGACTGAACGAGCGAGGCATACTTGGTTCTGTATGTTAGGCCTCTGAGCGATACGATCACTCCCAAGGCGTGTACCCGGCTGGCGGACGTTTTCAACATCCCCCTAGTTTTTGGATTTATCGACCAGCTTACCCTTCTTGAGCCACGGCATCATGGCCCGAAGCTTGGCGCCGACCTGCTCGATCGGATGCCTCTCTCCCTTGGCCAACAAGGCATTATACACCGGCCTGTTCGCCTGATTCTCCAAAACCCATTCTCTGGCGAACTGCCCGCTTTGGATCTCCGAGAGGATTTGTTTCATCTCCCGCTTCGTTTCGTCCGTGACGATGCGAGGCCCGCGGGTGATGTCGCCATATTTCGCCGTGGTGCTGATCGAGTAGCGCATGTTGGCGATACCGCCCTCATAGATCAGATCGACAATCAGTTTCACTTCATGGAGGCATTCAAAATAGGCCATCTCCGGGGAATACCCGGCTTCCACCAGAGTTTCAAACCCGTTCTGGATCAGCGCCGTGAGGCCGCCGCACAGGACGACCTGTTCACCGAACAAATCGGTCTCGGTCTCTTCGCGGAACGTGGTTTCGATCACGCCGGCCCGGCCGCCACCGATCGCGCTGGCATAGGCCAAGCCCACTTGCCTGGTCGTGCCGCTCGGATCTTGGTGAATTGCCAGGAGGCAGGGCACACCGCTGCCCTTGGTGTATTCCGATCGAACCAGATGACCCGGCCCCTTCGGCGCCACCATGAACACGTTGATCGAGGCGGGGGGCACAATCTGGCCGAAGTGAATATTGAACCCGTGGCCGAATGCCAAATAGGCACCGGGCTTGAGATTCGGAGCGATCTCCTGCCGGTAGAGGGCCGCTTGCGCTTCGTCCGGGGTCAAGATCATCACAATATCGGCGGATTTCACGGCATCGGCCACCGGCATGACTTTGAGGCCGCTGCCCTCCGCCTTCGTCCAGGAACTTCCCTCGCGAAGGCCGACCACGACGGACATGCCGCTCTCCTTCAGATTGAGGGCATGGGCATGGCCCTGGCTTCCATAGCCGATGATCGCGATCTTCCGATTTTGGATCTGCTGAAGATCCGCATCCTTATCATAATAGATTTTCATGATACGCTCCTCGGTCAACACCAGACTAACTGATGCGATGGCTGTGAAGGACGCGCCGCCTGGCCATAGGTCCCAGGCGGCGACTACTCGCGTACGATTTTCTTCGCGGCTTGCGGAGCCACGGCCCGAACCGGTTCGCGCCCGATGGCGACGCGGCCGGTCCGAACGATGTCCTTGATGCCGAGCGGCTGCAAGAGATTGATGATCGCTTCGATCTTCTTGGGATCGCCCGACACCTCTATCGTGTAAGTGGTAGGAGTGGAATCGATGACGCTGGCGCGAAAAATGTCCACGATCCGCAACGCCTCGGCCCGATCTTCTTGGCGCGTGTGCACCTTGATCAAGACAGTTTCTCGGGACACGAACTCGCTCTCGTTCAGATCGACCACCTTAATGACGTCGATCAACTTGTTCAACTGCTTCACGATCTGTTCGATGATGCGGTCGTCTCCATTGGTGACGATCGTCATCTGAGACATGGTCGGGTCCAGAGCCGGCGCCACCGACAGGCTTTCGATGTTGAACCCGCGACCACTGAACAGCCCGGCCACACGGGAGAGCACCCCGAATTTGTTTTCGACCGTGACGGAGATAATGTGTTCCATGTTTCAAATAGCCCTGAATGCTCAGTCCCGACCCCTGGGCCTGAGGATCGCTGCTGCCTCAGCACCGAGCACTAGGGACTCAGCACTTTCGTTACGCCGTCAGCACCGTATCCTTGTCTTCCGGCAGAGCCTTCCCCGCCGCTTCCTGCTTCTGCTTGAGCTCGGGCGAATCGCTCAAGAGCATTTCGTGGTTGCATCCGCCCGCGGGAATCATCGGGTAACAATTTTCAAACCGATAGGTCGGCACATCCAAGATCACCGGCTTGTCGATCTCGATCGCCTCGCGGATGGCCCCGTCCAATTCGGACACCTTCGACGCCCGGAGCCCCACAGCTCCATAGGCCTCCGCCAACTTCACGAAATCGGGCGAGGTGCCGAGATCGCTGCATGCGTAGCGCCCCTCGTAAAACAGATCCTGCCACTGCCGGACCATCCCGTGGAATCCGTTGTTGATGACGATGATCTTGACCGGCAGCTTATGCGCTACCGCCGTGGCCAACTCTTGGGTATTCATCTGGACGCTGCCGTCTCCGGCCACGCAGAGCACCAGGCGGTCTCGAAAAGCCGCTTGCGCGCCCATCGCCGCCGGGAATCCGAAACCCATCGTACCCAAGCCACCGGAGGTCAACCACCGATTGGGGTTCGCCAACTTGAAGTATTGGGCGGTCCACATCTGATGTTGCCCTACGTCCGTCGAGACGATCGGATCCCGATCCTTGGTCAGCTCATAGAGCCGCTTGATGACATGTTGCGGCTTGATCTTCCCGTTTTGGTCCTGCTCATAGGTCAGGGGATGCGCCTGCTGCCATTCCTTGATCTGATCCCACCAGGGCTTGCGCAGGTCCTTTTGCTCACCGTTGACCGTCGCTCGAAGGATCTGATTGAGTTCCTGCAGCACGCGCTTACAGTCGCCCACGATCGGAATATCGACGTGAATGTTCTTGCGAATCGAGGTCGGATCGATATCGATATGAATGATCTTGGCGAAGGGACAGAATTCCGACACCTTGCCCGTGACTCGATCGTCAAACCGAGCGCCCACGGCGATCACAAGATCAGAATAGTGCATGGCCATGTTGGCCCAGTAGGTGCCATGCATGCCCAACATGCCCATCGAGAGGGGATGCTCCCCCGGAAACACGCCGAGGCCCATCAAGGTCATATCGACCGGAATCTGCGTCAGCTCCGCCAGTTCGAGCAACTCCTTTGACGCTCCCGAATAGGTGGCGCCGCCGCCGACATACAGGATCGGCTTTTTGGCTTTCATGATGGCGTCGGCCGCCTGCTTAATCTGCCACTTATTGCCGTCATAGGTCGGGTTATACCCTCGGATCGACACGGACGACGGGTAGTGGAATTCGGCCTTGTTCATGGACACGTCTTTCGGGATGTCCACCAACACCGGGCCTGGCCTACCGGTCGTGGCGATATAGAACGCTTCCTTGATCGTCACGGCCAAATCGTTCACGTCCTTCACGAGGAAATTGTATTTGGTACAAGGCCGGCTGAGCCCGACATTGTCGGCTTCTTGGAAGGCATCGTTGCCGATCAAACTGGTCGGCACCTGCCCACTAAAACAGACCAGCGGCACCGAATCCATGTAGGCATCGGCCAGGGCCGTGATCACGTTCGTCATGCCTGGCCCGGATGTCACGAGCGCGACACCTGCCCGTCCGGTCGCCTTGGCATAGCCCTCGGCCATGTGTCCGGCTCCCTGCTCATGTCGAGTGAGGATGACCTCGATGTCTTTCTGCTGGTGCAGCATGTCGAAAATCTTCAACACGACGCCGCCGGGAAGGGCAAAGACGGTCTTCACCCCCTCGCGCTTAAGTGATTCGATGAAAATCTCCGCTCCTGTGAGCTTCATGTATAAATCCTCCCCCTCAAGTGAAACAGCCGGGATAGAGCATCACGGCTCTTCCACAAGTGAGTGACAGACTGTCAAATTCTTGTTGGAAAAATAAGAGTTTAAGGGTCGGGATTTTATCACTCGTCCAGGACTCTGGTCAATACCAGGACCTTCGTCCCCCTCTGAGTCGACTTCCTTTCTCTCGGTACAGCATCTCGGTACAGCATCATGGTACAGTGCGTTCCGCCATGACAACCGAGAAGAATCGACTCGTGATTCTTTCACGCCCCGGATGCCATCTGTGTGATGTGGTGGAAAGGATGGCTCGTCGTTTACAGGACGACCTGCACCTGGAGATCTCCAAGCGAAATATCGATGAGGACTCAGATCTCCTTCGGCGTTATAGAGAGCGGATTCCCGTGGTCTTCCTCGACGGGATGGAAATTGCAAGCGGAACGGTGACACAGCCGGCGCTAGAGCGAGCGCTCAGGCGGGCCAGCGCAGGGGCGCGTTGGAGAAAGCCTATAAGCCGGATTCTGTCCCGCCTGAGTGAAGCACTCAGCCGGGGATGATCATTTCTCTGGGATGCGGGTTGCCCCACACCTCAAGCGACCTACCCGAGGACCTCGGCCGGGCCAGCCTTGCGGCACTCAAGGTGCCTCGTCCTCCTATTTGGCCTTGCTCCGGGCGACGCTTACCGTGCCGTTGATGTCGCCACCAACGCGGTGAGCTCTTACCTCGCCGTTTCACCCTTACCTGATCTGTACGAACGATCGCACAGCCATCGGCGGTTTGATTTCTGTGGCGCCGGTGTCGGATCGCTCCGCCTGGGAGTTACCCAGCGCCCTGCCCCTGGAGTCCGGACTTTCCTCCGGCAGACTCACGTCCACCAGCGATCACCCGGCTTTCTTCAACGCGTGGCCAAAGTATACGGGGTTTGATGGAGAAGGTGCAATCAACAACAGCCCGAAACAATCGGCGTCGATTTAAATACGTTCTCGATCGGAAATGATACAGAGGCCAGTGCACGGCGGGAAGTGACTGTCGGGATCAATCGAGGACACCGCATTACGGCGGGCGGTTTACATGCCCCTTTCACCTGGCGTGGGCAACAGCTCAGGGCGAACGGTCGCGAACCGCCGGGATCGAGCCATTGAGCAGCCCGATGGTCGGCTGGATTGAAGAGGATCTTACGGAGAGGGACTACCGGTGGACGATCGGCGGCAGCTCTGCGCCTGCACGACAACCCTGGGCTGAGCACAAGGGCAACGCTTCCGGCAGCCATTCTTGCAACTGCTTAATGCGGGTTTCGTGAGCGGGGTGAGTGGACAAGTATTCCGATGGCGCCTCACCCGAAAGCTGCGCCATACGTTCCCAGACTCGCACGGCTTCGCGGGGATCGTAGCCGGCCTGCGCGGCGAGCAGCATGCCGATATAATCCGCCTCGGATTCATGTTTGCGGCTGAACGGCAACAAGACACCGAGCTTCGTCCCAGCCCCCAACGCCGCCATCGCGCCCGTTCCG
The DNA here is from genome assembly GCA_040981105.1 of Nitrospiraceae bacterium. Classification (GTDB taxonomy): domain Bacteria; phylum Nitrospirota; class Nitrospiria; order Nitrospirales; family Nitrospiraceae; genus Nitrospira_G. The sequence continues at coordinate 156,468 of JANRMO010000004.1, forward strand.
AGGATCGGATCGACTCCGAACACCGCCAGCCCCACGTTCGCAACCGTCAACGCCCCCTGCGCCACCACATTTTGGCTCATTCGCTCGCCGCCGTGTCGGGCCAGAGCATGCACCACTTCGTGCCCCATCACGGCGGCCAGCCCAGCCTCATTCTTCGACACGGTAAAGATCCCCGTATAGACGGCAATCTTTCCCCCGGGTAAGGCGAATGCATTCAAGGTTTGATCATCCTTAATGACGCTGACCTCCCACTGAAACTGATTGGCTAAGTCGGCGTACTTGGATTTCTTTGCCGCTTCGATCACGCGGTCCGCGACCCGCCTAACCGGTTCGACCTCACGAGGATCGGTTGATATCTTCACCTCGGGATCTTGCAGCACCTGCTGATAGGCTTTCTCTCCCAATTGCATTTCCTGCCCGGAGGAAACCATCATGAGCTGCCAGCGATCGGTGTACGGATTCGTCACGCAGCCGGCCTCCCCCAGACAGATGACCAGTAACAGCGCTGCCAACCCGATCATTCCGCTGCACACCTGTGTGAAATCATCCTTCATCTGCCGTCACCTCGCTCCCGGTACAATGCGCCGACACCTGTCGATTGACCCTTGTGCGGACCTTTGATAGAGTACGCAACCGTCGCACGCCCTGCAAGCAGGCCTACCAAGCGGACCCCCCCTCATGCTCGGGTTTCATTCGATTCCTCGCATCGGCATCGACGAATCGGGGAAAGGCGACTATTTCGGCCCTCTGGTGGTCGCCTCCGCCTTCGTATCGCCGGATCGGGAACCCGATCTGAAACTGCTCCAGGTGAGAGACAGCAAGCGCATTTCCGACGGCCGTATCCTGGAGATAGCCAACGATATCCGGGTGATCTGCCCCCATCGCGTCGTCGCCATCGGCCCGGAGCGATACAACGCCCTCTATGCCAAGATCAAGAACCTCAACCGCCTGCTGGCTTGGGGTCATGCCAGGGCCTTGGAGAACCTCCTCGAACAGGTTCCCTGCGAACTGGCGATCGCAGATCAATTCGGGGATGAACGGTACGTCCAACAGGCGCTCATGGAACAGGGGAAAACCGTCCGGCTGGTGCAACAACCCAAAGCCGAGGCCGATCTGGCAGTGGCCGCCGCGTCGATCCTGGCGCGGGCCGAGTTTCTCACCAGATTACGCCGCCTGTCGGAGGAGGTCGGCACCACCCTCCCGAAAGGGGCGTCGAATGCAGTGGAGCTGGCGGCGAAGATGATCGTCAAGAAGCACGGCGAAGCGGGGCTGGGACGGGTGGCCAAACTTCATTTCCGAACGACTCAGGCAATCCTCCGCGATTTCCCGCAGAGTCACAAGGACTCGCCGGCTTCGTCGTCGTGATCGTGAGCGGAGCCGGCCGTCGCCGGAGCTTCCACGGGCAGCTCGCCCTCCCAATAGAGGATCCGATGGCAATAGTCACAGACCTGCAACTGGTCCGACCGCTTGACCTCCGCGATCAATTGCGGCGGGAGTTGCAATCGGCACCCCTGACATGTTCCGTCCCGTACGGCCGCAAGCGCATGGTCCTTCCGTTGCGCCTTGAGCTTTTCGTATCGATCGAGTAAGTCGCGCGGTACCGCCGTCGCCGCCTGGCGCTGCTGCCGATCCAACTCAACTAATTCCTGGCTCAAACCGGCATCCGATTCAGCCAAAAGTCGTTGCTCGCGTTCGTACGCCGCCTCCGCCTCCCGTACCCTGGCCTGCGCCGTGGCCATCTCGCGCTGAAATCGCTCGATCGTTTCCATCAGGCCCAGGATTTTTTCTTCGACCTCACCCTTCTTCTTGTTCGCCATCTCGATCTCGAACAGATGAGCCTGATATTCCTTGTTCGTCTTGATCTCGGCGGTCCGGGCTTTCATCTTCTCGATGTGCGATTCCTGTGTATCCAATTCCCGCTCGCAGGTTCGGCGCTCTTTTGTCAGGGTCTCGACCGAGTCGGCAGCTTGCTTCATGGCCTCCGCGGCCGAGCGCAAGGGGGCGTGGGCGGCGGCTAGACGGTCAGGAATCAAGCGGCGCTGGTGCTTGATCTCCGCAATCCGGAGGTCGATGGCCTGCAGTTCGATCAGACGAGGGAGATGAGAGTTCAACGGTCTCCTGCGGAATTCGTTACGACATGCGGCCGACGTCTGTTCGGTCTCGACTCGGGTGGTGGGCCCACTAGGACTTGAACCTAGGACCAACTGATTATGAGTCAGCCGCTCTAACCACCTGAGCTATGGGCCCTGTCTGTCGCATCGCCGGACACATTCGTAGTTTACAAGCTTTCGACGAAGCTGCGCAATTTTTTACTGCGACTGGGGTGCCGCAGCTTGCGCAACGCCTTGGCCTCGATTTGCCTGATGCGCTCGCGAGTCACCTCGAAATCCTGCCCGACCTCTTCCAAGGTATGGTCGGTTGCTTCGCCGATACCGAACCGCTTGCGCAGGACTTTCTCTTCACGTGGCGTCAACGTCTCCAGCGCGCTGTTGATCTGCCGTTGCAAATCGTAGCGGATGGCCGCCTCCAGCGGCGAGACGGCCTTCTTGTCCTCGATAAAATCGCCCAGATGGCTGTCCTCTTCTTCACCGATGGGCGTTTCCAGCGAAATGGGCTCGCGCGCGATTTTGAGGATCTTGCGCACCTTGTCCAACGGCATGTCCATGCGCTCGGCGATTTCCTCTGGCATCGGCTCGCGTCCCAGTTTCTGGACCAAATGTCGCGAGGTGCGGATCAGCTTGTTGATCGTTTCGATCATGTGCACGGGAATGCGGATCGTGCGCGCCTGGTCGGCAATCGCTCGCGTGATCGCCTGTCGAATCCACCACGTGGCATAGGTGCTGAACTTGTAGCCCCGCCGATACTCGAACTTGTCCACGGCCTTCATGAGGCCGATGTTGCCCTCCTGGATGAGATCCAAGAACTGAAGCCCTCGATTGGTATATTTTTTAGCGATACTGACGACCAGCCGCAGGTTCGCTTCCACCAATTCCGCTTTGCCCCGTTTGACCTTCTCCTCAGCCTGGTCCAAATGCTTGACGGCGTCCTTGATTTCTTCCGCGGACACCAAGGCTTCCTCGGTTTCAATTTGGCGGATCCGCGCCTTGGCCGCTTGAAACACCTTCTTGATATCGAGGAGGGTCTCTTCAGAGATCCCGGTCTTCCGCTTGACGGCAAGGAAGTCCTGCCGCGTCCGCCCGAGACGTCGAAGGGCTTCCTGCCCCGCTTCCCCGCTGATGCCGGTCCGCCGTTGACAATGCCCAATTTCCCGCTCGGCTGTCCGGATTTGGTGAGCGACATCCCGCACACGCTGGACCATCCGGTCCTTGAGGACCGCATGCAGGTTGACCGCCTCGATCTTCTCGACCAACTGCCCGCGCACGGTTTCGATATGCTTTTTGACCTTCTTCTGCTCCGATTGGTCACTCGCGATTTGCTTGAGCTTGGCACACAGGCCCCGATAGGACGTCGAGACCTTCCGAACCTCATTAAGAGCCTCCAGGGTCCGCACGCGCAGCTCGGTGTCGTCCCGCTCGCCTCCCTCTTCCTCCTCCTCGAACTCCTCCTCGGAGATCGGAACGATCTCCCGCACTTTAACCTTGTCCAGCTTCAATTGCTCGCGGAGGGCCAGGATGTATTCGATCGTCATGGGAAGACCGTAGACGATCGAGGCAATCTCCATCTTGCCCTCCTCGATCCGCTTGGCGATCTCGATTTCGCCTTCGCGGCTGAGGAGAGCCACGCTCCCCATTTCCTTGAGATACAGACGGACCGGGTCGTCCGTGCGGCTGAGCGCGCCAGGAGTCAGGTCGATTTCCCGTTCGCTTTCTTCGCCCGCCTCGCCTTCGTCTTCCTCCTCCGCTTCGCGGGATTCAGCCGCCTTCGGCTGGCGCTGAGCCTCCGCCGATTCCACGATATCGATATCCATCTCGCCGAACATGGTCACCAGCGTATTGAGCTGATCCGGCGACACGACATCGGGGGGCAAGGTGCTGTTCAGCTCCTCGTAGGTGAGGAACCCCTTCTCCTTCCCGATCGAGATCAGCTTCTTGACTTCGTTCATGAATTCCTGTTTCGGCATACCCACTCCTCGACGTCCGATCGCCTGTTCACGACCCCGCACTATTCACGATGACCTCGACTGCATCCGCCGTACGACCCGATGCCGCCCAAGAGCAGCCGGTGATACGTCACGAACTCTTGCGAGACGCGCGGGCTAGCGATATGCGGCCTTTTGCATCCGCAACTCGTTCACTCGCTCGTTCAACGTCCGCACCTCCTCCGTCCTGCCGGCTTGGCTCGCCTCCTTGAGTTGCGCGACCAGTTCCGCGAGCAGCCGCTCGTGGCGCCTCCGATCCAACGTCGCGAGACAGCCTCGCATCGACGCCGGCGCATCTTCGTCATGACGTTCCTGTACCGATAACTCCGCCGTCAGCACGCGCGCCGACTCATTCGCAAGTAGTTCGTCCAGCAACGGTCTGAGCAGCAGCCGTCCGTCCGCTCCACGGTGCCGGAGCGCCGCCTCGACGATCGAGCGCGCGGCCGGATCGACAAACGAATCGGGTCGCAAGCCGGTGAGATCCTTCGCTGAACAGTGGCCGTGCAGGAGCAGGTGGACGAATTCCCGCTCTTCCGGGTTGATCGTCGCGTTCGACTTGGGCGCAGCCACACCGGATGAGGAGGCACGGTTCCCTCTGGCGCCTTTCTGGATGGACACATAGCGTTCGGCAAGCCGCTGCTCGCTGATCCCCAGTCGTTCCGCCGCCTGCCTCAGCCGCTCGGCCTTCTCGACGGGATGACTGATTTTTTGAATAATCTCCACCACGGAGTCCGACGCTCGCACCTTTTCTTCGATCCGGCCGGAGGCCGCTTGTCGCAGGCTTTGATCAAGCGCAAAATCCCAGAGACTGGGCGATCGCTCGAGCAAGCGAGCGAATCCTTCCGGTCCATGAGATCGCACAAACGTATCGGGATCATGTCCGTCAGGCAGACTGACCACGTTGACCGCCAACCCGGTATCCACAAACAGGTTTAACGTACGCAAAGCCGCGCGCACACCGGCTGCATCCGGGTCGAACAACAGGACCACACGGTTTGCGTAGCGACGCACCGTGCGCACATGCTCGGGGGTCAACGCCGTCCCCAATGTCGCCACCGCTGTCCGGATACCGGCCTGGTGGAGCGCGATCACGTCGAAGTACCCTTCGACAATAATCAGGGTCCGTTCGCGGCTGGCCGCCTCATAGGCCACATCGAGCGCATAGAGGGTTTGGCCCTTCTTGAAAAGCGGCGTATCCCTGGAGTTAAGGTACTTGGGTTCGCCCTGCCCTACCACCCTTCCGCCGAACCCAACTACTCGCCGGCGGAGGTCGGTGATTGGAAATATCACACGACCCCGGAACTGGTCATAACAGCCGCCAGCCGCAGCCGCGGTGCGAGTTCCGCTGCTTCTGGGAACCGCCAGACCGGCCTCGCAGATTTCCGCCTCGGAGAAGCCGTCCTTCATCAGGGAGCGGAACAATCGTTCCCAATCCGGCATGGCATAACCGAGGCCGAACTGATCTGCAACAGCCTGACCGATGCCACGAGTTTTCAAATAGTCGCGCCCCGGCTGGCCCATAGCCGGCTCGCTCAAGGTATGTCGGAAATGCCCCGCGGCAGCCTGGTTGACCGACTCCAACCGCCTCCGTCGTTGTGCATCTTGGTCGGTTTCGGTCCCGGAGACCTCAGGGACCTGGACTCCAACACGCCGCCCAAGTTCGCGCACCGCTTCGGGAAAGGTGAGACCGGACACTATCATGAAAAACTTGATGGCGTCACCGCCGGCCCCGCATCCGAAGCAGTGAAATAGTTGCTTCCCGGGACTGACCGTGAAAGAGGGAGTGCGTTCGTCGTGGAAGGGACAACAGGCTTTGAAGTTCTGCCCCGTGCGTGTCAGGGTCATGTGACTCGACACCACATCCATGATGTCGAGCCGTTCCTTAATTTGGGCCAAAATGGCGTCTGGAATAGGCCCTCGACTCACCGTGAGCGAACCTTCCGAGCTGCGCAAGCCCGGAGCCAGCCAACAATTTTCAGCGGCTCACCCCGGTCAAAGTGAAAGAGAGGCAAGAATTGACCGTTCAGGCTAACAAACGAGCGGGAGGACTGTCAATGAGAGGATGGTCTTGCTGGGGAGGGGGTGACGCATGATTCCCAACGGCCAGCCCGCATGGCATATATTGAGAAGTTATCGTTTCTAATGCAGATGGCGCTCTCGCGGGCTGCCGAAAAATCCTTTCGCCCCCTGAAATCGTCAGAGGCATCCGCCGCTGGCGGTCTTTTTCACCATCCTGCTAGCCCGGCGGCCAGGTCATGGCCCGTCCGCCGAGTATATGGAAGTGAAGATGAAACACGGTCTGGCCACCGTCTCGGCCGCTGTTCGCCACGATGCGATAGCCATGCTCCGATAAACCCTTTTGACGGGCGACCATGGCGCAAGTTAGCAACAGATGGCCTAGCAGGCTCTGGTCTTCGTCGCCACATTCACGGAGCGAACTGACATGCTTCCTGGGAATGATGAGGATATGCGTGGGAGCCTGAGGGTGGAGGTCTTCAAAGGCGACGCATTGTGGGTCCTGGTGGACGATCTTGGCGGGAAGGCTTCCCGCAGCAATCCGACAGAACAGGCAGTCACTCACTCGTACCTCCTTCCTGAGGTGGAGTCGGACGAAGACCCGACTTGCCATGGCGGGCAGCCAGTTCCCGATAGACGTCGTGGATGGGGATCCCATTGGCCTCCAGCACGATCAGGGTGTGGAAGAGCAGATCGGCAACCTCGTAAACAATCTCCTCTCGCTTGGCGTTCTTGCCGGCCAGCAGGACCTCACCGGCCTCCTCGATCACCTTCTTGAGAAACCGATCCGGTCCCCCTTCCAGAAGCCTGGACACATAGGAGTCAGCGCGTGGATTCGCGCGCCGCTCTCGTACCGTCTCCGTAATCCGTTCCAAGATTCCGCCCAACGCGGCGGAGGTGTTCCGGTCCCGTCCCTCACTCCCCTCCAGTTCGGTGAAAAAGCAGCTCCGCTCGCCCGTGTGGCAGGTCGGGCCGACCGGTTCGGCCTTCACGAGAATCGTATCCTGATCGCAATCGACAAAGAGATCCCGCACGATCAACCGATGACCCGAGGTTTCACCCTTTTCCCACAGCCGCTGCCGAGAGCGACTCCAGAAATGGACGGAGCGGGTGGACCTAGTTCGATCCAACGCCTCCCGGTTCATATAGCCCAGCATCAACACGGACCCGTCCCGCCAATCCTGAATGATGGCCGGGATGAGCCCGCGATCGTCGAACTGTAACTCTCGCTCGTCCTTCCCCATCAGACTTCCGAACGCTCCGATACCGACCCGTTCTCGCAACCGGTTATCATAGACCTACCGGCTTGACCTCTGCGACCACGCGCACCGGCACCCCGCGCTCAGCCAAGTAGGCCTTGGCCTCAGGGATCGTATAGGTGCGATAGTGAAAAATGGAAGCCGCCAATACCGCATCGGCCATCCCATCGGTCAGGCCCTGGTAGAGATGCTCCAAGGTGCCGACCCCGCCGGAGGCAATGACCGGAACCGAGACAGCCCGGGACACGGTCCGAGTCAGATCGATGTCATACCCGGCCTGCGTGCCGTCTCGATCCATACTCGTCAGCAGAATCTCACCGGCCCCGTAGGCCTCCATCCGCTTGGCCCACTCGACGACATCCAGACCGGTGGGACGGCGTCCCCCATGGGTATAGACCTCCCATGAGTCCGGATGGCCGGAACTCGCATGTTTGGCATCGATCGCAACCACGATACATTGCGTTCCGAATCGGCCCGCCGCGGCCTGGACGAAATCCGGTGACGCGACGGCCGCGGTATTGATACTGACCTTGTCGGCTCCGGCCGCCAGCAACGCGCGAATGTCATCCAGGCTGCGGATACCTCCGCCGACCGTCAAGGGCATAAATACCTGCTCGGCCGTGCTCGCCACCACATCCAAGATGATGGCGCGGGCCTCATGGGATGCGGTGATGTCCAGAAAGCACAGTTCGTCGGCACCTTCCCGATCGTAGAGCTTGGCGATCTCGACAGGGTCTCCCGCATCGCGCAGATTAACGAAGCTCACGCCCTTGACGACCCGGCCGCCCTTGACGTCCAAACAGGGAATGATGCGTTTGGTGAGCATGGGTAAGCGCCTGTGCAAGATCCTACGAACGCATCGCGCGGAGCGCCTCGGCAAAATCGAGTTTGCCGTCATACAGCGCCTTGCCGACAATGGCCGCCTCGATTCGAGGACCGAGGGCGTGAACGGCCAAGAGATCCTCTATGCGCGTGATGCCGCCCGAGGCGATGACCGGGCAGGGCGCTTGATCGGCGACCTCTTTCAGGGCCGGGAGGTTCGGGCCTGCGAGCATGCCGTCCCGGGCAATGTCCGTATATACGACTCCCGCCAGTTTCAGTCCTTCCAAACTCCGGATGAGTTCGACCGCCGCAGTCTCAGAGACGCTGGTCCAGCCTTTCACGGCCACCTTTCCGTTGCGGGCATCGACCCCCACCAACACCCGCCCTGGGAACTCGCGACAGGCCTGTTCCAGAAAAGGCCGGTCCATCAGCGCCGCGGTGCCGAGCACCACCCTCACCACGCCGATCTGGAAATACCGCCGTACGGTCTCGACCGACCGAATCCCCCCGCCGACCTGCACCGAGAGCCCGGCAACCTTCACAATACTTTGGACATGGGCCTCGTTACTCGGCTTCCCATCCACAGCGCCGTTCAGATCGACCACGTGGAGCCAGGTCGCACCCTTCTGTTGCCACCCCTGCGCCACCGAGACGAGGTCATCGGAATAAACGGTCTCCGCAGCCATGTCGCCCTGTCGCAACCTGACACAACGGCCATCCTTGATATCAATCGCGGGAATCACCTGCATGGACCAATACTCCCGGTTTGCTCACTCATGCCCGCCGAATGGAAATTCCTTGAGCACCTTGTCCACTCCATAGGTTGCCAACTCCTTCGCGGTCACAAACGCGCCTTTCCGTTCGATAAACCCCCACAGGTCTTCGTTCATCGGCCTCTGCTTTTCGAAATAATTGCCCACCCAGAGGGTCACGCCGTCCGAACCAACCAAGCGCAGCTCAAATCCCACCGCGGCCGGATCGGCGCCCAGCTTGCTACCGACTCGTTCGCGGTACACCAACACCTTTCCGACTACGACGGCATCCACACCCAATTGCTTTGCGATCGTAGGAGCCAGAGACTGCGGTTGATCGTCCTTCGGTTGGGCTGCGCTCTCCTCCCATGCCCGTTCGCCCTCCTGAAGCGACCGAAGGGTCAACCCAGACCGCTGGCTGAGGCGATCCCAAACCAATCGAGTGACAATTTCGCCGGCCGATGGTGGCACGACGGTGGTAGCCTGCTTGGTCGGCCGGGCATCGGACGGGATTCCAACCGTGATGTTGGACCGCCGAGCGCTGGTAGGGACCGAGAGTTCATTGATTCGATCATCCACGACCTGGGGAGTATCCAATGTCTGGAACGGCAGTATCGCGACCGTCTTTATGTCATAGCGCTCGGCATGGGGTGAGGTTTCTGCTCTGACCTTGGTCGGTCCGCATCCACTTGCGATCGAGACAAGTCCCCCAACGGCCACAGCAAGTGCGAGTCGAAATGTCCACGGGATGATGACGCCGTCGAATTTCCGCCTCATTGCCAGGCTCCGAAATTCTTCACAATCCGTAACCCCACCGACTGACTTTTCTCCGGATGGAACTGACAGGCAACAATATTGTCTCGCCAGATGCTTGACGCAAACGACAACCCGTATGTGGTCGTGGTCGCGATCAACGATGGTTCGGCCGGTACGACGTAGTAGGAATGCACGAAGTATAGGCTGGCCTCGTTTTCGAGATCGGCAAACGGAGGCGCTCGGCGTTCGATCGTGATCTGATTCCATCCCATGTGCGGCACTTTCAACCCAGCAGGACCGCCGCGCGGACTGCCGCATGACGACTCGGAGGTCCAGGGAAATCGGAGGACGCGGCCGGACAGAACATCCAATCCTTTGTGCACCCCGAACTCTTCGCTTTCCGAAAAGAGCACCTGGAATCCCAGACAAATGCCCAGAAAGGGTTTGCCACTTTGGATCGCGGCGCGGATCGGCTGGATCAACCCAAACTGCTCAAGATTGCTCATGCAGTCTGCGAAAGCGCCCACGCCCGGCAGCACGACATGGCTCGCGTCGCGAAGGACCTGAGGCGAGCGAGTGACCACCGCCGGACAGCCGACGGTCTCGAAGGCCTTCTGCACGCTGCGCAGATTGCCCATTCCATAGTCGATGATGGCGATCATGGCCTGTGACATATCCGATGGAGGGTCTAACAATACCGCAACCAGCGGCGTCCTGCCACTGGCAAACTTCCGCGACTCCCCGCCATGGAATGAAACAGGAAGGCCCGTGACCTCAGACCAATATCCCATGATAAGCAAGACCCTATGAGATTCTCGGAACTGGCTGATCGAAGGACGCACCGGCCTCCCGAACCGTACGAGGAGCTCGCCGCTCGCCGAAGCCCAGTGGCCTTCAGCGAGCGCGGATGATTACCCAGCCGCGTCATGAAAGATCTGAGAGCGCGTCTCCGTGAACAAAGATGGGCACGCCCTTCGACTGCTCTCAATGGACGATCAGCACTTTCTGACATTGTCGAGCAACTCGCGTCCGAATATCTCTCCGCCACGCACAACCTTACGGATCTGATCGAAGGGAAATTACAGACCTTCTCCAGCTACCCGTTTCTGGGGAAACTGCCGTCCAATGCCAAGCTGGCGAGAATGGGTTACAGAGGGCTGGTTGTAGGGGACTATCTGGCTTTCTACAAAGTGCGCCAGAAGCCGGTGTTGGCGTCCCGCATCATCGACTGAGCGTGAGCCATTCTGCCGTCGCTTGATGAACTCCAACAGGCTGGGAAAAACTCGATTTGTGCGCCTCGACAGGCTCAACACGATCGGAAAACGCCAGCATATCCAATGACCGCTCCGTTCGTTCTGATGCCCTCGAAGGATGAACGGAGGGCTTTCCGCATCCTGCTAAGGTAAGAACCGGAGATCAATTGAAAATGGCCGTACATATAGGCACCAGCCTGATTCTTGAGGTGACACGCGCCATCATCGCAAAGGGAGGACGACTTCCGTAGATGTTCATTGACGGCCATGAAGACGTATGCATAGATCAATCCTTGTGCGAGTGCCACATCTTGAATCACGATAGAGCCCAGGAAGATTTCCGTACAGTTTTCTGTGTCTACAAGCCAATTGGCAAGGTCAAGACGCGACCCTACCATCCGACGAAGACGCTACCCTCCGAAGACCCTATTCTCCGCGCTATTCTCCGCGGGTTCTGTCGACGCGGCAGACAAGATCTAACCTGTCCGGACATGGAAAGACCTGGTGCTCGGTGGTTCCGGGATACGGACCATTTCGGATCGAATAGATCGTGAGCGGTTGTAATTGGAGCGTGTTTGGCCAAACACAAAGGGCAGGCTCCTGTTCAGGACCCTGCCCTCGATAACTCAAGAACGCCCCTATCCTCTCCGCTACAGCATCCCCTTCGTCGAGAGCACTTTGCCGACCAGCCGTTCCTCCGGCATCGTCGCCTGATCCAGTGCCTTGGCCGTCGCCTTGAAGATCGCTTCCATGATGTGGTGGGGATTGCGGCCGTACATGAGATTCACATGCAGGTTCAGCCCGCCGTGCGTGACGAAGGCCTGGAAGAAGTCTTCAAAGAGGCCCAGGTCGAACGACTTGATCTTCCGATCCGGGAGGCGCACATTGTAGACGAGATAGGGCCGGCCGCTGAGATCCACCGTCACCTGCGCCAAGGTTTCATCGAGCGGCGCCGACGCAAACCCGAAGCGCTTGATCCCCGCCTTCTCCCCCAGGGCTTGGTGCAGAGCTTTTCCCATGACGATGCCGACGTCTTCGACGGTATGGTGCTCGTCGATGTCGAGATCGCCCTTGGCCTGAACGGTGAGGTCGAAGAACCCGTGTTTCGCGAGCAATTCGAGCATGTGATCGAAAAAGCGGATGCCCGTGTCGATCTTACCCTCACCGGCGCCATCCAACATCCATTCAACTCGAATGTCCGTCTCCTTCGTGGCACGATGAAGGGCGGCCTGCCGCGGCGCTCCGTTCTTCTTCATGCGAACCTGCTTTCTGCCGATTTGGCGTGCGCATCAAACCCTTCGATGTGGGCGAGCCTGACGAGAGGCTCCTTGACCTGTCGCAGCTCTTCTTTGGTGAAGGACACGATGTTGCTGATCTTCACATAGTCGTTCACCGAGAGGGCGGAAAAAAACCGGGCCGTCCCGCCAGTGGGCAACACATGGTTGGGCCCTGCAATATAGTCCGCTACAGACGGCGGCGTGTAGCGTCCCAAAAACAAGGCCCCGGCATGGCGGATGCGCTCCAGATAATCGAAGGGGCGCTCCGTCGCGACCGACAAGTGCTCCGCGGCGATTTCGTTGGCCACGTCGATCGCCTGTTCCATCGACTCGGTGACAAATGCCACGGCATGCCGGGTGATCGCCTTGCCGGCAATGGCGGTTCGCGACAACTGCTTCACTTGGGCCTGCACGGCTCGCGCCACATCCTCGGCTATCTTGCGGGAGGGCGTCACCAGATAGACCTTGGCATGTTCATCGTGCTCGGCTTCGCAGAGCAGATCCGCCGCCACATAGGCAGGGTTGGCCGACTCATCGGCGAGCACCAGCAGCTCGCTCGGACCCGCCATCATGTCGATGCCGACCACACCGTACAAGAGCTTCTTCGCCGTGGCGACGTAGATATTCCCCGGTCCGACGATCTTGTCTACCTCGCCGATCGTCTTGGTGCCGTAGGCCATCGCGGCTACGGCCTGCACACCCCCGACCCGATAGATCTCGTCGACCCCGGCAATGTCCGCCGCCACCAACAGGTACGGGTTGATCCCTGCCTGGCCGGACGGTGTGCACATCGTCACGCGGCGCACTCCTGCGACCTTAGCGGGGATGGCGGCCATCAGTACCGTGGAGGGATAGACCGCCTTTCCTCCAGGCACGTAAAGCCCGACGGCATCCAAAGGCAGCACGGCCTGCCCCAATGTCGCCCCCTGTTCCTGATACATCCAGGTCTTGGTCCGTTGCCTCTCGTGAAACATCCCGATCCGTTCTGCGGCGAGCCGGAGCGCATCGCCATCCTCCTTACGAATCTTGTAATAGGCCTCCTTGATTTCTTCCGGCGTGACGCGCATTGAATCCGGCCTGAGGCTCACCCGGTCGAATTTTTTTGCATAGCGCAAGACCGCGCGGTCGCCACCTCGCTCGACCGCCTTGAGGATCGTCCGCACTGCCGGTTCCACTGCTCCCGTGTCCTGTCGCCCTCGCTGCACAACCTTCTGGAGCACGGCCTTGAAGCCCCGGTCGGAATAGGCCATCACCTTCATGCAAGACTCCGATCTCGGCCGGCATGGGCTCCGCGCTTCGCCGATCTAGGCCGCTTCCCACCGTGGGCAACAGCGGCCGCTTTGTCATCTCCGGGCCGATTCCGCCGCAACGCCTCAAGCAACGCCGTCACGGCCTGGTGCTTCAGTTTCAAACTGGCCCGATTCACGATGAGGCGTGCAGTCGAGCGGGCAATCACATCGATTTCCACCAAATTATGTGCTTTCAGCGTATTGCCCGTTTCAACCAGATCCACGATGCGATCGGCCAAACCCAACACGGGGGCCAGTTCAATCGATCCATACAGCTTGATGATTTCGACTGGAATCCCCTTCTGGTTGAAGTACCGCTCCGTAATCGTAGGATATTTCGTCGCGACCCGGATTTTGGACGATAAGCGGCTCCGCGACTCCCGACCCCGCAGAGCCGCCACGGAGAGCCGACATGCACCAATTTTGAGATCGACTGGTTCGTACACGTCCGGGTTCTGCTCCAACAGCACATCCTTGCCGACGACGCCGATGTCCGCCGCCCCATGCTCGACGTAGGCCGGCACATCGCTCGGTCGGACGATCAAGTACGTGATGCCCCGATCCGCATAGGTGAACACCAGTCGGCGGCTATTCTCGGTCAGGTCCTTTGTGGGATACCCGGCTTCGACGAACAGCGGCAAAGTTTGCCCCAGCAGCTTTCCTTTGGATAACGCGATGGTCAACATGTCGTTCATACGCCGGTTCGCTACATGAGCTTTGCGCTCGGCGCGCTCTTCTGCCGTTGGATGATGCCGCCGAGCGCGCCGAGTTTTTCCTCCAGCCGTTCGTACCCTCGGTCCAGGTGATAAATGCGGGACACCTCGGTCATCCCGTCCGCCGCCAGTCCAGCCAGGACCAAGCCGGCGCTCGCGCGAAGATCTGATGCCATCACCGGCGCGCCGGTCAATCCCTTGCAGCCGGTGACGACGGCATGGTTGCCCTCGATCCTGATGTCGGCGCCCATCCGTTGTAATTCCTGAATGTGCATGTACCGCCCTTCAAAAATCGTTTCCGTCACTACGCTGGTCCCGCTCGAGATCGCCAGCAACGCCACCATCTGCGCCTGCATGTCGGTTGGAAAGGCCGGATAGGCTCCGGTCTTGATATCCGTGGCGACCGTCCGTTGATCGCACCTGACGCGGAGGGTTTCTTTTCCTTCCTCGACCGTCACTCCGCAAGCCCGGAGCTTGAGCGTCAAGGCTTCCAAATGGTCGGGACGGCAGGACTCCACGCAGACATCCCCTCGCGTCATGGCGCCCGCTACCAGATAGGTTCCGGTCTCGATCCGGTCGGGAATGACCTCATGGTCCGCCCCATGGAGCTGAGCAACCCCCTCGATCGTGATGACGTCGGTCCCGGCTCCTTCAATACGGGCTCCGCGTTTGACGAGAAAGCTCGCCAGATCGGTGACCTCCGGCTCCTTGGCCGCGTTTTCGATCACGGTCACGCCATCCGCCAGGCAAGCCGCCATCATGAGATTCTCGGTACCCGTGACGGTCGAGACATCGCAATAGATGCGGGCTCCCGTGAGGCGCGACGCCCTGGCTCGGATGTAGCCATGCTCGATCGAGACCTCGGCCCCGAGCTTGGTCAATCCGGCAAGGTGGAAATTGACCGGGCGAGAGCCGATCGCGCAACCGCCCGGGAGCGATACTGTCGCTTCACCCCATCGCGCGACCAAGGGGCCAAGGACCAAGATCGACGCGCGCATGGTCCGAACCAAATCGTACGGAGCTTCGCTCGATCGGAGGTGATCGCACTTGGCGACAACCCGATCTCCCTCCTTTGTGATGGAACAACCCAGCATGTTCAACAGCTTGATCATCGTCACCACATCCACAACCTGGGGCACATTTGACAGTTCACACTCTCCCGCACCCAGAATGGCTGAGGCCAGGATCGGCAAGGCTGCATTCTTGGCTCCGCTGGCCTTAATGGTGCCGCATAACCTGGTCCCTCCGCTGATGACGAGACGGTCCATGCCTACTAGATGTATCGATCGTTGATGGTTCTTGGCATGTGAGGATCTTTGCTTTTCATCGACGCGGATTGCCCGCTATTTCAAGGATCAGGAATGTCGTTCCGCCCACACGATCCGTTCGATCCCCTGCTGATCTCGGATGGTGCGAACGTTCCGATACCCGCACTCCGCCCTCACCAGATCGACACAGAACGGCGCCTCCCCCGCTCCCACCTCCATGGCCAGGATCCCCCCAGGAGCCAGGTATCGGACAGCCTCCGATACTAGTCGCCGATGGATTGCCAACCCGTCCGGACCGCCCGCCAGTGCCAGGCGGGGTTCGAACAGCCCCACTTCGGGCTGGAGTCTAGCTAATTCGTCCTCAGGAATATAGGGGGGGTTGGAGAGGATGGCGGTCAATCGCCCTTGCATCGAGCAGCTCTCCAGAGGGGCCAATAGATCTCCTTCAAGCAGCCTCACACGGTCAGCAACTCCATGCCGAATCAAGTTCTTATGGGCTACGTGGAGCGCAGCCGACGAACAATCGATCCCGAAAATTTTCGCCCGCGGCAAGCCCAAGGCGAGGCTCACCGCGATACACCCGGAGCCGGTTCCCACATCTGCGATCAGGAGATCGGGCATCGTCGCCATCCAGCGCACGCCTTCCTCCACCAGCAATTCCGTCTCTGGGCGAGGGATCAAGACGGCCGGCGTGACGGCGAAGGCACGGCCGCAAAACTCTTGGCTGCCCAGCAGATACTGAAGCGGCTCTCGTGCAGCCCGCCGACGCAGGAGAGCTTCCGCCCGCTCATACCGAACCGCCGAGACCGGCCGGTCACCGTCGAGGTGGAGTTGAAGGTGGCTCCGTTCCAGCGTTGCCGAGAGGATCCAAGTCGTCTCTCGTTCCGCGGACTCAATCCCGGCTTGCTGGAGCTGCTTGATGCCCCAACGCAGCAATTTCTTGACGGTCATGCAGCCCGTTTCCGCTGCCGGCGATTCGGCCATCGGTCACGCCTCTTGCGGCGAGTTCGTTTGGGCCTGCGTCTGAGCCTGCGCCGAGCGAAGCCCTTCCACAATTTCGTCGAGGTCTCCCTCCAGCACTTGATCCAGGCGATGGAGTGTTAGGCCGATTCGATGATCGGTCACCCGATTTTGCGGAAAGTTGTAGGTCCTGATTTTCTCGCTCCGGTCGCCACTCCCAACCTGAGACTTGCGATGCTGGGCAATCTCGGCCTCCTGTTTTTCCCGTTCGGCTTCAACGATACGGGCGCGCAGGGTTCGCATGGCCTTGTTGCGATTCTTGAGCTGGGAACGCTCGTCCTGACAACTCACCACGACTCCAGTGGGAATGTGCGTGATCCGCACCGCGGAATAGGTGGTATTGACGCTCTGCCCGCCGGCGCCGGACGAGCAGAAGGTGTCGATGCGAAGATCCTTCGGATCGATGCGCACGTCCACTTCATCGACTTCCGGCATCACCGCCACGGTGACAGCGGAGGTGTGGATACGCCCGCTGGCCTCCGTGACCGGCACACGCTGCACCCGATGCACACCGCTCTCATACCTCAGCTGGCCGAATGCGCCCTTGCCCTCGACAAGGACAATGATTTCCTTATAGCCGCCGATCCCTGTCTGGGAGGCATCGACCAACTCGGTCCTCAGTCCCTTACGCTCCGCATATTTCATATACATGCGGAGCAGATCCCCCGCGAACAGGGCGGCTTCCTCTCCTCCCGTCCCGGCGCGTATTTCCAGGAAGACGCTTTTCTCGTCTCTCGGATCTTTGGGCACGAGCAACTCAAACGCGCGCTGTTCAAGTTCGCGGCGACGAGCTTCAAGCTGCTGTACCTCTTCTCGGGCAAGGTTGCGCAGGTCGGCATCGGCGGCTCCGTCGCCCAGCAACTGCAGAACCTCTTCCTGTTGGCGGAGAAGGTCCTGCCTAACATCAAACAGTTGCGCGAGCTCCTCGAGCTCTAGCCGTTCTTTGTTGAGCTTGCGAATGAGGGGCGGCTGGGTAAGGACGGCCTCGTCATGAAGCTGGCGGACCAATTCATCGTGGCGAGCCTTGGCCGTGTCCCACTTGGAGAGCAGAGCGGTTTCCTTGATATCCGACACTGGTCCGTTGGCCACAGGATGGCCTCTCGTTTCCATGTTGGCAGGTGACGTGAGACATGACGAACGGACTGCGAAGTTATGTGGCTTTCTTCGCGTACTTCTTTTTGAACCGCTCGACCCGTCCTTCCGTATCCACGATTTTCTGCATGCCCGTGAAAAACGGATGACAGCTCGAACAGATATCGACCTTCAGATCACCAACCGTCGTGCGCGTGCTGAACCGGGCGCCGCAGGCGCAACTGATCCAGGCTGTCCGATACCCGGGATGAATGCCCTTCTTCATATATATGTCCTCTCAAGCTCCGCCCTGTTAGCGATTCATCGACAGCAAAAACTCTTGATTTCCCTTTGTCCCCTGCATCTTATCCATCAAAAACTCCATCGCCTCGACTGTCCCCAGCGGACTCAACACCTTCCGCAGGATCCACATTTTGTTAAGGCGATCCTTCTCCACGAGGAGTTCTTCTTTTCGCGTGCCGGACTGTGCAATGTCAATAGCCGGAAAGATCCGCTTGTCCGCCAACCGGCGATCAAGATGAACTTCCATGTTGCCGGTCCCCTTGAACTCTTCGAAAATCACGTCGTCCATGCGGCTACCCGTATCGACCAACGCAGTGGCCATGATCGTCAGACTCCCGCCGTTCTCAATGTTGCGAGCAGCGCCGAAGAAGCGCTTCGGGCGTTGCAATGCGTTGGAATCCAACCCGCCGGACAACACCTTGCCGCTCGGCGGCGCGATCGTATTATAGGCCCGCGCCAGCCGAGTGACGCTGTCCAGGAGAACGACCACATCCCGCTTGTGCTCGACTAGCCGCTTGGCCTTTTCCAGGACCATTTCCGCAACCTGGGCATGGCGCTGCGCCGGTTCGTCGAACGTCGAACTGATCACCTCCGCGCGGACCTGCCGCTGCCAATCGGTGACCTCCTCCGGGCGTTCATCAATCAGCAACACGATCAAGACGACTTCAGGATGGTTCTTGATGATTGCCCGCGCAATCGCCTGCAAGAGCATGGTCTTGCCGGTCCGTGGAGCGGCCACGATCAATCCGCGTTGTCCCTTGCCGATCGGTGTGGTCAGGTCCATGACCCGCGTGCAATACTCTTCCGGATCGTATTCGAGCCTGATCCGTTCTTCGGGATAGAGCGGCGTGAGGTTGTCGAACAGGATCTTATCTCGCGCCACCTCTGGGTCCTCGAAATTGACCTTTTCCACCTTCAAGAGCGCGAAATACCGTTCGCTCTCTTTGGGCGGCCGAATCTGGCCCGACACGATGTCACCTGTCCGAAGGTTGAACCGCCGAATCTGGGAGGGGGAGATATAAATGTCGTCAGGCCCTGGTAGATAATTTGAATCAGGAGCCCTTAAGAAACCGAATCCATCCGGAAGGGTTTCCAACACGCCCTCTCCAAACACCACGCCGTTCTTCTCGGTTTGAGCTTGCAGGATGGCAAAGATCAGCTCCTGCTTGCGCAAGTTGGCCGCATTCTCGATTTTCAGGTCGCGGGCCACTTCGTTCAGATCGGCGATCGACTTTTGCTTCAATTCAGCCAAATGCATACATTCCCCCTTGGCAGGTCACACTACCCCGCTCGTGCTGCTGCACGTAATAGGACGTGAATAATATGAAAAGGTAACAACGATAACGACTGATCTCACATGACCGGATTGCTTTCGGATTTATCCAACAAACCATTAATACTATTGATAGTTTCAGAAGTTTAGGTGGTTCGCCTCGGCTAGAGTTTGGGTCTATGTATGGCCTGGCTAGGGTTGAGAGGTATTTGATTTGGGAATTGAATGACAAGCGGCCGGTTGCCTGCACAAGCCCATGATACTTGCTGTCGTTTGCTCACTGAGTGCAGTCGCGGATGGCACTGCACGAACCCTCATACCTCAGGAGCCTTCCGGCTTCCCCGAATTGTTGATCGCGAAATCGACTCCGAAGAGTTGGCTTAAGTAAGACGGTTGGGGTAATCAGTGTCCGGTAAGTACGATCAGTTTCATGCTAACGCTGAGATACTGCAATGTCAAGTAGCAGACCGAAAAAACTGCCCGCAGGGTGTCGTCTCGCTGGAATATTCTGAAATAGGGATACACCGACTCCCGCTTGCGAGACCCGTTGCACCACATTCAGGGCTTGTGCTAAACAGCCCTTGCAGCAAGAATTCTATGGATGATGCACCTCTGAGTCCTCCGGAACGAATCTTCTCTGTTGAGGAAGCGAACATACTCATCCCTCACCTGAGGGCGCTATTCTTGCGCATCAAGACGGCCCGCTCGGTGCTGATAAGGATCGGGGGGGAGATCCGGAAGGCCGCCGCGAAGATGGATGTCGGAGGTGGGAGTCCGTATGGAGGCCTCTACCTCCAAACATTGGAGGACCTCTCAAAGAGCATCCAGGCACTCCAGGAGACCGGAGTGCTGATTAAGGACCTGGATAGCGGGTTGTGTGATTTCCCGCATCGGTCGGATGGCCGGATCGTTTACCTCTGCTGGCAGATGGGGGAAGAGGAAATAGGCTGGTGGCATGAAATCGCCAGCGGCTTTCAAGGTCGCCAGCCTCTGGAATCGCTGGCCACATAAAGACTCGGCTGCTTCCTGCATCGCTCCCGCACTTCCAGCAAACAACCGTGAACTAGCGCGATTCGCCTAACGATGAAATTTGTCATTCTCGGTTTTGACGGTCCCAATGGGGAGGCCGGAAGGAAAATCCATCGACCGGCGCACCTCGCTAGGTTGGAGCCGCTCGACGCACAAGGACGGGTCGTGCTTGCTGGACCCTTTACGGACAAGGCAGGAAGCCTGATCATTATCGAAGCTGAATCTCTCGAGGAAGCTGAAGCGTTCGCGCAGAGCGATCCCTATGTCCAATTTGGGATATTCGAACGAGTGGAAATCCACCCCTTTATGCAGGTTTTCCCGAAAGCAGCCCTCCCAAGATAACTCAATAAGCTTGTTTGCGCTTCTGACTCATCCGACAGATAAGCCTCCCTCACTTCCCGCGTATTCGATCGATACTCGGCGCTGTAAGACCGGATATCTTCATTTGATATACCCTCTTTCCGCCTGGGACGGTTTGCCCGAAGCAGGGGTGGGCGGTAAGCTTTCAGGACGACCTCCTTACCAACGATTGCCTCATGCAGATTCAATTCCTACTCTTCGCCCTACTCCTGACGACCGTTTTCACAATTTCCCCCTTAGCTCTCGCGGATGATCCTCGAACCGTTATCAGTGAGGCGGTCTATGTCATGGCAGACCGAGATACGCTCGTGTCGGCAAAAGAGGCCGCGTTGCTCCGTGCCAAACAGAAGGCCATCGAGCAGGCCGGGGTGTATTTGGAGAGCTGGTTCACCGACGTGTCACATGAGACGGCAACCGACTCTCGCCATACCAGTTCATTGGTGATTCGTACGATTGCTGCAGCCGTCACCGAGACCGAAATCCTCGACCAGGAAAGTTCTATCACCGAAGGTCGGCCGTCGTTTTATGTCAAGATCCGAGCAGTCGTGGATCGCGTACATCTGGCCGATGCTGTCCGGCGTCTCCAATTGGAGGACCGCTTCGCCAGCCATCTGCGGCAACTCAAGAGCGAAAATTCCACCCTGAAAGCCGAGCTCTCGAAGCTGACTCATGAACTGGCGGCCTACCGCGACAATCGGAGCCCAGTCCGGATCGAAACGCCTGATGAATTGGTCCAGCGGGCCTTCAAGACTTCTCGCCTATCCGAAAAGGTTCTCTTGGCGACCCAAGCCATCCAACTGAACCCGCAACTCGCAGATCCCTACGTCGTACGAGGCCAGACGTACTTGAAGGCGGCCACCGAAACCAAGGTTCGAATGGGCCCTGGCGCAGACCTCGACCTTTTCACTCGATTGGCTTCCGAGGACTTTTCCCGAGCGCTATCCATCGACTCCCACCAGACATGGGCGTTTCTGGGCCGCGCGGAGCTGCATAGCCTACAAGGAAACTCCATTGAAGCCCTGAAGG